>CAZUIT010000123.1:0-1004 GCA_964620355.1 uncultured Burkholderiales bacterium | reverse complement strand
CATGTGTCTCCGCTAATTTACCACCAACATTGGCATAACACTTATGTTTATTAGCCTTTCAAAGATTTTTGTCCCGTATAATCTACGGTTCACTTTATAACAAAACTCTGCTAAGTAGCGGGCTAAGTTTTCACGTTTTACAGAATGGTAAATGCCTAGTAAAGTGCGTTTTATATTTGCTGTTATCACACCGATCCAGGGCAAATGTTTGTCGTTGTTTTCTCTTGTCGAAAGTACGGCTTCATGTTCGGCTATCGTGGACAAAGTCCCGAACTCTGTTCCTTTATCTGATGTGATTTTTCTAAGGGACACGGTCATTTTTTCCAATGCAGCCTTCGCGACTATCGCCCCATGCCCTTTGATAGGCTGTACCTTCACATAACCCATTCGCTTTCCTCCATTGGGGCCATGATTATTTTCCTTTGTTGATTCAATCGCAATGATCGTTGTGGCCTGGCGCTGACTGCCTTTTCCGGCTTGTAGTTTTTCGTTTTCACCTAGTTTATTCGCAACTCGAATAAAGATCTCGTCTACCTCCAGATCTCCGCTTAGTTTGTATTGGTCTTCTCGAAAAGCCATCAGGTCACGAATCTTATGCATCATTAGCCAAACTGGCTGATAGCGTTTGCGACCCAATTGACGCTGAAGCTCTAACGCAGAAATACCCTTCTTGCTAGATGTCATCAAATACATGGTTATATACCAATCCCTATAAGGTAAATTGCTTGAATCCAGAATGGTACCGCTTCTTAGCGTGGTTCTAAACCGACATTTTGAACACTGAAACTGTTCCTTCTTACGCAGCCAATAGTTTTTCTGGGAATTGCATTTTTTACAAATGACTCCTTGATTTTTCCGTAATTCTATCCAATGAGCCTTGCATTGTTCCTCGGTTCCAAATTTTGTAAAGAATTCTAAATGTGTCATATCCTGTAGTTTTACAGGCAATATCTAACACCATTCCGCCATATCACGACGGAGTGGTATAATTGCGGAGACTCATG
>CAZUIT010000122.1:0-1419 GCA_964620355.1 uncultured Burkholderiales bacterium | reverse complement strand
GGATCAAGTCAAAAAGTTGTGGGCTATGCATATAATTTAGCTAGTCTAAAAAGGAAGAAGTTGACATTTCTTACTCCTCTGTGTTGTGCTCTGAAGCCTTTTATTTTGGCATTGAATGATTCAGCGGAGGCATTTGTGCTTCGATTGTCAAAGTAGTTTAGGATGTTTTGATAGTGGGCATGTATTGTTCGGGATATGGTATTAAAGGATTTAAAGCCGGATTGCTCCACTTTTTCACACCATCTGGCCAATCGTGTTAGTCCGTAGACTTTCTCTTTTGTATTGGTAAAAATCCAAGATAATTCCTGTGCCATTTCGTAGGCCTTTTTTATATCTGGGTACCTTTCAAAAAGAATGAGCGCTCGCTGCTCTTGTCCTGGTCTCCAGTCTTTCTGTTTCTTATATAGAAGGTACCGGCTTCGGGCCAAAAGTTGTTTTAGAGTATCTCCATTTTCTAGTATATCTGGATTATATGTTTTCCCTGCAGCTTTGGCTTTTTCGATCGCATTATTCTCTTGATCCAAAGCCTCCCAACGATGCTTTATTCTTATTTCTTGCAACGCCTGGGAGGCAAGCTGTTGTACGTGAAAACGGTCGATAACTTGAACGGCATTGGGGAAGCATTTCTTAGCGATTAAGGCCATATTCCCAGCTAAATCGAGTGTGATCTCTAGAACCTTGTTTCGTTCTCTTAATGGAAGCGATTTAATAAATGGGATAATAACCTCCGACTTAGTTCCTTCAATGATAGCAACCAAACTACCTTTCTTTCCCTTAGCATCTTTGTTAGTAATAATGGTGTAAAGCTCTCCTTGGGATAAGGAAGTCTCGTCGATAGATAAACGAGGGCCAATATTTTCTTTAAAAACTAAACCCTTCGAGGCTGTTAAACGGTGCTCCCATTCCTGATATTCACTCAGCTTTTCTCGATAGTATCGTTGAAGATTCTTGCCCTTTATTCCGTAAAAAGAAGCGATTGTTTGTAGGCTATGAGCCTGTGTATCGGCTGATCTCTTTTAAAAAAGCCGCAAAATCCTTCGTGATTCGCGTGCCCTTAGCTACTAATTCCCAATCTCTAAATACCACCTTCCCGCTGGTGTGGTTTAACCAACGCCGACGCTTGACGTGAAGGAATACATTGCGGCCTCGGATTGGGAAATCTTGAAGCGTAACCTCATCAAAAAAGCCTTTAGACTCGAGCTTCTGGCCCTTGAACTCATCAGGAATGCTGTTGATCTCCTCTAAATACAAATGCAAATTATCCGCATCCGAATTATGTGTCTTTAACTTAAAATAGGTCTTCAAACCCTCGGGAAGAACCAAATCTAATAGTATCTGTAAGGACTCGTGCATCAATCTAATTTATACACGCAAAAATCAAATTTTTATCCCAATCCCCACAGGTTTTGTTCCTGATCC
>CAZUIT010000121.1:0-1539 GCA_964620355.1 uncultured Burkholderiales bacterium | reverse complement strand
TGAATTGGCCCCCGTTCAAGTCGGACAAGATTATAGATAGAAATCTATAACTTTAGACTACAATATGAAACGAACATTTAGTAATGAAGAGAAGCTCCAAGTCATTAAAGACGCGAGTGAAATGGGAGTAAAAGCAGCCTGTGAAAAGCACGGAGTTTTTCCAGCATCCTATTATTCATGGAAAAAGAAGCTACAAGAAATGGGTGCAGAAGGCCTAAAACATGGCATGACACCGGCCCATTTGAAGGAAATCAAGAGATTAGAAAAGGAAAACGCTTTATTGAAGAAGCTAGTAGCTGAAAAAGAATTGGAAGGACAACTCAAAGACGAGCTGATAAAAAAGAAGTATCCCTTGGCGAAAAGATAGAGTTGGTCAGGAACTATATGTCCAAGGGGTTAACGCGTGATCGAGTGTTGCTAATCAGTCGTTTAAGCAAACACCAACTATACTATAAGCCTAGAAAATCTGTTGCTATTCAAAGAGGTACTGGAGGCAATTTCCGATTGGAAGAAGATGCGAAGCAATGGCGAGAGGATGCTGAAATCACTGAACATATTAGGCAAATCAAACATGATCCAGACACCAACTACGGATATCGAAAGATGACTTATTGGCTTAGGCTACTTGGGTATTATATCAATCCTAAAAAAGTATATCGCTTGATGAAAGAATCGCACCTGCTCATGCCAAAGAACAAACGAGCCGCACGCAACTATGCTAAGTATAGAGTGGTTATTCCAGAAGGTCCATTGCAAGTGCTTGAGATGGATATTAAGATGATTTGGATTACCGAACAACGCTGCCATGCCTATGTCTTGACAGTAATTGACACTTTCACTCGCGTTGTCTTGCATTGGGTTTGTGCTCTCAATATGAAAAGCAATCAAGTTAAAAAGGCGTGGGATAGGGTCATTGAAGAACATCTCCAACCAGCAGATGTTCTCACCAAGGATTTACACGTCGAGGTGCGCAACGACAACGGGCCACAGTTTGCATCCAAGGCTACGCAAGAATATTTTAAGGAGAATAGCTTGACCCAAGTCTTTACGCATCCATACACGCCCCAGGAAAATGGCCACGTGGAAAGTTTTCATAACATACTTTCCACCTCAATCGGAAATCGAATCTATTGGTCATTGAAGGATTTACAAGAATCGTTAGTGCTGTTTTACGAGAATTACAACAACATGCGCCTACATGGATCCATAGCTTGCTTGTGGCCAATGTTGTTTTGGGAAATGTGGGAAGAGGGATTAATTAAACGAATAGTGAAGGAAAAAAGAAAAATTAAGTTCATCCCAACAATACCTTATCAAGAGATATCGGGGCTCAGAAACCTGAAAGGAGTTTCCTGCTTAAAACACTACCAGCTCGATGCTGGAAGGGTTTTAGATAATGAAGCGAACGGGCCCGAAACACTTCAAACGACATCGGTTCATCAATCACCATCAGTCGTTTCCTGCTACACAAATCAACAACAAAATACTTAACTTGCATACTCAATATCAATTTTGTCCGAAAACCTGGGGGCTAGACCA
>CAZUIT010000120.1:0-1665 GCA_964620355.1 uncultured Burkholderiales bacterium | reverse complement strand
ATCACCCAACCTATCTTTGGGATTCGCTACTTGCTTGTTTACGATAATTCATCAGGCGATTCTCGATTGTATATCACTGGCATCTGCCCCTTCCATGTTTTCCAAAGGTCATCATTTGTCAAAAGTTCAGCCATAAAATGCCCAACATTGATTCTGCTTGTTTTGCCAGGATCAAAGATCGCACTCCGAATAGGTGAGGGATGTAGATCGTATTCTGAAACATTCCCTTCGTTTGTGAGACCGTCAGGTCGAACAGCAACCCATTCGATGACACTGTCTTTCTGACCAACTTGGGTGCGAAGGTAATCCGCTGCTTTCTCGTTGTCCACATGTGGAGGTAGCAACAAACGCAAAACCCTGATTATAAATTGCTGAGCAAAAGAAACCTTTTCATCAAGGTCTCGGTTTTGATTTGCAGTTGTATTCATCAGGACAAATCTTATCGACTTATCCGTATTATTACGTTTGATTGATTCACACAGGCGGCGGGTGGCATCAGTAACAAGCCTATACGGGGGCCCAAAAATACCCTTAAAGCTGACGTTGTGACCCAAGCATGAAGCGACCGCATCGCATTCTTTAATGTATTTGTCAATTTCAGCATTACTGAGATCCAACACGTTCGCTCGAATTATAGAAAAATTTTCATTCTCTCTGATAGCCTGTGAAAAGTTCTCGGCAGATCTCACAATCGCCTTAACTCTGTGCCCTCTGTCAAGTAGTTCTGTAACGAGCAGTCTTCCTGTGGCACCATTCGCACCGACTATTAGAATTGATTTCAGGTGATCCATATTTTAGCGAAACGATGCGGGCGTCTACCCTACCAGATAGAATGAAAAGAACTTGTGACCGCGCTAGCGGTTCGTAATCTTACTTCTCCGTGTAATCTAATTATAAATCACAAGCAAGCAAGAGGGAAAAGGCACCAGTCCAATTATTCATGATTTTTGCGCGGAGTGAATAGAGTAAGAGCGAAGGAGAATGCCCAGCAGGATGGTTTGCGGAATGTTTGGTAATTGGAGATCGATGCCCGTGGATACCTACGCAGAATGAAAAATCATAAATAATTGGACCCCCTTTTACCTTTCTTTCCCCTTTTGTCTTTCCTAAAAGTAAGAGCAGTAGCAATTGAAAGTTATTCATAGGATCACTGCCTGTAGCAGACAACTGTATACCTTGCTGACATCTGTTTTGGATTCGCCGTATAATTTAATACGGCTTATCACCCGAAGAGTCCTCAAAGATATAAACAAAATATCCTTTGATTTGTTTATCCATCAAACTTCCAGCCATTTGCCAAATACATCCTCTACCACGCCCAATAAATAAATATTCAAACTCTGCAAAATCCTCCAATATAATGCCTAGATCAGCCGATTTAGAAGGCGTCACCGAATTAACAGCCATCAGATTACCTATAGACTCATTTCTTCTAAAAAAATCATCATCAGCTGTAAACTCCCCTTTATAAGAATACTCATTCGGTTGCATCACAGACTGGACTTCAAAACCTTCACCAAAAGAAATATCCGAATTGTTCACCCAATGGTCTATTAGCGACGACTTTTCGCACCCTGTAAGAATAAACAGTAGAAACGCGACTACCGCTGACAATTTAATATTCATGGTAAACTCGGCACGTTCAACACGGGTAAATCTTCTTCA
>CAZUIT010000119.1:0-1770 GCA_964620355.1 uncultured Burkholderiales bacterium | reverse complement strand
TACTTATTCAAGGTAATCCGAGCGGTATGAATTCCAGACTCGGTGCGAACTTTTACAAGATACACTCCTGCCGCTGCTGTGCTCAAGTCTAACTGAGCTGCATTGCCTGCGATGTTTACATTGCCATTGATCAACTGACCGTTAGCTGCATAAACATCAATCTGGATATTCTCGGTGTTCAAGCTTGACAAGTCAATATTGAAAACACCATTACTTGGGTTAGGGTAAACAATCAATGAACCGTTTGCGATATTCAACAAGCCCGTGCGGGTTACGTTGGCGCTTCCGTTTTCTTCGATGCTACAGTTTGAATTTTCCAAACGTACACTTACATCAAACATTCCGTCAGTAAGGTAAGTATAGGTTTCTGTGATAGAACCACTTGCTGCATTGTCACTCGCTCTTCCGCCGTCACCCCAGAATAGGGTATACTTCGCATCGGCTGGTGTTACATCAGCAGTGAATACATAGGTTCCGTCTCCTTTAACTCCTGAGGTGATTACCACATTAGAAATTGTTGGATTGGCGTTTACCGTAACTGTTTTTGTGGTGGTAGACTCACATCCGGATGGGGTAGATACAACCAAGGTAATATCTGTTGATCCTACTGGAAGCATTACCGATGGGTTCATGTCTGTGCTGGTTCCAGCAGCTCCAAAGTCCCATGAGTTCGTGAAGTTCCCCATGTTTCCGGTTGAAGCATTCATCAACTCCATATCTGTGCCTTCACAAATTTCTTCTGCATAGAACTCAGCAACTGGCATCTCATCAACTGAGACTGTAACCGTTGATTCGTCCTGGCATCCGTTATCTGCAAATGCTATCAAGGTAACTTCATACTCTCCAATACTTGGGAAGCTGCGTGTTACATCATTGGTCGTATAGCTTGATCCGTCGCTGAAGTTCCACTCATATGTGGTTGCTGCGCCAGATGGCTCTGTCGTAGTATTTGTGAAGTCGATATCGTCTTTATCACAAAGTGTGCTGGTGGTGAAGTCTGCTTTTGGAGACTCTGTCAAGTTAATTTGTTGAGTTAACATATCTACACAACCTAAGTCGGTAGTAACAGTCAATACCACGTCAATCGTTCCGAAGATATCATACTCATGAGAAGGCTCAATTTCTGTAGAGGTTTTGGTATCACCAAAGTCCCAGCTATATCCCATTTGACCTTCAACCAAGTTAGATGAATTCATGAAGCTTACTTCTTCACTGTTACATGTAGTTGCACTTGGAGTGAAATCAACCGTTGCACGTGGTGCGTAAGTAACATAATTCGTTACCTCATCACTACATCCATCCGCTGTTACTTTCATCGTTACTTCATAAGAACCAGTGGCTGCATATTGGTGAGATGGATTCGCTCCGGTACCCATTGCTGAGCCATCACCGAAATTCCACTCATAGCTTGGGCTTCCCGTTGGAATGATTGATCCATCTACAAATGGTATAGCTGCTCCTTCACATACATTGGTTGCGCCAAATTCTGCCGTTGGGTTTTCTTTAACCGTTACCGTTGTGGTCGCTGAGTTGCTGTAGCCATAATTAGAGGTAGCAGTAACCGTAGCCGTATAGCTTCCAGGACCGGCATAAGCATGGTCTGGGTTAATCAATACACTGGTTGATCCGTCGCCAAATTCCCAGAGGTATTCAACGGAACCTGAAGTTAAAGTAGAGTTATTATCAAACTGAACCGCATCGCCTTCACAGGCTACGCTTGGCACAAAGGCTGCTACCGGACGTGGTGCTACAAAGATTTCACGCTCAACT
>CAZUIT010000118.1:0-1844 GCA_964620355.1 uncultured Burkholderiales bacterium | reverse complement strand
TTCCTGAAACAACTCCTGCCCCATCAATCTCTACGCTAATTGGCGAAAGATTTGTATAACCGGGACCATTGGCTTGATAATTTGGACGCAAATCAGAACCATTTGGGTCTGGAGAGTAGTTTCCATTCTGCCATTGTGCCCAAGTTTGGTAAGTAGCACCATAGTAGTAACCCGTATAATGCGTAGAAGCATTCTTGCGTGGAATAACATTTCCATCCACTACACCTTGATAAACATAAAGGTACATGCTATAGCTAGTTCCGCTTGAATTCGAATAATCAACGTCCACAATATTATTTTCGATATAGGCATTTTGGTAGGTATAGTTATTCATATACAAACCATATGTATAGTAATGGGTTGAACCTCCTCGACAATAAATAGTATTGTGACGTGCTTCTACGCCTGTATTATAGTACCAAAGCAAATATGTGGCACGTATATAGCGTCCATTTTGTAAGTTAATCACATTATTATTGAATTTCCGATAACCAGCACTAGAGGTGGTTCCATAATAATCGTACACTCCATAAGCAGTAAAAGTCTGACTTCCTGGAGCATCATCAGCAATATAGTTACCATCATAAGTTACTGAACTACCATAATAATTATAAACTCCATAGAAAGTCGTGTATGAAGCTTTTTGACCGCGGATAATTCTGTTGCTCAAGAATTTAGCTCCACCTGCGTAATAACCATAGATTCCATACATGTAGAAATTATGGATGTGATTTCCTTCAAAGGTATTGTTATATCCACTGTAATAGGCATTGGAACTGTTTCCAGCATGACCAATTCCCGCATACATGTTATTTCTATTGGTACTTCCGTAAATCTCATTATTACGGATGATATTATTACGTCCATTATAAGTCGAACCTGTGCTTCTTGCTGTACTTCCATAAGAAGAAGAAGTACTATTCGTAAAGGTAATTCCTATTGAATTATAGGAACTTGAACTTGTAACCGACTGTATATTGATATCGCAATCTTCAACAATATTCCAATCTGAATTGCTACTGAACCGAATTCCCCAACCATAGGTAGAATTAGTGGTACGAATGCGCAAATTCTTTAGTGTAAAGCGATCTCCACCACTGAACCAAACTACATGACGTGAAGAACTGGATCCAGAACGGTTAAGTTCCTCTCCATTCCCGTCAAAAGTAATGGTATTGGTTGCTGAGGCACCTGTAATTTGATAGAGTCTAAACTCCTCTGTATACGGGCCTGAGTTTGCAGCTACAGTTACTGTAACCGCTCCGTTCACACCACCACCCAAAGAAGGGCCGCCGTCTGAACGCGATACCCCACGAAGGGCATCCATTGCTGCATCGAAACTTTTAAAGTTCGTTGCCGAAGCGGCAGAACCTTTATCGATGGTGTAATTTCCGCTCATCTGAGCAGATGCTACATTCGAAATAGCCATACCTGCAGCACAGATTGCTGCATAAGTGACCCCTCGAATTAGCTTTTTAAAAGAGTAGTTGTGTATCTCCATAAGTGATAAGTTAATTGGTTTGTGAGGACCAAATTAACCATAAAACCCACTGATACCAAGGGCTTTACCATGCTTACACCTAGGGGTTTACATTTTTATAATGAAGTCGAAATTCTGTATTTGAAAAATACTATTTTTATAAATACCTAATAATCAATATTTTATATTCAGCTGCTAGAACCTAGTTATAAATACTGGATTTTCGCTTCAAATAATTTTAAAAAAAAACGCTCTTTTCGATAAAGGTAATCGGGTCTTAATGGGATTCATCCATTAAAATAATCCGGATGATAAAAAAACCCCGACAACCAAATGGAGGTCGGGGTTACAAGCCAGAGATTTA
>CAZUIT010000117.1:0-1943 GCA_964620355.1 uncultured Burkholderiales bacterium | reverse complement strand
TGTAGTAAGATTGAAAACAACACAAAGCTGGATCCTGTCAAGATGGAAACGTATGGTGTTTCGAAGCGTTCCAGTATTACAAGCGCGTCAAAGCCCGACTATGCACCGGCAAGTTACATTCCGAAGGTTCCGAACAGCCAAGCGTTCAACCGGTCTTTCAATCAAACCGTCAATCAGACTGGCCGAAACTCAAGCCGATTTTTTATGACGGGGGGAAGAGCGGAAACGTCCACCCCGTCCATCTCAAATCAGCGTTGGCAGCAGAGGGCAAATCAAAATAGTGTTGTGTCGCAAGTGAGGCAGGGTGTGCATAACCATGTTACGGGGCAGAAAACAAGTTGGGTGTCGAGAGTAAAAGAGGATGACTTTGGCCCGTTTACGAATGAAAAAGCCAGTCATTTAGCCCCTTCATTTTTAAGAGACCTGGAAAATATTTGGGAGGATGGCGCTCCAATGGCCGTACGGTTACAGCAGGAAATGCACTTAGCTGTTGAAACAGGCATAGAAAACTTGGGATTTGGCAATCTTGACAAAGATGCACGAGACATTGCCAGCATCCATGGTTTCAATGCAAAAAGCTATATTACAGGGATATTTAGCGGACATTCAACAAACGCCATAACAACTCCATCAGGCCGATTTGGTAGAGATACTTCTCAATTGTTAGTTGGGATGTTTGGAATTGTTGGTGGGGGAGAGTCTGGTGAACTGGATAGTTTGATTGGGGGAGAAAAACTAGTATCTCGTTTGTCCCCAAATGAATTGGAAGTAACTCACCCAAGAACTATGGGTAGAAGAGCTTTTGGCAGATTAGTCCAAGATATTAAAGAAAACGGCATAAATGAACCAGTGAAGTTTATCGAGCATGAAGGCAAAAACTATGTGGTCGATGGAAATCATAGACTGGGTGCCGCTAGAGCTTTAGGCATGGATGCAATTCCAGTTGAAAAAGTTCAGCTACCATACCTTGGTTATAAAACGATTGATGATTTGGACTTTTATAGTCCAGGCTTTTTAAATGAGTAAGGATAAGTTATGAGTGATAAAATTTTGGGATTAGCCTATTTAAGAAACCAATTAGCTTCACATAAGTTTAATGAAGATGATGCTAAGTTGCTTCAGAAGATAGAAGAAAAGATTAATAAAGGAAATAGTATTTTTAAATATGTATCTATTAATGCAATTAAGAATTGTAAATTAGATATTGAAAATAAGAATTTTGATAGTGCAACTCAGGAGATTCAATTAATTCATAATTTTTGTTTTGAAAAACCTGAATCATGGAATTCTGATTATTTTTATACCGTGGAATTGCTATCTTATTTAGAGCAAGTGAATGATGCAGAAAGGGTAAAAAAAGCTATTGGTTTGATAGGAGACTTGGCGAGTGAAGGGTAGGGGTAGGCTAGATTTTCTGTCAAATTTTATAGAAACACCATACGGTAAAGCATCTGATGTGTGGGCAAACCGCGCTAACCAACGCACACAAGAGAAGACGAGTTGGGTGTGGAGGTTGGAAGATGACTTTCTGCACGATGAACATTTGGCTTTTCATAAATTGGAAGACATGGTTGACGCGGGCATTCAAAGAGGCATCGGAGCCATAAAAGAGACGGCGAACAGCGCGTTGGGTTTGTACTCCAGCCTTGAAAGTCATCCTGATATTGCCAATATAGTAAGCCCGTTGATTTCAATGACCGGCACAACAGGCGCAAGCCGCTTTCGGTTCAATTATACTAACCCAGAGCAGCAAAGCGGTGCGAAAGACATGAGTTACGTTAATGACGGACTTATGGTTTTGGGCGCGTTGGACGGTGTTACGGAGCTGTATTCGGCCTTTAGCGCGATGCGTTCCGGCCTTCAGTTCGGCGATATGCTCAGTGGGGCGAGGACGTTTTTTGGGGGAGGGGCTGAAAAAATTGCCATTAATGCCAGCAGTCCGA
>CAZUIT010000116.1:0-2011 GCA_964620355.1 uncultured Burkholderiales bacterium | reverse complement strand
TGAAACGCCAGTTTTAACCGCTACAGCAACCTACGAAGACGGAAATAGTCTTGATGTGAATTGGGTCTTTGCAAAAAGCTCAGCGCTTGAAATGGACATTATGCGTCGTCATCCAAGCTTAGGATTTGTGCAACAAGGTATGATTCTAACGGACAAAGATGACAAATCGGTCGGTTATGTACGCCAAGAAAGCGAACTCATCGAAGATGGAACAGCTTACGAGTTGGAACTCAAAGCCAGAAGAGGAAGCATCGTTCTATGGAAATCCATCATGCAAAATCTACCAATGGGAACCAAACTCTTGCTAATAAATCAAGTAACGAAGTTGACCTACATGGTAGGAAGCGAAGAGGAAATCAAGCTGAAAATCACCGAGCCAAAATCATTATTTGATGTGTACATCGGCTCCGAGCAGTACTTGCAAGAAGTGAAAGAAAGCTTATTGCCAGGCGAATTTACCTTGATGCAGAACTATCCGAATCCATTTAATCCAACAACGGTCATTCGTTACGGATTAAAAGAAGCCGGAATGGTGAAATTAGAAGTCTTCGATATTCTGGGAAGAAGAGTGCAAACCTTGGTGAATAAAAACATGCAACCAGGTTGGTATATCGTGGACTTTAACGCAGTGAATCTGTCGAGTGGCGTGTATTTGTATAGATTGCAATCAGGTAATCAAGTGAAAGTGCATAAAATGCTGCTAGTGAAATAAGTTGGGAAGGTGTAAGGTGTGAGGTTTAAGGTTTAAGGAAAGAATTTTTCCCTTAAGCCTAGACCCAAGCCCAAGCCCCCAAAAACTCCCCATTCAAAAAAGTTCAAATCAAAAGCAACGGCTGAACTTGAAGGGGGCAGGGCGGATGTAAACTCGAAACCAAACTCTGAACTCGAACTTGATTCTGAATTCGAACCGAAAACAGAACTCAAATAAAAAACTCGAAAACTTTCCTGACCACCCTCTCAGTCTCCCTCCGATTCAAAACCCGGAGAAATGAACGAGAACCTAGGCGGAGGGAGAGGAAATCCGCCCAAAGAATGTTAACATTTATCCTACGCATGAAACCATCAAAAAAACGTATGAAAAAATCAGTCCAACTCTTACTCATTCTAAGCCTGTTTTTTACAGTCTTAGCAACGGCACAAACCGAAACCCAAACCACGGTCTTAATCGAAGGTGGCGCAAGCACTAAAACAAGCAACGCTCTGAAAGCAAAAACAGAGCTGATCTTACAAGCCATCAATGGAACAAAAGAATTCCCAGACGATAGTGGAATTGCTCAACTAAAGTCGATAATTGAGGAAAAACAACTCGTTTCTACCTTAGACACACTTGGAACCGTAGTCATCAAATCGGGAAAAACCTTTGAATTGCCACGCATAGTGTTGCAAAAAAAGGGAGGAAAAGCCTACGAAACTACGGATTTAATCTTCCAATATGATTCAAATTACAAATTAACAGGCGTGAGACAATCGAATGTAAAACGCAATATCGACCGAATTCTTTCCAGAGAAATTGCCGTTGACGCTGAAGAACAAGCCCAAATTGATGCCGTTATCCAAAGCTACATTCAAGCCTTTGAAAGCAAACAAATAGAACAACTCACACAGCTTTTTGCCGAAGATGCGACCATTATTGTAGGAACAAAAAGTCGCAATTTTGATGGATTCGATATTGTGAGCAGCGAAGTTCAAAATTATCTTGAGCGTACGGGAAAAAGAACCTTAGTAGCTGGAAATCAAATCTCGCTAAGTTTTGAAAATCCACGTTATTTTCGTCATCCAGATGTAGCAGGAGTGTATGGATTCACAGCTTTACAAAACTGGACAACAACGGCGTATTCCGACAAAGGATATTTGTTTGCCATTCTAGATTTGAGCGATAAAAACACGCCAAAAATTGAACTCCGCCAATGGCAAGAAAACGAATTTGCTGCAAGTCGATTCAGTGATATATCTCCCGATCCATGGTTTTCAGATGCAGCCGTTACAGGTGTAGAAGCCAAAGCAGAAAACA
>CAZUIT010000115.1:314-2187 GCA_964620355.1 uncultured Burkholderiales bacterium | reverse complement strand
ATGACAAATGCATCTGGGGACACACCCCATTGCTTTCGAATTTCATTTCTTATTGCCGGATCGCGTTCAGACGGTAGCTCTGCGTCGCTGCTTTTCCATACCACCCCTTGTGGCACGATGCGGGCGTCCTCAATTTTTTTGATGATATCAGGCGCTAAACACTCGGTTCCGACTTTGCTATAAGCTTGTTTAATTAAGGAACACGGAACGACCAGTTGGCCAGCAGTATCCATAGCAGCTGAATATGCAGATTCATTGAACATGTGAGGGAACTCGTGGAAAAGCCACATGGATGGAGCTTTCGAACGTTTCAATGAGGAAGCAATCGGATGAGAACAGAGGGAGTTTACGATCACATAAGTTGGCGCATGCAGTTGGGCAGCTTTGAGAAAATCGCAAAAGTCGTCGGCGAAATTATGTAGAGTTTCGCTTTGATCGTTTGCTGGTTGAATGAATATGTTTGAGACCTCTTCAAATTCTGCGGCAAGCTCACCACGGGGACTCAGCGAAACGCAGGTGACCCGTTGTATGCAGTTCTTCGTTAAGTGTTTGATTAGATTCAGAGCAATGATAGGCGCCCCTGTCCGCGTCGTGTTGTGAGTGACTACAACGATATGCGCACTGAGTTCGGATTTCGAATGGAGGCAAGGAATCCGTTCCATGACCTTCTTGAAAGTCACCTCTGCATTAAATGGAGTATTCGAGGTTTCGTTTTCATCAGGTATGAAATGCTGGTAGAAGTTCTTCTTTTGCGGAAAAAGTCTGCCGTTTTCGCGGATACGGAATTCGAAACGGTGTGGCTGTCCATCGATCCAAGCGACTGGTAATTTAAATTCGAAGCCATGCCCTTGTGGTATATTGTCACAGCAGACGTTTTTAAGATTCGCAACTGCCGTTGCAATGATCTCTGGATTTTCTCCACCTTTATCTTCGACCCATTCGACATGAAAACATGTCGAGGGATCATCCGGACAGAAGACCGCGCCTGAAACCACGCCATCCCGCTCACCGTAAAAGCGCGCCTTGGTTGATATTTTCTTAGGGCGGGGCGCTTTGACCTTGGCCGGAGCGGCAGGCTTCTTTCCGATGATTTTTCTAAACATAGTCCTAAATGGTTTGTGGAGAGTAATGGGCGCATTGAGTGCCACGGGTATGTTGGGTTGTTATAATGATTATTTAGCACTCTACAAACCACTAACAAGGGCTTGGCGTGAGTTAATCTGGTGATTGATGACAATTAATCTATCAGTGATGCGTGATATGGGGTTTCCATCAATGCTGACTCAATCTCGTTGAAGTTCTCTAGCTCATTTCTGTAACCGATTATGCCAGTTCGTTGGGTTTTTGGGAGAAGTTTGATTTCATTGATGTCGTGCCCTAGGAAGCGTGTGATTTTATTAAAGGTGTTTGGGGCTAAATCCGAGCCCAGCTCATCGATGAACAAATCCTCGTAAAATACCTCGTGGACTTCAAGGTTCAATTTTGAGATCCAGGACAGGACCAAGTCCTCGTGCTTTTGCTGAACATCCAATTGATTGAGCAGCGAGTTTCGATCAATGGTGAAAGTCAGTTTTTCGACTTCTTGATTCTGATCCACAACAAATTGATTGGAATTTTTGGCGCGGAAAAGAGAAATGGCCATGGCTAGCTGATCCCTGCGACGGAGATGGATGATTGGTGTCCTCCTTCTCTCAATGATCTTAAGCATTGTCGGTGGATCGATAGGGTTTCTCCAGTATCCATCAGCGTGATGCAAAGAGTTGTATTTTATATCGCAAATTGCAGTCAGTTGCTTTTTTTTTGGTGTGATTATAATTCAACTTTAATTGTTGTTTGTTGCTTTTTTCCGATTTTCCAGCCATTCCAGAATTGG
>CAZUIT010000115.1:0-304 GCA_964620355.1 uncultured Burkholderiales bacterium | reverse complement strand
ATTATCAATCCAACTTAAATAGTCGTCTGTGACTTTCTCCCGATTTGCAGGCAATCCAAGACTTGGATTGATTTCTAGTTGCTTTTTGAGGAAGTAATCGAAATGGATGAAGTCAGGAAGCTTTTTGAAACTAAAGTAGGTGTCGTGAAATATTTCTGGAACCGCCGCTATTTTAGGACTGGAGTTGAGGATGCCTCTGAATAGGTTTGTGCCACTGCGCTGGTTGGCTAAAAGAATAAACATATAGTCTATAATATTGATGGTAAACGGTTGGTTGAGTTTGTGTTCATCAACGCGCATGTAG
>CAZUIT010000114.1:0-2269 GCA_964620355.1 uncultured Burkholderiales bacterium | reverse complement strand
GAAAGCCTAAACTCTGTCTTCATCCGTCAAGGCTTACCTCAACCCGTGCGACTCGCCACACTCAACGATAACGCCATCAATCAAATGCGGACGCTACTTTCTGCCAACGACGTGAAACGGCTCAATCAACTCGGCCTATCAGAAGCGAAAAACCGTCTCACTTGACACTAATCGCTTGGTTTGAATACTATCAGCCAAATCATGGAAACATCCCACAATAATACTAACATTGACGACTCTAGTTATGCTCTAGGGCTGGCAGCATGCAATCTGCACATGGCTCTATACCTTCATAATTTGGAATCGAATAATGAGCGCAAGGAAAAAATGCAGCGAATCATATCCAAGAAAAGAGATGCTTTCAAATTCGCAATCAATTCGTGTATCAAATCGAACCTCAGTCTGAAACCAAACGCAACAAATGCTGGTGCTATCACGAGTTGGATTCAGCAGTGGAATATGGATGCCCGTCTAGCACTCATCATTGACATCCTTTTTACTAATCCATTTTTACCATACGAGGTAAAATATTTAGAAAAAGACTTTAAAACTGCTTGGGAAAAATTGGGGAATGCGATTGATGTGGAAGCGTCATCACAAAATAAAATCAAGGATGCAGCGACTGATGCGAAGAAGGCTCACCGCCACATCGACTGGCTTAAGGTTGGACTCTGTGGCACTGTAACTGCTGCAATATTAGCCAGTGGCGCGTGGATTATTGCGCCTATAGCTGGTGCGGCATTGGGTGGTGCCGCAGGACTTTCTGGCGCAGCGGCACTTTCACATGGGCTGGCACTACTGGGCGGAGGTACACTTGCAGCAGGCGGCGCAGGAATGGCAGGGGGCATGTGGTTAGTCACAACTAGTGCCGCTGTTGCGGGAACCGCATTGGGCGCGGGTTCCCAAGTTGTATATCAGCTCGGAGCACAACAATTCCAGGCCGAAGTCGTCAAACTTCAGGTCCATTTAAAAACGCTTGTCGCGGAAAACCAATTATCAATCGCAGCGGTTCAAGGCAAAATTACCAATTTGCAAGAGCAGCGTCAGGAACTTGAAAATTACTTAAATGATGAACGAGAACTCAACGATTCGAACTCGAAACGCCTAAAAGACCTTGAAGCAAAAATTCAAACGATCAAAAATGCCATCAGTTGGCTTGAGAAGGAGACTGCATGAAAGAGCTACTACAAGGCCTGGCTGTGAACCTCACCTACACAGGACTAAGTTTTGACGAAATTTCTGCTGAGGTGTCAAAAGTTATTGAAATGGCTCAACGAACTCGTTCCGGAATCGATAATTTAGAATTCCAGATCGACGCATTGATGGAAAGAACCAGTGCACATTCTGCAATTCAAACCTCGACAAACGAAGCAACCCAACCAGATTTTCAACGACCAATCAACAGTGTTCAGAGAATCAGTTACAGCCAATGCCTTCATGAAGCGACGCAAGAATTGCGACATCGAGGTGTGGATCTTGAAAAGATTTCTCCGGAATCCATTCTTGATCCTGAAGCTTATATTGCTCTACGCCGTCGATTTGAGGTGAGCTTTCACTTGGAAGCAAAACTCGATCCATATGATGTTGGATTTTTGTTTCTTGCTGGCTTGGCTGGCTCACTGGTCGATTGGTTAGTTGTGAAAGTGCCAAAGGGAACAGGCTTTCTTGGTGGCCCCAAGCAGAACGCCAGTCCGCTGACTTCATTTCTTCGAGACAAGTTTGCAATGGAACACGCCAATCCCATGGCCGACCGATTCAAGGCCGCTTATGATGCCATGCCTAACTGGATACCAGGCATGAATCCAACCATGCACCGTTTTCATTCCTTGAGTCACGATCCATTGATTGGTATGGCCGTCGGAATATTTGATATTCTTCGTGGAGGCGCTACTCTATTGGATGCAAGCGGAAAGTTGCATTTCGTGACATCCAGAATGGGAGCCGAATACAATCCAGTTGCAGCATTATTCTGCCATCTCGGGCATCTACTCAGCGACGCATTTACTCCAATGAGTCTTCCGGCACCTGGATGGACGCTTCTCAGTGCGTTCTCGAATGGGTCTGAGGTTTATCGAGAGAGAACGGTCGGGGAGTTGGCTCAAATCATGTATCGGCAGGGCTATGACCTACGCCATTTCTTCACAATGAGTACGGCAACGGCAGCAGTTGAGCTTATGTTAGCAGGATATTTTATTTTTCGATCACACGTAGACTCAGAGTTTGGAGCCTCACAAGACCGGCAGATCGTCGAGGCTGGTGGAAAGACATA
>CAZUIT010000113.1:0-2336 GCA_964620355.1 uncultured Burkholderiales bacterium | reverse complement strand
TAGTCAGCTCTTGGAAAGTAAGAGGCAGGACGGTAACTGGGACCAATGTCGAGCGAATGGCCTCTGGACGTGCTCCTGTTGGTTATGATGGTCAAGCAGTTAACCTACACCACCTTACTCAGACACAGAAGGGTGCGATTGCTGAGGTTTCTGGAGGGATGCACCAGAAGTAATTTAATACGCTTCACATAAATACTGGGCAGTCGCCTTCAGGAATCAATCGCTCCGCCTTCAATGCATGGAGAGAGAGCTATTGGAAAAATCGCGCAGGAGGTTTTTAAATTATGAACGAACAAGTATACAATAAAATTGCTAAATTGATCCAAGATAACCGATCTGTAGTTGAGTTTGCCGATTTTGGCGACGGAGTTAGTCTGGATTGGATTATTAAGGCTGAAATCGCTATTGGCCATCCACTTCCCGAATCATATAAGTGGTGGCTTTTGAATTACGGTGGTGGAGAAATTGGAGGAGAAGAAATATTCAGTGTTTACGAACAGGACTTTGACAAAGTCGTGGGTGGAGATGTCGTTTACATGTACCGTCTTGCGATGAGAGATGGTGCGCATCCTTCAAGAATCCCATTATGCCATAGCGACGTGGACGGTCTTTTTGTTTTCGATCTTATAAAGGGACTTTCTGGGAACGAATATCCGGTTGTCTCTGAAGCAACCGGCCAACGATATGCGGAAAATTTCTTAGACTTCATTGAGAAACGAGTGAAACTGTTTGTCGACTGAAGCCAAGTGATAACCGATTAGGAGAATCACAGTATACATCGTCTGGACTTCGAACCGCTTGGGCTGGAGGCTGATAAATGCTAATCAATCTCATTGACTGAGCTAGCTGCCCAAGGTTTTAAAATACATTTTCCTGGCAGAGTCCACACACCAGCAGAACACGCCGGATTTTCGCTTTGGGGTAAATAGAAAAAACTTATGAAACTATTCGATTTAATTAGCTACTTTAGGCATGGCGGCACATTTGAAGACTTCTGCGAATCTAATTCGCTTGATCTAGAATCTGAGGTCATCGAAGTGTATGCGGAAGCCCCATCGAATCTTGAATCATGCCTTGGATTTTTTCCAATTGAAGAGACTGAAGGACAAATTGAATACCAATCAAATGGGATGAAATATCACAATCTTTTTGATTTTTTCTACTTCTTAGAAGTTATCGAGGAAGTGAAAAATAGCAATTTACAAGATGTCATACTAGCGCAACGCCTATTCTCATACGCTATTAACGACGCCTGAAAAAATCACAACTCAATTGGGTTCTGAATTTCTAACCAAGGCTGAGTTGCTATCTCTTTGTAACGTTTCCAGCCTCACGGAGTAGTCTGACCCTCAAGCCCGAATGGAACACTATGTCTTGCTTCAAGCTTCGATCTGGACAAAGAGCGCTGAATAAAAACTTTAGACCTGGAGCCCAATAATGAAATTTTTGTGGAGGATACCTAACGAATACCCAGAAGCGCTGATCGGTGCATATCAAAAGGAAATGTCACCAGATCGCTTTGATCTGCAAAAAGGAATTACCTTGGGAAGTAAGTGGGGTGTTCCTGTCTTTAGTTTTCAAGCTTCCAGCGAAGATCTAGCCAAGTTCGATGATTTGGCCAATAGTGCGATGGTTCCGCTTATATCTAATCGAGTTGCCGAGTATTTACGCACTACCTGCCACGATCTGGTTGAATTGCTACCAGCCAAGATTAAAACGCAGAGTGGTTCGCTTGAGGGCTACTCGGTAGTGAACGTGACGAATCTAGGTGAGAATGTAGACATAGAGAAGTCGCAATACATTTGTATCCCAGGAACACAGCAACCAATGAGCTTCTCAAAGTTAGAATTTCTCCCGACTCCTGATCCTAGAATGATCACCAGAGAGATGATTTATCCGAGCTTCATAGTGGTGTCCGAAGACTTCAAAAAAGCCTGCAATGTAAACCGATGGAATGGGGTTGGCCTGTTCAAAGCCGAGGATGTTTGAAATGAACGCACGTGCTAACCAATAACAAGCCTCAGCTTCAGATGTCAGGTTTACTGTCACTATTGATCAACGTAAGTTGTTGTTGGTAGATGGATTAAAGCTTTCATAGAGCCTGCAGAAGTTGGCGCAGGAACAGTGAATAGGATAATAATTCCCACCAATTCGGTATTTCCGGTGAATTGCTGCTTTTCTTGCCTGCTACATTTTGAAACAACTGATCCGTCTTGATCCACATCGTCGCTATATTCCTCACCGCATTTTTTCCTGTCCTTTCGGGAAGCCACTGCGATGTAAGCTATGCTCCCGCCTCCGGCCAGAGCGAAATTCTGACTTACGAATTTGATTCA
>CAZUIT010000112.1:0-2425 GCA_964620355.1 uncultured Burkholderiales bacterium | reverse complement strand
GTGGTTTCAAAACCAAGTAACATTCGGGCATTCCACCCGTAAGCGCGTGACATATTTTAGTCCTCCTTTATTGAAGTGGGTTAAGCGTTGTATATTCAAGTGTGATCGGCACGACTGCCGCCTTAATGGCGGGCGCACCGTCCACGGTTTCGGTTAAAAATTCAGGCGAACCGATGGACATGTAATCCACTGCGCCTGAGAGTGAGGTGTCGGCGCTAAGAACTTCCCCCAGCGCCACCAGCAATTCATCTAATGCCGCGTCGCGCTCATCGGATTTTGGCTTTTGCACCAGTACTTCCAGTTCTGCGACATGGGCATAGTGATATCGTGTCGGGGAGAGTGTGATTTCTGGCTCTCCCGCATCGCCATCACGTAAAATGAGCAATCCCGATGCAGGGATTTTGGTAGGCAATGGATCGTTCCTTAAAGCCGCAACGCTGCTCATCCCGTTTTGCAGGCATAAAAAAAGGCCCGCTAAGGCCTGTTCTCGTTTTGATGTCATGTTTGTTTATCCTTCGAGCTTTTCCTTCAAAGCCTCATAAAGCTGCTTATGCTTATTAGGGTTACTTTCTATCAGTTTGCGTAAATTTTGCAGTTTCCACTGCACAGCAGGGAAGCGCTCAAAATCGTAAATTCTCCAATCCGGCTTACAATTTTTTACGCTCAACAAAAATTCTTTGTCTTTAGCCGTCAGGCTTTTATTGACGGTTTCGACAAGTTGTTCACGCGTTCTTTCAAAATCATCGTAAGTAAATTCAACATCACTCATACCGGTGAATTGGTTTTCCATGGCTTGGCGCTGATCTTGGAAGTTTGGTACAAGAACTTCATTGATCGGGCGGTCACTACACAAAAGGCATAGCAAAAAGCCCGTGCGAACATCATCCGAGAAACCTTCATTTTCCATCAAGAGCTTTACATCAAACAAATCTCTGGGATGCTGACGATCCAACGCCGCACATATTTTACCGCCGTAAAGCTGGCCGATTGGTACAATTGGCATTACAGAAGCACGATCGAACAGCTCCTGCGCTGCATCACACAATATCATTCGTGTTGGTGGCATCAGTGTACCGCGTCCGACAAGATTAACTTCAATTTTGATTTCTTCACCATCATGTCGAACGGCTAGCTTTGCTGTATCCTCTTTATAAAAAATTTGTGCGCGCGGCAGAATAGCCTGAATACGCTCTTTAATACGTTGCAACGCTTCATCAATGTTTTTAAGTGTGGTTGCGCGATCTTCGATAGGCAAGTAAGTCAGATCGATATCCACTGAAAAGCGAGGCATATCGCGCACAAAAAGATTGATCGCCGTACCACCATGCAGAGCAAAGCATTCCTCTTTGATGACGGCAGGTAGCACGGTCAGAAGAATGTTAACTTGCGCTTTATATTTCGGGTTGCTCATTTTTTTCAAACTCTTTCGGCACTGTTATTTTGTATTTATCTATATAAACTCCGTTTTTGACAAGACTGCGTGTGCCAGAGCCAAGGTCAACTTTTGATAGATCAACAAATTCTAGCCAAGGATGCTCGAATTTTTCTGCCAAATATAGAAACAAGCGTTTCACTTTCACAGATGAGCAATTCTCCAACAATTCCTGAACGGATTGTGGCCTTAAATCATTCATCCCCTCCATTAATTCGTAGCATTCAAAAAATTCTTGATGCTTTGGCGCAAGGTAGAGGCATTCCATTATCGCGCGAGGGAGACTAGATACCTTAACTGAATAATTATGTCGCCAGAAAGTCATCATGCCCATATCAGGAGGTAAGAAAGATGTCGCATAGTAATCTATGCGTACGGCCCAATCTCTCTTTTTGTACCATAATGGCAGTACTTCTTTTGCTGCTCCCATAAGAACTGCCCGCCCTGCGGCCAAATCCACATAATGCGCTCTCCCAAGAAGCGATATAGCCGTTCGCCCTCCGACATGGATAGACAGACCTGCTTGCGTTTGGAGCGCGTAAAGCCCTCCTAGATAATCGACCTTATCACCTGCGCGGATAACCGCACCTGTGCCAACAGACTCAAGCCAATTGCTCTTTTTATAGCGATTTAAAAGTTGATTTGAGACTCCGTTATTCGCAAGCCACGACGATAGGTAAACCGTTCCAGTTGGCCAGTCTTTTAGCAATCTGTTTATTTTAGCTTCATTTTCTAAACTCATAATTTAGTTATAAGGGTTAAAATAAACAAAGTCAAGCTTTCTCTTTAAAAATATGCGTATAAATAAACTCATAGTTTAGTTTTAGAACTTATTATAAAGTTAACCATCTGGCCAGTTTTTCAAAATCAGCCGCGGCAGTTTGTCATACCAGCGCTTGGCTTCTTCATCGAAACGGATCAGCTTTGGCAATTTGACTTGCGGTACAAGCCAGAACATCACTGAGGTTGATAGATTACGGCCAGTTTTAAGGT
>CAZUIT010000111.1:0-2502 GCA_964620355.1 uncultured Burkholderiales bacterium | reverse complement strand
TTGCACCTATTATAAGATATCGTGCCATGAACTTTACCTAGATAAACGGCTCAGCAGAGGCAATGTTCACGATTCTACGAACTTTTCAATTTTATACGCCAATCGATCCATATTTACCTGTTCTATTGGATGTGGCGTGGTGGGCATCACAAGAAAACTTCCCTTATCGAATTGCCTAAATGCCGAAGTTGTTTCATCAAGCGTGACCATTTTATCGGAGTCGCCAATGGCTAGGCGGACGGGGAGTTTAATTTCAGAAAGCGTCACGTTATTCAGTAAAGGCATATCGCCCAAATACCGCATCATTGCCGCCGTTTTTTCACAAAGTTCTACCCATTTGTCGCCGTGCATTGTTTTCAAAGACTCGGCATAGGCTGGCACCTTTTCCTGAATTTTAATGGGGTCGAGGAAGGAGGCTTCACGCTTGCTTGATTCTGGAGTCCAATTGAATTTGGTGCCCAAGGTCATGATACTTGAAAACAGTCCGGGCTGGGCGTGTTCGGCGAACAAGGCCACGTAGCCTCCCATGCTATATCCAAAAACATGACACCCTTCCAATTCGTACTGGTGAACATAATCCGTCACTTGGTTGGCAAAAGCGTCAATACCAAATTGTTCGGAAAAAGAGCTATGTCCGTGACCGAAAAAATCAAGGCTATGGCAATGGTAAGAAACTCCAAGCTTTTCTTTCAAGGAATCAAACTGACTTTGGGCGCCCAATGCCCCATGAAGGAAAAGGATATGTTTCATTATTTGATGATCTCTTTGCGGTAGATATCAAAGGTAAACAATAAGGCAAGGACAATGATGATAGCTCCTCCAAAATACGGGAGATGGAAATTAAATGAATACAAGACACCTCCGAGTATCGGACCTAAAACACGACCTAAAGACCCCAATGATTGATTTAAACCCATGATATTGCCCTGCTCCTTCGGACTCACTTCTGATGAGAGCAAAGAGAGGATACTTGGGCTAACGCAGCCATTGGCCAATGCGATAAAGGCCAAGGCTACAAGTTCCCAGCCCATAGTCGGTGCTAGCGGCATCGCAATTAATGCTAACATCATCATGGTCAAGCCAATAGAGAGCAAACGTTTTTCTCCGAGTTTTCGGTTCAAGATACCTACCAAGCCCGCTTGGACAATGGCAGAACAAAATCCAATGAAAGCGAAGACCAATCCGATTTCCTTCTTACTCAGCAGAAAATGATCTTCCCATAAAATCGCTGCGGTAACTTGCATCAACGCGAAGGCCGCGATGAATAATAAGTTGAGCAGGAAAAGTCCACGAACCGCTCGATTGTCCATGGCTTTCAATAAAGGCTTAATTGGGTTTAGCGTGTTTTTAGATACTGTATTCTTATCGACCAATGACTCCTTTAAAAATACGGCAGCCATTAAGAAGTTAAATAGGCTTAATAATCCACTGACAATTCCCACCCCCATCAGGCCATGTGCTTCATACACATAACCACCAACCACGGGCCCAATGATAAAACCCATTCCGAAAGCGGCTCCGATGAGTCCCATGTTTTTGGTACGGTTCTCTTTGGTTGATATGTCTGCGATATACGCATTTGCTGCAGAAATATTGGCTGAGCCAATTCCGGCTAAACTCCGTTGTAACGCTAACATGAACAGACTGCCTACAAAGCCAAGTAAAAATTGTGACGCTGCAGTGATCAATACACTGATAAGGATGATTGGCCTTCTGCCATAACGATCACTAAGCGTTCCCCAAAAGGGTGAAAACAAAAAGTTCATTAACGCATAGAGTGCCACCACCGCGAGGGCAATCTTTCCGCCTCCAAGTGTCACGGCTAAATCTGGTAAAATTGGGATAATGATACTAAACCCCAACAAATCGATAAAGACTGTGAGCCAAACTACTAAAATGGAGGCGCCGTTTTTCATTAAGAAGCACAAAAATAATGGGCGTGTTCATTGGTACAAGGAATTTCTTTTTCCTGTCGATTGGTGATTCTGCCGTAATCGACAAACGCAGGCAACCATTTATGTACGTAAAATATCATATTAGAAAGAAACGCCATGAAAAAACCTATTCTGCTATTCGCAATGGCCTTGGTAGCCTTGACCGTTGCCTGTTCAAAGCTTCAAGAAAGTCCAGAACCAGCCGGCTCTCAGCAAGAGCCAAGTACCAATACAGAAGATTTTATCTCAGCCTACACTTCGGTGGATGATTTCCTTGCTAAGGAAAATACCGTGAAACAAAACTTCAATGGCAATGCCGAATCGGCCATTATGTTAACGACACAGGCTGGTATTGAAATTTCAATATCTCCAATGAGTCTGGTTGACCATGCTGGTAATCCTATCACAGGCTCGGTTCAAATAAGCATTGAAGAATACAGTGAATACGATGCCTTCCATAAAGACCAAATAACTACAGAAACAAACAATAATGTACTTCTTGAAAGTGCCGGAATGTTCAATATCGAAGTGAAACAGGCTGGCTCGACGCTACGTTTGAAAGATGGGA
>CAZUIT010000110.1:0-2626 GCA_964620355.1 uncultured Burkholderiales bacterium | reverse complement strand
AGAAAAACAATACCGGAGCTGATTTACCAGCGGGAGTATACTATGTAGTGATTACCTACCAATTGAGAGGAGAACCGGAGAAAACCTATAAAGGCACCGTTTCGTTGATTCGACAATAATTGAAATGAATATATAAAGAAAAGCCATCCTGTAAGGGGTGGCTTTTTTTGCTTTTACGAAGGCCCGAAAATCCATGGATTGACAAGGTTTTTAAATAGAAAAAAAAATTTGCAACCTTTTTTGATATTTTTGCTTCTTATGGTGAGGAGAGAACCTGATTTCGCTCCAAAAACTTCTTATACTTAGTCATGATGAAAAATTACCTATCAAAGTTGAAATTAGTATCTCTCCTCGGAGTGATGATAGCTTCAGTATGGTGGAACGTCGCTTCAGCTCAGAACTGTGCCATTACAGGTCCATCTGAAGGTTGTGAGGGATCGCCAATTGGGTTTAGTGTGAATGCACAGCCCGGTGAAACGGTAAGTTGGACGACCACCACTGGCCAATCGGCTAGTGGGGGAACAGCCCAGTTTACGTTCGCCGCCCCAGGTACTGTAACTATCACCGTAACGATCACCACGCCAGGTGGGTCGAGCTGTACTCAGGATTTAGTCTTTACTGTAAATGCGAAACCAACCGCGTCATTTAAGTTATTGTCTGCCCCAAGCCAGTGTTATTCAGGAAACAATTTTGTGTTCCAGGATAAATCAACTCCAGGAGCAGGGCGCACACTGACTACCGTGGAATTCCTTTTTGGAGATGGAGGTCAAGACTTTACGACTGGACCAGGCGGAAATTATACCCACGGTTACCCATCGGCAGCAGGAGGGTATTATACTCCCTTCATCCGTGTATTTAATGATAAGGGGTGTGTGGCTGATTTCCAAGATCCGAATGCGGTTTTTGTGACGAAGGATATTGGTGCTGAATTTTCTACCAACGCCACATTGTCCTGCGGTACGACGACAGTTCCAATCAACAATAATTCAACAGTTCCTTATAACCGTGTGAAGAAATTTATTTGGGAGTTTGGTGATGGATCAAGTTATACCTCTGGTAAAAGTCCTGCGTTGGATTCTTGCTATTGGTCGCCAACACATATTTATTCTGATCATGGCTGCTTTGATGTAAGGTTGATTATTCAAGATGATTCCAATTGCTGGGATACCATGTTTAAACCCGGGTTTGCATGTAATGTTAATCCAAATTTGGTGATTGAAGAATCAAATGGAAAAGATGCACAATGCCAAGTAGGGAATGATTTCACATTCACTCATAATATTGACCCACTCAACTGGCCGGTTAATTTCCTTTGGATTTTTGATGATCCAGATTCAGGTCCATTGAATGTCAATAACAGAAACTTTAAAGGAGCACGTCACAGTTTCACGAAGCCGGATGTTTATACGGTAACGATTCAAGGTACCATTGCAGGCTGTCCATTCTTTTCATCCATTGATGTACTGACAAAAGGCCCAGCGGCTTCGATTGATAGCAAAGGTGTTCCAGATATTATTGCTGACTCATTACGTCACCAATGTCAGATTAAGGATACGGTTTACTATAAAAATAACTCGGCCTTCGCCTTCAATGATATATTCATTTTGGATGATTTGGATGGCGCAAGCGAATTGAAAGAAGACAACATGGTTTTGGTGAAAGCGACTCGTTCGGTTAGAGCCATAGAAGATGTTATCGATATTTTTGTGTGGGGAACAGATACTATGGCTGTAATCGAAAAGCCACTTGTTGATCCAGCGCATAATGCACTGATCATGCATGACTTGGTGATGTTTGATAATTTCTTCGGTGCTTGGGGTGCTGAAAGACAAGATGACCATATCAAAACGGTATGGGATTTTGGTGATCAAACGGCTCCTCAGTGTACGACTTGGACGAAATACATGCAAAATGTATGGGACGCCAATGGAGAGTGGATGAACTGTAATTTCTCAAGAGATCCAAAACCTAAACATTGGTATACTCCAGGAAAAGAGGGTTGTTTTACAGTGAGACTGGTATTATTGGATACCACTTGGCAAGTTCCAGGACAAGGTTACCAGTATTATGATGTATTTGGGTTCCGTCCTGATTCAAACAGATACGAATACGTTGAATCAATTATTGATACCGTATTATATAATGATTTTTTAAGAGGTGATTTATGGGATCCAAGTCGGGTTCGCTACCAACCAGGTGGGGTATTTAATGATACAGCTCGCTTTGCTGAGTGGATGCAATTAGATTCCGCATTTGATTATCCAGCACGAATTGTGAATGGAGATACCTCGTGGATCTATAATCCCTATTGTGCAGCAGAAAAAATTGATTATCAAAGGGATATTGACCCAACTAAGAAGTTCTTTGATGGGTTTGACACCACCTATACTAAATGGTATATCAACCCAAATCACCTGAACTTCAATGATTGTGAAGCAACGTCTACCGTTCTTCTTGCCCTTGAACCACCAAATGCGGCAGGCATGAAAGTGAAGCCGGCTAAATCGGTGTTCTGTTTAGGGTCCAACCCAACATATGGGGTGAATTTTGACTGGTCCGAAACAACACCAAGTTGCACCCGTCAACATGTTTGGATGAACTTTGACTCATTGGCTGACCGTTTAGA
>CAZUIT010000109.1:0-2691 GCA_964620355.1 uncultured Burkholderiales bacterium | reverse complement strand
GTAGAACAATCCATCCATCGAGTAAAACCGACCTTCTAGCCATTCGCCGCTCGGCAATATTTCGGCCATTCAGGACGTTGGCATTTTTCTGAAAAGGCTGTCAGCCCTTCATGCTGCAATGCCCGCTTTTTACATTTATTTAGTTGTTGATATTGTCGTGCCAAGCTGTTAGCTTTTGCAATTAATCGTGTTCAACCTCGAATGCGCATTGATTACCATCATTTATGAGGGCTCGAAAATGGACTTCAAAGACAGCTTTGAGAAATTCAATCTTACGGATGAAATGCGAGACCGTTTTGGAATGCAGGCCGTCTATGGCGACAAGCTGAATGAGCTTAACAAAATATCGATTAAAACCATACTTCTTGGGCAACAAAAGGACAAGTTAAATGACCAAGGAGTGACAAATGCCGAATTGGGGTGACCTACTAAAAGAAATAAATCAACTCGGCGGCCCACACGACGTTCTACGAAGAAAATATATTGCTAATCTTTCCGAGCTTACAGGCAGGAATGTAATTTGTTATTACAGTGGTTGGCTGCAAAAACCAGAAATGGGCAATGCAACTGCTGTAAACGATAACGACAAGAACGGCCTAATGACAACCATTAATGGATTGGATGTCAGTAAGGGGCTTGATTTAGTGCTTCATACGCCTGGCGGCGATACTGCTGCCACAGAGTCCATAGTAGATTACCTGTGGCAAAAATTCCAAGGCGATATACGCTGCTTTGTCCCTCAAATGGCAATGTCTGCGGGAACAATGATCGCATGTTCATGCAAAGAGATTTGGATGGGACGTCAATCATCATTAGGCCCTGTAGACCCACAGTTTAATGGGATACCTGCGCATGGCGTTCTTGAGGAATTTAACCGTGCGTATGAAGAAATCGTGAGTGACCCAAGAACCATTCCTGTATGGCAACCAGTTATTGCCAAATATTCACCAGCATTTCTGGGCGAATGCGACAAGGCAGTAAAGTGGTCTACCTCTCTTGTAAAGGAATGGCTTTCTAGAAACATGCTTAAGGACAATCCATCAAAGGATGACGTTGTTAATAGAATCGTTAATGAGTTAATCGACCACTCACTTAGTTTTGCTCACAACAGGCATTTGTCCAATATAAAATGTCAAGAAATGGGCTTGGTGATTAAGGACTTGGAATCAGACCAAGCGCTTCAAGATGCCATACTTTCGATACACCACATTTATTGTCACACCCTTGGAAGCACTGGTGCATTCAAGATTATTGAAAATAATTGCAATGCGGCATACATACAACAAGCACAACATATGCTTCTCCCGTCTGGCGCCGTCATACCAAGAAGCTCTGTTCCAGTGGCGGAACATTCTCTACCCGCTGAAATCGGTGCGCCATTAGGAAATAATGGCAATCCAAACAAAACGATCCCACAACGCAGCTTCATTGATAAGTTTTTTCAGTATTTCAGGCGAATAGCTCAATGATTGAGCGGCTACAGTGAGAAAACTCAATACTCTTGACTTTCAAACGAAGCAAATTGTTAGCATCCCTTTTCTTGATAACCAAATTTACGTTATTGGCGGTATGAGGAAAGGCGGGATGGGCGCGGTATATAAACTTGTACCCACAAAGCCCAATATGCCAATACTTGCCCTTAAAACCTATCAAACTTCTGATGGAATTGAAAGCTTCGAAAAAGAAGCTCGAATCTGGATTTCATTGAGCAACCATTCTGGGGTCGCAAAAGCACTCTCGTTTGGTATTTTGCAGGATGTTGGCTGCATAGTTTCCTTATGGTACTCGCGAAATATGGCAGATCTTGATGCGGGTGCCATGAACTATGAGAGCGTATGTAACTTCATTTCTGAAATCCTAATCACGCTAGATTTCGGCGCTTCTCAACACCATCTAATTCATAAAGATATTAAGCCTGACAACATCCTCCTAACTGATACCAATCGTCCGGTCCTTGCTGACTTTGGTATTTCAAAAACTAGTGCTGAAAGTGATCTGCTGTCATACGGATGGACTGAAACTAGTGATATGAAGAAAGGTATTCCCATTAGTGGCATTGCAGGAACTCCAAGATATATGGCACCTGAATTATTTTCCGGCGTACACAACAGTATTCGAACGGACATATTTGCGTTTGGAGTATCAATCTATGAGTGGCTAATGCACAAACATCCCTATTTTTCTGAAGATGGGCGCATCCTAGATCTGAATTTAGGAGAATTGCAAAATAGGCTCGGTCGACTATTTGGCCGACAAGGAGAAATCCTGTTCACATTAATAGTTCGTTCAATCTTCCTAGATGTAAATGATAGATTCTCCACATATAAGGAGATGATAGGTCTATTGAACTGTACTAAAACAAAGCCTATTAGTGATGAGTCACAATCGAGTGCTTCAATAGTTTCCTATAGTCAAACACTCAGAAGGCAAGGGAAGATCTCCCAAGCAATTCACGTACTGGAAGACGCATTATCAAAGAGTCCTGACGACGTTCTGCTACTTCAGGGTTTCGCGACTCTTTACTTTAAAATCCGTAATAATAAATCTGCATGGGAATTGTTAGTCAAAGCTGTGCAGATTAACTTAGAAAATAGGTGTCGCTATAAGGGTGAAGTGTACATCGAGCCAAACGTAAACGAAAAGCTGAACAGCAAGGCACTACACAACAGGCTTACGATTTTCATGCCCTTC
>CAZUIT010000108.1:0-2749 GCA_964620355.1 uncultured Burkholderiales bacterium | reverse complement strand
CAGGCTAAAAACGTCAATTACCGGAGAGAATTTACAGCAATTTTTGGACTTGACCGTTTATAATCTTTTTTTGTATCCATAGCCACCCGTGTTACTTGAGCGGGGAAGATGATTCCACTTAAGAAATTACCATACGAGGTTATACGTGAATATTGAACGAGCTTTTCAAGCGATTGTTGATGGCAACGCAATTCTCTTTTGTGGAGCGGGTTTTTCAATTGGTGTCAATTCAGAAAGTGGAGCACTACCGACTGGTGCCAGACTTGCGCGAGAGTTGTTTATGCGCGCCACGGGGCGAGAAGCGGTAGATGGTTTTGATAATGTTGAACTTTCACAAGTCGCTGATTATTTTGAACAGGAAAAGGGAAAAAGTGCGCTCATAAATTTTCTGGTTGCAAGATTTTCAGTTTCAATCGTCCCAAGCGATCAGCAACAGATAGGTAAGCAGCCATGGCATCGAATATATACGACAAACTATGATGACTGCTTAGAAAGCATTACTGACCGCTCAATGCGGCTTCACGGAATTACGGCTGCCGTTCCCTTAGGGCAATATAGAAATTCGCCCAATCTAGTTGTGCATATAAATGGCTATGTACGTGATAAACAATCCCCATTCATTTTAAGTAACACAGATTATGCGACTCAGACATTCGTGGATTCCCCGTGGTGGCATGTGTTTCGCCAAGATATTGCCGAGGCAGAAGCTGTGTTCTTTATGGGGTACAGTTTGTATGACTTGGATATTGCGCGCGCGTTAGTCAGCTCTGACACATTGAAAGCAAAAATATTTTTCTGCAATGGCAACAATCCAGACCCAATTACTGCTGCAAAATTTAACGCTTTTGGTCAGTTAGTGGCTAATCATGGTATCGCTGAAATTGCCAAACAACTTCAGGCTCTAAAAGCCACTACGGCTCCAGTGAAAGCGCTGAAGATCATACAAAAAATTGGACTTCCATCCGTGCGCGAACGTATATCTGACCGCGAAATCAGTGATTTTCTATTGTGGGGAATTTGTCCAGATGAAGGTTTGTGGCACGCTCTTGAGAGTAAAAATTCCCGCCCATCGGTGACTAGGACGGCTGTTAGCAAAGCTATTCATCATATCGAGGAAATGCATGACGTGGCATTTTTGGGTGGGGTAGCTAGCGGAAAAAGCATTGCGGCAAGGCAACTCGCACTCCAGCTTCGAGCATTAGGGATCGAAGTCTTTCTGGTCGTAGGTGGCGATCATAAGTTCCTGAGGGAAGACTTGGTTCATGTGGTCAAATCGTTTCCTGAATGCGTGGTCATTTTTGATGGAGCTATTCGATATCATGAGGATATGGAATGGTACCTATCTAACAGGAAGGACAAGCAACAAATAGTCTGCGTTGAAAATACGTTCAGGTGGCTTGGAGATGAAAGAATACGAAGAACTATAGATGATGGGCTATACCGCAATATTGCAGCCTTAAGTCTTGAGGATCTAGATGAGACTGAGATGGCCTCTTTCGTCGAACTCTTTAACTCCACTGGTATGTGGGCAGATCAGGCAAGCCTCTCACTGGAAGCAAAACGTCGAAAGCTTTCTAAAGATTACGAGGGGAAGATTCGAAGCGTGCTCTTGTCCTTTGTACGATCTCAATTCGTTAGAGATATAGTGACGAAAGAAATTAAAGAAGTTTGTACCTCATCAGATCATAAAAAGTTATTGGCAACAGCTTTTCTATTGTCGTCGTTGGATGTTCTTCCTTCAGAAACAGAATTAGAAGATCTATCTGACCTCTCAGCAAAAAGCATATCACTTGTTCTCCGGGAAAAACGCATTAGTTGGTTAGTTACTGCAACAAACAGCGGCATCGCCTCTAAGTCACTTTGCGTAGGACATTTTTTCTTGTCGGATTTTTGCACTCATCAAGAGATACTTGATTGGCTTTTGCACCTCAATAAAGCGAGCGCAACGCTTTATAACTTGTCTTACACGATGCAAGAGTTGTACAAGCAACTAGGGCGGTTTCAACCTATCCAAAGATTGCTCCCGCAAGCCGAGGATACATCCCAAGGGTATATGGAGAAATATTTCGATTCAATTAAGGATTTTGGCAGAAGATCAACAGACCCCCTTTTTTGGATGCACTACTCCATGGTGTTTACATTTAGTAGAAACTGGGAGCGAGCAAAACAGTGTATCGAGACATCACGTAGCTTAGCGCGAAAAAAGGGATTCGACCCTTTTCAAATTGATACGCAGTATGCGCGCTTTCTTCTTGAAGGCATTATTGATTTAAATCCGGCGGCTGAAATTGCTATTCAAGCGTTTATGGAGTCTAAGAGAATTATTGACCACATGATTGGAACCTCGAACAACAGGCACTATCCATTCCGAGTCGCTGAACTTTATGGCGTATTTTACTTGCAATATAAATCTCGCCTGACTGAAGCACAAAGAAAGGTGGTAATCAGCTCCATGAATCGAACAGTTGAATGCATAGCAGATTTACCAAAGGACTTGGCGACACATTACGATGTTGTACATTGTCGTAAAGCACTCAACGACGTTCTGGCCGGAATCGCCGTCTAGGGTATTGGAACGAAGACTTCCCAGTGTCCAGATTCGTTTGAACCGGCGAGCCAGAAGAAACTTGAATTGAGTGACCGCAACGGTTCGATTTGTGATTTCGCCAATAACAGCAACTGGGTAGATCAGTTTTTGCGTCCAATAATATTTTTTCCATTTTGTTGAAGTGGGTGTCCACTGAACTGG
>CAZUIT010000107.1:0-2767 GCA_964620355.1 uncultured Burkholderiales bacterium | reverse complement strand
CCATAGACCATGGACGATGGACCATTGCAAAAAATAAAAGGACCATAGACCATGGACGATGGACCATAGTAAAAAAAAAAGCACCATAGTCGATGAAAGTTCAACCATAGTAAAAAAGTCTACAATCGACGGAAGCTCTGTAGTACTTAATGGTTGCTAATCGTACTGGTTGATTTGAGATTAACCTATTTGGCGATTAAGTAGATGTTATTTTCATTGTAATAAGGGTCCACGTTTCCCGCGCTGGCCCAGTGCGGTTCATTTAGCACATACGTCAGTTTGGAAACGGTCCCGATAATTGTCGGGAGTAATTTAAGTAAATCACTTCACATAGAAGAAGAATTTTAGCATTGGGCTAGCGCGGTGTTGGCCGTAGTTTTTTTTTCGTTGGAGTATGAGTTTGACTATGACTGTTCCTTTTTGCTTGTCCAAATACGAAGTATTCAGCGAATGCCATTGAAAAACAGACCTAGACATGAGCTAAAAAAGAACCAAAAAAAGACACCACGAAAACCAAATTTAGACTTTTCTCCGCTCAAGCCAGCCGCCACTGGGGCCGAAAAGTCCAAATTTACTCACATGTATTTGCATTTATAGGTGTTCGAGAACCCCAAAAAGGGTTTCGCTCTTTTCGTGGACGCCCCACCGCACTAGGCATCGCGGGATAAGCATCATTCCAATTTTGGCTATAAAACGATTTAGTGGCAAGAAAGCGGTGAGTCATGTAATAAAAAATCAAAGATTCTTAATAATCAAGTCTTCCAATGTCTTCTCTGTCTCATCGCCATAGCCTACTTGGATGAAGATTATTTTCCCAGAGCGATCGATTAAGAACATGGTTGGATATGCCGAAACGCGGTATTCCAACGCGGCATCTTTTCCTCCTAAGAGCACGGTATAGCTCACATTTCGTTTGGCAAGGAATTCTTCAAGACCATTTTCTTTGCTGTCGTATGGATCAATCCCAATCACCTCTAATCCTTGATCTTTATACTTCTCATTTAATGCTTGTAAACTTGGCAAGGCAAGCATACAAGGATAACAGGATTTATAAAAAAAGTCGACCAAAACGAGCTTCCCTTTGAGGCTGTCTAAACTAACTTTTTCGTCATGTAAAGAAAGTAATTCCCAATGTGGCGCGGTAGTATCCAAGGGTAAAAGTTCTGGCCTTTTGTAGGGGACATAATCTTTTAATTTATATACCTTGGGAATTGCATTCATTGTTAAAATGCGTTCATCTTTCAGTACATTCAGCTCATATTTTGTTAAAATGGTGCGCTCGTATTGATACATGGTATCGTTGTTCATCACCAAATCAAAAGCAACATCGTATTGAACAGGAATAAAGTCGTCCTTATTTATCCAAAAATCATATTCCTGTCTGAGCGTTTTCATTGGGTCGTCTTCCTCAGCCGACGGCAGAATTTTTATTTGTATATGATAGCATTCTGCTCCGTTTACATGTTCAATTCCAATTAAGCTATAAAGACGCTGCGTATCAGCTAAATTAGAATCATTCGGGATAGGAACACTTTCCTTATGAGTAAGTGGCGTATAGAACTTATAATTATGAGCGAATGATTTGATCTTCTCTGCCCAAATCGTATTCGACATGATGGTTGCCGAGCTATCCTTAGTATTCAGCATAACGAATTCATCTCCTGTATAAAGGGCATTAGAAAAGGACGTGTCATTCCAGTAGGTTCTAGAGTTGAAGGCCGAATAAAAAACAGTGTCGGAAGGCAATTTTTTTAAAAACACATGTATAACGCTGAATGGTCGTATCAGGAGCGCTCATGTACTTCATATGCCGTGTCATCGAATAGGTTCCGTTTTGAACCGATTGGCACTTTTCAAAGGTCTGTTTTAAAATGTCTTCTGCCTCTTGACCGTATAGGAATGCAGAAAGAAGGAAAAAGCTGAAGGTGAGTAAGGTGTTTTTCATAGGACAAAAGGTTACAGAAGCACATTCAAAGAATAGGCATAAAAATTCCATTGCAGTTCGACAAAAATTCAATCGGGCATCAGCGGCAAAATCCCGCCGTTTATCTTCATCGCTGAAATGCATTTGATCTCAATACTCTACAGGAAAAGGAAATGGTTTAACTGGCTTTCGTCTTTTTCACTTTCCCAAAATTCATTTGCTTCAGGCTAAATCCTTAATGTCCTTCACAAAAAAGCAGGCATCATGTTTTGTCATGCCGATATGTGGGTAATATTCCACTGCTTTTGGTGCCGATAAGAGTATGGTAGTTGCTTGAGGAGTTGCTTCCTTTGTGAGCCGGATAAGCTCCTTCCCGATACCTTGATGCTGATATTCCACATCGACCGCCAAGTCTGAGAGGTATGTACAATACACAAAATCCGTAATCGACCGCGCTACGCCAACCAATTTATTCCCATCCCTGGCCGTAATAATCAGGTCTGCATGTTCTAGCATGGTACTGACACGTTCAAAATCATCAATGGGTCTTCTTTCTCCAAGCGTCGATTGCTGGAGCACTGCAATAAACTCCTCAGGTCTAAGGCTCTTTTCGATTTGATAGCGGATCATCTTTTTTTCAAGTATAGTTATTTACTGAATATGGAGGCTTGTAGCTTGAAAAAAGTCCACGGTAAAAAAAGGACCATAGACCATGGACGATAGACCATAGCAAAAAAAAGTCCATAGACCATGGACGATGGACCATAGCAAAAAATAAAAAGACCATAGACCATGGACGATGGACCATTGCAAAAAATAAAAGGACCATAGACCATGGACGAT
>CAZUIT010000106.1:0-2786 GCA_964620355.1 uncultured Burkholderiales bacterium | reverse complement strand
AACAAAGCAATGTCGACCGCCTTTTCTGGATGTCGTAAAAGCTCAAGATCCTCTTTTACCGGCTCTTTCTTGTCTTTTATGAGTTTCTCAACCAATGCATCAACGGAAATAAGTTCTTCCGGGGAAATGTGGGCTAATTGTTCTATTTCGAGCTCCTCAAGTGCTTCAGGTTTCTTGGAATTTGCAGCCTTCAGCTTTCCAAAAGAACCTGCGATTGCTTGAGCCCAATCTTTCGCGTTTCGCTCTGATATTCCGCCTGTAATCAACTTTTTGTAGACACCGTGGCCCAATTCTTTTGTTCGAGTACCTATATGACTCGCCATAGTCGCTTGGAAGAGCTCGGAAGTTCTCCATGATCGTTTCAGACTTTGCGAAGACACCCGTAATCGGTCAACACCTCCCATCTTTGCGGTTTTAGGCCTACCCATATCATCTCGATTAAGATTAGCCGGTGGATACGATGTCAACATGTGTACTTGAATAAAATTTCCCATTCTATAACCCCTTATTTCTTTGCTTTTTCTTGAACTTGATTGCCCTGCATATTCTGAAAATATTCCAGACCCCAATGAACCCGAATCCTATTTCGCGGCTCTGCTTCTGGTTTTCCGTTTACCATTTCCTTGTACCAATGTAATATGCTATCGGCTACGGAAAGCACATTTGCTTTTCGATCTATGAGCTGTAGAACGCGCCTCATTCTTTGAAAAAGCTCGTCAAGAGTTTTACTCTTTTGCAACTGAGAAAAACGAAGCTCGCTCACAGGCGATTTCTGTTTACCTTCCAATGGTCGCGCACACGTTTCAGCAAAGGATTGCGTAGGTTTATGTTCGCTAATATGTGATAGAATCCCCGCCACAGCCGATAGTGCCAACAAATATTCATTTTTGGCCCATGAGGTGTCTACCATTTCTAAATAAAGAGACCTAAAAGCTTTGGACAAAAGAACATCCTCGGGGTTCTCGGCTCGTCTGAGTTCGGCTCTCCACGCCCGGTGACCACTCCCTTCGTTGCCGTCTTCGCTGTGTCCGTTCAGCGACCGCCACCAGGATAGGAGCTTTTGTTGGTCTTGTTCATTCCTAAGAACCACATAATTATTCATGCTTCCTCCTTCAATATTTGGATAGACTTTGTTTTGGGACTATGTAGTATGTTTCTCAAACCTTTTGCCGCCTCTGCAATACGTTTCATATTCTTAATTTCGTCTGAATCCTGTACCGCAAAGCGATCAAAAAGTCGTTCCGCCGATTGAATTACTGTCGTTCTCCATTCAGCCATAACTATTGCAAGGTCCGAGCCCGTCATTATCGCTTTCCGAATATTGTCTAAAGTTGAATAGAATTGTTTCTCGGTTTCTTCCATAAATGACGTAGTTATATTGGAAGTGTCACCTTTCGCTTCGTTGGGACGCTCGAACCAAGCTTCCTTGATTTTGTCCCGGAGAATCTTAGCTACCGCATTCGCTGAGTTCACCAATAACTGTACTTTCTCGATGAACAACTCCCGCTCAGCTTCCGGCAAGTAGAGAATTGGCATAGTCTGATCGTACCAGCATCGGGCTTTCATATTGTCCATGTCATAGCCTGTACACCAAACGGTATATTCGCTATCTAATAGAAAAGGCTTCTTTTCGACGAAGAACGACCTAATAACAGTTGCCGCTTCGCAGTTGTTGTTTCCATTTGCTAAGGTTAAATTGAGCCAGTCAGGGTAAGAGAAACCGCCTTGCTTACCTTTTATGGCTATCAGACTGACACTACCATCTTTTTCTTCTTGTTTACGGTAAGGGCTAAGCGTATGCAACCATAGACTGGAGTATTTTGTCCCGTAGTTCTTGGCTCGATAACTTTTCCGAACCTCTCCTTCTGCTCCACATATACTACATAGCCCTCGGTCGGTTTCTTGTCGAAGTCGAATTCTTCTGGGCATTCCCCAATATAATTGAAGCTGATTCACCTGATGTGGATGGGTTTCATTATCATTAATACTTTCCTTGGTGTTTCCCATCCAAGGGAAAATGTCGGCTATAGTATTATTGGGTGTATTCTTAAAATAGATTTCTTTAGGCAAAATATTCAGCCAGACGTTTTTCCAGACTGAAGTACCAGTACTGCCAATAATGAGGGTCGTTAGGGGTCCGCCTCCCCTTAAACCTGTTCTGTTACCTTGACCTCCAGCCGGTGCGTTCGTTTGGAGGGTAAATAGCGCGACTGCAGTACATGTATCGCATAAACCAGCCACCGAATGGCGTTTTATAAAATGATCTAGATTTTTTTTGATTGTATTTTCTCCAGGAGAATCGATAAGTAGGCCTCGAACTTCTGTTTCTTCAGCCTCTTCAAGTAAATCAAAGTCTTGCATAAACGCAGGGCCGTTCGTGTTTACCAATTCGAACGCTTTTTTGTAAGTTTCGAAAGCACTTCTTAGCTCTTCGTAGGAAGGTGGCGTCTCATAGATCTCTGCCCATTCCTTGTTGTCCTCCGGCATGTAAGCCGTTTGCACTAAACCGATTAGGAACTGGTAAATTCCTCCTCTAAAATCCGGCCTAAGTGTACGAATCTCCGACACCGGATTGTTATCTAATCCAATTTCCCAGGGGGCAATTTTGCATGACGTACCGTCTGCACGCTTAACCGGTATCCATTTATCTTGTATCAGATTCACTCATCCCTCCTCTATGAAAAGACATTCCCCATCCTAAATGAGGATCGTAAATATTCGATATTGGTTTCTCTGATTGGATTGCATCTATTGATCGTTGAGAAACTATGACTACTTCCGTGTAC
>CAZUIT010000105.1:0-3055 GCA_964620355.1 uncultured Burkholderiales bacterium | reverse complement strand
AAGTTATAGATTTCTATCTATAATCTTGTCCGACTTGAACGGGGGCCAATTCAGTAATCAATCCTGCAAATAATGGTACCTTAGCCTCACAGATGGTGGGGTCGTCAGGACTCACCGCCATTAACCTAAACTTTGTGCCTCCAAGAACATCAGTGGAACTGCGTTTATACAATATCGGGGAGTATGCGCTTTTGGATGATATTCACCTAACCTATGACCGAGTGGTTTATCATACCATTTGTGATAATTCAGCGGATTACCGATATGGATTTAATGGACAAGAGAAGGATAATGAGAAAGCGGGGTTGGGGAATACAATCGTGTTTGAATTTAGAATTCATGATTCAAGGCTTGGAAGATTTTTAAGTTTAGACCCACTTCGGGCGAAATACCCTGCGAATAGCCCATATTGTTTTGCAGAGAATAAAGTCATTAATGGCATAGATGCAGAAGGCGCAGGTTATGTTTTAAGAATTTATAGTCCAGTGCAATCTGCAAGAGTTAAGGCAGCGATTTTAAGCGCAAATCTGTTGGAAGCGAGACGAATTACCTATTATGCTTTAAATCATGGTTTCGATAATCCGAAATTTTATGAGAAACACCCGTATTTAATTTTGAACCCCGAGAACAATCCAAGAAGGACCAGTGCTACCCTTTTATGGAATGACCAGACACCAATCGATGAATTGGCGGTCTATTTTTATGGTCGAAATGAAGAAGGATGGATTGAATGCACGGGAGTGAAGCGGTTTAAAGCGGCAGAAAAGACTAAGGGTGTTGGTGACAGAAATTGGCCTGTTGATGTGATGCTGTATAATCGAGAGGATGTTGCGGATAGAAGCGGAGATTGGTATTATGGGGAGCTAGATTTCAAAGGGTTATCTTTGGATGCAAGCTTTCTTGCCTCATTTATAAATGGCGCAAACGGCGGTTCAGGAATTATGGCAGGCAGGATAAGGGGTTATGGGTTTACAGCCTGGGGTTTCAAGCCTGACGACAGTAAATTTTCAATTGGTTGGAGCGGTGGAGTTACAGCATTAAAATTGAAAGCTACCTATAGTCGTTATGATTTGAGTCCAAAGGAGACTTTTGAAAGCCGATTTAAGCCTGAATTTATCAATGGATTTGCAGGAATGGGAACATCAAGATTTTACTCGAGCTTTATCCTTGTAAACGGAGATTGGAGCTCTCATTCTCATCATTGGAATGGAACTTTTAAAGGATTCAGTTTCGCCCCCTTTGATATTTCAGCTGGACAAGGAGGTGGAGTTATTCAAACCAAAACCAAGCTGTTATTCCCTAAGTAATCCGAGTAGTTATGAAAAGAATTTTAATAATTAATTTGTTGTTAGTTGCTTTTTCATGCAGCAGCAACACTAGTCAAATGACGGCAGAGCCTGACTTTGATTTGCTAACTAACTTAGCTCTATATTCAGACTGGGATTCAAAACTTTCTGGAAATCAAATGGTTTTAATTTATGAAATGGCCTCAGATTCCCAGATATATATTCTGAACAATCGAAGAATGCCGAATGAGTTATTTCGGGGGATTAGAATTTTAGATAAGGCAGTTCCTGAAATGCAAAACGATGGAATAAAGTATTACACACCACTATCTGAATATGGAAGTTCTAGTCTGTGGAATTATGTGCTTAAGATCCAAGACAGCTTAAAAATTAGCATTAATGACAGTTCCATAGTAACTAGAAAGCCTGAAATTATTGCATTTTTTGCAGAAAACAGGAATGATGAAATAGTTGTAAATTTTAATGAAGGTCAACCAAAGGTTGATTCTTTTCTGGTTACATTGAAAATACGAAGTAAAAGAGCAATAACCTTAGCTAATCCAAAAATAGCTATGGTAAGTCAAACTCATATTGAATTTCCAGTAGATTATTATGAATACTACGGATTTATTTGGAAAAATGCTTCAAGTGAAAATTTTACCATGGGTGAAATGGGTTTAAATGAAAATGATGTTTTCCAAATGGAAATATCTCTGGAAGACCCGATATTGGTGCTTCACCTTGATACTTGGTTTTATATTAATTTTCAATCAACACAATTATTGAATTTTGAATAATTGTTAGTTCCAAGTTATTGGCATGTTGGAAAAAATGGAAATTTTCGGTCAATTCAAACCTATGTAACTTCTTATAATTCTGGAATTCTATCGTGGTCAATTTCGTTGGTCTAAGCGTGTTTAATGTCTTTTACAATCATCTTGTCTGGTTAGCTGGTAGCCCGGCAGAAAATTCCCGATTGGCATTGGCATAGTGATTGAAAACCGTGAAAATTAGGACTGAAAACCTTCTACGACTCACACCCTTCGGAAAATTCGTCTTTTCCGAGCAACTTGTCCGGATAACCGGACATTTTTTCATCAGGATCTTGATTTACTCTTTTATTTCTATTCATGTTCTTTGAGCAAATTAAACACTTAAGATGACCCGATATTGATGAAAGGGCTACCTTATAAGCCAAAACTGCAAGAGGATAAGGGTAGAAGAATTCAGCGACAAGTGGTGTGTTTCGTTTCTGTTTTTTTAGAATTAACTACTCAAAGCTACTTTTAAGGTGTACACCACCATCAAAAATGGCGTTGCTAGATACATGGTTGTATTTTATAGAATGTTTCCATAGCTTTGAGTCATGTTCAAAGAAGGAGAGCTTTCCCAAGAGGAATTGATACAGTTTGGAAGCCTAATGGCGATCAATGAAAAATTGAGATTGACAGGTCGTGATCTTGGCTTGACTAACCGTCAAATATCCAATTGGAATAAAGAAGGGATGTTCATTGAGCCGATTATTGAGGGCAAACGAAAGGAGTTTGACTTTGTTGAATCGCTTTGGATTTCCCTTGCTATCGAACTTCAGAATTACGGATTCTCTTTTGAGGAGATCAAAGAGTATAAGAAAGTTCTCTGTCACAGCGACATGTTGGAATGGGTTGATTTGATAGATTCGGGTGAGCTAAGCCGAGATCATCCAAATTTAGCCGGTATTGGCCGTTTCGAAATTGAAGGTAAAAAACTCGACATCGATGCCTTCTTTA
>CAZUIT010000104.1:1386-3108 GCA_964620355.1 uncultured Burkholderiales bacterium | reverse complement strand
CTATCATCTGGGTAACTTGGATCAATCGGTACATAAGCACCACCCGCTTTTAGTACAGCGAGTATCGCAATAATCATTAATTCACTGCGATCTAAACACAATACTACCAAAGTATCTGCCTTAACATCAAACTCATTTCTCAGATAATGCGCCAATTGATTCGCCCTAACATTGAGTTCTTTATAGCTCAACCGTACTGATTCATACACCAGTGCCTCATTATCTGGTGTCTCAGCCACCTGCAACTCAAACATTGCTTGAATGCTTGTATCTTCAGGGTAAGTTTTTTCTGTTTGGTTCCAACTATAAAGGATCTCCTGTTGTTGAGCTTTTTCTAAATAATCTAACTCAGCATCAGCCTGAAATGGTTTCTCAACTAATTGATTCAACAGTAACTTAACCAACTCTAATACCGATTGAATCATAGAGTGAGAAAATAGTTCTCCAGCGTATCTAAAAATAAAATATAAACAACCTTCTTTTTCTTGCGCCACAATCTCTAATGGGTAGTCTGTTTTTTCAGTTCCACCACATGAGACTATTGTTAAATTTTTCGTAGAGTCTGCTGCACTACTGATTGTTGGAGTATTATCAAAAACGAATAAACTATCAAATAACCGTTGACCACTTTCTTGCAAACTTGATAAGCTGATATTGCTCCTTGTATTTAATTCATTAATACCCTTTTGAACTCTTTTAACAAAATCAATAAAAGACTCTTCCTCTCTATGATTTACAATCAAGGGTAAGGTATTAATATAAAGTCCAGCAGATTCCTCTATACCATCGATAGGTAAGTTCCTACCTGATACTGTCGTACCAACAACCGTTTGTGCATTATCTCCATATATCCTAAGCGCTTTATGCCACACCGTTTGCAATATTGCATTGATTGTTACACCCTCTTCGCGTGATAGCTCTTTCAAACCAGAATAAAGGACTCCACTAATGTTAATTTCTTGGCTAGCTTGGATTTTGATGTGTTTATATTGTCTTAAATTTTCTGATCTTTTACTTAATTTCAACAATCCACTCAAATCAGTTCGACCATTGATTTTGGCAACCGCATCTTGCCAATATTGCTTATTATCTTCTTGAGTTTGAAATAAATAATGCTGCGCTTCTCCATAAGCTTCATCTCGACACGTATCAATATCTTGTCCTGTCAATAATCGATTATAAGTGTCATGAACATACTCTAGTAGTATCGGATTGCTCCATCCATCTAAGATTGCGTGATGACTACTCAAAATACAGGTATAACATTCCGATGGATGTTTAATGAAATATATATGAAATAAGGGGCCTTTACTCAAATCATAAGGTACACTTCTATCTGAATTTTGTAATTCAATAATACGTTTTTGGATTGAACTCTTTTTATGCTTGCTGAAATCAACAAAGCGCCAGTCAAGAAGACTATTCTTCTCAACGACTTGAACAAGCTCTTCTTCCCAAGAAAAATGCATGCGTAAACTAGGAAAACGACTTTGTGCATAACGCCATGCCAACTGCATGCACTCAACATCGATCGCATTATGATATTCCCAGACAATTTGAACTCGATAGGCATCATCTAATTCACCTTGGTTTAAAGAATGATAAATAAACCCTTGCTGAAGACTGTTCGCTAGAAAAACATTTTCAAGTTCTTGTTCTTTTTGCAATTTATCTAAATAAGCTTGGCTTACTACATTAGAAACATCGCTTGCTGTTAAAAAA
>CAZUIT010000104.1:0-1286 GCA_964620355.1 uncultured Burkholderiales bacterium | reverse complement strand
AAATTGCCCTAAATAGTTAAAATTAATTCTTGGTTGAACCTCTTTTCGATAACCTAACAACGGCCCATATCCCAACCCATGATTAGGTACACTGCGAAACCGCTCTTTAGTTAATTTAATACTTTGACCTATCGTCTCCATCGTTTCCAAACAAAATGGATACATGGTAGTAAACCAACCTACTGTCTGAGTTATGTCCAGCTCCGAATTAATCGCTTCTCGACCATGCCCCTCTAACATCACATAATTCACGGCTTGACCTGTTAAATCACGCAATGCATAGCCTAAAGCTGTTAACAATAAATCATTAATTTGTGTGTTATAAGCCCTGTTACAACCATGCAGTAATTGATGCGTTTCCTCTTCACTTAAACTCATATTAGATTGATGGAATGTTTCCTCTTTCAATATCAAGTCATTCAGACCATCAGATTCTCGTCGATATCCAGATAATATTTCTTCCCAGTAGATACCCTCCGATGGGTGTTCCTCACTGTAACAATTAACCGTTTCAACCCATTGACGATAACTACTTCCTTTATCACCTAAATCTTCTCCAGCATACAATCGACTTAAATCTTCTGACAAAATTCGCCAACTCACAGCATCCACAATTAAATGATGCAACGCAAAATAGAGTCGACTACTGCCATCCGCATAACCTTCAATATAACCAATGCTGTACAGAGGTCCGTCTTCGATATGAAAACTGCTTTGCCACTGCGTAAAGATTTCTTCTAATTTTGATGAAAACTCAGGAGCCTCTTCAGGCACGCCTAACGATTTCTCATTTAAATAATGAATAGGCTGGCGAATCATTTTCTTATCATAATATTGCGTGTAATCGCTTCCTTCTCGAGTATAACGTAACCTAAATGCATCGTGTCGTTCAATTAAAGCATCGATACTCCTTTCTAATCGTTTATGCTCCAGTTGTGGTACTTTAATCAAAAACGATTGATTCCAATGATGCGGATTTTTAAACTTTTGGCGGAAAAACCAGTTTTGAATTGGAATTAAAGGCACCATACCCTCAAGAATGCCTTGCTCTGCTTTGATAACCATTTGATGTGCTTTATTATTTTCTTGGCATAAAACATAATCACAAAGTCGCTGAATCGTTTTATATTGGAAAATCTCTTTCACATTAATTGTAAGACTTAATTGTTGCCTTAGTCGACTCACTAATTGGATACTGACAATACTATCGCCGCCCAATCGGAAAAAATCGTCGTGAATACCAATTTGTTCAACCGGTATACTGAGCAAGCCTGACCAAATATCAC
>CAZUIT010000103.1:0-3285 GCA_964620355.1 uncultured Burkholderiales bacterium | reverse complement strand
CGGGCTCATAACCCGAAGGTCCTAGGTTCGAGTCCTAGTCCCGCTACCGAAAAAAAAAGCCAGCTAATTTAGCTGGCTTTTTTAGTTTAGAGTGCGGAGAGTGAGAGCGAAGTTACCCTGTTTCTCATTCTTGATTAGCCCTAGCACCACACTCACTGTTTCTTACGTTTGAATTTCTCTTTCTCCCTGTCTGAATTCACTTTTAACCTTCCCCCAAAGCCAAGGAACTAAGCTTATTTTAAGGCACTTCACTCCTTAATTCGTCGATATCCACCGAAAATTATTCACCACTGATTGTGCATATCTCAATTTTAAATTTGAATCAAAACTTCCCGGATTTCACCAAATGTTACCTAGCAAAGTTTTGACCCAACCATTTTGAAGAATCCAATGAATAGTGGGGAATTTTTTCCATTTCGGAATTGGGTCGTCATTTTGGGAGAATTCTTCATCATGGTTTCTAGTCAATCTTCACTAGCGAATAGATGGATGAAATTGCGCTAATCCTTGTGACTAAAGGGGTTCTAAAAACTTGCTTTGAAATTGAAAGCGTTAAATATTCACACTCCTTGCGTTATTTTCGTGTATGCCTAATTCCCTGTTTAAGCATGACCCTGTATTTCATAATGCCGTTCATGAGTTTGATCTAGATGAGCTATCCCCTCATCCTAACTATTTTAATTATATGCTGCGAGCAATTGCCTTTCAGCAAGTTTCTGGTATTGCTGGTGCGACCATTCATGGTCGATTCCTCAAACGATTTCCAGAGGAGAAACCTACGCCTCAGGATGTCTTAGATATGCCATTTGAAGATTTTCGAGAAGCTGGTTTATCCGGACAAAAATCAACTTATATGCAAAATATTTCGCGCTTCTGGCTTGAAAACCAAGTGACGGATGAAATGCTCGATGACATGCTCAATGTTGACCTAATCAATTTCCTCACCCAAATTAAAGGGGTAGGAAAATGGACAGCAGAGATGTTGATGATTTTTGGGATGTGCCGCAAAGATGTTTTCCCGCTAGAAGACTTGGTGGTTCAACAAGGTTTTGCTGAGATTTTCGATATGAAAGGTGTTCGCTTAAAGGAACTAAAGCGCCAAATGAATATTCGCGCAGAACAATGGGAACCCAACCGCAGCGCTGCAGCCCGCCTCATTTGGATGTATATGGATTTTAAGGAAAATGGACAGACAAAAGGGGAAGTTTAGTGGGGAGTAAATGGTTAATTCATTTTAGTTCCCTTTAAATTCCAATAAGGAAATTCCATAGTCCATATTTTTTAAAGGATCATAAATTCGCGCCCAAACTCCATTATGCGGGGAATTGGGGAGCTTCACGGCAAATTGTCCATATAACATTCCTCAGAACTTGGTTATTGGAACTTTTAAATTGGCAATTAAAATCTCATGGTAATTGAGTAGTTAATTCATTTTGAATATTTGCAATTTGCATGCGTCAAATGAATAAAATAACTTACTCCAACTATGGCACAACTTTCATTCTTACAATTCGGTCATTCTATCGAGAATGATAACTATTCCGTTACGGCATCTTTTAATGGTCATCCAGGTACTACGGGGCCATTGCATTATGACCCATTAACCCAATATTTTGAAGCCAACTTAAATCCTACCAATACCTGTGAAACCTTCAGCTCCATTCAACCAGCGGCGGGTCATTTGGGTGGTTTCAATGAAGCGCAATTGGCTCATATCGCGGCAGGTTCTCCACTCTCTTTGCGTGGAGGAGGAATTATCAAAACGACTAAATTCCCCCCACCCAATAAGGAGGTTGGTACGCCTTTTATTCCGGTCAATGAAGGCTTGTTAGATGATCTTTATTTGAGCAGCTTCAGCATTTTGCGCAATGGTCCAGGACAGGATTTTACAGTAAGTTTGGAAATTAAAAATAAGTCCACGCCTCATTATTTATTTCAGATAAGTTCAGTGAGCATTGCTGCGAGTCAAACGAACAGACCACAGGCCATACTTTTTGTTCAGATTGCTCCAGGTCCTAAGTCTCAAGATTCAGCGAGCATCCTCTTAAGCGGTGCCAACGCTATGTCGTTTGCAGCACCTTGTTCCATTGTATTAGACCTGGCGCCATTAAACCATGCAAATGATTACTTAAAGAGCGGCTGGTTCTATATGCTTCCTTAATGCTTCGGGTTTTAACTCTTCTACTTTTGGTTCTGTTTGGAGCTGCCGTGCTTTCTGCTCAAGAAAAAGCATGGGAGAAGGAATTATTGCGCATCGATGAGACGGGTAAAGAGCAAGTACAGTTGGATAGAATTGCTTCATTACTCGAGTTCGTTCAAGGTCATTCGAGCGATAGTTTGGCCAAGGGGGCGGCTTACCGACGATTGGGAATTTGCTATCAAGAACAGGGCGATTTTGAACGTTCGCTGTTCTACCAGCTTCGTGCTTTAGATTTAGCGGATAGGGGAGAAGATGCTTTAAGTCGAGCCTCTTCGTTGAATAATGTGGCGTCCCTCTACTATTCCTTAGGTGATTTGGAGCAATCGCAGCGCTATTTTCTGGAGGCCTATCGATTATTTGGCAATTTGGCAGATGAGAAACGCTTTGCGAGAAAAGGACAAAGTGATTTAGCCCTGAATTTAGCCACTATCAATCTTGAAAATGGAAAATTGGAAGAAGCCAAACTGTTTTTAGATTTGGCCTATCAGCATTTAATGGCTTTCGGTGATACAGCAGAGATTGCCTACCTCTATCTATTGGAAGGAAATATTGCTGAAGTCGAAAATCGCCAGTCAGCCTGGTTGAACTCACTTAGGCGGCTCGACAGGTATTTGAACGCCTACGAAGATCCAAGCATTCGTTTAATGAGTTACCAACAATGGGCGAGTTACTATGAGCAAATAGGGCAAGAAGATTCCATTCCTACAAAACTTAAGCAGGCCTTAGAATTAGCTTATTCATTAGAAAACCCATCCTCCATAAAAGCATCCGCTAAGGAATTGTCGCGTTATTTCGATCGGAGAGGAGACAGTCTTCAGGCCTATCAATTCCTCAAGATTTATCAAGTATTCAACGATAGCCTATTGGACGCAGCCCGCATAAAGGCTATGATAGATGCTGAACAGAAGTTTCAGAATGAGGCCAAATCACTTTCGTTATTGAAACAAGAAGCGGAACTACAGAAGCGACGATTCCAACTGATTTTAATGGCGAGTCTTTGTCTGCTCTTATTCGCGCTCTCCGTATTGGTGGTAAAAAACAGGAATAAGACCAAAAGGCTTGCTGAGAAGGAAGTTGAGCTTAAG
>CAZUIT010000102.1:0-3404 GCA_964620355.1 uncultured Burkholderiales bacterium | reverse complement strand
CAGGAATAAATGCACGCTTTGTTTACACCGTTACTCAAGAAGGCTGCGAAAAAGCAGACACTGTAAGTACCTTAATCAAAGGTATCCCAGACTTGCAATTAACGCCTCTTGATGGATGGTGTGAAAATGCAGGAATCATCGACTTGAATACTAAAACCAATCTCCCAGGAGGGGTATGGTCCGGAAATGGTGTAAGTGGATTTCAGTTTAACCCCGTAACTGCAGGGATTGCAAGCAAACATCTTCTAAAATACCGTTATACGAACATGAGCACAAGCTGCTCGGTAGAGGATAGCTTTGGAATGGAAGTGCAGGCTGCTCCTACGATTGAGTTACTTACTTCGGATAAAGCCTGCGAAGGCGAAACCTACGAGCTCGAGATTAAAACCAGCAATGCGAGCAGCATTATAATAGAGACCCTGGGTGATGGTAGCTTTGGTTCGGCAAATTCTGGACAAAACACGGCAACTACCTTCAAGAGCTCCTATTTCCCTGGTGCGATTGACAACGATGCCCTCGGATTTAATTTAGTAGCACAAACCACCAATAACCGCTACTGTGCACCCGCTAGCATTGCAAAACACGTGGAAATTTTCCCCTTGCCAAGTGCGAGCATCGACGCTGACCCAATCAAAGGCTGTGATCCATTGACTGTTAACCTACAAGCAATTAGTGATGCAAGTCCGGGAGCTACCTATGAGTGGGATCTTGGAAATGGCACGGTGAAAACGGGAAGTGACGAGGTGAAAACTTTGGAGGAAGTATTTACCGGAGCCAATACCTATACGGTGAGCTTGCGCGTAACCAGTCGTGTGGAAGAAGGAGGATGTATTCAGAATGCTGCTCCTGTGCAAATTGAGGTATTGCCAACTCCGGTTGCCGACTTCAGTGTAAACCGATGGGAAACTACGGTGGCCTTACCTGGAATACAGTTCAAAGATTTGTCAACCGTTGAATCTCCTGCCAACATTGTCGATTGGTACTGGACTTTTGGCGATAAAAACAATAGTTCCAGCGATATGCAGCATCCCTATTTTGAATATCCAGTACTGGATGAAGCAGACACGGGTACTTTCTTAGTTCGTTTGAACGTTATAGCTGATAATGGCTGCGAGGCATTTGATACAGGCAATATTCATATTGGGCCGGATATCACTGTCTTTATACCAAATGCGTTTACACCAAATAATTTCGGAGAAACCATCAATGAACGCTTCTTCGTGATTGCAGATGGATTTGAAACATTTGAAATTACAGTCTTTAACCGTTGGGGCGAAAAGCTGTACCAATCTGCCGATATCAAGGAAGGCTGGGACGGACGCTACAAAGGCCAAGATGTGCAGCAAGATGTATATGTATATGTAGTTCGGGTGACTTCCCTCAGCGGAAAGGAATTTGAATACTACGGAACGATAACCCTGTTGAGATAAGCCAAATTTATTTCATCATTCCTAAGTCCCGGCCACAAAAGTGTGTCGGGGCTTTTTTTTAGTCTGATTCCCTAACTTGCGGCCAGATGCTGTATCGCTTCCTTATTCATCCTTTATCTCTGCTCCCTTTATGGGTTTTGTATGGAATTGCTTGGCTTGCATACGCCGTATTGCGTTATGTGATTGGCTATAGAAAGGAGGTGATTGAGGCAAATATCCAACGGGCCTTCCCGACTTGGACGAAAGAGAATAAACGCAAGTTGCTATTTGACTCTTACAGACATCTGTCTAAGCTCATTGCAGAAGGCATCAAAAATTTGAGTATTTCCGAAAAAAGTCTTCTAAAAAAAATACGGGTAGATAATCCAGCACTTTTTGAAGACTTGTATAAAAAAGGAAAAAGTGTCATACTCCTTTCTTCTCACCTCGAGAACTGGGAGTATTTCATCACTGCCCAAAATGCCCTGCTTCCTCACCGTGCTTTTGGCATTGGAAAAAAAATTCAAAAAGCTAAGCTCGACCAGCAAATCAATGCGCGAAGAGAGCGCTTTGGAATGCATGTAATTCATGCCCAGAATTATCGGCAAATATTAAATGAAGAAATCAATGGCGAGCCATTGGCCATCCTCACTCTTGGTGACCAATCTCCTGCTCCCGATAATTCCTATTGGATGCCCTTTTTTGGCCATGAAACAGCCTTTGCATTCGGCCCAGAGTTTATGGCTCATGCCTATGGTATGGCAGTTGTTTATATGGTATTGAAGCAAGAGACGGATGGTACCTATGTAGCACAAACGGAGTTGCTTTGCGAAGACCCAAAAACAATGGGCTATGGAGAAATTACTGAGGCCTATGTACAGCGCTTGGAGCGCGATATCATTGCTGAGCCCCAGGCTTGGTTATGGAGTCACCGACGCTGGAAACATCCTTTTCCTAAAGATATGGAGGCTTTTAAACGGGAGCACAAAGAGCGGTTTGAGAAGAGGTTTCATCCACATAGCCAACGGGATTGAGAGGAACCAAGAATTCCAGACAGACAGATAGCCAGACAGACAGATAGCCAGACAGACAGATAGCCAGACAGACAGATAAAATAATTGTTGCCCATGTAGCTGAATAGTCCAAATGATGTCTTTCGAACTCGAGTAGGGCGGATGGAGACTACTTATACAAATTGTTGAGTGTATCCTCTCCAACTATAAAAAGCGAATCCCTATTATTTAAGGCGGCATCAATATATCGCATTGGATCAGCAACCATTTTAGCCACCAAAGAATCCAACATGTCACGTTCCGACTGAACAAGTGATAAGCTGCTATACCTAGGCAAGAGCAAATATTCATCCGAATCAAAACTAAATCCACAGGTATCACATTGATTGATTTTTGAAGCAGGAAAGTCCTCCACGAAATGCCTTTTGACCACTTGTATGGAGTTATTGTAATCTTCAATAGCGGCGACAGTATCTCCTGATTTATAATAGGCAAATGCCCTGTAATACTTGCTAAAATTTGAATCCGCGAGTTTTATAGACTGAGTGAATAGGGTAATGGCCTCATCGTAATTCTTTTCTTCAATTGCAATACGCCCGAGGTTAGAATAGGCGCCACTAACCGTATGTTTTAATAAATCCCTTTCCAGGCTATTTTGAGGTCTTGCAGTACGGTAATATTCAATAATCTCATAATAATAGGGCTTGGCACGATCATAATTCCCCAACTCATACTGGTAAATCAAGGCACAGGTTAATAATGCCTGTTCCTTATTTTCCGGGTCATTCTGTATGACAAGCCCGAAATCGCGAAGTGCCTTGTCAAAATTTCCATTTCCTTTATAGGCTTGGCCTCTGCGATGTACCAACCAATAGTGTTTCGGATTTTCGCGAATGAGAATGGAATACTTTTCAATAGAAGTAGCATAATCCTTATTTGAAAACGCTGACTGTGCCTCTTTGAAAACAGTGCTTACTGTGAT
>CAZUIT010000101.1:0-3464 GCA_964620355.1 uncultured Burkholderiales bacterium | reverse complement strand
TGAACCTACCGGCGTCAGCCGGTCAGTTGTTCAGTATTTCTGCAGAAATATCGTTTATGAATTTTTGAGATTTTTTGCTTTTAGAGTTTTTCGAAGTGACGACTATTTTCACTATCTTAGAATTATCAGCTTTTTTTAATTTATCCAACTTTTGATCAAGGGCCGATATCAAACCTCTCGAATTGGATGTGACAAAAACCCTCTTTCCATCAACTATGTCTGCTATAAGCCTCTCTTCCAAGGATTCCTGCTTTGAATGGATACAGATCGAACGATTTTCACTTACCCACCGATTGACATAGAACGTTGCCGATGGAGTAGTTTTGGGTTTGGTTTGGTTTTGTTGCTTGGGTGAGTAAATCGACCTTATGGTTTTGTAGGTGGTCCAACCTAGATCGGCATCCAATAAGATAACACGAGATGCATTTCGTAAAATTTCAGAAAATATTTCGAAACATTCTGTGCGCTTTGAGCCTATTGTTTCGGAAAGGAAGTGTTGCAGCACTTGCTCAGATTCATCAATGACGACCATATCATAATGATGGTCCCGCACTTTCGAAATGCTATCTAGGCAAACACCATAGCGTTTTTTCCTGGCATAAATTTCCTGTTCCCGTCTTTCTCTGCCGTCTGGCTCCGTCTTATCATCGAGGTAACAATTCAAGCCTAGCCGAGTACATATGTTTTTGATCAATGCCCGCCGATGTCCAATCAGAAGTACTGACCGATTGGCGTGAACTTGTTTTTCCTCATCATCCGTTGCAATTTCATACTCTTCGAGTGAACCAAAACGTTCTCCGTAGCGCTTTACCTCCGTTTCCAAAAAATGTGTTTTACCAGTTCCTTTCGGGCTCTTTATGAAAGTTAGTCCGTTGGCTAATTTGTCAATTTTCAGGTAGCGCTCCGATTGAAACTCAATTTTGTTGATTGTTGCATTTAGACTGATGACGCCGCCGTGAAATAATTTACCTTCATTTCCATTAGGATTGAGGCCTGATGCTCCTTGTTCGAGACTGGAAAGAACTTTGTCAAAATCATCAAAACCATAAGTCGGGCCACCAGATTCTATCCACCACACTTTCCTGCATACTGGGCATCGGACATACATTTTATTGTTATCGTTGAAGCCAGCAAACGCAGCATACCTATTGTCCTTGTGAACTGGACATCGAATTGAAGTGCCGTTCTTTATGCTACCAAGCTTGATGACTGAACCATTCGCCAGTTTCACTTTTTTTGATTTCAGCCAAACTTGTCTTGATCGATTTGTGGTTACATCATCTTGTCCGTAAGATTCCTTTCTCAATTCAATGTCATGGTCATTAATAAGGCTTGAGAGGAATGCGTTTGTTATTGAGTTTCCGAGCATCAACAGATCTTTGCATTCGAATGACCCAAAGAACGTTTGTTCAATTTTTTTGGGTTTCATATCCCCCGTTATGCGTCGGGTTAATGAAGCACATGCTATCTTAAGTTCTCTCGATTTGGTTATCGTTCTGGGTAAGACAAATACAATTCTAAAACGGTCCATATCGGGGCTATGGGATGCGGTAGTGTACAGCAATGACCCATAGCACTTTACCACTCGGTCATTGAGCGCCTCCTGAATCGTCATGCCGCCATCAAAATCGACGCAAAGTACATCAGTTTCTTGAAAATGCTTGTAGTCTAGAATTCCATCTCGGAATCTGTAGGAGAATGCTGCCCCACTTTTTATTGTATCGGCAAGCTCACTAAGAGTTACGTCAATTGGTTCAAAGCCCTCTTTGTACGCGATCTCGTTCGCTGTCGGATACTTGTTAAAAAGTCCGGCATTGATCGAGAGCTTTAGAAGTTTTTTCTCAGTTATAGGTCTTGAATAAGGCTGCTTTTCGGATATCATATTTAATGACATCCGGTAATTATAACCAGAAATCAATCATCAAATTTTGCTTATAAACCTATGTTGCACCATACAAATCTGTATCCCCTCTCCTGAGCGCAGGGTGGGCCTCGCCGCATAATCCGGTTGTTCAGTATAATTTTTCTAATTCTACAGTGGCGCCATCTGCCAGTGTGACATCAGCGTAGATGAGCTCGCCACATGTCCTTTCGTCATATTGAACGGCAACTGCAAGGCCTACCTGAAAGTTACTCGAAGATAGAATTTCGCCATCATCATCCGATTGAGACAGAACCGTGCTGAACGTGTCAAACGTCTTATTATGCTTATTGCGGACATAGGCGATACAGCTGTCGTTCTTATTAATTTTCACGTAAGACAATTGTACGGGAACTTCGCTAGTGTTTTTGAGTATGTATCTGGTTTGGATTCCCCCAAATACCCCCTGATAAGCCTCGTTTTCAATTTCAAACTTGTATTCGATTTTGGGTTCCTCTGGGACTGAATCCGCCAGCATTTCATTGTCAATTCTAGACTCTATGGGTTCGTCGCTGATTTCATCGTCTCGCAGAAGAGAAAGATAGTCGCCTCCGAAGATCAGCCAACCTATAGCGAGTGCCAAGATTCCAGCGATGACAGATTCTTTTATGCCAATCGACGATGAATGACCTCCGCTATAGCGATCATCACTAGGCTCATAATTATCAAACTCATTTTTGCTCGTTTCTGAGAGAATTTTGGCCTTTTCGCTTTCAAATTCTGCATCGGTTATGGTTTCGCTGTCGCGAAGCTTTTGCAATCGTTCTAGTCCATCAATGATGTCAGACATTATCTCTTCTCCCGAAATATTTACTCCCTCGATAACCGTGGATCATCGAAGAGAAGAAGGCGCAGAGGCCCAGGACGACACCCATTGTGGTGCCGCTTATCAGAACGCCAATGAGGTAAGGGGGCATACTAAGGATGATTGAGACGGGAACCATCGCGACAATTGGTGCCGCATCATAAATAATGTCTAAAATGAAGTGGGATGCAGCAAGTGCCGCGACGACTAAAATTTTGGAGAATGTGTCTTCAGCAATATCCGGAAGGTCGAGCGTTATAGCTACATATACGAAAGCTATTGTTACGGCGATGAACTTGTAAATGTTGAACCGCCGCCGCCCTCTCAGCGCATTATCAATGCTAACATCTTCATCCGTTAGGATGACTCGATGGTCGTCACTATCGACGTCTTCGGTATCAACTGAAGGTTGGGAATGGCTATTGATGTTGAAGACGCTCTGTTTTTGAGTTTCGAATTCATGCTCATCAAGAACGCCAGCCTCCCTTAGTTTTTGTAGTCGCTCCAAAGCTTCAATTCGATCTAACATTCATCCCCCGCGCCAATTGACTAACTATTGACCCTCACCATTATAAATTGATCTTTCAGCAATTTACATCAAAATATAACTGTTTGGAATATATTCCGAGTGGAATTTATGTCGTGTCGGATATTACTTTTCTGGCAGAGTTGTGCGCAACGAAATTTATTCAAAAGAGCACAAAAAGCTCAGAGAAATATTGAAGCGCGAGCGCAAGA
>CAZUIT010000100.1:0-3477 GCA_964620355.1 uncultured Burkholderiales bacterium | reverse complement strand
AACGTAGGGGATAATTCCATCTACAAAGCAATGGCAGATATCGATTTCTATCGTAGGGTTCGCTTTGATAAAGTTTCAGATACTTTGGGGGAAGTAGGACTAAACCTTACCATCATCCATGCAGGCAACAAGCACAATAGCATTCCCGATGCCTGCTATTATACTTTGGACATTCGTCTCAATGAGCATTATACCCATGATGAAGTTCTCCACTATTTGCAGGCGAATACGCTTGGTGAACTTAGCTGTCGGAGCAAGCGGATGAAAGCGAGCGCGACTCCCAAAGAGCATGAAATTTGGGCTGTGTTAAATAAACTAGGCATGGAGGTATATGGATCACCAACGCTCTCAGACTGGGCATTAATTCCCTATCCATCGATAAAAATAGGACCTGGCGATAGTGCTAGGTCGCATACCGCCGAAGAATATATTTTGGCGACAGAAATTGAAGAGGCCATTACGGGCTACGTGAAATTGATAAGTAATTATGGAAAGCAAAACTAAATTATGGAGCAAGCCGGGTAGCGGACAAGCCTCGGCAATCACTGAATTGATCCATTCTTTTACAGCTGGTGAAGACCGCAAATGGGACCTTCGCCTTGCCAAGTATGATATCCGAGGAACAGTGGCCCATGTGAATATGCTTGCCGCAACCGGAATAATTAGCGAGCTAGATAGAAACGAACTTGTCCCAGCACTAGAAAAACTCCTGTCACAAGCTGAAGCTGGACAATTTGAAATAGAAGAAGGCATGGAGGATATCCATTCCCAAGTGGAGTGGATGCTCACGCAGGAATTGGGTGAAGTAGGCAAAAAAGTACATGCCGCACGATCTCGGAACGACCAGGTTTTGGTGGATTTAAAACTATACCTTAAAGACGAACTGCTTGCGATCACTAAATTGGTGAATTCCTTTGCCCAGCAATTGTTGACACTCAGTGAAAAGCACAAGAAGGTATTGCTTCCCGGCTATACCCATAATCAAGTGGCCATGCCCTCCTCTTTTGGGTTGTGGTTTGCCTCATGGTCGGAATGTTTGGCCGAAGATCTCTGGTCGGTGCATGCTTCAATGAAACTCTGCAATAAAAATCCTTTGGGCTCGGCAGCTGGATTTGGCTCTTCATTTCCAATTGACAGAAAAATGACTACCCAAGATCTGGGTTTTGAAGACCTGCATTGGAATGTGTTGAATGCACAAATGAGCCGTGGCAGAACAGAAAAGGCTGTGGCAAATACCTTGGCTACATTGGCGGGAACTTTGGGGAAAATGAGTCAGGATATCGTCATGTACCTGTCGCAGAATTATAATTTTATCCGTTTCCCTGATACGCATACTACCGGATCGAGCATCATGCCCCATAAAAAGAATCCAGATGTTTTTGAGCTGATCCGAGCACGCTGCAACCGACTCATTGCTTTGCCCAATGAACTGGCTTTGATTCAAGCAAATATGAATACGGGATACCACCGCGACTGGCAGCTATTTAAAGAACATGTTTTTCCAGCAATCGATGAATGCAAGGCGTGTTTTCATATGGCGGCAATCATGTTGGAATCGATAGAAGTCAACGAGAATATTCTTGAGAAAGAGCAGTACCGCTACCTATTTACCGTTGAAGCAGTCAATGAAAAAGTATTTGAAGGAAAAGCCTTTCGCACCGCTTACCAAGAAGTTGGGGCGCTTGTTGAATCGGGTGATTTTAGTTGGAGTAAAGCGCTAAATCACCAACACGAAGGGAGTTTGGGGAATCTCTGCAACGAGCAGATTGAAAGACAATTGAAGGAGGTGATTCAGCAAATTGGTCTGGATTAAACCTTTGCACCACCTGTTAAGCCAAGTGCTTTTCAATTCAAGAGCACCAGTGTTTTTTGTATTCATTCTCCAATATTTAAGGATTGATAGTATATTCAGATTTTTCAAATATTCATAACCTAGCGACCAACCTACTATTGAGTTCATGAAAAGAATCTGGCTACTCTCCCTGATTGTCCTATTCGGTAATGCACTTACCGCTCAAGTACTTACCCAAACCATTCGCGGCAAAGTTGTGGATGAAGAATCAAAGTTTCCGTTAGAAGGTGTGACGGTGCGATTGCTTTCTGATACCAATGGAACAACGGGAACTCTAACGGATTTAGAGGGGAATTTCCGTCTGGATAAAATTCCTGTAGGAAGGCATCAGCTTGAATTTCGCTACCTAGGTTATGAACCCAAATTACAAGGGGTAGAGCTTGGTTCTGCAAGAGAGGCGGTGCTCCAGGTAGAAATGTCGGAATCAGTCATGATTTCTGGTGAAGCCATCGTAAAGGCCAAGACCAGCTCAGGTGAACCCAACAATGAAATGGCCACCATCTCGGCGCGTTCCTTCACAGTGGATGAAACGGATCGTTATGCAGGAAGTAGAGGAGACCCAAGCAGGATGGTTTCTAACTATGCTGGCGTGCAAGGTGCAAATGATGCGCGGAATGATATTGTTGTGCGCGGAAATTCTCCTGCAGGAGTGCTATGGAGGGTTGAGGGTATTGATATTCCCAACCCAAATCACTTTGCCATTCCTGGAACTTCTGGTGGGCCAGTCAATATCATCAATAATAAAATGCTGGCGAACTCAGACTTCTACTCAGGAGCATTCCCGGCAGAGTTTGGGAACGCGACAGCCGGTGTCTTCGATTTAAAATTTAGAAATGGAAATAACCAGAAAGTAGAATCAAGCTTTCAATTCGGATTCTTAGGAACTGAGCTTTTTGTGGAAGGTCCTTTGAATAAGAAAAAAGGTTCTTCCTTTATTGCGGGTTATCGCTATTCGAGTTTGGCGCTTTTCAGTGCCTTAAATTTTGATATCGGAACGAGTGCAGTACCCAAATACCAAGATGGTGGGTTTAAACTTTCTTTCCCACTAAAGAACAATGCGAGTATCAGCTTCTGGGGCTTTGGTGGCTATAGCTCTATCGATATTCTTATCAGCGAACAAGATCCAGAAGAAAGCGATCTCTACGGCGAAAATGACCGCGATCAATATTTTACCTCCTATATGGGTGTGCTCGGAACGACCTATTCCAAAAGTTTCAATAGCAGCACCTTCTTTCGTTTGAGTTCTGCGCTGAGTAGTTCTTCCGTTAAAGCCAAACACGAATACCTTTTGTATTCAGCGAATAGAGATACCCTCTATGCCAAAGACCCCATCTTACAGTATACCTTCCGCACAAGCAACTGGAATACCCATGCGATGGTGAATCATAAGTTCAACCCGAACCTTACCCTAAAGGCTGGAATTATCTTAGATATTGAAAACAATTATTTCCAAGATTCTGCCAAAGCGGTTGTATTTAATGGAACAGATTATACGCTAGGTCCTTGGCAAGTGCGCTGGGATGCCAATAATTATGGGGTATTGGTGCGTCCATACGCTCAACTTCGTTACAAAGCAGGCACCCGTCTTGTTATCAATGGCGGACTTTATACCCAATATTATTCTC
>CAZUIT010000099.1:0-3580 GCA_964620355.1 uncultured Burkholderiales bacterium | reverse complement strand
ACTTATACGTCTCCTTCCTACTAGGCGTAACAGGAGTTAACACAACGGTGTTGGTGCCATCATTAAATTCAAAAATTTTATGATCGCTGTTATAGCCGTTGTGTTTTAACCCAAAAGGATAGTAGTGGTCTTCTTTTTTCATACTTAGTAATTAATGGCATTAATCATGCGACTCTACCCGAATGTTTTGTATGCACAGTAGTACCTAAGTCAGTAATTTCTCCCTCGTTAAAATTCAAAACAAGTCCATTTTAATTCCGGCTACTGTTTTTTATATTTCCAAAATGCTAGTATAGTTCTGTGCCCTAATGTCTTAGGTATTAATATCAAACTCGTCTTGAAGCTCCCTACCGTCAAGCATATACTATATACTATCCTTTACAAAAATAGTTTTTTCGAAAAAAATCCTCTTTTCCTTATATCCACTATCCTTTTTAGTATAATTTTCTGATAAATAACCACGTAACGTTTTCTTACCAGGTGTTTTAAACCACTTGCCGAATACAACAGTATAATTTGGGTCATCATCTGGAAAATGCTTTTGATTACTAACATCTTTCTGTAGGTTATGAAATGTGTCTTTTTTTATTTCTTGAATATTGGAAAAATCCTTGTTAAAATTTTTGTCTGCTCCACTCATAACTACAATCACCTCGGAGTTTTTATCTTGAAAAACTGGCGTATAGTAATAACAAACTGCTCTCCATGGTTCATTTATATTTATGGTATCTTTTCCAAGATCAAATTCTGCATAGAATGTTTTGTGATACGTTAGTGTATCTGAATAAAAATCTGACTGTGAGTAAAGGTTGAACTTCTCATCCTTTGTATCCATCCAATAATCTGAATCTTCTTTTGAAAAGTAAATATTTTGATTTAGATATGGCTCGTCTTTTATAACAAAATATTCTCTTATTTCACTTAGATAACCTTCTTTAGTATAAAATTTCCAACTTCCAATCCTCTGGTTTTGCCTGTTTAATTTTCCTTCAGAAAAAACATTCCCGTTTAGATAATATTTTATAAGAATACTGTCCTTAAAGAAAACTTCTTTTAATTTTCTATTTGAATCATAGTAAATTTTTCTAATAGTGTCATTATTACTTTTATTATCTTCTAGGTTTTTTTTGTTTTTTTCTAGACAAGAAATGAAAGTTGTCAATATAAATATAAATGTTACAATATTTTTCAATAATACCCAATTTTATGTATAGTTACCGAATCTCTTCTTCTTAATTTATTATAAGGATGGAACTTGTGCCTTGCTTTTTCGGCAGAATCCTTTTTAGCTTCTTTGAGCGTCTGATAGTCACTACTACTTCCCTCATAGGGTCTGGTTGTTTGTCCTCCATCATATTTTCCGTCGTGTGTCCAAGTCTCGTGTATCGCAGTATAATATTCTTTAGGTTCTGGTGGCTTCACCGGTTCCTTATTATTTGTTTCCATCGTACTTTCGTTGGGTTTCAATTCTTTATTGTTATCTATAAAAAATGAACTTATCCAAAGTATCAAACTATTGAATGGGTTTATGCTTTTACTATCTACGGTTATTGAACCGGATCCCCTGTCATTTCCAGTTACAATCCCACCTCCTGCCTCCATGTCAGTACCGGGGCCTCCGTGTCCATAAATAGTTAAACCATCGGTCGTCACACCATCTCCATCATTTTTTGACGGTTTATGAGCTTTTACAGTACCTAAATCTACCTCGTCGAGTTCTACGGGGTTATCAGGGTTTACGATATCACCATCTCCATCTGGGCATCCTACGTTACTCAATCCTTCACCTATACCTACCAAAGACATATCACTGATGCCAAGATTTCCACCTGCTAGCGAGAAGGGCATTTGGCCGTCGGGATCAATATAATAAATAGGGTTATTGAATGCAAAATTATAAGGTGATTTTGACCACATAAATTCCGCCAGCGGGTCAATGTTCATCCAGCGCCCTAAAGCAGGGTCATAGTTCCTGGCCCCGAAATCGTACATTTCAACCCCGAACTCCGTTTGCAATTCCTTGCCTCCAAACTTGTACAGTAACTCCCTACATGTACTTTTTTATTTTTTTCTCATATCATAAAAAGCGTGACGGGTTTTTTATGCTAATTTTCAATAATTTAAATATTCAAAAATACCGCATCAACACATCTGATACATTACAGGAATGTTGTAAAATGCACAGAAAACCCAGGTCAATGATTTTTTTAATACGTGGTTTCACTTTAAAGTATAAAAACCCACCTAGTTAAAGGTGACTTTTTATTGTATCAATAATTATTACTTATTGCGTTTAACATTATCTATTATTTGTCCTAGGTTATTTTTAACTGTTTTAGGAATGTGAGTTTCGCTTCTTATTAATTCTTTGAGTATTACAAATTCATTAGTATTCAGTTTTAATTCACGAGCAGCATTTTCAAAAAAATTATATTCTTCAACTGTAATTTCTTTATCATATTCATAAATTTGAGTGACTAAAGTATCATAACATAATAAATACTCATTATTGTCTAAAAATTCTTCACAAGTATTTCTATCTTCTTCTGATACTAAAGATGAAAACCTATTTAATAATTTTCGTAATATTTTTTTTCTCTTATTAAAAAACATAATTTATTTTATTGGATAAGCTGTTATTATATTTTCCGTAGTAGTTATAACTCTCATCTTTACTCCATTATACACACCTTCTATTTTATATCGTACTAATTGTCCAGACCTAGTGTGTGTAGCTCCTGCTCTTCCTGTTTGTTGTACCCATTGATTACTTGTAGCAACTTCAGATATCGCATTCATGATTTTATTATTGCTCCAACTCATAGGAAACATAGTTTTAGCGCCTGTTACTCCATTCCAAAATGAATTTAGACTTCCCCACCAAGCGTGTCCTCCACCAGTTGCATCTCCTGCTAAAATGTGTGCTGTTCGAGACTCGCTAGCTAAATTAACATATTTAGCACTTTTAGCTATATTTTTAGACTTAATAATTCTAACAACCCAAATCCCTCCTTGCAATACTTTTACAGCAGCCCATTCACCAGAAACAAATAATACAGCTTGGAAAAAGGCTTCCCCTTCCGAATCGATATCTCCTTGTGTAGGATTGTATGGGTCTCCGCCTCTCATCGCTGCACTGTAAGCACCTGGTGTAACCATCAATTCTCTCGCTTTTGATGCAGCCTTATCGTGTTTCCCAGGATAATAACCTGTTTTTTTGTCCTTATCCTTACAATCGTCACATTGAGCAGAGTTTCCATTACCATCAGAAAATGTACCATCATTATTATTTGTCCAAGAAGTTCTTCCTGAACCCGATTGATTCCATAAATCATTTATTAAAGATTCTGCATCCGCTCCACTCGGGTCAGCCCAATAGGCAGGGTTGTTATCAAAAGCACTATAAGGTGAATAATCAAAATGTGTTACTGGATCTTGACTGGTAAACCTGCCTATAGCTGGATCATATTGCCTAAAATCCATTGAATACATATTAAGATCAAACTCATCCTGTAACTCTATTCCATTGAACTTGTACTTATACCCAGGATTCTGCAACGGTACAGTGGGTGGGGCGGCT
>CAZUIT010000098.1:3637-3747 GCA_964620355.1 uncultured Burkholderiales bacterium | reverse complement strand
CCTTTTTAGACTAGCTAAATTATATGCATAGCCCACAACTTTTTGACTTGATCCACAATTCATTCGGGCCACACCCCATCCCCTTAGCTTTCAAGCGAGCCGCAAAATAA
>CAZUIT010000098.1:0-3537 GCA_964620355.1 uncultured Burkholderiales bacterium | reverse complement strand
TTTTAGTTTTGCTGAAGCCACCCCCACCAGAGATCACGAGCGATAGCGAGTAATCAAGGTTAAGTATGAGGCTAAGAGCGAGTCTGAAAGCCACTCAATTCATTCGGGCCACACCCCATCCCCTTAGCTTTCAAGCGAGCCGCAAAATAAAAAAACCGAACTGCGAAGCAGGCGGTTTTAGTTTTGCTGAAGCCACCCCCACCAGAGATCACGAGCGATAGCGAGTAATCTCGAACACAGTTTTGGGTTAAGGCAAAGGTTGAAATTAAGGCTAATTAAGGTTCCGTTATCCAATTATTTAGAACATCGTCATATTCCGGTTAAAACCCGGTAGCTAAGCCAGAAAAGAAGAAAAACGAGGTTTTTCAATAAATGACCTCTATTAAATTAGGTTTCAATATAAAAGAATTCGTTCTTAATACCGCAGCTTTAGGAAGCTAAACGTCCAGAAGATGCCTGCCAATACAAAGCCCACTTCGACAAGCTCAGAGTTCGGCACCTTTTTTCAACCTTACCATCAGTCTTACCCTTTTTCTCAACCTGAACCTGAACCTTTTCCTTTACCTTCGCCTCTCCCATGATAGAACTCTTCCTTTCTGATACCGATCCTGTGCAGCTTGCCATTAAAGAACGTATGGAAAATATGGGATTGGCCTGTAAGATTGTGGTGGAAAAAGACCGGACACAGGCGCGAATCAAAGAAAAAGGACAATCATTCGAAAGCAAAGAAGACATCCTGCGCTATATGGATGAACTCGAGGAATTTTACCGCCAGTGGTACGCTTGCCGCTGCGAGGATTGAAGAATATTTAATTGCATGAGGTTCTTGAAAGTTCCAAGTATCAAGGAGTCATGATCCCGTCTCTATGCTTTTCACGTTTTAGGTTCACCAAAATTTCATGTAAGGTTTCTGCGGCTAATCCGTGTAATACCAAACGGTATGCCGCGCTATAGGTGCTAACAGGTACCATTGGGTGACGGTTATTCACCAAACCGAGATGACCAGGCGTTCCTAAAATCTGAGCGGTATAAATCGCAATGGTTTCATCCAATTGCAAGGAGTTGGAAGCACGGACAAAGTCATTTTTGGTCAGGAACAACTGATAAAATGGCGTAAACAACTCAATGGCAGAGCGTAAATCGAGAAAGTTCATCCAGCGATTCGGGAAATCAATATGGTCGAATTGATCTTCGCTAATCATACTCAAATTGAGCTGGTTCTGCTTCTCAATGATTCGATTATCTTGCTTCAACTTCGTATTCAATTTGATGACAAAATTATAGAGATTCAAATCGTGTTTTAGGAATAGGTCATCCTTTACAGCTTCAAAATTGGCAGGTTTTAAGGGGCTTAATTGAATTTGTATTCCATTAATATTCCCCGCAATAAACTGCAAGATATCGCTCCCCACATGAAAATGACGAAAAATGAGGAGGTTGGCATCGCTGCTCACAAAGTTTTTCAACCCCCAAGAAAGTATACGGTGCAAGGTTTTTGAAGAATTAAAAAAGCGCGGAAAGAAAAATTTAAAAATATGGATGAAGAACATGGCAATCTTCGACCAAAGCGAAACTAAAGGAAGGAAGTACCTTGCTGATTTTGAATCGTTATCGCGCATTAACGCTTCTTTGGTCTTTTTATTAATGGGTATGCTTGAATCCAAATACAAGGCTAACCAAGGATTTGGATCGCGATCATCGTGTTTCATAAATGTTCCACTCTCTTCCATAGCATTAATAATTACCTAGTTCTTTCAGTTGCATACTATAGAGTTTTGCCGTTGCCTTTGCTGTTTTCGCAATGCGTTTCGCAATATCCATATTCATTTTTGGATGATTTAAGGCCTGCTCCAAGTGGTGAAAGTGATTTTCATCAGCTTGACCATGGTAGGTAAAAAAGGATACCTGATCATCGTTTAATCTAAGCTGCTTTTGAATCATTTCCCCCCAATAAGCCGCTAATCGCTTCCCAATTCCTTCAATAATAAACATAGAACCCATTAAATCAAGCGGATTTGCCTTGCTGGCTTGGTGAAACATAAATGCACTAAGGGCCACTGAACCTAGATTCTTATCGCCAGACTGAATGTCTTCTATGCTTCCACCCAGTGCCACGTAATTCTTCTCAAGCATCTGATAATCCTTGTGCTCAGCGGCCGTATGCCGAATAAAGGCCGAACGCAATTCAAAAAGATCAATATCAATATTTGAGGCTGCTCTTGAAATCCATTGTGACCCATCAATAACCTGCTGCCTTAGATCACGCAAGAGCAATTTATAATCCTCCAAACTAATCGTTCCATCGTGAATTTTAGTAATGATGGACACTTTGAGCAATTCGGTTTCAAAGTCAATCCAAATCTGTGCTAACTGACGAATCAGCCATTCTCCTGTTTCAGAACCTTCTAACACCAATTCTGGTGATTCAATTTCACGTGGAGGAAAGGCTCTCTCTTCCGATTCATCCGACCCGACAACCGTGAGCTTCATAAAAGAAGTGATAAATCGTCCGCTTTCGGGTACCATACATAGAATTTGCTGTCCGGGTAAAAGTTTACCAGAGTACATCAATTCTTCGAGCATGATATAAATCGAAGCAGCGCCGGTATTTCCTTTGCTTGAGAGGTTACTGAACCACTTTTCATTCGCAATCTCAGCTCCTCCTTTTGCCATCAGTTCCTTTATGGGTTCTTTGAACATTTCGGAGGAATAATGACAACAAAGCCAGTCGATGGAGTCAGGCTGGATTTTATGTTTATCAATCAGTTCGAAATAATGGGATACACCGGTTTGAACGACTTTGTTCAGCTGTGTGATGTCCTGATGCAAATTGATAGCTCCAGCATTTGCTGCAGTCGCGTAATCAGGGTAATCCAACCAAGTGGTTTCCTTTTCGTTTTTATTATCCGTTTTTCCGGTATACATACAGAGTGGAAACTCATTGGCAAAAGATTTTAAATCAATCCAGTCAATTTTTAGAGAGAGTCCTTTATCGCTTTTTTTGTTTTGAATCACCATGGCTCCTGCTCCATCGGATAACATCCAGCGAAGAAATTCCGTGTCAAACGGGAGCTTTTCAATCCCTTGACTTTCAAATCGGCTGGACTTAAATAAACGACTTGCAAACTCACTGGCCACGCAGACTGCATTGGTTTTTTCCTCCGACTTTATTTGGGAATACGCATTCTTGAGCGCCATAATACCACTGGCACATACACTTTGAAAGCTAGCCAATTCGCAGCGTTTAGTTGCTAATAAGGCATGAACCATACTCGCAAATCCGGGAACGGGCAAATCACCCTGTGTGGTTCCAACGCTCAATAATTCAATATCATTTACTCGTAAACCGCGCTTTTTGATAGCCCTATTCACCGCCTCGCTAGCCAATTCAGCATTCGAATGAGTGCTTTGTTGATTCTCATCCATCGCATAATAGCGCGATTTGATGCCGTTTTGCCTCAATATCCGCTCCCTCACAAAGCTGCTTTTGCCATGTACCTTGCCGAGATATTTTTCCATCTCCTCATTTGAAACAGC
>CAZUIT010000097.1:0-3828 GCA_964620355.1 uncultured Burkholderiales bacterium | reverse complement strand
TGTAAAACTGGGGTGAACGACGGGGCTCGAACCCGCGACAACCGGCATCACAAGCTAGACCCATCTACGTTTTTATGCTGTATAAATGTACACAAAGCGTTGTTATACATTACATTAAAAGACACTCCTGCTTTTTCATAACCCCTAGATATACCGCTTTCCAACCATCTATTTGGGCACAAAATGGGAATATCGCAATATCAATATATGACTCTTTTCTGATGCCTAGCCTCTGTGCCTGTATCTGCTGTTTTTGCCAGTAGCGGAATTTTGGGCGCTAAGACAGAAAGACCATCAATCTGAATTGGTTTATGTATTGCAATTTTTTCGGCATTTGGCGCCGAGTATTTGTTAGTTGCTAAACCTCCAGTCGTTACTTTTTCCTATTTCAATTGACGCTAAAACAAGCTTGTCCCAGCTATCATTTGCATAGCGTGTTAATTCACAGGGTAAACTTATGGTGATGATTATATATATCAACTGGTACACCTTGGGTTGCCTCTCTTAGATGCAGAAAAAGGCACCGAGAATATACTTAGGTGCGGAAATGCTCTTGAATTATGCCTGTTAAGTGCGAAAAACAAACTTTGAGTACCATTAAGTGCAGAAGCATGTAATGTTAGTCGCCTTAAATGCAAAATCGCTTATGGTTTTGGTTGCTTAAATATGCTGTGTTTATGGGTATAAAACGATGATGAAGCAAAAGATTCTATTGCGCTCGAAGGAAAACACTAAAGAGCTTACAAGGCGACATACTCTGGGAGAAATTCATAGGGTTTGTAGGGGTGTTTATCTAGATGGTAGAAAAGAAGATGCTTTTCAAGCAGTTCGGGGAAATTGGCAAAAAATTGTTGATTACCTTTATCCCAAGGCCGTGCTTTCTTTTCGCACGGCATTAGAAATCAAGCCACATGATGGATATATTTTTTTAACATATGAAGGAACGCGGCGAAGCAAGATTGAGCTGCCTGGTTTAACCATCAATTTACTGCCTGGAAATGTAGATGAAGGGACTCACCAATTGGGTATGAAAATCAGGATTTCAGGCGTTGCTCGCGCTTTGTTGGAAAATCTTCAGCCTTTTCGCAAGCGCGGGGTTGTTAGTAAATCGTTGGGTAAAGCAGGGGTTGAAGAGAAGCTCTGCAAAGAATTGGAATTATATGATGAGGAAAGGCTAAATAGCATTCGAGATGAGGCTAGAGAGCTAGCACCAAAGTTAGGTTTAACAAAAGAGTTTGAGGAGCTGAACGCTATGATTGCAGCGTTACTTTCTTCAGGTACTCATGACGGTGTTCTTTATAGTGAGAAGGGCGTTTCCATAGCTAAACGTGAGCCCTATGACTCAGACCGTGTTTTTCTATTTGAACAATTAGCGACTTATCTTAGGCAGTGCGACTTTATTAAGAGAAGTATGCAATATGAAAAAATGAGCTGGAAGAACCTGTCCTTTTTTGAATCATACTTTTCAAATTATATTGAAGGCACTGAGTTTGAGATTGAGGAGGCCGAAGATATCGTCTTCTCCCAACAAGAAATCGAAAATCGACATGATGATGGTCATGACGTGATGGCAATTTTTAACCTTGTGAATGACCACGGAGAGATGGTGTGTGTGCCAACCGATGCTGATGCGTTTTTGAACTTATTGAAAAGACGCCATGCGATGATTATGAGCGCTAGGTTGGAGAAGCGCCCAGGTGAATTCAAAGCAAAGAGAAACAGAGCGGGCAATACATCCTTTGTGTCGCCAGAGCATGTGAATGCAACACTTACCCGTGCTTTTGATATTTATCGGACTTTACCGGAGGGAATGTACCGCGCCATCTTTATTCATTTCGTTATATCCGAATGCCATCCTTTTGAGGATGGGAATGGTAGAATGGCTAGAATTATGATGAATGCTGAGCTCGTCAGTGTTGATGAGTGCCGAATTATTATTCCAAGTGTTCAACGCGATAGTTATCTGGGCGGATTGAGGCGTGTGAGTAGAACGGTCACTGATAGTCCACCATTTAGAAGTATGGTCAAAGTTCTTGATCAGTCCCATGCTTATTCAGCAGAGATTCCATGGCACGATTATGAAGACGCGAAAGAGAAAATTGAAAAAGATAAAGCCAATTTAACTTCGGACGAAGGGTTAGGCGTATTTAACAAGGTGCTCAGGAGCCTTCGAATTAGTGAGTACCCAATTTAAGCTAGGTATCAGCTTCCCCTAATTTCTAGAAAAAGGTGCTCTGGTTTGATGCGTTAGCCTCTTGCCTAATCACCGTTCATTTTCATGATGCCGCCATGATTTTTCTTATTGTTTATTATGTTTTTAGCTTGCTACTCAAGCATAAGGAGGCATGCGTCCCAAAGTATTATGCGCACGGTAAGGTTAGCCAGAAAAAAAGCGTGATGGATAGCCGCTTCAAACCAAAACCGCAATGGGTGGAAAATAAGATTATTAGTATCAAAGCATTCATGCCGCAAGCTGGATGCAGGTGCATTGCGCATACATTCAATCGGTTATATGAGAGCCAAGGCATGACCGTCAGCAAAAGTTATGTGAATTGCATCATCCGAAATCATCAATATGAAATTCAGGTGCTACGCAGAAACATGAAGCACAAAAGACCAAAGTCTGTTCCACACAATTTGATTTGGGGCGTTGACCTCACAGGCAAATACGACACGACGGGAAAATTACACAATCTTCTTGGTGTGATTGAACACAAAAGTAGAAGCGGTTTAGTTTTAATGCCCCTCACAGATAAAGCCAGCATCACGCTGCTCGAGCATCTCATTAGAGCTATTAAAAAGTATGGTAAACCAAAATTTATTCGCACAGATAATGACGCAATATTCACATCAAGACTATTTCGTTTGGGTTTATGGGTACTTGGTATCAAACATCAGCGCACCGAAGTGGCCAGCCCGTGGCAGAATGGAAAAATTGAGCGCTTCTTTGGCACGTTGAAGCAGCAACTCAATCAATGGGAGGTCGCTTCATTTGAAGAATTGAACAACTTGCTGCATTTATTCCGCTTTTGGTACAACCACGTCAGACCACACGACTATTTGGATGGCTGGACACCTGCAGAAGTATGGCATGATAAAAAAGGAGCTTCGCATAAAGCACAGTGCTTTGAGGCATGGGATGGATTGCTCAAAGGTTGGTGGTTGCCGCCACCATGAACAAAAGGATGGAAGATTCCCTTACACACGGACATGCATTAACGGTGTCCGTCGGTTTGTCATGCTTTGTCTTAAAAGCACGGGTAAAATCCATAGCTTTTCAAAGCCAAAAGCATGGAAATAGGAGAAAAAGAGATGTAATAGTTTGAAAATAACCCAGTCCAACCGCGATATCAGTCAAAAATAGCCAAGAATCGATTCCATAGCTATCGTAGGACAAATGGACGGGACAGCGGCATAAAAAAAAAGCGTCACGATTGCTCGTAACGCTTTGATTTATATGGTGGGCCGTGCTGGGCTCGAACCAGCGGCCCGATGATTAAGAGTCATCTGCTCTACCAACTGAGCTAACGGCCCCACGATAAAATTGACCAATGTAAAACTGGGGTGAACGACGGGGCTCGAACCCGCGACAACCGGCATCACAAGCCGGGACTCTACCAACTGAGCTACGTCCACCATATTGTTACTGGATTCCTGCGGTTACCAAAATGGCGCGCCTGGCAGGAATCGAACCTGCAACCTACGGCTTAGAAGGCTGTTGCTCTATCCGGTTGAGCTACAGGCGCTTACTTTAAACAGGTTCAAACGAAACTTAAAATGGTCGGGGCGGGGTGATTCGAACACCCGACCCTCTGGTCCCAAACCAGA
>CAZUIT010000096.1:0-4142 GCA_964620355.1 uncultured Burkholderiales bacterium | reverse complement strand
GCAGGAAATATACATTGCCGAAACCAAAGGCAGGGAAGATTTGGACGATGTGCGGAAAATTAAACGGCTGAACATCTGGTGTAATGATGTCAATGCCGCGCAACATGAGCGCCGCTATTTTCCGCTGTATGTGAAGCACCACTTTCAATGGCGTTTCAACCGGCATGTGATCAAGTCCCGGGGTGCGGATGGTTTTTGGATGTGGCTCAATGGGGTTTCCTCCAACGCTCTCACCCGCGTCGATCGCCTTTTTCTTGGCAACGCAGTCGGGGATGCCGAGTTGGGAAACTATACCCGTGCTTTTAATTATGCAAATCTGAGCAGTTGGGCGCTCAATTCCTTTATCACGAACCCGGCAGTGGTAAGCCTAGCCAATGCAGCGGATGCGTCAAAGCGCCGCAAAATCCTTCTCATCAATGGCGCAATCCTCACACTGGGCGCCATAGCAAGTTTTCTGATCTTTGGAGTTTTTGCGAATCCTGTGGTTCCCTTTGTCTTTGGAGAGCAGTGGCGTCCAGCCATTCCTGCCTTCCAAGCGTTTTCCACGATTAATTTCTGGGCGGCATTTATGTATGTGCCCATCACACTGCTTCTGAGCCGGAAGAATTTTTTTGGAGTGGGAATTTCAAGGGCTATTGGTCTGGGCATCCTTGTAGGTCTTGCATGGACTGCCGGTTCTAGCTTGTATGTGCAACAAATGGCCATCTACCTTCAGATCGCACTCATTGTTCCAGGCATCATCTGCTGGATTCTTGCTGTGCCGTATTTACGAAAAAGCAAATAGCTAAGTCAGTAACCTGAATATCATTCGCCATCTGCAATGGTTAACCAGCCATTAACTGAATTCAAAATGAAGTTGTTCTTTTTGATTTAGCCATTTCTGCTCACCGCCAAAATACGCCCCACGAAGGAAATAGAGGAGAAAATGTTGTGAATCTTATTCTTGGAGCCGGTCTTGCTGGTATTTCAGTCTCATATCACTTGGGGCATGATCACTGCCTCGTCTTGGAAAAAAAAGCGCGCATCTTTGGCCATATTCATTCGGAATATAGAGATGGATTCACATGGGATGAAGGCCCCCATGTCTCATTCACAAAACACGATTACGTGAAAAATCTGTTCGCCGAGAGTGTAGAAGGAAGATTTGATGAATACCCAGTAAGAACAAGAAATTTTTTTCAAGGACACTGGATCGACCACCCGGCTCAATCCAATCTCTACCAAGTTCCTCAGCCGTTACGCTCGGAATGCCTGAAATCCTTTTTGAAGTCCCGTGGCACCGTAGAACTCCCAAGTGTGACCAACTATCAAGAATGGCTCAACCAGGCCTTCGGTCCCGTCTTTTCAAAAACATTTCCAACTGCTTACACCCGGAAGTATTGGACCACAGATCCACATCAACTCACCACGGACTGGGTAGGAAAACGAGTTTTTCATCCAAAAGTTGAGGAAGTTCTTGCCGGAGCGGAAGGTGCGCTGCCAATACAAACGCATTACATTTCCAGCGTGCGATACCCAAGAAACGGGGGCTACCAGTCTTTTGCAAAAAAAATGGCAGAAGGAATGAACGTTCTCTGCAACGAAGATGTTGTAGCCATCGATTTATCCAGCTGTAAAGTATCCACTAGAAGCGGAAAGGTATTCCAGTTCACACGACTGATTAATACAATGCCATTACCTGAGTTCGTTTCGAAGTGCCTCCAATCAACTCCAGAGATGAAAGACGCGGCCGAGGCACTATCATGCACGCAGTTGCTCTTGGTAAACGTCACAGCTGCACATCCCACTCAAATTGAGGGAAACTGGTTTTACATTTATGATGAGGATAAATATTCCACTCGCATCAATTGCACGGAGAAACTCACGCCGGGGAACGCCCCACAAGGTCATACCGGCGTTCAGGTTGAAGTATATTTTTCAAAATATCGCACTCAAGCAGTAAGCGATGCAGATGTTGCACAATGTGTGATTACCGAGTTGGTTGAAATGGGATTCATAAGGCCTGACCTGCTTCCAAACGGCATTGACGATATTAAAGTCTCTACCCACTCATTACGATGGGCAAACGTGGTATTCGACTTTGCAAGGAGAGACGCGTTGGAAATAATCTGGGATGGTTTGGCAGGTTTTGGCCTCAAACGCGAAGTTCAAGATTTGGAGGCCTCTCCAGATTGGTCGCAGTCAATTCAAGAAGAATTAGGGAGTCTTATTATGGCGGGCAGATTTGCCCAATGGCAATACTTCTGGACAGATGACTGCGTTTTGCGTGGCCGACAAATCTATCTGCAAAATGAATCTATCTAATCCACTATATTTTCTCTTGCCCGCTGATTATTTGGACAAAGATCTTCCTGATACGCTCAATGGAAATTGGTCACAAGCGGGTGGATCATCCGAAGGTGCCGTGTATTCAACAATGGTCGGATTGAAACAGTTGGGCGTAAGTGTCAAACCGATCGACACCTGGCCTCAACAAGGAATTGTTATTGCACATTCAAGAAACCTCCCTAAGAGCAGGCCTTCGTATTGGAAACGTCTATATATTGTCTGTTGGCAAATTGATCATATGCGGTGCGACTATGCTCAAGCACATATTGTTTCTAACACTAAAATGCTTGCAAGCGCAGGGCTTTCGCTTTACGATAAATTACTTCTCCCTGGGCTGAGGCATATTCTGCATTTCCCAACTGAGCTAAGTCTAGTTCCTAGAGACTTCAAACGATCAAATATGTTTGAAAACATTGTTTACGCTGGGGCACCCAAGAATTTAATGGCAGTCTTCCAAACTCAAGAGTGGGATCAAATGCTTGACAGAGAAGGCTTATTTTTTCGAATTGTAGAGCGCTCCGATCGCATGGGAGATTACTCCCAGACTGACTGTATTTTAGCTGTCCGACCTGTCGAGCAACAAATTCTTCAGAAACCCCCTTCAAAGCTATGGAATGCTTGGAGGGCTGGTGTTCCGGCGATTCTGGGGCCGGAACCAGGATTTCGCGATTACCGCAAATCAGAACTCGATTACATTGAAGTGGAGACTGCCGATCAAGCGTTGGCAGCACTCATTAAGCTCCGAGATAACCCAGTCCTTCGTCAAGCTATGATTGAAAACGGTCGACAACGCATGAAAGATTGTTCCGTAGAAACTATTCTCGGCCAATGGGTGGAATTCATCAACGGGCCACTTCAAAGCGAGGCCCAGGCGTGGTTTCAGGGCCCTGCGTGGAAACGAAGCTTATTTTGCCTTGCTCGAACCGCAAGAATGGGACTCAGAAAACTCCGCCATTCGCTCAAATAATCCCATGAATTGCTCGTTCATCACTCTCGTTGCCACAAGCGCACCCGTTTCGGCCCCTACAAAACAAGAAGCGGTGGCTTTTTGTGACTATATCCAATGCAAGTTGTTTTGCTGCCAATTTCCCAATAATATGAACCCATTGGTTTGGAGAATTCTTCCCAGCTATATTGCCCCATTCAATTCTGCATATTTATCTTTGCCAGTATCTCTGCTAGCAATTTCTGCACGGGTAATTTGCCGTATACTTTACCCACCAGTATCAAGAACGACCCGACTTTCCACACCTTGCAGTACGCATTAAAAAGTACTCCCCAAGATTTCCTGCAAAATGTGAGTTCACCTAACTTCTTCAGCCCTCTCGACATGGAAGTGCGCGGTTTAAGGCATTACAGAAATATGAAGAAACCCTATGATGTAACCCTTTCTTGTTTCAATATATTGCATTTTCGAGAACTGGCTTATGGTCTTGCGAATTCTGGCCATTCTGTTGCTTCGATTGGAACTTGCCGATCGATGCAGGGCGCTGCAAGGCATAAAATGGTATTTCTCGCTTTTCTTCTGATGTATGTTGGGGCAAAAGCAAGAACCATCGGCATTCAATATTCTGCAATGGACGTCTTCACTCGCCTTGCCCCATTTCACTTAAAAAGCACCAAAGCCGTTTGGGGCTTATGCGGAGTAAGCCATAGACTTTTCAAAAGGGCTAAACGCATGAGACTTCCAGTTATCGCAGACAGTGCTGGTGTGCATAAGCGTAAGTCCTTGGAGATGCTGATCAAGGAGCACAAGAATTGGGGCATACCCTACCCGGAATATTATGTAGCCCAGACGACGCGACTGGCGGAGA
>CAZUIT010000095.1:0-4522 GCA_964620355.1 uncultured Burkholderiales bacterium | reverse complement strand
GTATTTGTATCTTCTTTCTTATTTTATGGACTGTATCTCGATATAGTCATTCTCTTGAAGAGCGTGTACTTTCTCAGGAATATAAGATGAGCAATGCGCTACAATCTTTCGATACTGCGTTATTTGACGAGATAATAATGTATCTCGATGCGGATGTACAACATAAGAAAGAAATACCGAATATGTTTGTTCGTGTGTTAGATCCACGTTAATTCTCAGAAAGAAAGTATCTTATCTTACAAAGTTATGGTATAGCGTATCCACATATGCCCTTGTACCAGCTTGCCGACAGTGCTCAATAGTATAAGACTTCTAAAACCTTAATAAGGATATCTTAGATAGAGAAGGTGTGATATAACATTTGTAATGCTCCCGTAGTTCAATGGATAGAACAGAGGACTTCTAAGCCTCTGATGTAGGTTCGATTCCTGCCGGGAGCACCATAGTAGAATTTGGAGTATCAATTAGCTGTTTAAGCGTGTAAATATGGGCTGTTTTTGTGGTTCCAAATGTCGAATAGTCGTATAAAACGCCTTCTGGAAAAATCATCTCTTGAAACTTGATCTTGTCGGTCAGTTTTACCTCGTACCAAAGCTTGTAAATGTTGACCATAAAGTACAGGCAATAGTTGACGCAAGTTTCCACATCGAACTCCTCGATTTGTAAGTCGTTCCTGTTTAATCGGAGTACGGTTATTTTCTCTTTGATCCGGTCGAGCTCCTCTTTAGCAGTCTCGCTGTCAAAGACATTCTGCTTTGTCAGTTCAACAACTCGTACTTTTTCCTCCTCGACTTTCTCGATATTCCGATCGATGGTAGCTATGTCGGTATTGAGTTCAGTGTGCTTGCCTTCCCAATAATCAATAATTAAAGATCGGAACATGCCCATTTCCTCTTTCTTGGGAGCAAGCCGGGTAAGAAATTCCATGAAATGTTCCTCGAACACTTCTTTCTTGAAGCTTTTCTTGTGGCACTTGGCACAATGGTAATAGGCATAGCGTCCACCCAGCTGGCCTCGTGACCAGCTTCCGGTAAACCTGCCACCGCACACGCATCGGGCGGTCACTCGCAGAGGAAAGTCCGGATTGAGTGCGCGTTTCGGATGGTTGGTGAGTCGGCCACTTTTAGTGCGTATATAAAACTGGACCCGTTCAAATAACTCGGTAGTGATGAGTGGTTCAAATACGCCCTGGTTTTCTTTGCCCTTATGCATGAAGGTACCCGTATAGATTTTGCTTCGAAGCATTTTGTGAATGACCTGCTGTCTGATTTTATTTCCTTTACCTGTAGTAAATCCTAAGCGGTTTGCCATTCGAGTAATCTCCGACTCTTTATAAATTCCTTTGGCATATTCCTCAAAAAGCTTTTTCACCATCGGCGCGCGTTCCGGATCAGGCACGATGGTCTTGTGTCCGCCCGGTTTCATGACATTGTTGTAGCCAACGGGTGCAACCCAAGAAATTTCACCTTTGCTCACTCTTTTGTTTATGCCGTCTTTGGTGCGCTCGCTTTTGGCATCGTTATCAAACTGGGCAAATGATGCCATGACGTTTTCCAAAAGTTTGCTCGTGGAGTTGTCGCCACCGATTGGTTCGGTTACCGAGTAAATCCGCACACCGTACTGGCTAAGGAGGGACCGGATAGCAACGTGGTCGGCCATGTTCCGGGCAATGCGATCTATTTTGTAAATCAGGACGGCATCTACTTTGCCTTTGTGTGTTCGGCAGTACTCTAAAAGTCTGACCAGAGCTTTGCGATTCATGGTCTTGGCCGATTCACCAGCATCGATGAATGGCTCGCAAGCAAGTTTGAAGTGGTGATCCTCGACCCATTTTCTAGAGAGATCGACTTGCGACTCCAAGCTAAAGTTATGCTTGGACTGTTCCTCGGTGGAGACACGTGCATAAATCACGGCTCGCATTGTTGTATTTTTTTGTTCAATCTGTTCATTCATAGGTTTTTCTTTGAAAGGGCTTGGCAAGGACACCCTATGCTATCCCTCGGCACAAGCCAAGCGGTCATTACCCACAATGGCAAAGGTGTAAGTAATCTCGATGGAAACCTTGACCAAGACAGGATATCTCTTTCGTTCGTGCCACACGTCGAACATGAAAGCGGCCATTTGGTAGTACTGGTTTCGCATGAGCTCAATCTCCTTGTCGCTTTTGGAAGCGTAGGATTTTGGCAGTAATTTTCTACAAGCGTTGATCGTTAGTATATATTTATTCTATCTTTCCCTTAGCTACCCAGCCCAAAACTTTCTCTTTGACATCTTTTGAATACTGGTCTCTGGAAAGTCGTAGTCGCATTTCGTACGGGATAAGATTCCAACGATCCTCGTGGGACAGTTCGGCCAATTCTTGTTCGCTGACATGAATAGTTTCTTTCGGCTTACCCTCGACCCGATCCAAAATTTCTTTGATAGCGGCCAACTTCACCCCATCACTGGAACTGCCCATCAGAGCTACGAGCATTTCATTGGCTAAGCGGAAATTCTGCTCTCTCACTCTGGCTCCGGCTCGGCGTACAATCGCCATTGTTTCAGTATGGATTTGATCCATTTCTTCCTCGTACATGCGATAGGCCTCGTGCAATGTTCCAGCTTCCTTGAACCAGTCTTTGACGCTTTGTTCGGTAAACTTGGCATTTCTACTTTTTAGCCCTTTCTTATTCAGGGTTTCAGCAATGCTTTGGTATGAATTACCTTTGTATTTCAGCTCAAACGCCAATTTGTGATATTCAGATAAATGTTTAATTTTGGCCATAAAAAGTTGGGTTAAGTAGACCTTTTTAGATGATTATCTTTATCGACCACTAGGATAATCGGTCGGCTGGTTATTTTCTCGATGATGAAATTCGTGGCCGACATTCTGACCCTCTCGTCTTTGCTGTTTAGGAGTGAGATCATGGTCTCGGTCGCTTTCACTAGATTGTTCTCAAGAATCTCATTGGATTTTTCTATTGGTGTTTTGTGTTGTGTTTTTTTCATAGATTTAATTATTGGTTAGTTTGTAATAAGGAATTAAAATACGCGCCTTTCTTTTGGATCGACCTCTCCGGACTGTCTCGCATTAGCTGGTAAATCTGCTCGAGCTTCGCCAGTCCGTATTTCTTGAGAGCCGAAAGCATAAAGCTCATATCCGCTTCCTCAAGGTATCGAGCTATCTCCAGACAGCGTTCCTCTTCAAAGGTTCTTGGACTGAAGCTTCTTACGGGACGACGAGTCGATCGATTGTTTTTATTTTCTTTCTCGTTATCGTTCTTGGGACTTCTGCCGAACGAACTTTTTTGATTGAAAGAAAACCGCTCTACTAAAGCACTTTTATCACTTTCCAACTTCTGCCGAACATCACTAACTTCTGTCGGCACTTCTGCCGGTGATTGCATATCAGAACCACTCTCACTTCTGCCGGACTTCTGTTTGCGACAGCGCTCAAGGTCTGTAAATCCGCCGTTAGATAAAGGGTAACTGGCAATATCCACATGGAATGAACTTCTGCGACCTTGCTGTCCGGGAAACCATACCCACTTCTTACGTTTAAGGTTCAACATCAGGCGGTTGATGTGATTCTTGGAATACTTTTCTTTGAAATCCTTGGATAATCCGGCGTAGCTCATTAGGACCTGGCCGTTCCGGGGATTGGCATTAATCCAAAGCCAGACCAATACCGAGTATTCCTCAAACCGCAAATACCCGTCCACAAGGGCGGTCTTTATGCTTCGAGGAAGCTTTACGTAATCGTTATTGTCTATTTCAAATGGTAGATTTCCCATATTCATATTCCATGTTGGACCGGTTTTAGCTCATGGCATCGTTATACATGAGCGACTTCAGCTCTTTGATTGCTGTAACAAACGCCTTTGCATTAACCTCGACCAAACCGGCAAAGAAGGCGCTTACCAACTGGGCACGATAGGGCTCATCTGCAAAAATAAAATGAAACCGGCGGGAGTCGGCTTTGTCTATGCCTAGCAACTTATATCCCTTGGCCACAAGAAAAGCGGCCGCGTAAAAGTCGCTGGTAGTAAAACTATTATCGATTGTGTTTTTCATACTCATTTTTATTCTTAGCTTTTATTGTTGTATCTATCGTAGCGAACGACAGAGGGCTTCTTACATACTGCGTTTGAAAAAAATCAAAACAAAAAAGCCATATTTTATGGCCGTTAGCGAAGACTTATTAACAGGACGAGCGAAGGGTAGATAAAAACTATCCTTGCTTGATGATTACGGTCGGATTGATGCGGTATCCGTGTGTGCGCCGGTTGTCGATCAGTCTGATATCATCCAAGTGGAATTTCGTCAGTGAATTGATTCTGTTGATTGCAAACTCCACCGATTTTCGCGTGCTTTCGACAGCACTAATCAGGTCATCCGGAGACACGTAACCCTTTGCTGAAATGAGAACTTTGACTATCCGTTGGCGCAGGCTGTTTTTGATCGTAGGGTAGCAATGATCCTTTTTGGGTTCGATGTATAAGTCGCCGTCATCGGAAAAATAAACCACTGTTTTCGGGATGAT
>CAZUIT010000094.1:0-4655 GCA_964620355.1 uncultured Burkholderiales bacterium | reverse complement strand
CAAACAGACGTTCATCGTTCAAGCGCTTGGCCATTTCTTTGTAGAGCTCAGCTGCCACATTCTCACTGCTGGGGTTGATGGTATCAAAGGGCGCTACATCATTAGGTTGTAATGATCCCATGTCTTTGACAACCATCAATGGCAATATCAGCATCACAATTGATATCTAACACATGCAACTGCACCAGGCTGGCCAAATCTGCATTGTCTTCCACGATTAATATCTTCCTTTTCATCATTTGTCCAAAGCTTGCCCATATTTAGAACTGTAGTCTTGTTTTGATTCTTTTTCTTACACGCATCAAGCATCTACAGCCAAACAGTAGACGGGATTTATCACACAAATATCACGCGAAAAAAAGTGATACATGCATGAATTGTATGTGTTCTTTAGCTTTTAGTCTCTGGCTCGTGCACATTGCCAGCATAAATCAAACAAAGGTGAGATACACCGATGAAAAAGCGACTAACCATTACATCACTTATTTGCGCCGCGTGATTACGAAATACCTGTCAGTCAGTTATGAATCATAATATGAAAACGCTATATCTAGTGGTCAGGGATATACTATGAAATATGCTCCAGTATATGATTCATCTTATTAAATAGTTCAGGTGCCGTGAATGGCTTACGTAAATGGGGAATCAATAAGGCATCAGTACCCAAATGTTCTTCGAGATCATCAGCGTAACCTGTGAGCAGTAAAGTTCTTTTATTCAGTGAAACATCACCTTGCTGTGCTAAATGTCTAAGTAACTGTGCGCCATTCATCACGGGCATGCGCACATCAAGCAATAAAATATCGGGCATCCCGGACTTTGTAATCCATTCGATTGCCTTAGAACCGTTGGAAGTCTCATGAATTTCAACTGTCATTTCCAGATCATCAACCCATAATTCGAGCATGGATTTAAGAATACCTCGGACGTCTTGATTATCTTCAACGATTAAAATATGCCGTAGGTTTCGACTCATGCGATGATGCCTTGTGTAAGCGGTAGCCAAACCCTGAATGTAGCACCCTCCCCGACTTTACTTTTCACTTCCAGTACCCCGTGATGTTCTTGAATAATACCATAACAAATAGATAACCCCAGCCCTGTGCCCTCACCAGTTGGTTTGGTTGAGAAAAATGGCTCAAAAATTCGCTTTTGATTTTCAGGTGAAATGCCAGGGCCGTTATCACACACACTTATCGACACACCATCAATTCCATCGCGGACTAGCTTCTCAGTGTAAATTTTAATCTCGTCACCTTCAGCGAGCACATAACGGGCATTGGCGATGAGATTGAGTAAAACTTGATGAATTTGACGATGTGCAGTTAGCAGCTTTGGCAGATTTGGCGCCAGGTGAAGTTGCAGATGGATACCCGCATGATCAAGTTCTTTTCTATACATGCTCACCACAAAACGAATATCCTCATTGATATCATCTGGCGTTTTTTCATTACGTTCGCTTTTGGAGAAACGTAATAAACCCTCAACTATACTTCTGGTTTGCTCCATACCCTTGACTGCGGTGTCGAGCATAGTCATGCGTTTTTCCAGCGGCATATCAGGCTTCATTTGCAACAAACTAAGCATGCCCATGGGACCAGATAAGGCGTTGTTAAGCTCATGGGCGGTACCAGCAGCGAGCTCACCCAAACTATCCATTTTTTGCAAATGAAAGACTTGCGCACTGAGTTTTTTCTTATCCTCTTCCAGAGCCAATTCTCGTGCCAAATGATTTTTCTCAGTGAGTAATGATTGGCGCTTGGCCATCTGCCGTAGCGTGATGATGGCGCCAATGAATACGACCAACAAAAAAGCCAAACCCATCATATAAATACGATTGGTCTTTTCGCGCACAAGCCCGGACACATTTGAGTCATCATAAGCAAGGTTTACAGTGATATTGTGCGGCCCTACTTTACTACGCGCTGTAGCGATAGAAAATGCTGTACCATCGATAATGGTGCGATGGATGCCAACAGCCAGTACCATCGAAGGAAACGCTGCCAATAACGATTTGGCAAGCTTACTTCGATCCGAATCTACGACTTTTTTAGACAAACCACGAGGTAAAACAGAGTGATAAAGCACTTCGCCAGAATCTTCATCCACAATCCAGTGCATCAAACCGTTGCTTTGCAGTCGTCCCAACTCCGAGGCAATGGTTCGGTCAAAATCAATCTGCGCCAAGACGATCCCGCTAAACTCATTGGTCGGAGCCGGAAAGTTTTTATCAACAATACGGTTATAAACAGGTGCCGATACGTGCATTTTCAAATGATTATGGTCGCGGATCCAATCTGAGAATTGTAACGTGGAACTATCTTTAGGTAATTTGAAGAAAGTGTCTTCACTATGATTTCCTGAGTACAAGTGTTTGATGGATTCAGGGTAGCTGCTAAAGAAATCACCTTGGGCATCAAAAAATACAAAACCATCCACTCTTGGCGCTGCAAAGGTATTTACCTTTTCCATATCGCGTGTGCCATTTTCCAACTCCAGACGTTGCAACGCAGGAAACTGACCCAGCAAGCGCACATTTTCAGCCACATCATTATCAATATGAAAACCCACCCGCGAACTGGCAATATCCACCACGGTTAAGCTTTGCTGGTCAAAAGCTGATCGTAAATCATCTTCAAGGCTTTGCGCCAAATCTCTTGAGACACTATAAAAGGTATACGTCATCAAAAAAACAGCCAAGACACCACTAACAATCTGGGTTATGGTTAAGTGCTTAAGCAAGCTGTACTTTTCAAATATCGTTTGCATGCTGAGATTGTCTCCAAAGAATTTTTATACAAGCAAGCAAATACTATGCCAGTTAGGGTTTTTTCCAAGCTGTTAATGTTTTCCAGTGATTGATTTTTTGACATAAAATCAAACCACTTCATTGCGTAAACAAGTGTAAATATCGGGCATAACCTTCAAGTTCTAAATCTTGAGTTGGTATAAAGGGTATGACGGCTCATCATGAAATACGTGACTAAGGTGGGAATTTGCCGCTCTGCTGCGAATTTCTGTGCGCGCGCTAAACAAACCATGATCTTCTTTTCCAACCATATTTTCTGGCTTAAGCGGTTGGGTAAAGCTTGGTCATCCTGTGCCAGATTTGTATTTATCAGTAGAACTAAAAAGCGGCTCACCAGAGACGAATCCATATAAATACTTGCTGCCTTGTTATCCCAGTAGGGTTTCTTAAAAGGTGGCTCGGTGCCATCTTCCTGGGTCTCAAGGTATTGCATCGGCGTTAATCATTGTTTTAAATCACTGGTGTTGTCGGGTGATAATTTGGATTCATGTCTGTCTTCGCCCCAGACGGAATCCAGATAGATATCACGGGCTGATCCTTTGCGATAATACCAATAACGCATCTGATTCTTTTTATAATAATTCTGATGGTAATCCTCTGCAGGATAAAAGGTTTTAGCGGGTTGAATCGGTGTGACCAGTGGTTTGGTAAACCTGCCAATTTTGGCCATTGCGACTTTAAATTTTTCTGCAGCCAGGTGTTGTACTTCGTTCATATAAAAAGTACTTAGATAACTTCTGTCTACAAACTGACCTCCAGCATCGGTAGGATCGATTTGGCGCCAAAAGATTTCAAGCAACTCGGCATAACTAATAAGAGATGCGGCAAACGTAATTTAGACAGCGTCAACGTGACCACCGCTGCTATAGTTCTGATAGTCGGGATGGGTTGTCGAGCCATTGGTATAACCAGAAACGACTGAAATTACACCATCGATTTGCTCAAAGGGTTTTTCCATGCACCAAAAACAACCACCGGCAAAAATGGCTCTTTCTGTAGCAGCCATCGCAGGCGATGACCATAGGAGCGCTGCACCAGATAGCAGCATTATGAGTAAGATTTTTTTATATTGTGTAACCATGATAAGCACCTCTTTTCCATGTGATGTGAGGAATATTAGCAGGACATTATAACAGCGTTATCGCTCAATTATCACATTTGCATCACAAGGGTATTGCAGGGTTGTTTAGTAAGAAGGTCGCCCGTTTGGGGATACTTGTTCATCACCTTCAGCAACACCTGCGGCATCCACAGCATTTTGTTCATACGGCTTTTTGGCTTTGCCTTCCACTTTCACGGCTTTAATACCATCATCGCAACCAATCATCAGAAAAGCTGCCAAGGTAAGAAGTATGAGTGATTTCATGGCCAGTATGTTACTTTGGCAGTGCAGGTTTCAGAGATTTCGATGCGCGACACAAACAGACGTTCATCGTTCAAGCGCTTGGCCATTTCTTTGTAGAGCTCAGCTGCTACATTTTCACTGCTTGGATTAATCACATCAAAGGGTGCTACATCATTAAGGTTGTAGTGATCCCAAGGCTCAAGCGCTGCTTTAAGCTCTTTTTTCATGATTTTATAATCAATACCAAGACCCAACTCATCCAATTCCGAACAGTTCACAAACAAGCGTACATGCCAGTTGTGACCATGCAGGCGGGCGCAATCACCAGGATAACCGCGCAATTGATGCGCTGCTGAGAAGTGGGTTTCGGTCATGAGTTCATAAGTAGGCATGGTGGTTAGTCTCTGATGCTGGGTAAAAACATAGCGGCAGCAACTTTGCGCCCTTCCCCAACCAAAATATTAAAGGTGCGTGCTGCAGAACGTGAATCCATGCATTCAA
>CAZUIT010000093.1:0-4873 GCA_964620355.1 uncultured Burkholderiales bacterium | reverse complement strand
TTCGTTTCTCGCGGCATGACCTGCTTTTCCATACACTACGCCATCCACTACCATTAAACATCTTTCGGCCACGGCGGCTTTCATTCCTGTTGGCTCACCAATTAGTGCGAGGTCGGCGGGAGGCAGGATATTCAAGAGACTGCTAATTCCATTCGGCCCCGAGTTTTCTTCTTCGGCCCCCGCCACCCAAATCAAACGCTCCGGGAACTCCGAAGCCACCAGCAATCGAAAGGCAGCAAGCATGGATACTACCGAGGCTCCAGCATCATTGCTTCCGAGCGCAATAAGCTTTCCATCATACCAATTACCTTCAAATGGTTTGCTTTCCCATGAACTTGTTGCGGGAACAGTATCCATATGCGAGTGCATCCAAATGGTCTTTGTCGCATGGGGAGGGTGAAAGTCAAGCCATACATTATTCTCCAATCGTTGTGGGTTGAGGCCCCAAACTCGAAGCTGCTCAAAAAGAACATCTGCTTTCTTCTTCTCTTTCCCAGAAAGTGCTTCGATATGGAGTAAGCCTTCTAAGAGATTGAGCGAATCATTATATAGACTTTCAAACAACAACACGTGTAGCCGTTTTAGGTTTTGTTTCTATTGCTCCCCAAAAGTTAGGGGCAGAGCCAATCAACACTTCTTGAACCCCTTGTTGTATTGCGGAAGCAGCATTGGCCATTTTTGGTAACATCCCTCCTTGTATTACCCCTTCTTCAATTAAGGCATCGATCTGTGATAAATGCAGGTTTTCAATCATGGAACTCGAATCATTTACATTCCGTAAAACCCCGTCTTTTTCAAACAGATAAAACAGCTTAATGGCATAGTGGTCAGCCAAACCTATTGCCAAACAAGAGGCTATTGTATCGGCGTTGGTATTTAGCATCTGTCCACAACCATCGTGTGTCATTGCACAAAAAACCGGTATAACTCCTTGATTTAATAAGCACTTAAGCAAAGACACATTTAAGTCTTTCGGATCAGGATCACCTACCCATCCATAATTTATTGGGGTTATATCTCGAATCTTTGCTTTAAGCATATTTCCATCTACCCCCGTCAACCCGAGCGCATTTACCCCCCTAGCTTGAAGACCAGCAACTAATTTCTTATTAATTTCCCCTGCATAAGCCATCAAGGCAATATCTAAAGTTGCTGTATTTGTGATTCTTCTGCCTTTGATCATTTTTTGAGGAACACCTAGCGCCCTCCCTAATTCTGTTGCTCTTTTGCCGCCACCATGCACAAGAATAAAGGGCTCAGCCATTTTTGCTAAATCATCCAATACCTGTTTTAATAATCGGGTATCATCTAGCACGTTTCCTCCAATCTTAATTACCCACATACTTGGTTTTTTCATCTTTGAGTGATTCAATCATTTTCTTCAGTACTACTTGTGCCGACCACAGTCTATTTGCCGCTTGATCAAGCACCAACGAACGAGGTGAATCGAGCAATTCATCGCTAATTTCCACGTTTCTACGGACTGGCAAACAGTGCATAATCTTGGCATCAGGAGCTTGATGAAGTATCGCTTCTGTAAGCATCCAATCTTCCCCTCCTTCGTATGCTTTTCCATACGGATTCCGCATCGACCAGTTTTTCACATAGATAAAGTCAGCATTGCGTAAAGTTTCGGCTTGGTTCGAACTAATCTGCGCTCCTGCAGTTGCTTCTGGGTCGAGGTCGAGACCCGGTGGGTGACAAATATGCACATCATGCCCCGCCGCAATTGACCACTCAGCAAATGAGGCCGGTACCGCTTGGGGCAATGCTTTTATATGAGGCGCCCAAGTCAATACCACTTTAGGGCGTTTTATTGGGCTATGTTCTGCAATCGTCATTATATCTGCTAAGCTTTGCAAAGGGTGACGTGTAGCGCTTTCCATACTTAAAATAGGTTTTGCCGTATGACGAGCGAATGCCCTGAATACAGCTTCACTCTCATCCTTTACTTGATCACTTAGGCTAGGAAAACTACGCAGGGCCAATACATCGAAATAGCTACCAATTACTCCCGCAGCCTCTTTTATATGTTCCGGATTATTCCCGTTCATAATGGCATGTTCTTCAAATTCGAGTGCCCAAGCCTCTGCTGCCAGGTTCAATACCTGCACGTCCATCCCCAAATTTTTCGCTGCCATTTCGGTGCTCAGTCGGGTACGTAAGCTCGAATTCATAAAGAGCATGCCTAGTTTTAGACCCCTTCCTATTTCTTGGTCTTTATAAGGATTTACCTTCATAGCAAGCGCCTCTATAACAAGCTCTTCCATATCCCCAGCATCCCTAACACTTAAAAATTGATTCATTGGGCTTGGCTAATTTGAAGTGTGCTTTTCAATGCGCTCAGAAAGCGGTCGAGATCCGACTTTTTCACATTTAATGCGGGCAAGAGGCGAATCGTATGAACATCGCTTGCTGAACCTGTAAAAATGAAATGCTCCATTAAAAGGGCCTTCCTTACCGAAGCCACCATAAAAGGAAGCTTTATTCCTAACATCAGTCCTGCACCGCGTACCTCTACCACTCCTGGAATCAAGGCTAGCTGAGACCTGAGATATTCTCCCATTTCCGCAGCATGGTCAATTAGCCCTTCAGCTTGTATGACTTCCAACACGGCCAACGAAGCGGCGCAGGCCAAATAATTGCCGCCGAATGTTGTGCCGAGGAGTCCGTATTTTGCTTCAAACTTGGGAGAGAACAAGGTGCCAGCAACCGGAAAACCATTGCCCATACCTTTCGCCAAAGTAATAATATCAGCCTGTATTTCAGCATGTTGATGTGCAAAAAATCTCCCACTTCTTCCATGGCCAGATTGTACCTCATCCACAATTAAAACTGCCCCATGCTTATCACAAAGGGCTCGAGCACATTGTAAAAACTCAGCATCCGGCACATTCACTCCAGCAACACCCTGAATCCCTTCTATCAAAACAGCACAAACGGTCTCGTTCATTGCTGCCTTAAGGGCTTTTCGGTCGTTTAGTGGAATAAATTGAATGAAATCTACCGTATTAATTGGTGCAGAGAGGCTCGGGTTGTCAGTTGCTGCTACTGCAAGCGATGTTCTTCCATGAAACGCACCTTCCATCACTATCAACTTCTTCCTCCCATTAAAAAAGGAGGCCATCTTTAAGGCATTTTCATTGGCTTCAGCACCCGAGTTGGAAAGGAAAAGTTGGTAATCTTGATAGCCAGAAACCGCTCCTAATAAGGTTGCCAGTTCCTCTTGTTGGGGGATTTTCACGGCATTGCTATAAAAGCCAATTTCCTGGAGTTGTTTTTCTATCCGTTTTATGTAATGCGGATGACTATGACCGATAGAAATTACGGCATGCCCTCCATATAGATCGAGATATTCTTGTCCTTTATCATCCCAGAGTTTTGATCCTGAACCTTTAACTGGGGTTATGTCATGCAATGGGTATACATCAAATAATTTCATTAGAATGCGCTGGCTTTGAGCTGAAGTCCGCTTTTTTCCTCCAAGCCAAACATGAGATTCATGTTCTGAACAGCTTGTCCGGATGCACCTTTCAGCAGGTTATCAATTACAGAAACGAGAAGTACTTGCTTGCCCACCTTTTGTATGCCTAGGTAGCAGAAGTTGGTATTCACCACGTGTTTCAGTGCCACTTCAAAAGGAGCGACCTGGGTGAATGGATGCGCCTCATAAAAAGCGGTATAGATCTCTTCCAATTGACCTTGACTGAGATCCGATTCGAAGCTAAGTGTTACAAAAATCCCCCGACTAAAATTGCCTCTTTGGGGAATAAAGTTTAATGTAGTCGACAATTTGCCATACTGAGCAATACTTTCCTCGATCTCCTGAAGATGTTGATGGTTAAAGGCTTTATAGATGGATAGATTATTGTCGCGCCAAGGAAAGTGGGTACTAGAACTTGGTTTCTGACCTCCTCCAGTTGCACCTGTTGTGGCATTAATATGCACCGATTCAGGCAAAGCAACTTGTTCGGCTAAGGGTAATAAGGCCAACTGAATTGCTGTAGCAAAACAGCCAGGGTTAGCAATATTTTTCGCTTCTCTAATCGCTTGTTTATTCAACTCTGGCAAGCCATACACAAAGCTTCTATCCCCCATTGTATTACTACGCTTATGGCGGAAGTCGGTGCTTAAATCTATTATTTGGATGGATGGATTGAGTTCATTTTGTTCGATAAACTTTCGTGCTTCTCCATGCCCAACACAGAGGAAGAGCACATCCACATCTTGCGAAAGACCCGAAGTAAATCCTCTATCGCTTATACCCAAAAGGTCTGGGTGAACCTCGTACCATTTTTTTCCCGCCGCACTTTTACTATGTGCAAAGACAAGCTCAACATTGGGATGATTTAGCAATAGGCGCATTAGTTCGCCCCCCGTATATCCGGCTGCTCCGGCAATTCCTACTTTAATTGTACTCATGATATGGGTTCTCCTCTCCGTTTATTTGGTAATAGATGCTATTCTGATTCCCGTAGATGCGAATGAATCCTTTGACGTCTTCGCCACTCCACGCGCGGTTTTCTTCTCCGTAAGTGCCGAACTTATCCGACATCAAATCATGCGGAGAGTCTACTCCGAGGAGCTCAAAGCGGAAAGCGTGCAAGCGTATGGATACACGGCCCGACACCTGCTTCTGACTATCCATTAAAAAGGCCTCCATATTGCGCATCACCGGATCGAGGTACATGCCTTCGTGGAGGTTATTCCCATAGAATTGAGCAATCTGTTCCTTCCAATTCAGCTGGCTTCTGGTGAGCACATGTTTCTCCAGCAAGTGATGTGCTTTGATTAAAATCATGGGCGCGGCTGCTTCGAATCCTACCCGACCTTTGATGCCTAAGATGGTATCGCCTACATGGATTTCTCTCCC
>CAZUIT010000092.1:0-5456 GCA_964620355.1 uncultured Burkholderiales bacterium | reverse complement strand
ACCTATAAAAGCCAAAAAATTCAGTTAAAAGAGCCGACATGCGGATTTTAGGAGCTATCGGGACCTCCCCTCCTCACCTTTTCATTAGAACGCAACACCCCCTCGGCTCCACTAACGTTCCGCTCGGGGTGACGAGTTATGGATAAACTACTCCGGCTTCGGTGGCTCCTTGAAATTCAGCATGCCTTTCTTAATCTCGACTTTCCCCGAATCAAAATAGATGACATAGCGGTAGGTGCCCGACATGAAGTTTTCGCGGTAGATGATATTTTCGACCTTGTTCAGGTTGGTATACATACGCAGAATATTACCACGCAGGTCGTAAATATAGAGTGAGAACGAACCGGGTACGTTCACCTCGTTGATGGGGATGATAATGGTGAGCTTGTCTTCTACCTTGCCGTCTTCCGGAATCATCTTGATGCCGTCATACAGTTTGTTCATTACTGCGGGAGAGAGTTCTCCTTTGGCGGGGTAGGTGAAATTATCGTAATAGATAGCTATCTGGATGGAGCCTTTTTTATTCACTCGACCAAGTCGGTAGTCATTTAAGGGAATGGCGCGCAAAACGAGGCTATCATAATCACTATCATCTGCTTCCACCACTATGTCATTACGACCTTTAAGGAGTTGTTTGATATGGATATTCAGGTAATAGGGTTTTGACTCAGCTATGTAATTGTCTTTGCTGTACAAATTCCCAAGTGTATCCATAAATATGGCTACTCCATTGCGGTCGTATATCATCACATCCTGTCCGGTATAATCTTGCTCATAGCAAACGAGCATATCCATATCGGGTTTCTTACCTTGGTAATCTTTGAGGTTCAGTGAATCACAGGATTTGTTGCTATTCATCACCATACAACGGTGGTCGATATAGTTGAAATAGCCTTCGAAATGGGTGATTTTTTGTGCTGTGACAGACAAAGCAAAAACCCATAGCATGCCCGCAATGATTACACGGCACATGGTATGGGTTTTCCAATATTTCATCGTTTCAGGCTTGTGCCCGATTTATTTCGCGAAGGCTACCGAGCGACGTTCACGGATAACCGTAACCTTAATCTGCCCAGGGTAGATCATTTCTTTCATGATTTTTTGAGAGATATCAAATGAAAGCATTTCGGCCTTCTCGTCACTTACACGCTCACTTTCAACGATTACACGCAATTCCCGTCCCGCTTGGATGGCAAAGGCTTTTTCAACGCCCTCATAACCCAATGCTAGGTTTTCAAGATCTTTCAATCGTTTGATATAATTCTCAACGTCTTCTCTACGTGCTCCAGGACGTGATCCGCTAATCGCGTCACAGGCTTGGATTACTGGAGAGAGGATGGAAGTCATTTCAATCTCGTCGTGATGCGCGCCAATGGCGTTGACCACTTCTGGATGTTCTTTGTACTTCTCTGCCAATTTCATTCCGAGCAATGCGTGTGGAGTTTCTGCGTCGTCATCTGGCACTTTCCCGATATCGTGTAAGAGTCCGGCACGTTTCGCTAATTTCACGTTCAGTCCCATTTCTGCAGCCATGGTCGCACAAAGGTTGGCTACCTCACGGCTATGTTGCAAGAGGTTTTGTCCGTAAGAGGAACGGTATCGCATGCGCCCAACCATTCTGATTAATTCTGGATGCAGACCATGGATATTCAAATCGATAGCAGTACGCTCTCCGATTTCCACGATTTCGTCTTCTAGTTGTTTTTTCGTTTTCGCTACAATCTCTTCGATACGTGCTGGGTGAATACGTCCATCACTCACCAATTTATGGAGAGATAGACGGGCAATTTCACGGCGAATTGGATCGAAGCCTGAGAGGATAATCGCTTCTGGCGTATCATCCACAATAATTTCAATTCCTGTAGCAGCTTCCAGTGCGCGAATATTTCTACCCTCACGTCCGATGATTCTTCCTTTTACCTCATCGCTGTCGATATGGAAGATGGACACGGCATTCTCAATGGCTTGCTCAGCAGCAGTTCTTTGGATGGTACCAATAATGATGCGGCGCGATTCTTTGGTCGCCATCAATTTCGACTCGTCCACAATCTCCTTGATTTTCGCACTGGCTTCGGTTTTCGCCTCAGCAGTAAGCGTTTCTATCAATTGGGATTTTGCATCTTCAGCGGTAAGGCCGGCCATTTTCTCCAACTGCTTCACTTGCTGTTGGTGGTAGCGGTCCATGTCTTCTTTTTTCTTCGCGATGATTTCGAGTTGTGTGCTGAGGTTTTCTTTTACTGCATCAACTTCCTTTTCCTTGCGATTTAGGCTTTCAAGTTTGGAGTTCAGAGATTGTTCTTTCTGCTTTACCCGACCTTCAGCCTCCTGAATTTTTTGATTTTTCTGGTTGGTTTCTGCCTCATGACGCTCTTTTTGCTTCATGTGGTACTCCTTTGATCGGAGTTCCCCTTCCTTGATAATTACCTGGGCTTTGCTTTCTGCCTCACGAATGAGTTGGGCCGCTGCTCCCTTGGTTTTGCCATTCACTATGGCGTACATAATACCGGCTCCTAGCGCGATTCCGCCTGCTAGTGACCCAATTAATAAGAGTATATCCATGTTCCACTTTAGTTATGGAAACGGACAAATGCTGCTTAGCCTTGTGTCGATTTCAAAGACTGATCAAGCTGATTTTCAATGCGCTCCATCAGACTTATTGCGGCAGGATCAAGTCCTGCACCTTTTTCTAGTTCTGAAAAATATTCGGTAGCGAACTCCAAGGCGATCATTGCGAGCGCATCTTGGCGGTCTGATACCGCGTATTTTTCTACATATTCTTTCAGGCGTTCATTCACTTTCCATGCGGCTTTGCGGACGTTTTCTTCGTCACTCGCCTGTATTTTTAGGGGATATTGCCTTTCAGCAACGGAAACCTTTATGGATAGTTCTTGCACCCGTTATCGTTTAATCACTCAGCGTTGCAATGCATTTATCAATTTCTCTGATAAATTCATTAATTTTCAGTTTTACTGCTCGTTTGTCTTCTTTCGAGAGTGCTACTGCTTCTGCAATTTTAACTATTTTATTCTGTTCTTCTAATTCGCGTAAGGTATTTTTTTGAAGGACAATGGTTTCTCTCGCTTGTTTCAAGTCGCGCTTTAACAATTCAGTCTCGGCCTCACTCATTCTCAGCCGTTTATTCAGCTGATCGAGTTTAGCGGCAATACGTTCAAGAGTTTCCTGTGCGTTGTTCATCCTATTTGCGAATAATTGCCTTCACTTGTTTTTCGAAATTAGCAATTAACTTATTCATCAGTGCATCAATCTCCTTATCGCTCAATGTTTTTTCATCATCCTGCAATAAGAAACTCAACGAATAAGCCTTTTTCCCGGCCTCAATTTTATCTCCTTCATACACATCAAACACATTAACCACGCGAATTAACCCCTTGTCTGTTGCCTGAATCACCTTGTTCAAGTCAGACATTTGTATAGACTTGTCGAGCACCAAACTTAAATCCCTTCGCACCGCGGGGAACTTAGGCGCTGGCTTGGTGGCCATACGTATGGACGTTTGCATACTGCGCATCAACTGAGTCCAGTTCAGCTCGGCATAATACACCGGACCTTGTATGTCGAATTGCTTCAATAACGACTTTGCAATCGGAGCAATCTGAATCCATGCTTTACTCGCTTCAAAAGAATTCACTGTTTCAAAGCCCCATTTGCTTGCCCGGCAGCTCATTCCCATTCGGTCGAGCATTACTTCTACTTCTTGCTTGAGCAAATGCACATCACTCGGCATGGCAGGTGTATGCCAGGATTCGGTGGTCCAGTTACCGGTTGCGACCATTGCCACGCGCTCTTCTTCAATAAACTGGCCTTCTGCTGTTTGAATATATACGCTGCCTAATTCAAAAAATTTGAGATCGGCATTTTTTCTGTTTTTGTTATGCGCTACCGATTGCAATAGCGATGGCAATAAACCCATTCGCATGATTTCCATATCCGAAGACAAGGGGTTTTTTAACCAAACTGCGCGTTGCATCGTTTCTTCCGAATAGAACTTTGAAGAAGTCATACTATTGGTGCTGATCTCAAAAAAACCTCTATTCACTAAAACTTCCGCCAACTTTTTTCTGGTGGCTTGCGCATCTGGATGCTGACGGTGTGGGAAGGAAGTACTCACTTTTTCAGGTAAGACAATCGAATCCAATCCATAAATACGAATCAACTCCTCGGCCACATCGGCAGCTCTGGTAACATCGCTTTTGAATGGAGGAATAGATAATTTCCATGCTCCGTCCAATTCTTCTACGATTGTAATTTCAAGACGCGTCAATATGCGCTTGATGTCGGCTGTCGGGATACTCACTCCGAGCAATCCATCGAGATAACTTCTTTTCAGCACTACTTCAAAAGGAGCAATAGGTTTTGGATAGACATCGATAATCGGCGATGCTGCTTTACCTCCTGCAATTTGTTCCACCAAACTCGCCACCAATTCAATGGCTGTGATGGTAATATCTGGATCTGTCCCTCTTTCATAGCGGAAAGAAGCATCCGTGCTCAAACCATGACGTTTGGCCGTTTTGCGTATGGATGACGGGTTAAAATAGGCACTTTCAATAAAAATGCGAGTAGTCTTTTCTGAAACTCCTGAATCCTGCCCACCAAAAACTCCGGCAATAGCCATTGGGCCTTCAGCATTGCAAATCATCATATCCTCAGCATCCAAGGTTCTCTTCTCACCATCGAGGGTGATGAAGGTTTGATTTCCTAGTCCTTTTCTTACCCGAATCGTTTCTCCTTTGACCTTATCTGCATCAAAAGCATGAATCGGCTGACCGAGGTCGTGAAGCACAAAATTGGTGATGTCTACGATACTATTGATGGGGTTGAGTCCAAGGCTCCGCAATCTATTTTTTAGCCATTCCGGACTTTCACCGATGGTAATTCCTTCCATCAATAAACCAGAATAACGCGGACAAGCCTCATCTTCCAGTTCAATTTTCCAATTGCTGGAACCAGAATAAGGCGTGTAGCTCTTTTGAATTTCTTTGAGGTCTTGGTCAATTAAGGCCGATACATCGCGGGCAACTCCCCTATGAGATGCGGCATCTCCCCGGTTGGCGGTGAGTCCGATTTCCAAGATTTCATCCTGTTCGATTTTGAAATAATCGCTGGCTAAGGTTCCAGGAACGGCATCTGCATCAAGCTCCATGATACCCGCGTGATCAGTTCCCAAGCCAACCTCATCTTCTGCGCAAATCATTCCTTCCGACAGCTCACCGCGCAATTTTCTCTTTCCGATGGTGAAGGGTTCTCCCTCCACTGGGTAGATGGTTGTTCCCGGCGGGGCAATTAAAACTTTCAACCCAGCGGCAACATTTGTAGCACCACAAACTATTGGGAGTTCTACACCATTTCCGATGTTAACTCGTGTTTTATTCAGGTGATCGGTATCAGGAATCGGCTCGCAAGCGAGCACTTCTCCAATAACAAGACCTTTTAAT
>CAZUIT010000091.1:0-5707 GCA_964620355.1 uncultured Burkholderiales bacterium | reverse complement strand
CTTAACTTGCATACTCAATATCAATTTTGTCCGAAAACCTGGGGGCTAGACCATTCTTCCGTCTTGACGCGTATCAATACGTGAAAATAATTCGGCATCAAACACCATACAGGAGTATCCGCGATAGGGTTGATGTACTTGCGGTATTTGCGCAGAAAGAAATCGTAATTCCTGTCTTCGAAAAAGAGATCTTCAAAGCCATTCGCATGGTTGAAAACAGGGTAATAGGTATTGGCTTGAAGCATCATACTCCAAACTTAAAAAGTAATTAATAAGCAAGTCGTTTTTAAGCACTTATATCCATTTAGAATTATATAAAAACTAAATATCTGCAGTTAGTCGTAGCAAACTTTAGAAAGCAAAACCAATTTTACGGCAACAGCTTCAAACGTTCGAACGATGCACTTAACTTTAGAATGTCATCTACCAAGCCACGAAGATTCTAGAGATTAACAGCTAGAAGAATCTTCGATAGAAATTACCATGACTTTCGACCATCAGGCTATATATCCATAGTCTATTACAAAAAAACCTCAGAAGACATGCGCATGGCTTCAGAAAATTCGCTTGCATTGAGTCCGGGGGCTTCATTGTTTTCTAATAAGAATGACAATAAACTCTCGGTCGGCATATTTCCCGTAAGCGTATCAGTAGCCATCGGGCAGCCTCCGTAACCCTTTATTGCACCATCATAGCGAGTACAGCCTGATTCGTATGCTGCTTGGATCTTTTCTTTCCAGCTCTCTGGGCGGGTATGCAAGTGAGCTCCGATTTCAATTTTTGGATAAGACTTACTTAACTGCCTATAAATTGAACGGATATTATCAGGATTTGAAACGCCAATGGTATCACTCAATGAAATAATCTTCACTCCGCGTTGTACCATATGCTCCATCCATCGCTCAACAATTTCAGGGCTCCAAGCATCGCCATACGGGTTTCCAAAGCCCATACTCAGGTAAACAACCAAAGCCTTACTGTTTTTTTCACAGAGATTTTGAATATAATCTACCCGTTTAACTGCCTCCTCGATCGTCGAATTGGTATTGCGTACCTGAAAAGTCTCGCTCACTGAAAATGGAAAACCGAGGTAATCCACTTGATCAAATGCCATGGCGTTATCGGCACCTTTATTATTGGCAACAATGCAGAGCAATTTGGTGTCGGTTTCGCTTAAATCGAGTTGATTTAGTACTTCCGCCGTGTCTTTCATCTGCGGAATAGCTCTTGGAGAGACAAAACTGCCCACATCGAGTGTGTTGAAGCCAACTTTTAATAATTGTTGTATGTACCTGATTTTGGTCGAAGTAGGGATGAACTCATGAATACCTTGCATGGCATCACGGGGACATTCTATGATTTTAAAAGCCATTCCTGTGTGAATTTCCGATTATACGGGTCAAAAGTAACTAAATGCCCGTCGTTTTTTAATAACTTTGGGCCCTTGTTTTCAAGGAATCCAAGTGATGTTGAACGAAAATACAAAAGAAGAAACCAGTATTCCGAACGATGAGTCGGTAAACCAAGAGCCTAATGTGGCTCCACAGCCCGAGGCATTGAACGAACCTGAAGTAAGCGAAGAGCCGGAAGAAGTAGAGGAGTCCCCCTATAAAATGGAGGAAGAAGTGGAAGAAGAAACCGACCTCACTACGCTGAACAAAGAACAGTTAGTTGAATTGATTGAAAATGCATCCTCACAGGATGATCTTGCTGGCGCGGCGCGTATTGCCCGAGAAGTAAAATCATTGCTCGAAGGAATTTTCGCAGATGAAGAGCATGCCGCATTGGAAGCTTTTACTGAAGACGGAAATGAAAAGGATGATTTTGAAGCGAAACCCGATGAGTGGAAATCCCGCTATATCGACGCTTATAAAAAGATTCAAGGACGACGCAGCGAGCACCGCCAACGTATCGAAGAGGAAAAACAAAAAAACCTCCAGATTAAACGGCGGATTTTGGAAGACCTTAAGCTGCTTACTGAAACGGATGAAACAGCTGAATCCTTAGAGAAAGTCAAAGAACTTCAGAACGAATGGAAGAAAATCCGAGCGGTTCCGCATGAGAATGTGCAAGAACTTTGGGATTCATACCGCGTATTCTTGGATAAATTCTATGATAACCTCTCCATTAATTTTGAATTAAAGGAACTCGACCGCAAGAAGAATCTCGAAGCCAAGATTGACCTCTGTATGAAGGTAGATCAGCTGCAAGACGAAGCTTCTGTGAAAGTAGCCATGAATCTCTTGAACAAGTTTCACGATGAATGGAAACATACAGGTCCTGTACCTAAGGAATATGCAGAAGAGATTTGGACTCGTTTTAAAGCCGCTTCTGATAAAATATATGAGCAGAAAAAGGCCCAAATGGATGAGATGCGTGAAATGCGTCGCAAAAACTTGGAGCTTAAAACTGCCATCAATGAACGCCTAGAGCAGGTTGCTACTTTGCTGTACGACAAGCCAAAAGAGTGGATTGAGAAAACGGAAGTACTCAATGCCTTTTTTGAAGAGTGGAAGAAAATTGGTCCGGTACCTAAGGAGCAAAATGAAATTGTTTGGGGAAAATTCAAAGACCTCAGAAATCATTTCTACCGTCAAAAGAATAATTTCTTCAAACAGCTCAATAAAGACAAATCAGAAAATCTTAAAGTAAAAGAAGCACTCTGCGAAAAGGCGGAAGCTTTGAAAGACTCTGAAGATTGGCTAAAAACCACCAATGAATTAATTCGTTTGCAAGGCGAGTGGAAGAAAGTGGGGCCTGTTCCTGAAAAGGTGAGTGATGAGGTATGGAAACGTTTCCGAGCCGCCTGTGATAATTTCTTCAGTAAAAAAGAAGAACATTTCAAAGGACAAAAGGAGGAGCAAGAAAAAAATCTGGATGTTAAAAAAGCATTGCTAGAAGAGGTGAAGGCCTTGGAATCAATGACGGAAACACAAACAGACGAAGTCTTTAAAACCCTTCGTGACATCCAAAAAAGGTGGAACTCTGCCGGGTATGTGCCGATCAAGTTTAAGAATCAGGTTCAAAAAGAATTCAGTACGATCATCGACGGTTTATACAAAAAACATAAACGAAACGCCGAGGAAATGAAAGAAGGTCAACTTCAGGAACATTATGAAGAACTTTCTCAATCACCGGATGGCACAAAACGTTTGCAGTTTGAAGAACGTAGAGTGAAAGAGAAAATCCGCCATCTTAAAAACGATGTGGAAACCCTCGAAAATAATATTGGGTTCTTCTCTAATAGCAAAACTGCAGGTCCATTGATTAAAGGTATTACCGACAAAATTTCCAAAGCTAACGAGCAAATCGAACGCCTACAAAAAGAACTTAAGGCGATCAAAAAACTCTACTAGTGCTTGACATAGCCAGAAAATATGCTTGGTATTACTTGCATGCCAAAACCAAACATGGTGTGCATTCGCCCTTCGTCTACGATTTGGTTACTAAGGTGTTGGAAGACAAGACGGTATATGAAGAATATGCCCGTGTTGAGAAGCTTCGACAAACTTTATTAACCAATCGTATGGTGACTGAAGTAGAAGATTTCGGAGCCGGTGGGGCAGAAGGTAGCATCTACGAAAGAAAGATTTCTGATATTGCAGCTCGCGCGGCAAAACCAGCACGATGGGGAAAGCTTCTCTACCGAATTTGCCGCTATTTTGAAGTGAAAGACATGCTAGAATTTGGAAGCTCTCTTGGGATTTCAACGGCCTATCAAGCTTTTGGTGCAAGTCAGGCGAATGCCGATATTCACTTTGTAAGCATGGAAGGTAGCAAGAACCTAGTGGAGCTGGCTGGCATGAATCTGAACGATCTCGGACTTAAGTCTAAAGTAGAATTGGTGCAGGGGAACTTTGATATCACCTTAAACTCCGTTCTCCAGCGCTTCGATAAGCTTGACTATGTATTCTTAGATGGAAATCACCGCAAGGAACCAACTTTACGCTATTTCGAAGCGCTTCTTCCAAAATCGCATAATAATACGGTCTTTATTTTTGATGATATCCATTGGAGCAAAGATATGGAGGATGCTTGGGAGGAAATTAAAGCACATCCTGCAGTGACTGTCAGTATGGATTTGTTTTATATCGGACTGGTCTTCATTCGCCAAGAACAGGTGGAAGAACATTTTGTCATTCGCTTCTAGTCGCTATCGTTTTTTCTCGGCGTAATGGAGTTCTTGCTGCCCCATGTTTTGATAAAACTCACTGACGGTCACAAACTGGGCTCCGTCGCGCTTAAATTCACGGATTAATGCAAAAAAGGATGCTGCGGGAGTAGTATAGTTGGTAGAGCTATCATTTAGGGAATGAAAAAGCAATGCCAGGTTTTTTCCCTCGCTCACGTCTTCTAACATCATGAGCATATTATCATCCTCTGCAAAGCGAGAATTCAGTCCAATATCATAACACCAAAAACTATCTGCCTTCTCTGGGACGAGGTTAAAACTTCTTCTGCGTTTCCAATATTCAAAAAATCCATAGCTACCAGAGCGCACGATCGGAAAACGGCTTTGTAAGGAGTCTTTCCATTCTTTAGTCATATAATCTCCAGGAAATGCAAAAGCCTGAGGATTAAAACCTGCTTTTCGCATCAATTGAAATCCAGAATCAATTTCTGAGCGCAAATAGCTAGCAAGTTCAAAAGAAGGGTTATCATTTAAGTGTGGGTGATTTAAGGTGTGATAAGCAATTTCATGACCGGCTAATGAGAGTTGTTTGAGCTTCAAAACATGGACTGAATCCATTTGATGAAAATGACTCACAAAGAAGCTCACTGGAATCTCATATTTAGCAAAGGAGTCTTTGTATTGGTACCAGTTGTCTATATTGAAATCATCACAAAGCAAGAGTACTTTTCCTTGTTTTTGATAAGGCTGAGATTCACAAGATATCCAACCGAATGAAAGAGAAAATAGAACAATCAAAAAGGATTTAAACGAAAAACACATACGTGGTTAAAAATTTATACCTGAGCCATTAGGATAAAGACACGTCATTTTTGAAAACGGTGCACACAGAGGATAAACCGCTACTTGAGAGGTTTGGACCCATGAATTCAAAAAGATGCTAGGATTGAGCGTTGTTTGGTTTTCGCTTGTACCAAGAACGCAAAAGCTCAAGAAAAATTTCAGAGACGAACAAAGAATCATAAGATAGCCAACCTGTGCGCCGCAGTAATTAGCGAAGGCGGAAACCTCTCCCTCACGATTGTAATCGGAAAGTTATCGAAACTATTCCTTATCCTATGGCTCAATCTTAATTAGTGGATACGAGCTCACCTCTTCATTCACCGTAATTTCTAAGGTCAAACCCTTTTTGCTTCTAGGTAGATCCTGCAGTGTATATAAGAAGAATTGTCCCTTTTTTAACTCAAAGCTCATGTTGCGCACTTTTCTGCCTTTATGATCTCTCAGTATGATGGTCAGCGTTTGGTCTTTTGAGGAATAGAAATTAACTGGAATTGTTTCATCGTATTCAGATGGAATTTTATCCAGCCACTGGTCTCTGCCATAATCGAAATTCGGATCTCCGCCTAAAAGTCGATTGGCCACCATAAAATCGGGGATTCCATAACCAAAAGTATTGTCAGGATGACTATACCTGTCTGCACTTTGCATAATGGCTTGAATCACCTGCATATTGGTAGCTTGAGGATTGGCACTCCATAAAGAAGCAACCATACCACAAAGTACAGGCGAAGC
>CAZUIT010000090.1:0-5755 GCA_964620355.1 uncultured Burkholderiales bacterium | reverse complement strand
AATGGGGGGTCAACTTCCGCCGAAAACAGGGGGTCAGTTTGACCGGATTTTGCAGTTTTAGGATGGTTGTCAATGCATCAATCGAGTCTATATGATTAGAGTGAGAATTACCATTTTCTTAGCCTTATTAACCATTGTATCATCCTCATTGATAATATTGTAGGCTTCCCCTCTTTAGGACAGCGCTAAGTTATAATATCTTTATCTAATTCCTCTCTGGGGCTAGCCCCAGAGAGGAATTTTGCTGTATAAACCACAGGGGGTAAATTCCCTAAACTTTCATGTGGTCTAAAGTGATTGTAGTCGTGAACCAATATATCCGTTTGTTCTCTCACTTGATCAATACTTTCAAAGATGTAGGCACTCAATACTCCTCTGCGGAAGCTTCCGTGATAACGCTCCACATAAGCGTTCTGTGTAGGTTTTCCAGGTTGGATATATTTGAACTCAATCTGATGTCCTTCACTCCATAATTGAGCTATGTGAGCGATAAACTCTGGCCCATTGTCCATTCGAATCTTTTGAGGTTTGCCACGCTTTCTTAGCAAACGATTCAATACCCAAACCACGCGTTGACTCTTCAAGGAAAAGTCGACTTCAACATGTAGCATCTCACGATTAGCGTCGTCAATCACATTAAAACACCGAACCTTTCGTCCGTTTTCTAGCCGGTCCTTAATAAAATCAATAGACCAAGTAACATTCAAGCTTGTAGGTACCTCTAAGGGCTCTTTTACCCTTGCAGGTAACCTTTTCTTCGCTTTGCGGCGTAATGGCATGCCGAGCTGCTTATATACGCGATGTAACCGTTTGTGGTTCCATAGCTTCCCCTCATTTCTCAATCGCCAGTACGCCTTCCAAAAGCCTTCCTCAGGATGTTGCTCCGCCTTTTGACGTAAACACTCCTCTAGCTCCAAGTCATCCTTGGGCTTGACTTTATAGTAAATCACCGACCTAGATAGCTTCAGCACCCTGCACGCCCTGCTTATACCATATGAAGCCATATCCTCGGCAATCACCTTTTTCTCGCAGGGCTTTAAAGCTTTTTTTCGATGATCTCCTTGGCCATCTGGTGGTCCAGCGCAAGTTCAGCATACATCCGCTTTAACTTCGCATTCTCCTCCTCAAGGACCTTGATCCGTTTTAACTCGCTTGCTTCTAAACCGCCATACTTCTTTCGCCAATTGTACAAAGTCGCTTGGCTGATGCCATGTTTACGAATCAACTCAGATGCATCAACACCTGATTCATACTCTTTCAAAATGGACACAATCTGTGTCGGGCTAAATCTACTCTTCTTCATTGTTTACAGTTTAAATATACTCTATTTTTAAACTGTCCTATTTTGGGGGGAGCTTACATACTGATTTGTTTGTTTGGAAATCTACTTATTAAATTTCTCTCTTCGTCCTAGGATCAAGGTTATGTTATTCTCATTCGGGGGGAGCTTTCACCCTATCAAGCCCCCCGCTCCCCATACGTTTCAATATAATAATCTCCTAAAAATTTACCGTTGCATTCCCAGTGTTGCATGGGGTGTACTTTGCTTACGTTACCAAGTATTTGAACAGTAGCTGCCGATAAGGACATTTCTTCGCCTCTGAATAGTACAGAGCGAGCGGTGCTTACTATTGCCTCTTCACCATTGTCGAGCGAAATTAAAGTGGATCCAATCTCTATTCCCATTTCAGTAAAATTGAAGTTTGGTCTGCGCTTTTTGAAATTTTCAGAAGCTTCTAGTTCTTCCTTGGGCAATACTTCCTGCTCATTGTCTACGTCGGGTGTTGCGTTTTCCAATTGCAGCAGGCGAAGTATTCCTATTGCCTGGTACTCTTCAATATTGAAAAACTCACGGCTATTATTTACCCGAGAAGGTTTAAAGGCATTGTGCAAAGCACGTTCAACCTCCACCGGATTGCTCACCCGCGCAGCATAGGCACATTCAAAGGGGAGAGGTACGCCTGTTGAATACAGCTGGGCCATTCTGATTTTCACATCGTTCTGGTTGGTTCTTCCAATCTTCACGATACCCGGCATTACCGGGTTGGTTAATACATAGACTATTCCTTCTTGGGTTTCTGATTTAATCATGGTTGTTCAGCGTACTTTCAGTTCAAGCTTCAAACTAAACTTAGAAGCCACAAAATATACCTATTAATGAATAGTTAGGTTATGCTTCTTTAAAAATGTGGAATTGCGTAATATCGAAGTATGGGTTTGTTCAAACATGAAAATGTAATCAAGGGAGAGAACTTTGAGAAATTTGTTGAGGATGTACTTTTTCCGGAGCCGGAGTACGATCTCGTATATAAAACGAGGGACTTTGCTGCGAATAAAGATCGGTTTGCAAAGGATACCACGAGGAAACCAGATTTCATGTTTGAAAGCAGTGTCACCAAGCAACCGTTTTACGTTGAAGCAAAGTTTCGGTCAAACATGGCTCGCCATGGGGACTTGAATGTTTTTGATTTAAATCAGTTCAATCGATTCATGCAAATTCAGGAGAATGAGGGAATTCCAGTATACGTAGCAATCGGACTTGGAGGTGATTCCGCAAATCCAGATACGGTTGGGATTTTGCCACTATCAGCATTTGTGAATGAATCTATAAATAGTGAGAAGTTTCAGGACTTTGAAGTGAGGAAGGGGCCAGTGCCCAATGACCTATTCAAACCAAGTCCGAAAAAAGAAGAGGAGCGTAATGCCGTCCCATTAAAATTTACGATTAAAAAGAATCATCGTATAGTAGCTGCACTTTCTCTAATTAGTCTAGTTGCATTAATTTTATTTTTTACATCCCCTTTCAAGTCGTTTTCTGAATCTAAAATGAAAGAAAGAATAACGGATTATTATGCCATGTATGAGAATGGCAACTTTAACCAAATGCCCGGCTTTATAGCTCCTGTTGTTGATCGCTGGTTTGATAATTACAACGAGCCGTTAGCAAAGATTCAGAAGGCAACCTTGGAATACAGAGAGAAATACCCCAATGCCCAAGTCAATATCAATTGGGATACTTTCAAATGGGAAAAGGACAATGAAGGCAATATCCGAACAGAATATGAAGTACTTTACAAGCTAAAAGCAAAAGGAGCAAAGAACTTCAGACCCTACCACCTCAAGGTTCACTCCGTTTGGAATTCGGATATGCAAATAATTAGTATGTATGAGGAGAATTTGAAGTAGGCAGAGTGTTGTCTCTTGTTTTAGAAAACCGATGAGCTAATAATATATCATCCATTTGAAGATTTTGAATTTGAATAACTGATTTATGACGGTAGACCAATTATTATTACAGCAATTCATTGAATTGAAAGTGCCAATTGCCGAACCAAAGGAAATAGGCTTTTTAGAAATTGTTGGTCAATCAACTAAAGAAAATCCTATCAGCAATGTTTACCGACATTTCCTAGATCCGGAACTTTCTCCTGAATTAAGTTCGATTCTAATCGATTCGCTCCTTGGTTTGATTAATGTAAAGCTTAAGATACTTAAGCGTGAGGTTGATCTTCAATTAGATGAATACTCAGCAATTAGAGAATATCAAACGGGTAATGGTCGAATTGATTTAGTTATAGAATCTCAGAAGGGTAGATCGGTGATAATTATAGAAGCGAAGATTTATCACTCTATAGAAAATGACTTGAATGATTATTGGAATGCATTTGAATATCCTGAATCAAAAAAGGTTGGTATATTATTGAGTCTAAAGCCAATCTCTTCAAAATTTATTGGACATGATAAGTTTATTAATATTACACACGCTGAATGGTTGAATCAAGCAAAAACATTTGGTTTACCGTACAGTTTGAGCGCTAAATCATTTATTTACTTTACAGATTTTTTTACTACGATGCAAAACTTAACAACTGGGAATGAACTCACCGCTGAGGTTCAATTTTATCTTGATTATCATGAAAAAATAGAAGCAGCCATTAGTTGTAGGAATTCTGCAACGAATTTTATAATTCAGCAATTAGATAAAGTATGTCGGGAATTAGGATGGAGCTTATATGGAACTGCTGAAGAGTGGCGTAATTTATGGGATGAAAGCTATGGTAAGCATGTATATTGGACAGTTTACCCAATGGATATCCTGAGAAAAAAGGGTGGAATTCTTATAATTCTTGAAATTGATGGAGATGCGCGAAAGCATGAAATTGCAATCCGCGAAGAATTCGAAGCCCATTGGCAAGAGCTGGGGTTCACAGCGATTATTAATAAAGAGAAGCATGTTGTTCACCTAGCCTCGATTTCCATGCCTTTTGATTTACGAGAAATGAATCAAATTTCAGATAAATTGGTGGAGTACTTAAAAAACGAACTCGAACCAGTTCGAAGACGATTGGTTGAATTCATCGATAAGTTGGCTAAGTAGATTTAACAGATTAACCTGCTCTTTTTAAAGTTAAGTTATTACGCTCTATTCGAGCTATTCTATAAAAACAATCATTTTGTGAAACAATATATAATTGAAGCAATTTCGAAGTTTTCTGAAGAATCAGATAGACTCGAAAGCAGCAGGAAATTTATAGATAAGCACTGGATGCATATCACAAGTTCTGCTGGCCATGAAAAATTTATCTTTAAGAAAGGTGGCGAATTGCTAATCTCAAGAAAGGGAAATGTGCAGATTGGTACTTGGGAACTTTTGAAAGGCAGCAATTCCATGTTAATAAAATCCGAAAGTATAAATATGCTTCTTAATCATCGCATTCTTATTGATGCTATGTTGATTTTGCAAATTGACGGACGTGATGATGAGTTCTTTGTTTTGATGGATGAGAATTTAATTCCTGATTTAAGTATTAAGTCCTTTCTTAAAAATGAAATAAATCATAAAGGCATTCCATTTCACGGGAAACTAATTAACGGAGACCGGATTACTATTTACAAAAAGACCGGATCTGCAGATTTTGTAGGAAATAAATTTTACGTCAATGATGTGTTGAGTTTGGATGGGTTGTATTTTTCTCAATCTGGAAAAATTTATTCGGTAAAGGATGGGTCTATTGAAGTGGTCGGGTTTGTCTAGACAGAATTTTAATCAAATATAATTGTAATAGTTATAAACGAGGGGGGTCTGGGGGGAGACTCATAACTTTTCTATTTTGTGGATTACTATGCCGCTCCTTTGTATACCCTTACTGGCGCTATTTTTCCAATTGATGAATGACTTCGTTTATTGTTGTAGTAGTTGATAAATTCATCACATTCTTTATAGAGCTCGGCCCCGTCCTCTGGCGGGTTCAAGTATATGCGGTCATGCTTTATGGTTCTAAAGAACCGTTCAATCCATACATTGTCAATGGCCCTGCCTTTTCCGTCCATGGATATTTTGGTTGTCTCTAGGCTGTTAACATAGTCGACGTATTCTATCCCGGTAAATTGACCACCCTGGTCGGAATTGATGATTTCCGGTGCTCCATGTGTTTCAATCGCTGATTTAAGCGCTGCAACCACCCAGCTGGCATCCATTGTATTGGAGATGCTCCAGCCAACAATATAGCGGCTATACACGTCGATTATCGCTACTAGGTACATGAAGCCGTGTCGCATTGGTATATAGCTAATATCAATACACCAGACTTGATTCTTGCGTTCAATTTGAACACCCCTCAATAGATACGGATATTTCCGTGCCTGCTTATCTATCACCGTTGTTCGTGGTCTGGGATAGATCACGTAAAGCCCCATGATTGCAAAATCCGGTCAAACTGACCCCCTGTTTTCGGCGGAAGTTGACCCCCCATTT
>CAZUIT010000089.1:0-6478 GCA_964620355.1 uncultured Burkholderiales bacterium | reverse complement strand
CACGCAAAAATCAAATTTTTATCCCAATCCCCACAGGTTTTGTTCCTGATCCCAAATTCGAGTTTTCTTCGGGTGTTGATTTTCGTTTAACCTATACAGAAAAGACAAATCTATATATAGGAATAGATGCGGTGTATTTGCGGGTGCAAGAGGATCGCGAAGAAGAAATTGAATCAAAGTTTAGAAAGAATTATTCACGAAGGTATATGGATCTTGCACTTAAATCTCGTATTGGTTTCGAATATGAAATGACGGAGCAACTGAATCTGTTTAGTGAGTTAGCTGCCAGTGTGGATACTTGGCCAAATTGGCATTTCTATTTTGGGGTTGGAGCCCGTTATATACTGCGTAAACCATGAGAAAGGCATATTTATTTACTTGGCTAATAATGGCCTTGCTCATCATTTCTTCCTGTCGTAAGGAAGCGTCTTACTATTACCCCAAGATTAAAGGTGTGGAGGCAATTCTTTTAACAGACAAAAGAGTATGGCTCAATATGGATGAGGTAATAGATTATTCTTCTATCTCATATTATGGCTTTTGTATGGATATCCTTCCAAACCCCAGCTTGGAAAGTAATCAGCAAAAAATGCACTCGACATCAATCCCAATTGTTTACTCGGATTTAAATCCTAATCGAGAATACTTCATTCGCCCTTGGGCATCAAACCACTTTGGTTATACCTATGGTGCTGATATTAAAGTCAGTGAGTTGAACCCCATTTATACCAGTTTCCATGAAGAAATTAATGCCAATACCTGGCTTGATGGTTATCATGAATGGAAAAGCATTGATTCTGTTTCAGTTCCAATACTTGTAGACAATAGATGGCATATTTACGCAAGCACAGACAGCACCGAAATTGAACTCAGTTTTGATAATATGATTGAAGGAGCATATGTTACAAAAGCCTATGGGAAAACGAGTTACCCCTCTGAAGTAATCGTGGAATTCACCATCGATGGAAAAACCTATCAACCGTATAGGAATGACTTAATAGAAGTAAAGAAGGTGAATGCCAAACAACGGAGCATTTTCATCCCAAATGCGAAGTGGAGAGGAAACAATATTCAACAGCAACCACTAATTGGACATATTTTGACACCGTAAAAAAGGGGTTAGCGGTTTCGGGTTACAGGTTAGGGTGGCTATCGGCAAACTGGACCTTTCATTCTTAATCTCACCGTCTAATTGTCTAACCATCTCATCGTCTCGCTGTCGACTAGTCGATGAGTCGACCGGTCGACATGTCGATAGATTAGTTGACTCCTTTGAATAAGCGGTTCCAACGGATCTTATTAAAGAATCCATCAGCGTATTTGTCCCAACTCATCCATACAAACCAAGCTTTTCCAACGATATGATTCTCAGGAACAAATCCCCAAGAGCGGGAATCCAATGAATTATGTCGGTTATCCCCCATCATCCAATAGTAGCCATAGGTGAAGGTATAGGTATCGGTTTCTTGCCCGTTAATCACGAATTTTCCGTTTTTCATCTCCAATGTATTTCCTTCATACATCGTAATACAGCGGTGATAGATTGGGAGGTTTGCCTGAGTTAAAGTGATGGTTTCTCCAGCTTTTGGAAGGTAGATTGGTCCGAAGTTATCGGCGGTCCATCCCTTATTTCGTTTGCCAATATAGGTGTCTGGGAAATAGAGACTCTTGCGATCGTCGGGTACGAAAGTATCAAAACCAATCAATGAATCTACGGCTTGTTCGGATTTGAATTTCTCGAGCATATGGTCCGGGATATCAAGCAAATATACGTTTCCAGGATATTCGATTTTCTGGATAGCATCTGGATCGATATCGTACGTTTTTTTCAAGGTTTTGGTGCTAGGCACAATGCCCGTTTGAAAGTAAACGAAATACTTGTGTTGTGGACGCGCCTTTTCTGGTAATCCGACAGCTTTGCCATTCACATAGACTTGTCCTTCGGTTATCCATAAACTATCTCCAGCAATTGCGATACACCGTTTGATATAGTTTTCACGCTTGTCGACCGGGCGGGCTTCGTTTCCATTGTCATCGTTTCCTGGATAGTTGAATACGACAATGTCATTGTTTTTGATTTCCTGAAAACCAGGGATGCGGTAAAACGGTAAGCTTAAGGACTCTGAGTAACTATCTCCCGATCCACCAGGAAGGGTATTGTGTACAAAAGGGAAGGAAACAGGAGTCATAGGAACACGGGTACCGTAATTCCATTTGCTCACGAAGAGAAAATCGCCAACCATCATACTTTTTTCCATAGAAGGAGTAGGGATGGTGAAGGCATCGACCATAAATGTTTTGATGATGGTAGCCGTAATCACCGCAAAAGTAATGGCGTCTAACCACTCTCGGCCTTTGGTATCTTTTTCGCCCTTACGCACCCGAATCAGGTAATAGGCAAAAAGCAATAATTCCCAGAAAAGGAAATAGACAAGTGAATTAAGAATTCCTGCTTGCGCTCCGATGAGGAGGACGAGAAAGAACAAAAAATTGATTGTACTCCAGATGGAGATATAAATCCACTCTTTGCGAGAGAACTTCTTAATGCGTTCGAGTATATTTTTCATGTATGATTTAGAGCGTAAGGGTATTTTTGATCACGTTTTCCATGGTAAAGACTCCCGTTTTTCCATGGAGCCATTCCGCAGCCATTACCGCGCCAAAAGCAAAACCAGCCCGACTATGGGCAGTATGTTTGATTTCAATGCTGTCGATAGCAGAATTATAAAGTAAGGTATGTGTTCCGGGAACTTCATCAATGCGTTTAGCTTCGATTCCTAAGGTGCTTGGTGATACATCATCATCCGGTTCTTCAACGAGCTTCCACGTTTTTTTCCAAGGTAAACGTTCGATGGCTTGGGTGGCTAAGGTGATAGCCGTTCCGCTTGGTGCATCAACTTTTTGGGTATGATGAACTTCTTCCATCTGTACATCATATTGATTGTATGGAGCCATCAATTCAGCCAAACGTTTATTCAATTCAAAGAAGATATTGACACCTAAACTAAAATTGGTGGCCGTCAATAGACTATGTGCATTGTTGGTTGCTTCTTCACTTAAGGCTTCGTATTCGTCGTACCAGCCTGTAGTTCCCACCACAATGGGCACATTGGCTGCAAAGCAACGACGAATATTCTCAACGGCGGCATGTGGAGCAGTAAACTCAATGGCCACATCCGCCTCTGAAAGTTTGTCCCATTCCTCTTGCCCAGCCTCTTGCGAGATGCGCGCCACGATATCATGTTCACGAGAAAGTCCGGCATTTTCGATTGCCTGACCCATTTTTCCGTATCCTATTAATGCGATTTTCACTGCTTTAGAAATATGCGACAAACATACCGCTAAGATGGCTATCTGACAAGAAGCAACCTTGTCCTATATTTGCCGCAAATGCGCTGGATAAAATCGATTTTACTTGTCTTTCTTGTGCTGGCATGCGCTGCTGGTTATTTTGCTTATGAATTAATCTACCGTGAAAATACGGCTCAACTCGTGAATCGTCCACTAAAAATTCCTGAAGGGTCGGATTGGGAGGATGTACTGCAGCTTATGCAGTATGATTCGCTGATAAGAAATGAAAATTCCCTAGATCGTTTGGCTAGGTGGACCGGATATGCCGAGCGCGTAAAGCCTGGCTTCTATCGCATTAAACCGGGGATGAACAATAAAGCGATTCTACGACTGTTGGCAAGTGGAAGACAGGAAGAAGTAAAGCTGGTCATTCGAAGTAGCTGGAACAAATCAAAGCTTATCAGCTATGTATGCCAAGAGCTTACGGCAGATAGTATGTATCTAATCAATCTATTAAATGACAGTGCTCGCTTGTTAAAGTATGGTTGGACACCAGAAAATATTACAGCCGCCTTCATACCGAATACCTATAATTTTTATTGGACCACCAATGGAGATGAATTCCTCGAACGAATGCTTAAGGAGCACGAGCGTTTTTGGAACGATACCCGTAAGGCCAAGGCCAAAGCCATTAAGCTTACTCCAATTGAGGTCAGTATCTTGGCCTCCATCGTCGAGAAAGAAACGGCCAAGTCTGATGAAATGCCCACTGTTGCTGGGGTATATCTCAATCGACTCAAAAAAGGCATGAAGCTCGAAGCAGATCCAACTGTGATATTCGCAGTTGGTAACCCAGAAATCCGGCGTGTTACTTCGGCCATGTTGCAGTATGAGTCGCCATTCAATACCTATTATGTAACGGGCTTACCACCAGGGCCAATTTGCATGCCAAGCATCCAAGCTATCGATGCTGTTCTTAAAAATCAACAACACGATTATATTTACTTCTGTGCCAAGGAAGATTTTTCAGGTTACCATAATTTTACCCACAGCTATAACCAGCATCTCATCAATGCCCGGAAATACCGTTTGGAGCTGAATAAGCGGGGAATCCGTTAAATTGTGATTTGTGATTTGTGATTTGTGAATTATGATTTATGATTTGTGAATGGGACTGCGCAGCGGTTCATTGGAGATATATCACTTTAACCATAGAAATGAATTATAAATCAAAACTCGTAAATAGTCTTTGACAAAAGCTGAGTTTGAATAAAAGCATGATATATTTTGAAGGCTTTCAAATCACAAATCGCAATTCACAAATCACAAATAGTGTTAGACAAAACGTAAGTTAGACCAACAATCATCCATTTACCAAAAAGCCAATGTTTGTATCAGAAACCAAAGTACGCGTACGTTACGGAGAAACCGATAAGATGGGCTACATGTATCACGGAAACTACGCCCAGTTTTATGAAATCGGCAGGGTAGATGCTTTGCGTCAAGTTGGTTTATCCTATAAAGGGATAGAAGACGAAGGAGTCATGATGCCCGTTTTGGAGATTCATAGCAAATTTATCAAACCGGCTTTGTATGATGATGAGATTCGAATTCGCACCATCATGCACGAATTGCCTAGTGTGCGCATTTCTTTTGACTTCGAAATGTTTAATGAAGCGAATGATTTAATTCATACCGCTACAGTTAAGCTCGTTTTCGTCCGGAGCACGGATATGCGTCCAATTCGCTGTCCTGAATCTTTAATGGATGTTTTTAAACCCTACTTCGATTGAAACGGAATTTTCAATTCTGGAATAGATTGCAAAGCAGACTTCCTAAATCTTTGGAGGCTAAATATGTACCCGGACTAGATAAAATCAGCTGGTACCAGTTCTTGAGTTTCTATTTTGTTCGCGCCGATAGGGAAGACATCCGCATGCGGGCCTCCTTTATGGCTTTCCATCTTATGTTAGCCATTTTTCCAGCAATCATCTTCTTCTTTACCTTAATTGCTTATTTGCCCTTGGAAGGAGCCCATAAAGATCTACTCGAACTCATTCACCGATTGATGCCCGAGAATGCTTATAAGTCGCTGTCTAAAACCATGGAAGACATTCTCTCCAAACAGCGCGACGGACTGTTATCTTTTGGGTTTCTAGCGGCCGTCTATTTCTCAACCAGCGCTATTGATAGCATGATTAGAAGCTTTCATCGATCTTTAAAAATTTCAGACAAGCGCCCGTATTACAAGAAGAAGCTTTACAGCGTGATGTTAAACCTTTATTTCTCCATTTTACTGCTTGCAACCCTTGTTTTGATTACAGGAGGAGATGCCCTTCTCACTTGGATGCGCAGTCATGATTTTATGGGGAAAGGTCTCGGAAGCTATATCTGGCAAGGACTGAATTGGTTGGTAGTTATTGGTCTGATTCAGCTTGTGATTAGCTCGCTTTATCGCTTCGGACCATATAATCGCTCTTCTTGGTCGTTCGTAAATCCGGGCTCGGTGCTTTCATCAATCCTCATTGTATTGATGAGTATCGGACTAAGTATCTATGTGAATCAGTTCAATGCGTACAATAAGATTTACGGCAGTATTGGCACCCTATTAGTAATCATGCTTTGGGTGTATTGGAACTCTGTGGTGACATTAATCGGTTTTGAGTTCAATATTTTTCTCGACCAGGTAAAATATAAACGACTGAAAGAAAAAGAGTTAGAGGAAAGAGCCCAAGGAAATCAGCTCATTTCTTAAATATTTTCAATTCCCATTGTGCAGGAATGCCACCTTTTTGTACTTTTGCACGCTCAGGAGAGATGGCAGAGCGGTCGAATGCGGCGGTCTTGAAAACCGTTGTCTGTAACAGGACCGGGGGTTCGAATCCCTCTCTCTCCGCCAACAAATCAAAAACCGGCCCCGATAGGGTCGGTTTTTTTAGTTTTTGGCGAGTCTGAAAGCCACTACAATTCCCACACAAACACTTCAACTTTATCAGCTTTCAAGCGATCCAATAACTAAAAAAACCGAAACTGCGAAGCAGGTCGGTTTTTGATTTGTGGGCAGGACCCCCACTCAGGGATCAGGAACGTAGTGAGTAATCCGGGTTGAGGCTTCCGTCGTCAATGAAAAAGCGGATCAAGTCAAAAAGTTGTGGGCTATGCATATAATTTAGCTAGTCTAAAAAGG
>CAZUIT010000088.1:0-6621 GCA_964620355.1 uncultured Burkholderiales bacterium | reverse complement strand
TGGGAGCAACTATACCGTATCTTTTCCCACTTCCGACCCGAGCATGAAAGCTTATGCTGGCACCCAGTTGCCGGATGGTTCGGTGGTGTGGGAAGAAGAATCAAATTGGCTCACTGGCCTTGATACAGCGCGTTTAAGAACCTTGTTTTCTCCTGATTCATTCCGCTTTATCAATTGCGATAAACCGATTATTGTGAATGATCCCGTGAATCATGTGATCGTATTGAACCAGGAGGATGAAGGAAAAGACTGGCTAGCCACCCTCTATCTGAAAGAAAGAAGAACGGCCTGTCGCATTTCTAAACAAACAGATGGAAGTATTTCCGTAAACCCCAATTTTCAATTACCCACAGGAGAAAAAGCACTGATTACCATTATGATGGTTCATAACAACCTGGTATATTGGTATGATACCACCATTACCTTAGGTGACTCTCCTAGCCTCACGGTACCTAAACTCACTCCGATAACAAAGCAAGAGTTTACAGCACGTGCGCAGTACTTAAAGAATTTTTAATCCCAATTCATCCAATTGAGCAGGATTTACCTTGCCGGGTGCATCGATCATTACGTCGCGGCCGGCATTGTTTTTTGGGAAAGCGATAAAGTCACGAATACTTTCTACTCCGCCGAACATGGCACATAGTCGGTCGAAACCAAAGGCGATACCCCCGTGTGGAGGGGCACCATATTCGAAAGCATTCATCAAGAAGCCAAATTGCTCTTGCGCCTCTTCTTTCGTAAACCCAAGTAGGTCGAACATCTTTTGTTGAACGCCGCGGTCGTGAATACGGATGGAACCTCCGCCAATTTCAACGCCATTGATCACCAAGTCATACGCATTGGCACGAATGGCAGCTGGGTCAGTATCCATCAAATGCAAATCTTCAGGATTCGGCGAGGTGAATGGATGGTGCATGGCATAATAGCGGCCATCTTCTTCGACATACTCTACCAAAGGAAAATCAACTACCCATAGTGGGTTATAGCCCGGCTTATCGCGCAGTCCGAGGCGTTTGCCCATTTCCAGACGTAATTCGCCGAGGGCCTTTTGAGTTTTATCTTTATTTCCAGCAAGGACCAAAAGCATATCACCTTCTTTACCCCCTGCGGCTTCCATCCAAGATTTAAGTTCTTCAGCATTGAAGAATTTATCTACGGATGATTTGATTCCTTCGCTGTTCCACTTCACATAGACCAAACCCTTCATTCCGCGTTTGGGGTCTTTTACCCATTCGGTTAGCTCATCGATTTGCTTACGTGAGTAGTCGGCACACCCTTCAGCACAGATTCCTCCGATAAGTCCACCTTCATCAATCACAGATTTAAAGACCACGAATTCTGTCCCTGCAATCCGCTCATTGAGCTCCTTGATTTCCATACCGAAGCGGGTATCCGGCTTATCAATTCCATAGCGACTCATGGCCTCATCATAGCTCATGCGTGGGAAATCACCCAAGCCAACTCCTTTAATTTCTTTGAATAGGAATTTGGTCAATCCTTCGAAGGTGTTTAAGATATCGTCGCGCTCTACGAAACTCATCTCGCAGTCTATCTGAGTAAATTCAGGCTGACGATCGGCACGTAAATCTTCATCGCGGAAGCATTTTACGATTTGATAATAGCGGTCGAAGCCAGAAACCATCAAGAGCTGCTTAAAGGTTTGCGGCGATTGAGGCAAAGCATAAAACTCACCTGGATTCAACCTCGAAGGCACGATAAAATCGCGGGCTCCTTCTGGTGTAGACTTGATTAATACAGGCGTTTCTACTTCGATAAATTGCTGTTTATCGAGGTAATTACGGGTTAGTTTAGAGAGGGTATGACGCAGTTCCAATTTCTTGCGCACCGTTTCACGACGTAGGTCGAGGTAGCGGTATTTCATGCGTAATTCGTCGCCGCCATCGGTGTTTTCTTCAATAGTAAATGGAGGAGTTTGAGCGGCATTAAGAATTTTTAGCGCAGTTACTTCAATTTCGATTTCGCCAGTTGGCATTTTGGCGTTTTTACTTTCACGCTCTTTCACCAATCCGGTCGCTTGTATCACAAACTCACGACCCAATTTACGGGCATCCATACATAGGCCTTCATTTACGGAAAGGTTGAATGAAAGCTGTGTAAGTCCATAACGATCTCGGAGGTCAAGAAAGGTTAGTCCGCCCATGTCGCGTGAACGTTGCACCCATCCACTGAGGGTAACGCTTTGTCCAACATGTTCCATTCTTAATTCTCCGCAATGATGAGTCCGATACATAATAAGCTAATTATGCCGCGAAATTAGTGCTTTTGAGCAGGATGGCAGCGCGGGTGCAAGAATTTTCACTAATTCGTACATTGGTCTAAAAAAAGTGGTCAACTGCTCAATTTTTTAGCCTTGAATGATCAAAGCCTCCTAAAATTGCTAATTTTACTCCATGAAAAAACTTACTGTGCTGATGTTGGTGACCTTATCTTCTTCGCTAGCATTTTTATCTTCTTGCAAAAAAGATGACCCAGCTGATTCAGGTTCTGGTTCAACAAACACCTCCTGTTATGTGAACACTATGGATCTTTCAGTTTTTGGGGAGACCGCAAAATCCACCCTTACCTATAACGCATCGAATCAAGCCATTGAACAAAGTACCGTTCAGGGGGCCGATGTGAGTGGAACATTGTTTACATACAACAGTGCAGGTCAAATGACTAAAAGTGAATCGTACGATGATGCGAGCAAAAAAATCACCTCCAAAATCGAATATACCTACGGTTCAAACGGTGTGACTGAGGTGAAGATCTTTGCCGATGACAACGGTGTTCCCACCCACTCAGAAACCAGAAAATATGAGTATACTAACGGGGTATTGAGCCGCGTAAATACATATCTCGTAGACATGGGTATTGATAACCTGTATGAATATGAGCTGTATACCATGAGTTCGCTTGGAGAAGTGACTAAAATCGAATCGTATGAAGACGATGGCAATGGCAATTGGGTCGCTTACTACCGTGATATCTATAGCTATTCAGCTCAGTCGGCCGATAAATTCTTGCTTGGTCTATTGGAGGAGGATCCTAATTTCCCTGCCAAACATTATATCACCAAAGTAGAAGGAGAGTCGTATAACGCAGCCATGCAAATTTGGGAACCAAGCACAAGTATTGTCAATACCTATGATTTTGACAGCAAAGGAAACCCAACGAAAATCACACTTTTTAGTGGACTTGCAAGCGCTACATTAACATGGGATTGTAGGTAATCACTTTCGATAAATTATAACCCCGGAGGCTCCTGCTTTCGGGGTTTTTTTGTGTGCAGACCGCTCGTTAAAAAAAAATTACATCAGAGATAGGGGTGTTGATGAAGTTTCTTGTCATAGAGTCAATTGGCATAAGCCAAGAACTACTTAACACGAAAAAAAATGAACACATTACACAACTTAAAAGCAACGCTCTTATTCGGCGTACTCATCCTAGGAACATTGAGTGCTTGTAAAAAAGACAAGGAATCACCAATACCAAGCGATTCAAAAACGAAAGAATGCCAATTGAAAACCGTGAGCCTTGATGTTCAAGGAACAAATTTCACTACCAGCTTAACCTACAATGACAAAAAACAACTCATTGAATCTAAGACTATAGCCAATTGGGGAACATTTGGCACGCTGTATAGCTACAATCTAGATGGCAAAGTGGCACAAAAAGAAGAATATGAAGGAGTCAATAAAGAGGTAAATGCCCGCACAAGTTACCAGTATTCGAATAATGTATTGGCTGAAGAAAAAACCTATTACAAGATGGACGCCGAATTCGAACTTGTACAGACAAAGCGCTTCGATTACGAAAACGGAAAGTTAATGAAGGCAAGCCTCTTTGAACTAGAGAATGGAAGTGAAATAGCTTCGGGATACTTTACTTATCACTATAATGGCGGTGAAAATGTCCAAAGTATTAAAGGCTTTGAATATGATGACAATGCCAAGCCCGTGGAAACTTATAGAAGGTCGTTAAGCTATGATACAAAACCAGCACTTCGCAGCTTCACAACCATGATGACTGATGATCCCAACTTTCCAGCTTCCAATAATATCCTGAGCGATAAGATAGAAGTATTTGATATGGATACCCAAACTTGGGAAGTAGATGAAGACAACCGTTACTCATATACCTACGATAGTAATAATTTGCCCGCTACCATGAATGCCGGCCTGATGGGAACAGGAACTATCACCTATGCTTGTCAGTAATACGAAACATACACACAATGAAGACCCTGCCTTGGCGGGGTTTTTTGCGTTTTGGGCTTCCGCCTTCGCTAGGCGCTACGGCGGACGCGGCAGGGCTCAGGGCTCAGGGCTCAGGGCTCAGGGCTCAGGGCTCAGGGCTCAGGGCAAAAATAAATTTTTCTCGAAGGTTAAAGGTGAGAATTAACGATTATTTCTGTGATTTCACGGTCTACCAAGATAGTCTGGAAGCCTAATTTTTTGGCCATCTCCACATTGTCGGCATTATCATCCATAAACAAGGTTTCTTCCGGGATGAGGCCAGTTCTTTCAACCACTTTTAGCCAAGCTTCGGGTTCCGGTTTTCTTGCTCCGATTTCATGCGAATAAAATACCAGATCGAAAATTTCGTGGAAGCTATAGATATCATGGTCGCGTTGGAGAATTTCATGGCAGGCATGTGCATGCATCGCATTAATATTACTCAAAGCATAGACCCGGTATTTGTCGCGTAACTCTTTGAGCATATGGATTCGTGGCTCTTTTACCTTTCCTAACATGGTGGTCCAGGCCGTATAAAAATCCGATTCATTGATCTTTAAACCTATCTCCTCATTTACGCCTGCGATAAATTCTTCGGTGCTGAGTTTACCTGTTTCATAAGCATTTAGCAGCGTCGCTTGATTGCTGGCAATGAACCAACGACTAGTATCCTCCATGCCCAATTCTTCAAAAGCAGCGCGGGTTTTATAGATATGCAGATCGATGATGACACCCCCAAGGTCGAAGAGCAGGTTTTTAATAGGCATAGCACGAATATACTTTCCATTTATGAATTATGATTTCTGATTTACCGTGTCCGCTGGCTGCGTGGGCTGAAGCTGACGTAGGAAGCGTAAGCTCAAGCCTTTTCGGCGAAGGTGTAAGTTAATTGGAACGAAGTGGAAATTAATGAAAGTGGATGAATGGTGAATTGATCCGATTGTCTTAATTTCGCAGCCTTGATGAAGGAATTCGTCGGGGCCTATAGCTCAGTTGGTTAGAGCATCTGACTCATAATCAGAGGGTCACAGGTTCAAGCCCTGTTGGGCCCACTTAGTAATGATAAAGCCTTGTGGTGTTTTAACACCGCGAGGCTTTTTTCATTTGCACAGGATTTGCACAATATTTTCAGTTTGATAGGCTAATGAGTTACCTATTGAAAATACTCAAGGAGCCATGATCTTGTCGATTACTAACTCAAAAGTTGTAGCAGGAACGAAAATCTATACCGACGAATACCCAGTGTATTGGAAATTACTCGGCTTTTATGAACATAAAATTGTCCAACACAGGGCTAATGAATATGTACATAAATAAGTTCACACTAATGGTATTGAGACCTTTTGGTGGTTATTCAAACGTGGACTCATGTGTGTATGCCATTATATGAGTGATAACACATGAACAAGTACTTCAATGAATTTGGCATCCAGTATAACAATCGAACAATGTCTAATGGATCTCACTTTTGCTAACATTAATGGTAAGCAACCGACTTACTGACAACTTAAGGAAGAAAAGAAATAACCCACTAACTTTGGCAAATGGCAGCAAAGAAAAAGAGTGCCCCAAAAACGTCTAAAACAGACGATAAAGCAGAAAAGAGTCAAAGAATCTTCAAGGAGACGTTGCAGGAAATCCTTGACAAAAAGACTAACTCAAAGGATTAATCCTTCCGCCATACTATGTTACATGATGAATTTAGGTTCGAGTTTTGTACCCCTGAAGAAATAGATTATAGGTTTGAAGCCGTAATAAAGCGTTGTAACGGCAAGAAGAATTACAAGGAAATAGAGAAGATTATCCGAACGATCTTAGGAAACACTATTCTACAAATAACTATTCTTGAGCCTGGGGATGAATTCAGCGTCTACCGAGTCACTAGAAAATATCCTGAATTCAAAGAGACTGATCCAGGCTCTTATTCTTTCCCTCCAAAAGAAAAAACACCACTCAATCGCGCAAATATTGCTGGGCACCCGGTCTTATATACCTCCTTTAATGTTGCCACGGCAATACGAGAATCCATACCCCGTATCGATTCGGATGATTGGTTTTTTATTTCTGAGTGGTCAGTAAAGATTACGGAAGAAACCTACCAATATACCTTATTGATAAACTCTGAAACCATAGAGGATAAATTTCTCACCACGCCTTTAGTTAAAACTCTTCTTGAAAAAATTCATACATTCTTTGAACAATCCCCAGATTATAATCAATTAGGTATTCGCAGGTTATTGATAAAGTATGGTGATTTGTTTTCCTTTCCCGGCCCAGAATTTTACCATATTTCTTCTGCAATAGCACATCATGCGCTCTATGCTGCTGAATTGGCCCCCGTTCAAGTCGGACAAGATTATAGATAGAAATCTATAACTTT
>CAZUIT010000087.1:0-7465 GCA_964620355.1 uncultured Burkholderiales bacterium | reverse complement strand
CGGGGAAAAGTTCTGCCATCCGCTTGTTACAAGACATCTCGAATGACTTATTCCAGCAGAGCACGCTACCTTCTTTCCCAAAGTCATGCTCCATTTGTTCAATCAGTTCGAGTTGCAAGCCAGGGCGGTCTGAAAGATGCTCAAAGTGGGTAAGTTCGTTTTCTGTTGAGAACATATGGAGTGAATATTGTACAGGCATTGGTAGATGTGGTTTTAGTCCATCAGCCATCGGGATGGCCGAGGCGAACGTCTCGTAGTCATAGAAATGAAGCGGCCAATTCAGGCCCGCCAAAAACTTGGAAATTTTCTTTGAATCAACCACTGGCGCGTCTTGTTGCGCGGCGAGCAAAACAGGTTTTTGAAGTTTGGAAACTTCAGATACATTGATGTCGTTCAATGAGAAGCGCCCCTCATCGACGAAAGCCAAAAGTTTAGCTTTGGCAATACGTGGCAGGAGGTAAATCGACCGATCCGGCACGTCGGGATTGAAATAGTTGAATGAGGGGCATTGGTTCGGCCGACTGCCCTGATACAAACATGAACAACTGGACTCATCAATTTGACTTTCGTTCAAAAAGATAAGGGCTTCATCAACTTCCTCTGTAACGGCCAGAAGCCTTGTCCTGACCTCATTCGTGATATTCACGATGACTAAGAAAGCTTCCGGGTCAATTTCTCCATTTCGAACAAACTCCCTGTTCACATGGATTATGTTGATTGATTTCACAGCTTGCCCAGCTCGTTCTACCGCCAGTGTCTGGAAGGCAGCATCATTTACATGATCGTGACCTGTTGAGCTCTTAAGCGACGTAGATCCTTTAATTTCAAAGATGTCGATTAGACCGTCTTCATGCTGTCTGACGAGATCGGTTCGAGCAAGTAGGTTGTCGGGAGAGATATAAGTTTTTTGAAACTCGCAGGCTTCTCGGTCCGGCCATGATGCCACGAGTTCTTTGACAACTGCTTCAACTGCGTAGCCATCCTTCATTAGCATGCGATCGAACGCGGAAGGGGCGGGCCACTTGACAACATCCGGCTTGTGAATTTTGAGCCACTTAGCTTTCGCGCAATCTTCGTACTCGAGAAAGTCGGATTTTGAAAATAGTCGATTGGGCAAAGCTCAATCCTCCTTCAAATTTCGTCTCTGGTGTTTATTTCACCTTCAGTTGCAATCGATATCAGTACATTTCGGCATAATCATATTTGGCTAACAGAATAATAAGTCCAACCTTCATAGCGGGTAGCTTTTTTATCTGGCGCGGCCTGCCGAGTATCAGCGCATTGAATTTCAGCCGCTAGATAACGCTCACAAAAAGAAAACAAATGGAAAAAAGCTGTATATAGCTTGGGTTGTAGACCCTATGGACCGACACGTGGTACCTCGAGATAGAAAATTTTATGTCACTGAAAAAAGCGCTTAACCAAATCGATTCTCATGTTGAGATAGTCAAAGATCATAGCTTATCACATTTAATTAATTGGTCAGGTAACGCAGACAAACCTGTTCATCGGTGGTACAAATACAGAGAAGCTTATTCTCCCGAGCTGATTGATAAATTACGACTGGGAAATCGAATTCTTGATCCATTCTGTGGTTGCGGGTCAATAATGATAGGTGCCGCAGAACGGAACAAATCGTCAGTCGGTGTTGATATAAATCCACTGGCTGTATTCGCTACAGAGGTCAAACTGACCCCGCTTTCGATCAAAGAACTAGATGAAGTATCCAAATTCATAGATTCATTGAATTGTGGAGATAAATTGGAATCTGCCCAACCTTGGCCCAAGCCTGCCCTTTCAATCGCCGATAAGGTTTTTGAACCAGAGATTCTATCGACATTGATGAAAATTAGATCGCTAATTGAAGAAGAATTTTCATCAAACGATCGTTGTCGAAATTTACTAAAGTTGGGCTGGCTTTCGATTATGGAGAATGTGGGAAGTTATTATAAAGAAGGCAATGGAATCAAATACCGCAATAAAAAGAGGTCCAAAGGGCGATATGAAAATCGGCCAGAGGGCGAATGGCAAATAACTAGATTTGGAAAAGATCAGCCTTCGTTCACACTTTTCGAATTCACAAAACAAATTGAGTTGATGTTGTCTGATACCAGGCATTGGAACACAGGTAACTGGCAAGAGCAGAAGGTTCACCTCGGTAGCAGCAGGTTCCTGTATGATATTGAAATGGGTGCAAATTTCGATTCGATCATATTTTCTCCGCCTTACGCTAATAGGTTTGATTATTTTGAAGCCCTAAAGGTGGAACTTTGGTTTGGGAATTTTATCAATAGTTATGAAGAAGGTAAGGCATTTCGCAAGTTATCTACACGCTCACACCTTGGAGCAAACTTCAGCCTTCCTGCTCGGGAATTTGAGCCACTTAAACAGATTATCTCGCAGATGGATAATACGACATCAAGTTGGAAGATGGGAGTTGAGGGTCTGCTTTACGGTTATTTCGATGACATGTTTGAAACACTTAAATGCTGCTTCAACTTGTTATCCAATGGAGAATGCCATGTGGTGGTTGGAAATTCAGCGTTCGCGGGAGCCATCGTGCCCACAGATTCGCTAATTGCCATGTTGGGATTGGAGGCTGGCTTCAAGTCAGTCCGATTAACCGAAGCGCGGCATCTAACGGTGGCACCCCAGCAGCGTAATTTGTTGAGAGGTTACGAGCATTTTATGAGAGAAAGCGTTGTGAGTTTTTCCAAATGAAAGACGGTCAAAACCAAGTAAAAGAAGCTGGAGTAGCCGAAAGTTTGATCGATCGAGAAAACAATTTTCTCGATGTGGATAATTTTCCTCAACTAAAAGATATTGAGAATGGAAGCATATTTTCTCTTTCACTTTCTAACAAGACATCGTCATCGACGCACGGTATCCACAGGTTCGCTGCCAAATACATTCCTCAAATTCCAAAATGGGCCATTAACGAATTTTGTAATGAAAACAGTGTCGTGCTAGACCCTTTCATGGGTTCGGGGACAACCCTTGTCGAGGCTAGCGGGTTTGTGAAGCATTCCTATGGAATAGATATTGATCCCTTGGCGCGATTAATTGCGAGTGTGAAAACCAGTCCGATAAACTTAGATGAAATCTCTCTTCACTATTCAGAGATTGATAATTCGTTTGATAAAAAAACGTCACAGCTTATTGCTCCAATGAATGATATCCAAAATTTTGATCACTGGTTTACCAATAAAAATTGGTCAGATTTGCAATCGCTATTATCCACCATTTTGCAGCTCGAGTGTTCCGCTAAAGTGCGAGATTTCTATATCTGTGTTTTTAGCTCGATTGTTCGAACTGTATCAAACGCTGACGACCAATCTCATAAAACATACGTTTCCGGCACGTTAAAAAAGCAACCAATCGCAGTAAAAGAAATATTTATGAAGCGGCTCGAAAAGGCCGCCGATGCCGTTAGTGAATTATCTAATATTCAAACGGACGGAGCTGTTTGCGATATTCTCAAGGGAGATGCTCAATGCATAAATTTAGAAGGAGGAACTGTTGATCTCATAGTGACCAGTCCACCGTATTTAGACTCAGTTGATTATATGTATAACTTTATGCTCGAATATTTCTGGTTAGGAGAATATCTGGGAATTGAATCTCGGCGGGAATTCAACTTGACGAGACGGAAGACAACGGGAACCAAAAACCCGTTATTGAACGATGCAAAAGTACCCGACATTATAAATGACCTGATAAACTTGGAGCAGATTCCAAAGTATCGTAAAAAAGCAGTCCCAGCGTATTTCCAAGACATGCAAAAGCATTTCAAGGAGGCGTCTCGCGTTCTAAAAGAGGGTGGCAGATACGTTTTAGTGGTTGGGAATAGCCAAACCGAAGCAGGTGCTATCCCGGTACACGATTGTCTTATAAGACTTGCACATGAGAACGGACTGTCGTTGGAGTGCGCCTTTGGATATCGAATTAGACGTCATTACATGAAGTTTCCTAGAAAAGGCCGTGGTGGGATAATCCTAATAGATTGGGTGATAGTTCTGAAAAAGGGCCTGAAAACCAATTTTCCTAAGCCCTTGCCCATGCCAACGATTTTGCTTGGAGAAAATGACGTAGCCCATTAGTTCCATCAGTTCTTTATTGCGATGGGGATAGAATGGCTGATGAATTTACGACGCGAGAGGATTTCTGGCGAGTAAGTGGTTATAGTTACCCTAATTTATTTAGCTCGAATGTTCAGTCAAAGCAGGCATGGTTGACCTTTCTGTCGTTTTTCCAATTCGGATCGTACTCCGATTTGAAAGCGTATTGGAAGCAGGGGCACAATGGTCGCAGCCTCTCGCATCAAGCAGTTGAAAGTTGGAAAGCGACTTTTGAAGAGTTTGGACTTTTATATGTCCTAAGCGGTGCTGATGAGATTATTATCACGCCGGGGGGGCAGCAATTTTTTGATGCAGCTTCCGCTTTAGATCGAGACAACTTTGAATGGATCGGAATCAATCTGCTATTGCGATATCCGTTAAGAGGTGGGCGACGTCCTAAGAATGTTGCTCATGGTCAATCAGACTTATTTCCATATCAATTCTTCTACAGCGCTCTAGTTGATTTAGGCGGTGTAATCCATTGGACAGAATTGGAGAGAATTCTCTCAAAAGTATTTTTCATTTCTGAAGGTGAGGCTGCGGTAAATGCCGTTAGTACATTGCGAGGTAACGTTAATGCATTCTCGTCCCATCAGTTGCCGGTTAAAACTACAACTGGTGGGTTTTACAATTCACTAAACCAATTCGTAATGCATGCATCGATGGGATACAGTTTATTCTCAACCGTAAATGAAACTATCTATCCCTCTCCGGAGCGCAATAGAAGCTTAGTTGCATCTCCGGGTCAATTATCTCTACTACGATCAGCACTGGCGGCGTTTAATGGCGCAGTTCAAGAATTTTCGTCTAACTTAAGTGCCTCGCCATCTTATTCAGATCAACAACTGTATTTTGATAAGATTGGCGCAAAAGTCGCTTCCAAAAATTTGGTTCAGACTACTCCGACGGAAAATGACACCACCACTGAGTCGGATGACTTGGAATCCGATCCCCCCAAGCTACCTGAAGAGCTCAAAATTCTTAATGTTAAAGCGTTTACGCCAACAAAAAAATCACCGAAGGCACCCTCCAAAAATGGCAAGTCTGGTGCTCCCCCGACCAATAAAAGCTATAGAAAAAGCAAAAATTCCAAAATTATTGGAGACCGAGGGGAAGCATTAGTTCTAAAATATGAAAGGGAACGGCTAATCGGGATCGGCAGGCCTGACCTAGCTGATAAAATCGTACATGAAGCGCAAACTGGTAATACTCCGGGGTGGGATATTTCCTCATTCGACGATGCCGGCGAGAGTATCTTGATCGAAGTTAAGTCCACAGTTGGTAAGGTAGTCAACAGCTTTTTCTTAACTGTCAATGAGTGGAATGCCGCTAAGTTACCGCAAAATAGAGAAAAATATTACATTTACATCGTACTAGATACCGCTTTGGAAAAAGGCGCCAGAATCGAAACGATTAGAAACCCGTACCAATTGGTCAAAGACAAAATAATCTCAGTAAAGCTAGAGTCCGTTTCAATCATTTTGTAGATCTAGGGCTACAAAACCGGGCGTGGAAATTTCAATTGTTATAAATAAGTCATAAATAGCAGTTATTTATAGATTGGAAACGAGCATGCCGAACGAGTTAGATGTCAAAATTCAACAATCCATCCGAGAATGGGTTGATTTGGGGCAATGGACGAAGCCATTTGCAGTCACATTGACGTTTAAACAAAGCATTGTTGCGGAGGGTGATATCTACGGCTCTAGGATTTTTATTGATGAAGAGCGCGCATCAAAAAATGTAAGTAATTTCATCACAAGATTGACAAAAAAAGTGCATGGAAACCTTGGTGTTAGATTTGGTAAAAAGCTAAGAATTTTTGTTGTCTTTGAGCAGACTGAAACAAAACCGCTCCATTGCCACGCAGTTATTGATTGCCCCAAAAGGAAGCTCGTAGACGAGTTTCCATCGATGATCGCAGAGGTGTGGCAGAAAACTCCATGGGGCAACGTGCAAAAAGATGTAAAATCTGATGCAAATAATGGTTGGATAAGCTATATTACGAAAAGTAGAGATAAATACAACGTTGCTGATTCCATAGATTGGGTCAATGTAAGTATTTAATTCAGCAATAGCTTATTTATCGTTTGAGTACAATCTCCTTTAAAGCCCCAATTATTCTATGTTTATTAATGGATAAGTTTAAATGTATAAGCTTATCCTAGATAAATAGTTATATCTAAAATATATAGGTTCCAATATTAATGAAACAACCAAAGACCCTAATTAATTTTTATGTACCAGAAAATCTAAAAACTACATTTGATTCAATCTGTCAAAATTACGGCTACAGCCGTACGGCAGCTCTGCTGGCGTTAATGAATGATTTCGTCAGTGAAAAAGCACCACAAATCGCCAATGCTGAAAAACAGATGGAAGCCATCAATAATCAGCTTTCAAACACCCGTCAGATGATTTCCTATAATGAGTTTTTAAGCCAGTCGGATACCGACTTTTCAACCACTGATGTGCCTTTGGGCTTCCATTCAAATGGTAATTTTGAAACTGATCCCGGCAATTTCTAGATTATATCAACAATCCGGTTTCTGGCTTCACTATCGCCTTCAATATATTTCTGGGTCGTACCCAATGATGAATGGCCAGCCAAAATTTGAACATCTCTTATAGAACCACCAACCGTTGATATCTTTCTAGCTGCATTTGTAATGAATGTTCTTCTTCCACTATGTGAAGAGCAGCCCACCAATCCCAATTCATGATACCAGCGATAAAATTGGTTCACTATGACCTGAGCAGTCGTTTTATTCCCTCTTTCAGTCCGGATTACAAATGATGAACCGGTATCAAAACCGTGATGCATTTTTTCAAATTCATACAAATCAGCAACCAGAGCCTTTAATTCCTTATTTATGGGAATTGTACGTCCAGACTGACCTTTTGATGCCTGATTGGTCAAATTGATGTGTGAACCTACTTCACCGTCAGCCCCAAGGATCATAGTCCACTTCAATTCAGCTATTTCCTTAGCTCGAAGTCCTGCCCGCACTGACAGATAAAGAACCACCTTATTGCGGAGGCCATTTCGTCTTTTGCCAATATGATATGCGACAGCATCAACTTGTTGACGGGTTAGAATTTTAGCTTGTTTGCCCAGAGCCATTTTGGTCCATTTCTGATTATGTTATTGAATTATATGATAATAATATAATCAATCAGCAACGTACAACGGAATGGCAGCAGAATTTGCTCAATGGATCTAATGGCTTATGTGATCTGGTTATATTTTTAGAATTCTATAATCAGTGTTGAATCCAAATATAGAAATTCACTTTGAAGCGTCCCGGGTTTGCTGGAGGCTCCTATCTGTGAGAAGGAGCTATAAT
>CAZUIT010000086.1:0-7724 GCA_964620355.1 uncultured Burkholderiales bacterium | reverse complement strand
AAAGTTATAGATTTCTATCTATAATCTTGTCCGACTTGAACGGGGGCCAATTCAAGAACAACTTCTGAAAGTGTTCAAACAGTTTAAGAGCTATACTGAATTGCTCGACGCAAAAGTATTGAGTAAAGCCTTCGCGAACTTCTTTAGTTGCGATTCTCAATCCATGAATAAAATCTATAAACGACGGGGCTCCATGTTTGTTAAGAGCTTTATTGGATCCTTTGATGCATGTAATAGAGCTCACAAGCAGCGAGTCAAAGATGTAATTCATCAGCTCGACGAAACCTACACGCTTGAAATGATGTTCGATTAGCAAAACTAGAACTAAATAAAATTCAATAGAACATTATGTAAATCAACGCATTGCCAGACAAATTTTCTTTGAATAGCTTGCAAAACGTAAATTCTAAATCATGAAAACCGTTCTATTTACACTTTGCTTATTCTTCTTTGTACAGTCGGTATCTGGTCAAAACGATTCAATTCTAAAAAAACCCAAACGCCATTTCGAACTCAGTTTTGGACAATCTCTTTTGTTTATATCAAGCAGTCGTGTAGTCAATATTCGAGAACAAAGTGCCATCCTCGTACCTACCTCAGCCATCCTTTTTCTTGCACAATTCCGGACGGACAAAATCATGCGAGTGCCGGTATTTTTAAATATCGCTACTGAATCCAAACAATTTTTAGTGGATGGTAAGTTGATTAATGAACGGGCATCGCCTACCCTTGGAACAGGATTGGTTTTTAAATTTCTATCCTTTCAAATAGACAAGAAGTCTAAGGTAGAGTTTGAATCTGGATTGCTTCTAAGTGCCCTCTATGATCAAAACAACAGCTTTCGTTTGGCACCAATTGCGGCTCTGCGTATGCGTATTTTGCGGGGAGAAAATTTTGTCATGTACTGTGGTGGAAGCTATTCGTTTGGAGTAAATGCCATCGGTATGCTGTACGGAACAGGGACCATTTTTTAATCTTATTCCACCTTCTCATTCACCGCCTCTTTGTAGGAGTCTTCAAGTTGTTGGGATAAATCGGTTTGGTGATGAATCATTTTCCAGGCCCCGTCTTGCAATTCAAATACATTGGTTGCTCGGTGACGTACTTTCATGAGTGTACCGGTGGAATCGAGGTTCTCGCCTTCTTCCACACACGTGGTATAGCCCATGCCATTCCCAACATAAGCACGCATCTCTTTGCAGGCAATTGATCCGCCAAATTTTAGGTCGGCATTTTTTTGAAAGTCAGCCCTTACATGTTCCCAACCAGTTAACCGGCCGCCAAAAGGTCCCATCTGGCTCACATACTCTGCATGCGACCAAATAGCATTCATTCCAGTCATGTCACCAACAAACATGGCGTTTAGGGCAGCATAGAATGAATCATTTGCAGCAATTAACGACGCTTCTGCATTTGGATCCACCTGCTGTTCTGCTGTTTCTTCGGGTTCCGCTTTTGGCTTTGGATCGGCACAGGAAATAATAAGCGTACTAGAAAACAAAATAAGGATAAGTCGGAATTGTGGCATTTTTTTCATGTTTTAAAGGGTTCAAGTTCGTTAATTATTCGATGCTGTGTACGCTCAGTTTTATGTCATGCATCAACCCAAAAGGGTATGTGGCGCGAATAATAGAATGGTAAATTAGTTGATTTTGAATACCATACAAAATTATCTTCCGAAAGATATCCAATTAAACTGTGTTGATGTTTTGACTCCTTTCTTTTTTCCATTGAATCCATACATAAGTCAAGAGAAAAGGCAACCAGCATAACCAGGCAATCCATCTATACGCCACCACTCCATCATAACCGAGCGCTGAAGAAGCCAATATCATCCAGCGAAGTGCAAATGCTGAACATGCCAACATATAACTGAACTGAATCCAGTACCGGTGATTCCCTCCTCTCATGGCTAAATACGTGCTGGTGACCCAAATGATGCTAAGCGCCATAAATGAAACACCTGCAATCCATCCTCCACGAGCAAAAAACGCGAGATAAAAGCCGGTTGGGGCAGCGAGAAATAAAACCAGTGCAACATAAATTTTCCCAAGGCTTTGATGCAACAAGGTTCCTTTTTGGAGCAGCATTAAAAGGCTAGCGATAAGAATGGCAAGCGATGCCGAAACTCCATGAAAAAGCAAAGCCCCCTGATAGATTCCATAAAAATAGTTCTCTCTCCCATGTAAAAAACCACGAGCAAAATTTGGATGAAGATAAGAAACCGCAGTAATTAGGATAAATACCGACAATACGATTCCTACAATAAAAAGCAGCTTGCTAGCCCGCATAGCTAATGTCAAAGATTTCTTCCTTGATAAAATCGTTTTCTCTTCCCTGCATACGTTCCAATTGCCTTTTGATGACATTCAAATTATGGACTTCTCTAACCGGCAATAAGGACTCATCAACTTTCATATATAAATTCATGCCCAAGCGAGTGAAGGTATCTTTGTATGCCTCAAGGGGAGGAATCATTCCATGATCAGCATAAATCTCCATCATCATAAAGGTGAGGTCTTGAGTAGTTAAATGGGAAAATCGCCTGCCCTTTTCTGGAATTTCTTTTTTAGTGGTATCACGAATAATTCGGACAAAACAACCATAAAAATCACTGCTATCTATCCATATAAAATCCGTCATCGGAAACCTTCTTGCGCTGCTGAGTTTTTTAATTTTCCCACTCTTGTCTATCTTATAATAGGTGCGAACATCCATCTCATCATATGTTGCTCCTTTGGCGGACATCGAAACTTTAGATTCTACTAATCCACTGTCCAAAAACCGATAGCTTTTATTCATGCAATTCTTGTATTCCAGGTATCCTTCAAAGAGCAGAACATTATTAAGCACCTTTCCATCAAGGCCATTGGTAATCAATCGATCTTCTTGTTGAATCTCTCCTCTCGATTCCGAAAAACGCTGCATAAAATTGACAATTCGCGCCACAAAGCCATTATTCTTTTCTCTTTTCAATTGTTTGGTTTCAAATACATCCATGCCGAAATCAACTTCCTCATCCATCATCAAGCCTTCATAGAACTCATTCAAAAGACCCGCTTGCACCAAATACGAGGGTGTGACCAAAACAACACGCGAGTAATCCGGTTCGCCTTCATAAAATTCAGCATGCAAATTAAACAGGGGCTCAACCTTGTTTTCCTTTATAGAAAATTGCCAAAAATCCGCTTCTTCCGTTATGAAAGGAGATTGGAAATAACCCTCCGAAGTATAGGTCTCATTGGGAGTAAAATGAGTATGAACCGAATCCTGATAATCGATATCTAAAATACCAAACTGACTTCCTTTTTTCAGCTTAGCAGTGTACCGTCTATCACTGGCCTGAACCACTGGATAGATCGCATCATAAATCGGTTTGATTAAAACTTTACCCTTGATATGATAGAGGCCGAATTTCCCGTCTTTTTCAAGCTCAATACACCCTTCTGCAACCGCATTTAAGTTTCCAATTCGATCGTATTCAAAATCGAGTAAGGTATCCATGTTTTGGTCGAGAAGCCCCAATTTATAGGTGCCCTTTTTCACAAAATTCCCATCTTTGGGTTCATTGAATTTGCCATCAACTGCAATAAAATAGAGTGCTGCCTTATAGCGAAAATAGAAGAGCCCTAGGTCATAAACCGAATCGAGATAATGCAGATGCTCCTGAATCTCGGGCGCATACTTCGAATAATCATCCTGCTTTTTAGTGAGTTCCTGCTTTGGCCGTTTTTTAGCCTCCACCTTAGGCTTAGGATTACTGCAAGATGCTAGGATCAGGAACGGGATTATTACAAGAAAAATTGCCATTCGGTTCATTGGAGAAAATTAGGTGAATAAGTAGATTCTTGCAATAGCTTCCTTCTGGAACCTTCTATTCCCCTACTATCAATCCTGGTTATTTTTTATGAAGGACTTGAATTATTTTAGCCATTCCAAAAAAGTGCAAACCGTGAAAAAAGCAGCAGTAGGATTTATCTTTATTACCCTCCTCCTCGATATTATCGGGCTCGGGATCATTCTTCCTGTTATGCCGCAGCTAATTGTAGAGCTCACGAATGTCCCATTGGCAGAGGCTGCTTCAAAAGGGGGTGATCTGATGATTGTGTATGCAGTATTTCAATTTCTCTTCTCTCCTATCATTGGAAGTCTTAGCGATCGGTATGGAAGGCGGCCCGTGCTCTTATTAAGTCTCCTTGGCTTTGGTTTAGATTATCTTTTATTGGCGTTTGCCCCTACTTATGCCTGGCTCTTTGTCGGACGCATTTTTGCTGGAATATTCGGAGCGAGTTTCACCACCTGTTCGGCTTATATCGCTGATGTTTCCTCACCTGAGAAGAAGGCACAGAATTTTGGACTGATTGGAGTAGCCTTTGGTATTGGGTTTATTTTAGGACCCTTTATTGGCGGAATATTAGGCCAATACGGTACCCGAATTCCCTTTTTGGCCGCCGCGGGAGTGAGTTTATTAAACTTGGCTTATGGTTTTTTTATCCTTCCAGAATCTTTGTCACAGGAGAATCGACGCCGTTTTTCTTGGAAACGAGCGAACCCGAAAGGCACCTTCGATAAAGTATTTGCTTTCCCTAAACTTCGTGCCATGCTTGGAGGACTATTCTTTGTTTATGTTGCATCCCATGCAGTACAATCTACTTGGAATTATTTTACCATGGACCAATTCGAATGGGATATCAAAATGGTCGGATATTCATTAGGTTTTGTTGGGATACTTTCAGCGCTTGTCCAAGGAGGCTTAATTCGTGTTGTCATCCCCAAACTAGGAGAAAGACGCGCGATCATCTTTGGGTTTGCCTTTTATATAATTGGACTCGTTCTGTTCTCTTTCGCCAATGCTGGATGGATGATGTTTGCCATTCTGACCCTCTATTGTTTGGGCGGAATTGCGGGTCCTGCTATTCAAGGTGTGATGTCGAACCTTGTTAGTGTAAAGGAACAAGGTGAACTGCAAGGCGCAATATCAGCCACCATGAGCCTATCCTTGATTCTCGGTCCATTCATGATGACGAAGATTTACGCCTATTTTGCTGACCCTGAATCTCCCATATATTTTCCTGGAGCAGCATTCATGGCGGGTGCATTGCTTGCCGCTTTGAGTTTAGGGCTCATTTTACGGGCGATGAATAAAAAGGATATTGCTTAGAGGGGATACAAAAGGTATTTCTCTCGTATTATGCGGTAGGCAGCCAACCCTTCTTGCCATGATTCACGAATTACTTCGGCAGATTGACCGTAGCGAATTTGTCTTTCTAGCTGTTCTGTGCCTGCCAACTTCCTCATGAAGTCGTTAAAAAAGGTCACTTTATTGGGCGAGGATTGATAAGCCATCACAAGCCATTCAATATTCAGAGAGTCCATTCGAAATCCAAGTGTATCCATACTCAAAAATGAATGGCCAAAACACGGCTTTCCCTCATGCGGTGGATGGGGTGCCGCAACTGGATTAGGCAGCGGAGTGAAGCTGGTATCCCAAAAATCTCCCTTGAGAAAAGGACTTCCAATAATTTGAAATGGGGTAGCTGTTCCTCTCCCGACGCTTACGTTGGTGCCTTCAAAGAAACAGAGCGATGGATAAAGTTGTACGCTAAGATCGTTTGGCAAGTTCGGACTAGGTGGCACAGGAAGTGAATACGGAGTTTGATGCGTATAATCTTGAAGTTGGATAACTGCCAGCTCGCATTTAATCCGACCTTTTAACCAGCCCTCTCCATTGATCATCATCGCATATTCTCCGATGGTCATGCCGTGCACCACTGGTACTGGATGCATGCCTACAAAGGAGCGATAGGTTGTATCGAGCATAGGTCCATCAATATAATGTCCGTTTGGATTGGGCCGATCCAATACCAATACCGGAATATTTTGCTCAGCACAGGCTTCCATAACATTATGCAGTGTGCTGATATAGGTATAGAAACGTGCACCCACATCTTGAATATCAAAAACAATAAGCTCCACTCCTTTCAAGTCATCCGATGTGGGTTTTTTATGATTTCCATACAGGGATATGATCGGGAGTCCTGTTTGCGCATCGAGGCCTGATTTCACCTTTTCTCCTGCACCATGGTCGCCGCGAATTCCATGTTCTGGTGCAAAGAGTGCCTTGATTCTAATTTCCTGACTTATTAAGGTGTCTACCAAATGGCGTTCCCCAACCCTGCTTGTTTGATTTACCACCAAGGCAATTTGCTTGTCGCGCAGGAAAGGCAAATAGGCGTTGAGCTGTTCGGCACCTGTCTGAATTTGAGCCATTCCTGGCATCATCCATAAAAGACTAAGGAAAAGAAGAAAAGTTTTCTGCATTTTTGAGGCTTCGGAGTAATTCGACTAACGAAATTATGCAATTCCCCCTATTTACAGCACGACGATTGGCATTTGGACAAGCTTCCTTTTCGTCGCTTATTATCCGTTTAGGAATTGCTGCGGTATCTATCTCTATTGCAGTCATGATCTTAGCAATCGGCATTATGGGAGGATACAAGCATGAAATTACTGAAAAAATCACGGGCTTTAATGCACATCTTCTCATTAACGCGCTTGATTTCAATGAATCGTATGAGGCAAGACCTATACCAGCACAAGAGCCTTATCGAGAAGCATTGGATCATCATCCGGAGGTTATCAATACGCAGGTCTTTATTCAAAAAGCCGGTATCATTAAAACAGAAGAGTTTATTGAAGGAATTATCCTCAAAGGGATCGGCGCAGACTACGACACCTTTTTCCTAAATCGTTCGCTTGTTCGTGGTCGGCTACCTCATGTGAGCGATTCGCTGGAAACTACAGAATTGGCCCTTTCCAAATACACAGCAAATAAACTCCGTCTGGATACCGGGCAAAAAATCACGGTAGTGTTTATCCAACAAGACAATCAACCGGTACGAATTCGTCGCTTTGACATAACAGGGATTTTTGAAACCGGATTAGATAACTACGATAAGACCTTTGGTATTGTTGATTTGCGGCAAATGCGGCGTTTGTATGGCTGGGGAGAAGATCAGGTAGAAGGCATCGAGGTGCGCATTAAAAACTTCAGTCGGCTTGATTCAGTCACCAATGAACTGGCCGGATTAATCCCTCCTATTTATCAGGTAAAAAACACCCGTCAGATGCGCCCTCAGATATTTGATTGGCTCTCCTTACTCGACACCAATGTAGCGATTATCCTAACCCTGATGATTATCGTGGCGGCAATAAATATTATCACTGCCTTGCTAATTTTAATCTTGGAGCGGACCAATATGGTAGGCATTCTCAAGGCCTTGGGTTCCCGTGATGCACAAATTCGGCAGATCTTTTTATGGAAGGCTGGCTACTTAATCCTACTCGGACTTTTCTACGGTAACCTTGCTGGTTTGGGTTTAGGCTTCATTCAAAAATACAGTGGCTTAATCAAGCTAGATCCAGCTTCGTATTATTTGAATCATGTTCCTTTCAGTATTGAGCTTTGGCCTCTGCTGGCTATCAATGTGGGAACATTTTTATTCTGTCTTCTTTGTCTGCTACTTCCGGCTCGTATTATCAGTTCTATTTCGCCAGTGAAGGCAATTCAGTTTGATTAATTTCGTATTTTACGTGACGGTCTTTTGACGAGGCACAAAGCCCCCACCTTCGCTGAAAAAGCTTAACCCTACGCTTCTCCCACATAGCCCCTAAAATCCGCATGTCGGCTCTTTTAACTGAATTTTTTGGCTTTTATAGGTTTT
>CAZUIT010000085.1:0-8012 GCA_964620355.1 uncultured Burkholderiales bacterium | reverse complement strand
GTACCAACGTTTGACCATCGCTGAGGGCGTAACCTTCAAAGGCTGCTCAACCTGCGGGGGATCTGGCCAAGTACGCAGGGTGACCAATACCATTCTTGGCCAAATGCAAACAGCAAGTGCTTGTCCTACTTGTCATGGTAGCGGAAAAATATTAGATAAACGTCCGAGTGGTGTTGACAATTCCGGCTTGAGTCATGTCGATGAATTAGTGGAAATAAAAATTCCTGCTGGGGTAACCGAAGGAATGCAGCTATCCGTATCAGGAAAAGGAAACGCCGGACCCGGTGGTGGTCCAAATGGTGACTTGCTCATTCAAATTGAAGAGGTAGAGGACGATAAACTTCAAAGAGAAGGTCAGAATATCTTGTTCAACCTCTTCCTAAATTTTGCGGATGCCGCATTGGGTACGCAGGTCGAAGTTCCTACCGTAGATGGCAAAGTGAAAATTAAGATCGAAGCAGGAACCCAAGCGGGTAAAATTCTCCGATTGAGAGGCAAAGGGCTTCCGAGCGTGAATGGCTATGGAACCGGCGATCAACTCATTCAGGTGAATGTTTGGACACCAACCAAGCTCAACTCAGAAGAAAAAGAACTACTCGGAAAATTGAAAAACTCTGAAAATTTTCAACCGAAACCAGAAAATGGCGAACGCGGATTTTTCGATAGAATGAAAGAATTTTTCCAGGGTTAAACCTTTCCCAATACCTTATTTAAAAATGCCGCGTTTACTTTTTACAGTAGGGCGGCATTTAATTTAAAGCGCGTTATGAAAGCATTCATCTTCTCACTCTTAGTCATCAGTTTTCTCTTTAGTTCATTTGAGGAATCCTATACAATTCTTCCGCAGGAACTGGATGCTTTTGAAGCAAGTAATGTGTATCGACTAAAAAAACACCGAGATAGCCTGTGTCTTGACACTTTTCTTTGTCGTCTTGCACGTGAGCATAGCGAACACATGGCTCAGGGAGATATAAAATTTGGCCATGATGGATTTAATAAACGCTTCAAGCTCATCGGAAAAGAATTGGGAACAAATGGCGCTGCAGAAAATGTGTATATGTCGTCTGAATTAGCCACTGGTGAAGAGGCCGTTGCCGCATGGATCAATAGTAAAGGTCATCGTGAAAACTTGCTTGGACGCGAATACACCCGCGTGGGACTAGGCATGGCAAGCGGACCAGAGGGGACCTTTTATACTCAAATCTTCGCGCGTTAAGAGCCGCCAATTTATCGTACCTTTGCGGGCTTGAAAAGCGTGTTATGAGTAAAATTGTTGCCATTGTCGGAAGACCTAATGTGGGTAAATCCACCCTTTTTAACCGTCTAGTTGGTGCCCGTAAGGCCATCGTAGACGACGTGAGCGGCGTAACGCGCGATCGCCACTATGGCAAAGCAGAATGGCTTAACCGTGGATTTGTCGTAATTGACACCGGAGGCTATGTGCCTCATACGATTGATGTTTTTGAATCGGCTATTCGAGACCAAGTCAGTATTGCCATTGAAGAGTCTGATATCCTCATCTTTATGGTGGACGTAACCACGGGTATCACGGATTTAGATCAAGCATTTGCTCAGATTCTACGCAAAACCAAAAAGCCGGTTGTCCTCGTTGTCAATAAAGTTGATAATATTGAACGTCAGGTGGATGTTCCGGAGTTTTATGCTTTGGGATTTGACCCACTGTTTCAAGTTTCTTCTATCACAGGAAGCGGAACCGGAGAAATCTTAGACCATATCTATGAAGCCTTAGAGTTGAAAGAGGATGAGGAAGTAATTTCTACGGCTGAAATGGAAGAGGCCGAGGAAAATGTTTTCCCAAGAGACATCAACCTTCCCAAAGTAGCCATCGTGGGGCGTCCGAATGTAGGAAAAAGCTCTATGATCAACGCTTTGCTCGGATATGATAGAAATATCGTCACCCCAATTGCAGGAACCACACGTGACACCATCCATACCCATTACAGTGCATTTGGTAAAGAAATGCTATTGGTGGATACCGCTGGAATTCGCAAAAAAGGAAAAGTGCATGAAAACATTGAGTTCTACTCGGTACTTCGTGCCATACGCGCTATTGAAGAATGTGACGTATGTGTCATCATGGTGGATGCCACCCAAGGCGTAGAGTCACAAGACCTAAACCTCTTTAATTTAGCACATAAAAACAGTAAAGGAATTGTTTTACTGATTAACAAATGGGACCTTATAGAAAATAAGGAGACCAATACCATTAAACATTTTGAAGAAGCAATCCGGAATAAAACAGCGCCCTTTGTTGATTTCCCAATTCACTTCATTTCGGTAACGAATAAACAAAGAATCTTTAAAGCTGTAGAGGCCATTGAAGATGTTTATGAGAATATGAAACGTACCATTTCGACTTCGAAATTTAACGAGTTCATGTTACCCATTATTGAGCAAACTCCTCCTCCATCTGAAAAAGGAAAATACATTCGAATCAAGTATGCCACTCAATTAAAAGCAAACTCAGTGGTGTTCGCTTTCTTCTGTAATTTACCCCAATATGTGAAGGACTCATATAGACGTTTTCTTGAAAACAAAATACGCGATGAGTATAATTTTCAGGGAGTTCCGATAAAGATATTTTTCAGAAAAAAATGAGATTTATCCTTGCGAATACCAATATTTGGTTACATTCGCAGCAATTTTCTAACAAACTATTCAATAAAACCACAGAGAAAATGAAAAAAGTATTTGCTCTTATGTCAATTGTAGCCATGTTCTCCATGGTAGCTTGCGGACCAGCTAAAGAAAACAACGAAGAAGCTGAAAAACAACGCATCGAAGATTCAATCACCCATGCTGATTCAGTAGCAAGCGCTCAAAAGCTTGTTGAAGAAGAAATGAACGCTGCAGTAGATACTACTACTGCTGTTGACACGACTGCTCCAGCAATGGAAGAAGGACACGAAGGCCACGAAGGTCACTAAGATCCATCTTCAGAGAAATAAAAAAACCCGGCTCATTGAGTCGGGTTTTTTTATGCTTTAAACACTGTAATTATTGTTTCCCTAGCAATCTATCGTAGTCTTTAAAACTTTCCATGGCTGCACGAATCACGTGGTCATCTTGATTGCTCACCATAAAATACGCATTGATATCAAACAACTGACGCGCCAATAAGGCACGCATATCGGTAAAGACATAAGCCAAGGTCGCATTCATTGTTTCCTGCGGCAGTTCGATTCCTGATTCACGTAACACTTGTTTGAAGGCTTCTTTGTCTTTGCTGCTGAAAGCAAATTGCTTGCTAAACTGTTCTGCTGATTTGTACTTTTTCAACTTAGAACGATTTTCTTCCAGGTATTGATATACAAAACGACGGTGCAAGGCTTTTTGATAGACCGCAGTTATTACCGAACGGTTAAATGAAGTATCCAACCCTACAAAAATATCTGGATAGATACCGCCACCGCCATAAACATAGCGCCCCGCCGGAGTGGTGAAACGCAGCGAATCAATACTTTTTACGCTATCCGAGTTTTCCAACTCACCATGCTCCCAGCGATCGTATACCTCCATTTGGTACTTTTCATAGCCCTCCTCGTACGATTTCTGTATAGAACGTCCTGTGGGGGTATAATACCGAGATATGGTCAGACGAACCACTGAATGGTCTTTTAATTCAAAGGGTTCTTGTACGAGTCCTTTTCCATACGAACGGCGTCCGACAATTATTCCACGGTCCCAATCTTGAATCGCTCCGGAAACAATCTCTGAGGCAGAGGCCGATTGTTCGTCGACCAAGACCACCAATTTTCCTTCTTCGAAATTTCCACGTCGTCCGGATTTATAGCTTTTACGCGGCTGGGTTCTTCCTTCCGTATAGACAATCATTTTTTTTCCGTCTAGGAACTCATCAGCTACATGAATGGCTGCCGTCAAGTACCCTCCTGGATTTCCACGGAGATCCAATACCAAATTTTTCATTCCCGTTCCGCGCAACGCCTGCAAGGCATCACGCATTTCTTCGGTCGTGGTGGCAGAAAAACGCACCAGTTTAATATAACCCGTTTGCTCATCTATCATAAAATGAGCATCGACGCTATGCACCGGGATGGTTCCACGAATGATTTCAATTTGCACCAATTCTTTATTTCCATAGCGCTTGATTCCGACTTTCACCGGAGTGCCACGTTTGCCTTTAAGCGTTTTTATCACGCGATCATTGGTCAGCTCGGTTCCACTGAATAAAGTATCATTCACCGTGATAATTCGATCCCCTGCCTGAATTCCAGCTTTTTCAGAAGGCCCCCCTTCTATCACATTCACGATATAGACTGTATCATCCATAATATTGAACTCCACCCCAATACCATCAAATTCGCCTTCTAGCGGTTCATTCACGGCTTGGATATCTCTGGAAGAAATAAAAACAGAGTGCGGGTCTAGGGTTTGTAGCATATCGGCAATGGCCCTTTCTTCCATCATCTCACTATTAACGGTATCAACATAATAGCCTTCAATCAAACTCATTATTTCACTCACGCGATTGGTGCTCCCTGAAAAGGCAGTGCGACCCGATGGAACGAGAACAGTTCCTATCAAAACACCAACGGCAAGAAATAAAGCAAAATAAAAGGGCTGTAAATAATACTTTGGCTTGTTATCCACGAATCAAATTTTTCCAAATATATAATCTTCCGAGTCCCTAAAAAGTTCATTGACCCTTTCTTTCTTCAACTTTAGCTAATTGGTGCATATTGCTCGATGAAGATTCAGGCTTTACCTTTGTTTGGTATGAAAGACCCACGCCTCACAGAACAGGACTCCAAATACCAAGGACTCGAAAAAATGGAAATCAGCGAACTCCTGTATTCCATCAATCTAGAGGACCAATCCGTGGCAGTTTCTGTCTCTCACTGTTTGCCTTCTATAGAAAAGCTCGTTTCAGCCGTACTAAGCAACATGAAGCAAGGTGGACGTCTATTTTACATGGGCGCTGGCACATCGGGCCGTTTGGGTGTTGTTGATGCTTCTGAGTGCCCTCCAACCTTCGGGGTGCCTTTCGACTTGGTGGTAGGAATAATAGCAGGCGGCGATTCAGCCATCCGCAAAGCCGTTGAATTTGCCGAAGACGATAGCGAACAAGGCTGGAAAGATTTGCAGGAATGGAAGATCGGTCCGCTCGACTCCGTGATAGGAATCACCGCATCTGGAACCGCCCCTTATGTCATCGGCGCCATCGAAAAATGCAAAGAAGCCGGGATACTCACCGGATCTATCACCTGCAATAGCCAATCAAAACTCGGAAAAATTGCCGACTACCCCATCGACTGTCCGGTAGGCCCCGAATTCATCACCGGCAGCACCCGCATGAAGGCCGGCACCGCTCAAAAGCTTATTTTGAATATGATAAGCAGCACACTCATGATTCAGCTCGGCCGCGTAATCGGAAACAAAATGATAGATATGCAGTTGAGCAATGACAAACTGATTGACCGAGGAACAAGAATGGTAATGGAAGCGACAGGATGGGAGTATGAAGTTGCCAAGGAGGCGTTGCTGAAGTTTGGTTCGGTTCGCAAGGCAATTGAGCATAGACCATAGACGATGGACGATGGCTTGTTGTTCCGACGCTTTTGGACCACAGTCGACAGACCACAGTCCACGGCAAAAAAAAGTCCATGGACCATGGACGATAGACCATAGCAAAAAAGTAAAGCATAATCTTATCAGCCGTCATCCGGAGCGTTAGCGGAGCGGAGGGAAAAGGCTAGAGAGCAAAAGTCCACGGCAAAGGAAGACCATAGACCATGGACGATAGACCATAGCAAAAAAGTAAAGCATAATCTTATCAGCCGTCATCCCGACCGTAGCGAAGGGAAAAGGCTAGCAGCAAAGTCCACTGTCAACAGCGTGCGCCATAGCCTTTTCGGCGAAGGCGTACCGACCACAGTCCATGGCAAAAAAGTATATCTAATCAGTTTATGCCGTCATCCCGACCGCGTGCGCCGAAGCGATCAGCGAAGGAGCAAGCTGACGAAGGAAGCGCAGGAGTACCAGAGCGTTAGCGGAGCGGAGGGAAAAGGCGGAGCGCAAACGTCCACGTTGACCGACCACGGACCACGGCAAAAAAAGACCATAGACCATGGACGATAGTCCATAGCAAAAAAGTAAGGCATAATCTTATCAGCCGTCATCCCGAATGTTGCGGAGGGACTAGGCTAGCAGCAAAGTCCACAGTCGACTGTCCACAGACCACAGCAAAAAAAGACCATAGACCATGGACGATAGTCCATAGCAAAAAAGTAAGGCATAATCTTATCAGCCGTCATCCCGAAGGTAGCGGAGGGACTAGGCTAGCAGCAAAGTCCACGGCAAAAACCGATTGAAAGCGACCCTTCAGCCCCGAAGGGGCTCCCCATCCTTAACACCAGCATGTAAGCTAAAAAACATCACCCTGAAGGGGTGTCCCAAGAGGGTGAAGTCAAAACTTTCGGGTTAAAATCCGAATTACAAACAAAGGAGCCGCTGTAGCCTTGGGTGGACAAAGTCAATCTATTGTAGTCTTAGCTGTATTGCGTGAAATCAAGCTACTTGGGAAGTCTTCTGTTAATAAACCACAGATAAAAGTAAATTGAACTTACAGAAACCAATCATTGCTTTGATGAAGAATCCTGAACCAACAAGTATTCTCTAGTTTCTACTTTTTTGCTTTTAGGGAATTCCATAGTCACCTTAAGAAACGTTTGATAGTTTCCCGCCATAATTCCAAAGTCAATCTCACAAAACGTCACCGATGTTTTGTCTTTTAAAGTTATCAAGATTGTATATGTTGGGGTGTAGTCTTTATGATGGATAATTTTCCAAGTGCCACTTGTTTCCTTATTTCCTGCCAAATATGTTAGACTACCATCCTCATTAAACTCCCAGGTTTCTGCAATGTCCTTTTTGGAGTTCACAACTTGCTTCGACCATTTACCCGAACTTAGTTTTAACTGGGACACATCTACCACAAACGCTGCAGCCGTGCTATCCGCAGCCCGGATGCTATCTTGAATCTGTTGCAATTCTCGCATCTCATTACTTAAAATCTCAGGAACTCTAACCTTTGCTAAATAGAGTAGACTATCTTTTCCTTCACTCGAAACTTGTAAAGCTAATAGTCCTTTTCGATATAACTTGATTGGATATACCCATTGATTCTTTCCTACCATTTCAAAATTGTCATTTGCATTTATTCTCCAAGTCCCTGAATCTTCTTGCTGACCCGTCATTGTCATATTACCTGTGGCATCTATAACAATTTCATTCTTTGACTCATTTACAGTATTCAAATCATATCCAAAAGAATATTTGCCTTCAAGCCCCTGATAAACATCTAGTTCTTTATTTTTTATTTTTGATAAATAGACTCTATCCGTTTCTCGTCCAGAACGATGAAGTTCTTCTAAAATTAAAGAATTATTGGAAAGTGAGTCAATGGCATAGAATGCGTTTGCGAATAATAAAAATTTTCTATTCTTCCCCATAAGATATTCCAATGGCTGAATTTGCCGGAGTTCCCAATCATAAAAAGTATAAAGGCATGTTGGACCAATTTTTAATGCCACGATTGAAGGCATAGGAGTTGCCTCGCGTTCCGGATTCTGAACTGATTTGATGCTATCAACAATCCAATTGCCATGCAACAAATCAGGCTCAATTATGATTTGAGCGTGTGAATAATTCCCAATACCAAAGAAAATCAAGCCAAAGAATGCTATTGCTTTGAAAAATTGAAGTGACTTAATTCGAGTCAGAAAATTTAAATTCATTTTACTTTTGATTTAGATTTATCAACGAGTCAAATTCCCCTCACCCCTCATCTCACCAGCTCCCGACCATATTACCAAGACGCAACAGCCCTTCGGCTACGCTGCTCCTTCGCTAATCGCTCCGGCGCACGCGGTCAGGGTGACGGGTAATTCTCTCCTCATCCCCTCTCCCGATAGCTCCTAGATTCCGCAGGTTATAAATAAAAAAAGCTGCAAAGCATTTGTTTCCAAAGC
>CAZUIT010000084.1:0-8021 GCA_964620355.1 uncultured Burkholderiales bacterium | reverse complement strand
TTTTAGGGGGTCACTTTGCTCCGAAAATAGGGGGTCACATTGAGCGAATATTGCACCATGATACGCATTAATGTTCGCGCATGGTCTCTGCCTAAGTGATACCCCAGGGCACTAATTTCCGAAGCATAACGGCGTGTCCCTCGGGTTGGATCTTCCAATGACATTTCATCCATGATACGCATGATTTCCAAGTCAGTATTGCTTATACCCAAAGGCTGATAATAGTAAGTGCTTCGTCGAAGATCGAGCAACGCACATTGCGCTTCAATCGATAAAGTTGGATGATTCTTTTCTATCATCGCTTTGCGAAGATCACTGGAAATCATAGAACTTTTTTTTTCAAAAACTCATTCTCCATATTCAAACGACCAATACGTTCAAACATCTCCTTCTTCTCTTTTTCCCATTGCTCTTTCTCGTCTTGAAGCTTGGAATCTCCTTCAAACACTTCTGAAGCTCGGTTCAAAAAGGCCTTCTTCCAATCATTAATCTGATTTGGATGTAAATCATAATCAACCGCCAATTGTTGAACGGTTTTGCGCTCCTTGATAGCTTCTAAAGCTACCTTGGCTTTAAATTCACTGCTGAATTTTCTACGTTCTCTTTTCATTTATCTGTCAAATTAAAGGTTTCTCTTTATTTGTCCAGATTTTCCCGACCACTTCATATTACACATGTCTATTTTAAAGAGTTATTCCAGTTAAAAGATGATAATAAAATTCAAGTCTGGAAGCGATTAGAGGACTATGTAGGAACAGGAGATTTAGTGAAAAACATGGATGGCACTCCGGCACACGGAAAATTTAATTTAAGCCGATTTATTATTGTGCACGTTGTCAATGGTGTAATAGTGAAAAAGGGCTGGTTCTAAATTTGAATTCCTGAATCCCAAGAATATATAGCTACAACACTGTTTCGCGAATTCTATGGAATGGCATAAACCAGTTGTAAGCAACTAATTTGTTCTGCTACTTCAGTCTGCTTCTTCCTACAAACCGAACAGCTCCCCCCATTCTTCGAGCAGTGTTTGCAGTATTTGCAGTTCTTACAGGCATTACAGGTGCCAGTAGGAGAGCAGGTAGCAGTCGGGTCATCGCAACAAGAAGCTGATTGGGTTGGCTGATACGAAGTCGCCACCATCAACAGGGCAAAGACGGAAAGGGTTTTTAGGGCGAATTTCATGACGGCTGGTATTTACTTAATTGTTCTCCTAAATTAGCCTAAAAAAAATGAACCTAAATGAATTACGCATAATCTTAGATAATCGGCCTCTTGGAACGGTAAGTACATGGGCCCTGATTGTCTTGAAAATCTTGAGTTGGATATTGGCTTTATTATGTTTTAGCGTGGCGATGAGCTTTTTACTAGAGGCCAGCTTAGGTATCCAAAGTTTGCTTGACCTGTTATTAAGCCGTCCGACGATTCCCGATGAGCTCGAACAAGTGTCTTCCAATTTGGCTTATTTCCTGAGTTTTATATTCTTTCTATTGTTTCTGGTATTGGCCGTGTCTACCTATTTCTATTCCATGGTCATTCGCCGTAATCGCTTTATTGATCATATCGAATCTTGGTGCAATACCTTTTTAGATCGGGAAACATTTAATTGATGATCGCGTGCAGAGAAACATTTAGTTTGAACGATGCGAAACAAGAAAAGCGCCTCAGAGATATGGAAAAAAGGCTCAGCTCGAAATAAGCCCTTTTGGTGTTGAGAGCTTAACGTTCAAGGTTGAGTGTTCTGGGTTCAGTAGCAGGGAAGGTACGCGATTCATCGCGTACTCATTTCCCCCGCACTTCACTCTTCGCACTTCACATTCCGCCCCCCGCACTATTGTCTTCCGCCCCCTTGGGCCACCCCTTCAGGGTGATTTTTGTTTTTGCATTGACTGTTAAGGTTGGGAAGCCCTTTCAGGGCTAAAGGAATCCATCAGGCAGGTTGGTGTCCCGCCGACCTGCACCAACAAACTAGATCAATGCATCTGCGACAAAAAAACTTTTAAGCCGGTCTGGTCTTCTTGATCGAATTGCAATCGTACTCTCGCACTTCGCACTCCGCACTGCGCACTCTTCTTGGCCGGCAATCGTTCATTGACTAGAATCACCCAGGAAAACTAGAAGCCCTTGAAGTTGCTTAATTCGGTTCAAATAGTGCCAGTCATTTCGAAGTTTGAGTGCCAGTTATTCCTTAGCAAACTGGGCCAATTCATAAGCTCGCACAGCTTTTATCTTAAAACATAGTTTCCAGTTCTTTCCCAGTGCAGAAGGAATAATGGCCGTATTCCTTATCTTTTCAAGATCTTATTTTTGACTGGGCAATTGACCAAAGAGAAAATAAAGAATGAAAGAACAGCTTAAAATATCCATACGCTTTTTTAATGACCGAGAGGTGAGAGCTGTTTGGGATGATGAAAATTCCAAATGGTGGTTTAGTGTGCTGGATATTGTAGGAGTGCTCAACGAAGAACCCGACTACACGAAAACCCGCAATTATTGGAAATATCTGAAAGCCAAACTAAAGAAAGAAAAAAACCAGTTGGTTAGTACCACTACCCAACTGAAATTAACCGCTTCTGATGGCAAACGATACAATACAGATACCCTAGATAGTGCCGGAGTTGCAGAACTGGCAAAACATTTCCCCAACAATAAGGCTATGAAGTTTTTAGACTGGTTTTTGTACAGCGATACCAGCATAGACGGGCAAAGTAAGAAGAAAGCATACACGCTTTTTGAAAGCAATCTTATTAATGAATTTGAAGTAGGAACAAGCAAAGGTTTACAGCAAATACACGCTTATTTGTTTGGTGGCTTATATGATTTTGCAGGACAAATCAGGAAAAAAAGCATTTCTAAGGGAGGCTATCAATTTGTTTATGCATCCCATTTAAAAAGCATGTTGCAACAAATAGATAGCATGCCGCAAGAAACGTTTGATGAGATTATTCAAAAGTATGCCGCTATGAACAAGGCACATCCCTTTATGGAAGGCAACGGGCGAAGTACACGAGTTTGGTTGGATTTAATGCTTAAAAAGCAGCTTAAAAAATGTGTGGATTGGAGTAAAATCAGCAAAGAAAATTATATGAATGCCATGATTATAAGCACCGTGGATGATGAAGTTTTAGCTCAACTTATTTCCAAAGCCCTTACAAACAAAATAAATGACCGTGAAATGTTTATGAAGGGCATTGACTACTCTTATTATTACGAAGAATGATCAAGTAAGCTTCGGGCATCCGCCTTCGCTAATCGCTTAGGCCTTCGCCTCCTTCGTCAGCTATGGCTTACACAGCTGGCGGACGGAGAAGGGCATAGGACAGATGGCCTTTTTCCTCCGCTCTCCGCACTTCACACTTCACACTCAATAAGTAGGTACGCGATTCATCGCTTACTCAGTTTCCAGTCCGCGAATCTCGAAGTCTGGAAATCTCGAAGTCTGGAAATCTCGAAGTCTGGCAATCACTTACCTAGTCGACCCAACTCTGCTATGGATGTATTGATTAAGGATTAAATTTTAATCTTCGACTTTGATTTTATAGAAAAGTGCAAGAGATTCGCCACAGCCTAAAAGCACCATGAAAAATCACGACAAAGTTTACCTCAAACACTGGCTGCCCTTTCATTTCTATACAGATATGCATATCACCGATGCCGCCTACCTTCAAGTATGCAACGATGTGTACCAAGCTTGGCAAAAGGAGTATGCTTTTCGAAGCCTATCCGATTTTCTGAATAAGGATGAAATCAAAGAAATGGCGGCTTTTCTTACAAGTTATTTGGAAGACTTAGCGAGTGAAACCGGCATTTTCCATACCTTTTCATCCCTGCATGAAAGTTTCTACAAACAGCCCGTTCCCTTTGCCAATAATGAAATACTCTATGATGAACCGGAACAATACAAAGAAGATTATTATGCAGGCGAGCCCAACTCTGTAGATTTGGTATTTCTGATTTGGTATTTTATCAATTGCAAATCGTCCAACCGCTATATCGATGTGAACAATCATTTTATCGTTGAACTTGCAGTTATAGCCTATGAGGAATTTTATGCCGCATGGGAAACGGTGCCGGAGAATACCAAATTGCAGGAACATTTTCGCTGCACAGAGGATCTTAACGACTATTACGCGGCCAGGAATTATGCCTCGAAGATTTTTCAAAGTGCCTATTTGCTTGTTCCAGATATCCAACGACGAGTTGAGGCGGACTTAGCACGCTACGTGTCGGGCACTCGCAATACGCCAGAAATGCTGGATGAAGTTTTAGATGGTTTTATCCATACTGAAAGATCACGATTGCTGGCGCTTTCTTTTACAGATTGGGCCGCAGCTTATCTAGGAGAGGGGCATCCCGCTTATTCCATGTATAAAACAATCAGTCCGAGGATTTCGGGGATTTACCTTGTTCAGGATATCCATGATGAAACAGTTTCTATGCTCCATAAAGCCAGCGGGCATGTTTTTGAGGTCCTAAAAAAGAGTCTGGATTTAGAGCAGCAGGAAATTGAGATTAGTTCTACCCATTTTCTTTCTATTGTTTCTTGGAATGGGGATTGGTGGTTTTCTGGAACAAGCTTTCCTATGGAGGAAGATGCTAAAATTTCACCGGAAGAATACCGGCAAATCAACAGTTTGCATGTTATTGATCGGGTAATAAGTGATCCTGAAGAGCAAAAGAAGGAGCTTGCTTTGTACAAAAAAGCATTTCATCAGTTGAGCAAGGGTAAGGAATTTGTTTTTATGGATGAGGCGCATTTGGGAGACTTTTTCTCGCAGTTTGCTCAAACCGTAAACCTACTCAAAGGCCATGATGGGGATACGCCAATTACGGCAACTCCATCATCCTCGAAATTGACGAAGCTTGTGGTTTTCTTGAATGAAAAGTCGGGTTTGGAAGTAGCTCGTGTTGCGAAAGGGATTCCGGATAGCGATAATCCCTGGTTTGATGCAAATGTCGTGGAGGAGGTCTGGAATATTATCTTGATGTCGGATTCGATTTCCACAGAATTTGCAAAAACCTGTGTGGCAACCTATGGCGAAGCTTCCAGATTTTTTGAGAAAGAGCCAAAATCATACTATCTCAATGATTTAGATTTTTTGCTTCGGTATTGGAAATGCAATCATTACCCAAGTTACCCCAATAATATGACCACCCAAGCGAATAATTAAAGAGGACCATGGACACAGATGACTTATCTATTGAAGCCTATCAAGGTATAATCATTGAAGCAGAAAAATTCAATCACGACCTAACATTGCAATTTGGAGTTTTAGCTTCAAGCTGTAAAGACGAAGAAGAATACTTAGAGAACGCTTTAAAATTAATTGACGAAATAAAGACTTTGGATAGCGTGGATTTGGAGGACCTGTTTTTCGGCCAACTTCCGGACATCAAATCATTGCATCAAACGCTAAATAAAATAATTGAAAACATAATCCAGACAAGTAAATTACCTAAAGATAAGCGACATAATAGATTCTGAGCCAGGTAACTATATGCCAACCCTTAACCAATATTCACTACTAGGACTGAGAGTTTGGTATAAAGATGCCTTTTACCCATCGTGCTAGCTGGCTGTAGGTTTTGGTAGGTGCGCGATTCATCGCGTACTCATTTCCCCCCGCACATCACCCCCCGCACTCTTGTCTTCCACACTGGGCCACCCCTTCAGGGTGATTTTTGTTTTTGCATTAACTGTTAAGGTTGGGAAGCCCTTTCAGGGCTAAAGGAATTTTTTCAAGCCGGTCTTATCATCCTAATCGACCGGCATTCGCTCTTCGCACTCTTCTTGGCCGATCGGCAATCGTACTCTTCGCCCTCCGCACTTCACACTCAATAGGTAGGTACGCGATTCATCGCGTACTCGTTTTCTCCTCACACTTCACACTCCGCACTTCACACTCAATAGGTAGGTACGCGATTCATCGCGTACTCAGTATCTCTCCGCCAATCTGGTCGTCTTGCAATCTTGTAGTCTGATAATCTGAAATTCTCGAACTCCCGATCACTATCACTATCGGGACGAAATCTCTACTCAAACGTAACCTCATACTTCAATCCATCTTCCTGGGTGCTCGTCAAAGTCCCCTTCAGCTGCTTCGCTTGGGCGTGGGCCAATTTTAATCCGAAGGAGCTGGAAGCAATAGGACTGTCCAATCCCGGACCATTGTCTGCAAATGTCAAATGATACCGCTCTTCGACTCTAATGAATTCGATGCGTAATGCAGGACTCCGATTCTCTGGAGTACAGGCATATTTTAAGGCATTGGTGGCAAGTTCATTGATCAATAAGCCCAAAGAAATGGACTTGTCTACATCAATATCCAAATTTTCATCAATCGCATAATCGATTTGAATGCCGTTTGGAGCTAAATCATAAATCACCAATAAATTGTCAATCAGATGCTGAATATAATTTTTGATTCGAACACGCGTGATATCCGTATCCATATAAAGGCCACTATGAATCAGCATCATGGCCGTAATTCGGTTGCGGTTGCCTTCGATACGGGTTTTCGAGGGTTCGTCTTCCACCGTTGCGAGCTGTAGGTTAAACAAGGATAAAAGAACCTGGAAATTATTCTTTACACGATGGTGCAACTCACGTAGCAAGAAGTCCATCTTTTTGGCAAATAAACTTCGGTCTCTAAATAGCAATAGCAGCAATAATACCACAATACTGAGCAAAACTAAGGTGAGGATGAGGGTATTATTATAGGCCGTTTTGGCTTCAAGCTGCAGATTCTGCAAGAGCATAATAGCCTCGGCTTTTTCCTTCTCCCGGTTCAGCACTTCCAGTTCTCGTTGTTTTTTTTCTGATTCGTATTTTACCTCCAGCTGGGCCAAAGATTTTTGCTTGTCTGCCCCTAGAATGGAATCATTCAGCACAATAAAGCGCTCGGCATAGGAGAGTGCCTTTGTATAGTTCTTGTTCTCGGTATAGATCTTTTTCAGCTGCTCATAACAAGCCAGGCGGATATCTGATGCGCCCGTTTCTTCCGCAAGTGCCAAGGATTGGAAGGCCTCTTTTTCAGCCAGCAAATAAGCCGCTTGGGCATAATGCAATCGTGCCAAATCACTATACAATCCCGCCAAGCCCAATTTGTTCTGTTCGCTTTCAAACAGCTGTTGCACCTCAGCATAATAGCTTTCTGCACGGGCATACTCTTTCTTGAAATAATAGATCTGAGCGATTTGCGAGAGGGTAGTGGCCTTTTCCTCAGGCTGGTCCCTTATTTCTTTTAGCTTTAGAGAAAGATCGAAATAGTACAAAGCTGAATCATAGTTGCCAAGATCCATATAGACAGAGCCAATATTGTTCAAAGAACCAGCGATCCCTTTCTCATAATTAATTTCTCGTCTTGAGGAGAGCGCTTTATTGTGGTATTCTAGTGCCTTATCATACCTTTTTTGAATACGGAAAATATTGCCAATGGTATTATAAGCCGATGACATATATTTCAAATTGTTCTCCTGCTCAAACCACTCAGCCGCTTCAATCAAGTTGCTCAGCGCCTTTTCATAATTCCCCTGAAACTTATAGGCAATACCCAAGTTCAGCAGTGAAGTAGCAATCTGATTTTGCTGTCGAAGCAACCTAAAAATCTCCAAGGATTGCTCGTAATAAAGAATACTTTGCACTGGGTCACCTTTACTGCTATAAATGATGCCAATGGTATTCAGGCTTTTCGCCAACTGCAACGAATCCTTATTCAATCGCGACAGAACCACCAATTCATTCGCCAAATCCATCGCAGAGTCATACTGTCCTGCTTGCCAAAGTTCTACAGAGTGAACATGCATTTTGATGGATGTAGAATCAGTCACAGCTTTAACCTGCGCTTGAAAAGTAAAGCAAAACAAGAAGCTAAGAAGAAAAGTGAAATAGGCTTTCATAGACGTGCTTCGAAAGTACTACGTAATTCGGAAGATAGAAACAACTAGCGCGGACAAGAAGCTTAATAGGAATCTCACTATTTCTCGCACTCCGCTCTTCGCACTCCGCACTTGGTTATGGCATG
>CAZUIT010000083.1:0-8957 GCA_964620355.1 uncultured Burkholderiales bacterium | reverse complement strand
AGGTAGGTAAGTAGGTAGGTAAGTAGGTAGGTATGTAGGTGAGCGGTTTTACGGGTACACCGGTATTTCTTTAGACGGACACCGACCTGCTTGGTGAATTTTTTGTCTGACAATCTAGCAGTCTGAAAGTCTGGCTGTCTAAAAATCTTGCTCACGATAGCAATCGGGACTCATAATCTCTATTTATCTATCGATCTAACCGTCTATATCGACACTGCACCACCCGATTCAAGAAAATCTGCGTTTCAAAACAGGCGAAGTTGAGCGGATGACCCAGCTCACCAAAGAGGGAGGAGCCGCCGCCTAGGAGGATGGGAATGGTGGTGATGATTAGGTCATCAATCAGGTCTTCTTGGAGGAAGGATTGGATGGTTGTTCCGCCATCGATATAGAGGTCTTTAATGCCTTTTGCTTCGAGAGATGAAAGAATTTTTTTCAGCGGTCCATTGACGATTTGGACTTTCCCTTTCAGATTTTCTGGAACTTCCTTGAGCGTATTACTCAGCACATAGACTGGCTTTGAGTAAGGCCAGGGAATATCAAAGGAGCAAACGGTTTCGAAGGTGGTGCGCCCCATGAGGAGGGCATCAATATCATCCATAAAGGAGGAATAGCCCATGTCAGTTCCACCTGGATTGGGGATGGATTGCAGCCAATCGATTCCTCCATTTTTATCGGCGATATACCCGTCGAGGCTCGTAGCAATAAATACGCGGTTGTTCATGGTGGAGCTATTGGTGTCTTTCAAAAGTAGGCAGGAATTGGGTGGGAATGGCGATCTATTTCGGCAGGGGGCAGGGGGCAGGGGGCAGGGCACAGGGCGCAGGGCACCGGGCTTTTTACCTGAATCACACTATTTCTCATTACTCCTTCCCCGTCCGCCATAGCCGACCTAGGAGGCGAAGGCGGAACTCCTCACTTTTTTTGTCTGGCTGTCTGGCTGTCTGTCTGGCTGTCTGGCTGTCTGGCTGTCTGGCTGGCAATCTCACTCCCAATAACTTTCGAGACTCGCAATCCTCCGAAAAAAGTAACACCTTCGTAATACCGATGCGCGCGACGACCAAACTCAAACTATTGCTCATACGCTACAGTGTTCAACTTGACCTTAATGAAGAAGAACAGATGGTACTCACCCTTAGCGATAAGGTTTTTGGAGAGCATAAACAGTTTATTGGAGCAACGTATTCGGTTTTGATTGGAAAAGCTTATTCCTTCATGCTCAGAACGATAAAGGAAGAAGAAAAACGTCAAGAATAGGTAAAGTGTCTACCTGTATTCATCAATTCCGAAGCTCATTCTGTCAAGCTAAAAAAAAGCCGTTTCTAAGAAAAATTAGTATTTATTTTATTGATAATTAGAGTGTTGTGCTTGGCTTAGTGTACATGAAATCACGACTATTCCTGCGTTTGACTTTTCCTATATGGTACAATACTTGAAATATTGTCCAGTAAAATTTATCACCATCATCATGAAAAAATTAATTCTATTTAGCGCAGTGTTGATTCTCACACTTCCATCTTTTGCTCAAGTAACTCCGATTAATAAAGGAACGAGCTTTGGCTTTCACCTCAATCAATACCAAAACGATTATGGCTTAGGTATCAATGTAACCAGTCCATACTTTGCTGGCGACAGGCTTGCAGTCCGCCTTCGGGGCAGTGTCATGAACTACCAGCACATTGAAGGACAAACTACCACCTGGACACCTTATTCCAATTTCACCTTAGGCTTTGTGAGTGAAGCCGGAACAATCAACGACCGAATTCGCTTATACGGTGAAGGTGGAATTGTAGGAATTATGCCCAATGAAAAATTCTCATCCGAAAACTTCAACTTAGGTGGATATGGCTTGTTTGGCTTCGAATTTTATATGCATAATGCCCATGCCTATTTTATCGAAATCGGCGGAATGGGATCTGGCTCAAAAGCAGATAAATTGCCATTTAAACCAATTTATTCCAATGGTCTCATGATCAATGTGGGTTATAGGGTGGTTTTGAAATAGTAGACAAAAGACATAGAAAGCGGTGCTAAAAACATCGCTTTTTTTTTTTACCTAAAAACGCTTCTAACCCGTAACCTCTATCCCAGAACCTTTTTTCTAGTCAAACGACTGATTTGCTTGACTCGCAATCTCAAGAACCTTATCGTATTCCTCCGGACTTAAGTCATTGAAGTAGAAGTTCACCGGATTGATCTTATTGCCGTTTTTGATTACCTCATAATGAAGGTGAGGTGCAGTGGATGTTCCAGAGTTTCCTATTAGTCCGATGACCTCGCCGCGTTTTATTTCTTGTCCGCGTTTTACGAGCATCTTACTCATGTGGCCGTACAAGGTTTGGTAGCCAAATCCATGGTCGATAATAACATGGTAACCGTAGCCACGATCGTATTGCGCTTCAACGACTTTTCCATTTCCGGTCGCATAGATATCAGTACCTACAGGAGCAGAAAAATCCATTCCGGTATGCATTTTACGCGTTTTATAGATAGGGTGGATGCGGTATCCAAAGCCAGAAGCCATTCTCCGAAGTTCACGGTTTGAAACAGGCTGAATGGCAGGGATGGATGCCAACATTTCATTCTTGCGGGCTGCCAACTTGGCAAGCTGATCGTAGGAAGTACTTTGAACCAACATGCGGTTGCTAAGCTGGTCTACCTTCTTCGCAAGACCAATTAAAATTTCAGAATTCTCATACCCAGCTAGCGTATTGTAGCGCTCTACACCACCATATCCAGCTCGGCGAACATCGTCCGGGAGCGGGTCCGCCTCAAAAATGGCGCGGTAGATATTGTCGTCGCGTTCGGCAAGTTGACCGAGCATTCCGTTCATATCTTCTACACGTTGATCCATCAACTTCATCTGAAGCTTATATTGTGCAATTTCGCGCTTCAATTGTTTCTCTTTGGGAGAATCAATCCAGGCATAGGCTGCTACAAGAATTAAGGAAGCGAAAACCAAAGAAGCGGAAAGGAAGCCAAATACCCGTAATAAGCGTGTCCAAAAGCTATGGCGCACTTGTTCAAACTTGAGGTTATGTGGATTAAAAAAATACTTCGCTTTCTTCATGAATGGATTAGGCAGGGCTTTATATCTTTGCGCCCTGCCAAGCTTGGCACAAAGATACGGCCAAAATTCTTTTTACGAGTTATACGCCAAACAGATAAAATTTAAATCCATGAGTTCGAATCATATTCGCCAACAGTTTTTAGACTTCTTCGCTTCTAAAGGTCATCAAATCGTTCCCTCAGCACCCATTGTGGTGAAAAACGATCCAACTCTGATGTTTACCAATGCAGGCATGAACCAGTTCAAAGACCTTTTCTTAGGAAACGAGGCGGTGAAATACAGCCGAGTGGCAGATACCCAAAAATGCCTCCGGGTGAGCGGCAAGCACAATGACCTCGAAGAAGTTGGAGTGGATACTTACCACCATACCATGTTTGAAATGCTGGGCAATTGGAGCTTCGGTGACTATTTTAAAGCCGAAGCCATCGAATGGGCTTGGGAACTTTTAACAAAAGTGTATGGCTTGTCGGAAGACCGCCTCTATGTCACCGTATTCGAAGGCGATGAATCTGAAAATTTGGCATTCGATGAAGATGCCAAGAACGAATGGAAAAAGTGGATTGCCGAAGAGCGCATCCTCAATGGAAATAAGAAAGACAACTTTTGGGAAATGGGCGAAACCGGTCCTTGTGGTCCGTGTTCAGAAATCCATATTGACTTAAGAAGTGACGAAGAGCGCAAGCAGGTAAGTGGTGCAAGCTTGGTAAATAACGACCATCCCCAGGTAATCGAAGTATGGAACCTCGTGTTTATGGAATTCAACCGCATGGCCGATGGGAGTTTGAAGAACTTACCAAATAAACATGTGGATACCGGCATGGGCTTCGAACGTTTATGCCGAGCCATTGAAGGCAAATCATCGAATTATGATACGGATGTGTTTATGCCCTTGATTCGATTGGTGGAAAGCAAAACCGGCTTTAGCTATGGAAAAGACGAGCCAACCGATATTGCCATGCGCGTATTGGCCGACCATATCCGTACCATCAGCTTTGCTATCCTCGATGGACAATTGCCTTCCAATAATGGAGCAGGCTATGTGATTCGCAGGATTCTGCGCAGAGCCGTACGTTATTATTTCTCTTTCCTCGATAGAAAAGAACCCCTCTTGCATGAAATGGTCACTACTATGGCTGAAGGCTTTAGTGGGATATTTCCAGAACTTAAAGAGAAACAAGCCTTCATTATTAATGTAGTGCGTGAAGAGGAACTTGGCTTCTTGCGGACCTTAGAAAAAGGTTTGTCTATGATAGCCAACGACAGTTCGGCACATACCAATGCTGCTGGTGAGCTATCTGGAGCATTTGCATTTAAATTGTATGATGAGTGTGGTTTCCCGATTGATTTGACAAACCTCATCTTAACGGAAGACAAACGCCATGTCGATTTGCCCGAGTTCACTCGTTTGCTAGAAGAACAGAAAAACCGTTCACGCAAAGCCTCGACCCAAGAAACGGGCGATTGGAATGTGATCAAGGAAAGTGAAGCCACCAACTTTATTGGCTATGATAATTTGGAAGCGGAAGTCCATATCACCCGCATGCGCTCGGTAAAGCAGAAGAACAAAGACCTCATCCAATTGGTATTTGATCAAACGCCATTTTATGCAGAGAGTGGCGGACAAGTTGGCGATACCGGAATGATTGAATCGGCCAACGAAAGTATTCGCATCATCGATACCCAAAAAGAGAATAACCTTATCATCCATATAGCGGATAAATTCCCGGAGAATCCAGAAGCCGTTTTCTACGCGAAGGTGAACACCGTCAAACGCAAAGAAACCGCCAATAATCACTCGGCCACACATTTGATGCACGCTGCTTTGCGCGAAGTATTGGGTACCCATGTGGAACAAAAAGGTTCCTTGGTAAATCCGGAATATTTGCGCTTCGACTTTTCGCATTTTAAGGCAATGAGCAAGGAAGAGATTCGCCAGGTCGAACAAAGGGTGAATGAGAAAATCCGAGAGAATATAGCCTTAGAAGAACGTCGTGCAGTGCCGATTGAAGAAGCAAAAACCATGGGGGCGATGGCGCTCTTTGGTGAAAAATATGGCGATGAAGTCCGTGTGATTACCTTCGACCCGAATTTCTCTCGTGAACTTTGTGGAGGAACACATGTGGCAGCTACAGGTCAAATCGGACAGTTTAAAATCTTGAGCGAATCGGCCGTAGCGGCAGGGGTGCGTCGTATTGAGGCTATCAGTGGCATTGGAGCTGAACGTTGGACGGAGGAAGTGGAAGATCAGGTTGGAGCATTAAAAGAGGTGTTGAAAAGCAAAGACCTCTTGAAGAGTGTGGAGAAACTGATAAGCGATAAAGCGGAATTGGAGAAAAAACTCGATCAGCTTGAAGGAGAGAAGACCCAGGCGGTGAAGGCTGAGGTTAAGGATAAGTCCCGATGGGTATCGGGAGAGGTGAAAGCTGATGGCTACAATGTTTTGGTAGAACGGGTTGATATTCCGAATGCTGAGCAGCTTAAGAACTTGACTTACCAACTGAAGAATGAGATTCCGAATTTGGTATGTGTGCTGGGAACCGTCATCGATAATAAACCGCTGTTATCTATTATTATTGATGAAGAACTAGTGAAGAGCAAAGGCTTCCATGCCGGAAACATGATCAAGGAGCTCGCCAAAGAAATTCGCGGTGGAGGAGGCGGTCAGGCTTTTTATGCCACAGCCGGAGGAAGCGATGCAAGTGGACTCGATGCCGCATTAACAAAAGCTAAAACAATTATTTAATGGTTATATACAATCCCAAAGATTGGTTTTCTCTTATTTTTAAATTCCATAAAAGTGATACATTTCGTCGCTTAATCTGGGTGATGTTGGCTGTGGCAGTATATACTGCTATCGTCGTTTATTTGGAATTAGACGTACTGCATGTCACAAAATCGAATAGTGCAGTCATGTATCAGCTCTTGGGCTTTGTCATTTCATTGCTCCTCGTTTTTCGCACCAATACGGCCTATGATCGCTGGTGGGAAGGAAGAAAACAGTGGGGTGCACTTGTTAATGCAAGCAGAAACCTGCACTTAAAGGTGAAGAATTTAGTGCCCGATGACGCCCCAGAGAAGGAACGTTTTGTGGACTTAGTTTCCCGGTATTCTTTTGTTCTTCGTCATCATTTACGCGATGAAAAATGGGAGGGAATGAAAGAAGATATCCATCAACCCAATGCAGTTGCCAATGAGTTGTACCGAATTCTTGGTAGATGGATGAAGGAACATAAGATTCCCACCGAAATGATGTTGGCCATTGAAGACGAGCTAAAAGAGTTCACGGATATATGCGGTGCCTGCGAGCGTATTCGCAAAACACCAATTCCTTATTCCTATAATATCTTCATCAAGAAATTCATCTTCGCCTACGTGATGACCCTGCCTTTTGGCTTTGTGGTTGAGTATGGATACGGCATTATTCCTATTGTCCTATTCACCCTCTACGCCCTGGCCTCACTCGAACTCATCGCTGAGGAAATCGAAGACCCTTTTGGCATTGACGATAATGACCTCCCGCTTGATTCGATTGTAGAGACGATTGCGGCTAATGCGAAGGAAATCGGCTGATCGACATTAAGACGTTACGACATTGCGATGTTTCGATAAACCCACAGGACCCATTCATTCCTTTATACCGATCGTGTGCCCCGGCTGTGTGCGCTGTAGCTGATCCCGATGGCTTTGTCGGAGAAGCGAAAGTGTGAACTTTTTCGGCGAAGGTGTAGTGCAGCAATAGCGGAACCGAGGTAGGATAAATAGCTAAGACCTTGCATAATCATTCTAAACTTGGTACTAAATTTGACTTAGTGCGAAGCATCCAAACCATGAAAAGGCTCTTTCTAATCATTATAGCCGTATTGTCCATGCAGATTTCGTGGTCTCAATTAAATTGGGACATGAATATAGGTGTGGGCATGCCTTTTATGTCCCAGAATTTGATGTTTTATAATCCTTCAACCACCCCGTTTAAAGGGTTCAATTTCATTTCTAAGGAGAATTTTAAGCCAGGGTTAACCGCAGGAGTGGGTTTTAAACGGCACTACGAATGGTTAAGGTTTGATGCCGGCATTCAGGCGCATCAGTACGGCTTCTCATATGTACCAATATTAGAGTCTACTTCACAACCGACGGAAACAAATGTGGGTCTATACAGCATGAATATTTACGGCGTATTAAATTTCGAATGGAAGAATCTGGCTTTGGGAGTAGGACCTAACATCGTGTATTTGACCAAACCAAAGATTGAATCAAGTATGGATGTGATGGACAATATGAAGGTAATTAGTTTGTATTCATTAGGACTCAAGTTCAATTTGGACTATTCCTTTCGCATCAAGTCCCGCGATTTTATTTTGGGTTATTGTATTGATCGCAATCGTGAAAGAAGTCAATTGCGCGCCACCTTGGTATACAACCACGATACGCGCGATTTTTATTATTTAGAAATCCCAACACGCTTTCATTATATACGACTTGCCTATGTCTTTAAATAGAATTGGACTTTATCTCATGCTGCTTGCTTTGCTCCATATTGTATTTGTGAGTTCATGTACCCGAAGTGAAGAAAACTTTGACGAGGCTTATTGGAGTAGCGGAGATTCAATAAGTTACTATGGTGCAGCTGGATACCTGATGCACAAAGAAAATGAAGAATTGAAGTTTATATGGAGAAATGCCTTGGATTCAACACAAGGGTCACAATACATTTCATGGACATGGGGAAGGGATACCATCATTAAAGGTAGGAAGTTGCATAAGCTTTATTGTGATACACGGAATGCTGATATTTTGTTGCCAGATCAGTTCTTTATTGATGAATTTGATGGGCGAATTACCCGTTATTTTAATGGCTATACTTATAACCTTGTTGATGTCGGACTGGCATCGAACCCAATTGATTCTGTTTATTACTCCTTTGGTGTAAAAGGCCACCCTTATTTTTATTCGTTTAATTCACCAACAAAAAAAGGAGATTTTGCAGGGTATAATCGCTATCAAATATACTCTCATATTGATTCAGCTGGTGATTTTGGAGACTTCTGGAAACAGGTTGATATCACCTTCACTTACCAATTTGGCATAACGGAAGTTCAATTAAAACAAATTTTTAACCTTGGCTCCATGTCGGATACCGTAAAACATTATACGTTAGAACGGGTATTATAGTGACGCGATTTTTTGGGTCTCTGTCGTGGATGATTTTCCGTTCCGTAGAGACGCAAAACCTTGCGCATCTGCTGATTCGCAATTTACCTGTAACATTTTCGCCCTGTAGTCATATGTAAACCAGAAACGTTTGGCCGGTCATTATGCGAATGATGATTGCGGCTTTAGGGTGTATACTGATGATGGTGTTGTGCGGCGCCTGCTCTAAAAACCGCATATGCGATGAGCCCGATGAAAACCACGGTCTGATTCTAGCTTCGGTAACAGATCTCTGTTTGCCTGCATTGGGCAGTAAGACATATGTGATTCGCGATGAGGCCTCGTATCAGCTACTTTTTCCCTCAGCAGAATGTGCGGAGAGAATAGAAATCGATTTTAGAACCCATTCGCTCTTAGGTTTCCTCGTTGCTGGCCAGGGATGTTCGGTGAAGTTTAGGAGGGAGGTCCGAATCGATAAGGAAGCATTTCAATACATCTATAAAATTACTTCAATCACCTGCGGCAAATGCAAAGAAGAATCCATTTCCTATAATTGGGTCATTGTGCCCCGTTTGCTGCCAGATTGGACGGTACGATTTGTCGCGGAATAGGCATTTGCTACTGAAAAGGATTTTGTTGCGGATTAAAAAAGACGCGGAGGCTCCACCTTCGCTCCCGATAGTGCCTAGATTCCGCAGGTTATAAATAAAAAAAGCTGCAAAGCATTTGTTTCCAAAGC
>CAZUIT010000082.1:0-9066 GCA_964620355.1 uncultured Burkholderiales bacterium | reverse complement strand
AATGAAAATAGGGTTAGTGGTATAAAAGCGGAGACTCATGGCATTTAAATTAACTAAAAACCTTTGCCGTCGTCTGCGGACAACCACTTGCCATGGTCTATGGTCCATGGACTATGGTCTGCTAATTACCAAGCTCCTTCACGGCCAACCACGCCATCAACCCTGCTCCAACTAGCAAGGCATCCTCATCGATATCAAAGGTTGGGGTATGGACGCTGGAGGTGATTCCACGGTCTTCATTGCGCACGCCTAAGCGATAAAAAGTAGCGGGCATTTCTTGAGAATAATAGCTAAAGTCTTCGGCAGCCATCCAGATATCCAGGTCGTGAACTTTGTCTTCGCCTAAATACTCTTGTGCCCAGGATTTTGCATCGGCACTCAATCGTTCGTCGTTTTTAAGGAAAGGATAACCGTTTACGATATTTACCTCGCATGATCCACCCATGGATTCGGCAATTCCTTCAGCCATTTTCTTGATTTTCACCAGAGCTTCGGCACGCCATACTTCATCAAGGGTGCGGAAGGTTCCTTCAATCTCCACTTCATTTGGGATAACATTGGTCGCTCCATTGGCAATGACTTTTCCAAAACTTAGTACGGATGGAATGATTGGGTGGGCATTGCGACTCACAATCTGCTGCAAGCCTGTAATGATATGAGCGCTGATGAGGACCGGGTCAATATTGAACTGAGGCATAGCACCATGTCCGCCTTTGCCTTTTACAGTCAAGTAAATTTCATCGGCCGAAGCCATATAAAGTCCTGAGCGAAAGCCTACCGTTCCCGTTGGAAGTAAGGGCATAACGTGTTGCCCGAGAATGCTATCGACCCCTTCAATGGCCTTGTCTTTTATCATGAGCGAGGCACCACCGGGCATCTTTTCCTCACCAGGTTGAAAGAGCAATTTGACCGTACCACTCCACTCTGATTTGGTTTCGTTCAATATTTTGGCTGCACCGAGCAAAGAGGTTGAATGTACATCATGACCACAAGCATGCATCACGCCCGCATTCTTTGATCCATATTCACGTCCTTCTATTTCTTGGATTGGCAGGGCATCCATGTCTGCACGTAAAGCTGTTACCTTTCCATTATCGGTACCACGGATAAAAGCAACGATGCCTGTATTGGCTTTACGCTCCATCTCGGTGATGCCCATATCGCGTAATTGTTGCTCTATAAACTTCTGTGTTTCGTACTCCTCAAAGGAGAGTTCAGGGTTTTGATGGATATGATGACGAATTGCGCGGATTTCATCGTGGATTTGCGCCGCGCGTTGTTTAATTTTGTCCTTCAAGCTCATGCTTAACAAAGCTAAGGCTTTTCATTTTATGATCCCTAAACACATCATCGACGAAATCATGGCCACCGCCCGAATAGAGGAGGTGATTGGCGATTTTGTCGCGCTAAAAAAATCGGGAGCAGACATGAAAGCGCTTAGCCCCTTCAGTCAGGAGAAGACGCCATCATTCTACGTCTCACCGAACAAACAAATTTTTAAAGATTTCAGCTCAAGCAAAGGTGGAAATGTAGTGACCTTCTTGATGGAACATGAGCAAATCAGCTATCCGGAAGCCCTACGCTACCTCGCCAAGCGCTATAATATTACCATCCCGGAGGAGAAAGAAATTACTCCCGAAGAAATTCAGCAGGCCAACGAAAAGGAAAGTCTCTTTATCGTATTGAATTATGCCCTCGACTTCTACCGCGACCAAATGGAAAATACGGAAGATGGCAAGGCAATCGGAAAAAGTTATTTTATTGAACGAGGCTTTCGGGAAGAAACCATAGAAAAATTCGGACTCGGCTTTGCCCCGCAGAAATGGGATGCCTTTGGGAGTCAGGCTCTGGCGAAAGGCTATAAGGATGAGTACCTCCAACTGGCAGGACTCAGCAAGGTCAATGAACAAGGGAAGCGCTATGATATGTTCCGCAACCGCGTGATTTTTCCTATCCATAACCTGAGCGGTAAGGTGGTCGCCTTTGCTGGAAGACAGCTGAGCAAGGAGGATAAAGGTCCGAAGTACCTCAACTCGCCAGAAACACCAGTCTATCATAAAAGCGATATTCTCTATGGAATGTACTTCGCCAAGAACATGATCCGAATGAAGGACAAATGTTTTTTGGTGGAGGGCTATACCGATGTGATTACCCTCAACCAAGCTGGGATTGAGAATGTAGTCGCTTCTTCTGGAACATCATTAACAGATGGACAAATCCGACAGGTCAGTCGCTTTACGCCGAACATTACCGTTTTGTATGATGGTGACCCAGCGGGATTAAAGGCTTCCCAAAGAGGTATTGACTTGATTCTCACTCAAGGCATGAATGTGCGCTTGGTCATATTTCCAGATGGTGAAGATCCAGATTCATATTGCAAGCGGGTTGGTGGACAAGAGTTCGAAACTTATATCGAAGAACACGAGCAGGATTTTATCCTGTTCAAATCGCAATTACTTTTTGGTGAAACAGGCAAAGACCCACTAAAAAAGGCCGAGGCTGTAAAAAGTATTGTAGCCAGTATTGCCCTCATCCCCGACCCGGTAAAGCGGACCATCTTCGCCCAGGAATGTGCCAAGATTATGGAAGTTCCCGAGCAGGTTATTGCTTCGGAATTAGGAAAAGCACGCCGAAAGGAGGTAGATAATAGCAGCAAAAAGGCTCTGGAAGCCGCTGATATTGCCCAGCAAATGGTTCCTGAAGAGGAGCTGGTTTCACATTTTACAGAAACAGAGAAACAAGAATTGCAGGTCATGAAATTGCTAATTCGTCATGCGGCAGATATGTATGATGATGAGCGGACAGTTGCCCAGTTTGTTCTAGATGAAATTCACGAAGGACTAGAATTTACCAATCGGCTATGTTTTAATCTCCTCAATGAAGTCCGCACGGCTTTAGCGGAAGGAATTGTCGTTAACGCCTCTTTCTTTGTAAACCACGAAGAATCCTCTGTAAATAGTTTTGCCGCCGATGCTCTGCATGATAAATACCGGGCAAGCGAGCGCTGGGCAGAAATCCATGAAATTCCCCTCATGCATGAGGAAGACAACTACAAGCTCGACTTACATAGCGCCATCCTTCATTATAAGATTCGCAAGGTAGAAATGGCCATCGAAGCCAATCAAAAAGAGCTCAAAGAAGTTCCCCATGATGCGGAAGAAGAAAAATTTACCGTATTGATGGAGAAACAAATGCACCTCATCAATATGCGTCGGGCCCTTTCTGAGTTGATTGGGGTGACGGTGATTAAGTAGCTGTTGAGGTTTCCGGTTTCGAAGAAAATGTGGCCTAGTTTCTTTTTCATTTCTTAACTAAACATTCTTCTTAGTTAAGTTTATTTAAATTTTCTTAACTTAGATATTAATTAAGTTAAGTTATCATGAAAAATTTTAAAGCAGGGACCAAAGTAAATCAAGGGCATTATACAGCCTTTATCCCTGCTTCCATCCATCAGGCTTGGGAGCTAGAAGACATGGAGCTCCTTACCCTCTTGAGTGAAGCCGATCAAAAACTCGGTCGGCTCGATATGTTTGCCAACTATGTGAATATTGAATTATTCATCAGCATGCATTTGGCCAAAGAAGCTACACTGTCTTCGCGTATTGAGGGAACTCAAACTGAAATGGAAGAAGTATTCATGAGTGAAAATATGCTTCGCTCCGAGAAGCGTGCGGATTGGCAGGAAGTTCAGAATTATATCACGGCGATGAAAATTACCGTGGCTCAACTTGAAGACCTGCCGTTTTCTAGTCGTTTGATACGTCGAGCACATGAGAAAATTCTTTATGGCGTTCGCGGGGAACATAAACAACCCGGAGAATTCCGAAGGAGTCAAAATTGGATAGGTGGCGCAAGTTTAAAAGACGCTGTATTCGTGCCTCCACCCTTCACTGAGATCCCTTCTTTGATGGGTGATATAGAAAAATTCGCCAATGAAGAGGTGATTCGTTTGCCTCATTTATTGAAGGCAGCCTTAATGCACTATCAATTCGAAACCATCCATCCTTTTTTAGATGGAAACGGACGGGTAGGTCGTTTGTTGATTCCTATCTATCTGATGAGCAAAGGGGTTCTAACCCAACCCATATTATACTTATCCGACTTCTTCGAAAGGCACAGAACCTTATACTATGATAATCTCATGCGCGTAAGAACACATGATGATATCACACAATGGTATAAATTCTTCCTAACTGGCATAATTGAAAGCACTGAAAAGGGAATTCAAACTTTTGACAGCATCTTAAAATTGCAAAAGGAAATCGAAGGCAAGGTTCTTACTTTAGGAACTCGTGCAAAAGATGCTCGTTTGGTGATGGATGCCTTGTATCAAGCACCCATCATCGATGCATTGCAAATCGCTAAGATTACGGGCAAATCAAATGTGAGTGCTTATAAACTCATCGCCGACTTGGAGCGTTTAAGCATCCTTCAAGAGATGACGGGAGGACAAAGAGGAAGAGTGTATCGGTTTAAGCAGTATTTAGGCTTGTTTGATAGTTAACTCAGACATGTCGACCAATCGACTCTTCGACAAGTCGGTTAACGAACTGCGTAAATATCAATCGCCGTATCTTCCCGGTACTCCGAAGTGAAGTGAAACTTGATATCTGGAAAAGCTTCTCCAGCCATTTTGAGTGCCCAGGCAGAGTCTGCTAAGAAAACGGGATTGTCGTCTTTGTCGGTGGCGATATTGCTTCCTTTGCGGAGGACAAATTCTGCGAGTTTCTTCGGGTCATCGCATGATATCCAGCAGGCTTTGAACATGTTCATATGCATGAAATCGGCTTTGGCGCCATACTCATGTTCCAGGCGGAACTTGATTACGTCAAACTGCAGTTCTCCTACCGTACCGATGATTTTTCTATTTCCTGGCTGTTGGATAAAGAGCTGGGCAACACCTTCTTCCGAAAGTTGCTTCACGCCCTTTTCCAATTGCTTGGATTTGAAAGGATCCTTATTGATGATTTCGCGGAAAATCTCCGGTGAGAAACTCGGGATTCCTTTGAAGTGGAGCTCTTCCCCTTCTGAAAGGGTATCTCCAATCTTGAAGTTTCCGCTATCGTATAAACCGACAACATCACCAGGATATGCTTCTTCCAAGAGGTTCTTATCCTTGGCCATAAAGCTCGTTGGATTCGCAAAACGCAACTTCTTATTCTGACGTACGTGGTGGTAAAAGGTATTCCGCTGAAACTTCCCAGAACAAACGCGCAAGAAAGCAATTCTATCTCGGTGATTTGGATCCAAGTTGGCGTGAATCTTAAATACGAAGCCAGTGAACTTTGGCTCTTCGGCTTCGATGGTTCTTTCTACCGTTTCGCGCGTTGTTGGCGAAGGGGCAATTTGAATGAAGGTATCAAGCAGTTCCTGAATACCAAAGTTATTGATGGCTGATCCAAAGAAAACAGGAGCGAGCAATCCATCTAAATAGGTAGAAGATTCAAAAGGCTCATAAACGCCTTCAATCAGATCTACGTTTTCACGCAACTCCTCGGCGAATTTCTGTCCGACTTTTTCGTCCAATATCTTATCATCCAAACTCTCTAAGCTCATGATATCATCTGCCTTGGAACTCTTCGCGGGTGAAAATAGATTCAAGGATTTTTGAAAGAGATTATAAACGCCTTTAAAGGTGCTTCCTTGAGAAATTGGCCAGCTTAAGGGGCGGACATGGATATTCAGTTTTTCTTCGAGCTCATCGAGCAAATCGAAAGGGTCTTTTCCTTCGCGGTCGAGCTTATTGATGAAGATGATTACCGGCGTATTCCGCATGCGACAAACTTCCATCAAACGTTCGGTTTGTTCCTCTACTCCTTTTACACAGTCTATCACCAAAATAACACTATCCACTGCAGAGAGCGTGCGGTAGGTATCTTCAGCAAAGTCCTTGTGACCAGGAGTATCCAGGATATTCACCATGATGTCTTTGTATTCAAAACCCATCACAGAGGTAGCCACAGAGATACCCCTTTGCTTTTCTATCTCCATGAAGTCGGAGGTAGCTGATTTCTTGATTTTATTGGACTTTACCGCACCCGCAGTTTGAATCGCCCCTCCAAAAAGAAGGAACTTTTCTGTCAAGGTTGTTTTCCCTGCATCCGGGTGGGATATGATGGCGAATGTGCGCCGCTTTTTTATTTCAGAAGTATACTTGCCCATGAGCGGGCGCGAAGATAAGGAAAGACAATTAGACTATCAGATGGTTAGACAATGAGATAAACGATTTTCGTAAATGTCCATATTCTAACCATCTAAACGTCTAACCATCTCAATGTCTTTCTAGTAATTATTCAACATCATTGGCATTACCAACATGAGGACGTCTTCGCCTTCTTCGTTTTCTTGAGGAAGTAGAACACCTGCTCTATTTGGCGTGCTCAGCTCAAACTTCATGTTTTCGGTGGTCATACCATTCAGCATATCCATCAAAAAACGGGAGTTAAAGCCAATTTCGATGTCTTCACCCGTATAGTCGCAAGGAAGTTTTTCAAGACCTTCATTGCTCATATCAAAATCTTCAGCAGAGATCGTCAACTCGCTACCGGCAATTTTCAAACGAATTTGGTGAGTCGTTTTGTTCGCCACAATCGCAATACGTTTCACCGCATTGAAGAATTCTGAACGTGGGATATTCAAAGTATTTGGGTTCTCCTTAGGGATAACCGCATTATAGTCTGGGTAGCGCTCATCAATAAAGCGACAAACCAAAGTGGTATCCGCAAATCCGAAGAATGCATTGGCGTTATTGAAATCCACCGTCACTTCTGATTCGCTATCAGGCAAAGAAGACTTTAATAGGTTCGCTGCTTTTTTAGGTAGGATGAAATTATGCTCCACACCCGGCTTTACATCAGTTCTGCGGTAGCGTACCAAGCGGTTGGCATCAGTTGCTACAAAAGAAATGTCGTCGTTTTTAAGTTCAACGAAGATTCCGGTTAAGTTCAAACGAAGCTCGTCGTTTCCTGTTGCAAAAACAGTTTTAGAGATGGCATTCAAAAGCACTTCTGCCTTGATGCTGAATGATTTCTCTGATTCCACTTCTGGAATTTTCGGAAAATCTGCTCCAGGCTGTCCAGCTAATTTATATCGTCCTGTTCCGCTATGGATTTCGATAGAGTTCGTGCTCGCATCGATACTAAAGGTAACCGGTTGATCAGGTAAAGTTCTTAAGATATCCATGCACAATTTTGAAGGCACGGCGATGGTCACATCTTCGTCTGCTTCTACTTTGATTGCAGTAGTCATCGACGTTTCCAAATCGGTTGCGGAAACGACCAATTCACCACCCTTGATATCAAAAAGGAAGGTTTCGAGGATAGGTATAACGGGTTTTGAAACCACCACACCAGCAACGGTTTGAAGGTGGTGCAAAAGGGTAGACGTGGAAACTATAAATTTCATAGGGTTTATTCTATACAGTGACCAAAATTAGGCACTCGCCACCTGCGTTACAAGTTAATTTATGCACAGTCAATTTCGACGCGTCGACCAGTCGATTTGGCGACTCATCGACATTTAGACGGTGAGACAATGAGATGCTTAGACGTTTAGACAATTCGCCGTAACGATGACGCGATCAAATTTTAAAATAACCATTCTCGTAGGGGCCGAAAACCTTCTGCCCTCTATCTACCAAAACAACCCATCACCAATAATAAAATCCCCGTGGTATTCATCCCTTCGTTGATGCAAAAAGGGCAGAAGGTTTTCTATGTTAGCGGTAGCGTTTTTTTGAAATCAAGTCACCCTTTTCATCATAGAATTTCCAGACGCCTTTACGAACGATATACAAGATATCAGGCGCTCCACCATCAAAATAACAATTGAAATCATCCACGTCTGCCTTTTCAATAGCATAACTTCCAATTGCGAAAAGGTTGCCATTGGGATGGTAATATTTCCATTCTCCAACTGGGTATATCCTTCTTTCAATATTCGAAATAACCTCTAACTCACCTTTTTCAAAGACAATTGTTGACGCAGGGGATTGAATAAACCTTCCATCAACATGTGAGTTCCACAATGAATCATTCAACCTAAAAATAATCCCCTCTTCTTTGAGAACATTCTTTGGATAGAAGCTTTTGTATCTCGCATTTTGAACCTGAATAAAAGTATCTCCATCCATTAGGTGCAACACATTATTCGGCGTTAGTGAATCAATTATTTTGGATACAACTTCATGTCGATGACCATCCAATATATAATGAATGGAATCGTGCGGCCATACATAACATTTACCCAATGCTGGGTAGGTCGGACTTTTAGGATTTAGTGGCTGATTTTCTATGCTAGTCAGAAAATTATAGTTATTTATGGTTACCGGAGCGATGCGTCTCGAGTCTCCTCCTCCTTTCAAAGACACATATGGTTCGGTAACTAAAATTCTACTAAATGGTTGCGCCATTGCAGCACGAATTTCCGGAGCCAAACGAGTTCCGTCTTGCTTGCATAAAATAACGCCTTCAATAGTCTCAATTTCCACAAAAGCTGAATCAACACTAAACCTTACTCCTTCATAAGCAAACCCATCCCCTAGTGTTGCATACAAACCAGGCTGAGCCATGATTGCACCTCGCGCAAAGGTCCCTGACTCAAGAGTTCCAAATCGAAGTTCGGGCTTTGGAATACTCCTAACGCGGAGATTTTTGATGGCCAGCGTATCTCCATTTTTGTGTTTGATATAGATATTCAAATCACCACGATTGGAAACATAAACGATGTATTGTCCATTCGAGTCTGCAATGGTGCATCGATCACAGCTCAATCTCAAATCCTCATGTTTTACCCCTTCGGCAACCACATTCAGCGGGTTGGGCAATCCGATATACATCACATTCATTTTGGATAATTCGGCAGAAACTTGTGCCGAGACTGTATTTTGCAACCAGAGTAATAAGAAGAAAAAAGCGATTTTCATGCTGTTCATAGAACGTCAAATTACGTGTTTTCTTTTAAATCGACATTGAGACGGTGAGACAATGAGATGCTTAGACGTTCAGACAAATGTGCCGTAACGATGACGCGATCAAATTTTAAAATAACCATTCCCTACGGCCGCGT
>CAZUIT010000081.1:0-11052 GCA_964620355.1 uncultured Burkholderiales bacterium | reverse complement strand
TCCGCACTGCGCACTCAATAGGGTAGGTACGCGATTCATCGCGTACTCATTTCCCTCGCACATCACTCTTCGTACATCACTCTTCGCACTTCACACTCTTGTCTTCCGCCCCTTTGGGCCACCCCTTCAGGGTGCTTTTTGTTTTTGCATTGACTGTTAAGGTTGGGAAGCCCTTTCAGGGCTAAAGGAATCTTTCCAAGCCGGTCTGGTCTTCTTGATCGAATTGCAATCGTACTCTCGCACTTCACACTCCGCACTGCGCACTCAATAGGGTAGGTACGCGATTCATCGCGTACTCATTTCCCCCGCACATCACTCTTCGCACCCTGCACTTACCATGGGCCACCCCTTCAGGGTGATTTTTGTTTTTGCATTGACTGTTAAGGTTAGGAAGCCCTTTCAGGGCTATAGGAGTCCATCAGGCAGGTTGGTGTCCCGCCGACCTGCACCAACAAACTCGATCAAAGCATCCGAGACAAAAATGAACATTTTCATTCGGTCTGGTCTTCTTGTCTTTTAATTCAGACGAGCGCTTCGTCTGAAACCGAGTAGTCTGGCTGTCTATCAGTCTGCTTGTCTATAAGTCTGGCTGTCTAACGGTCTGGAAGTCTAAATATCTCAATGTCTGAAAATCTATTCATCTGTTCGGATGAAATAGTTGGAGTAGCGTCGTATTGTGCCTTATTTTTGTACGACATGAAGATCTATACAAAAACAGGGGATAAAGGACAAACCTCCTTGATAGGAGGGGATCGCGTGGCAAAATACCATCCGAGAATAGAGGCCTACGGGACGATAGACGAATTAAACTCGCATCTGGGCTATCTGGTACTCGGGGCAAAAGACCCAAGCGATCAACAGCTTTTGAGGGCGATACAAGATCGTTTGTTTACGATAGGCTCATTGCTGGCCTCAGCGCCAGGTTCGAAGATGATTGTGCCTGATTTAAAGGAGCAGGATATCACCGACCTTGAATTGCGTATGGATGCCTTGAATGAAGCATTACCAGAATTGAAGAACTTCATCTTACCTGGTGGAACCAAAGATGCAGCAATGTGTCATATTGCACGTTGTGTTTGCCGTAGGGCGGAGCGCCTCATCATACAGGTGATGGAAAAAGAAACGCTTGATGCCCAGATCATCCCGTATATCAACCGTTTAAGTGATTACCTATTCACCCTCGCCCGCAAAATGGTGCTGGATGAAGGCGCGGCGGAGATTCCTTGGACACCTCGGGGGAGCTAATGGTTAGCCAAGTTGAAGTTTAAACTGGGAGCTGGATCCCGTCATGTGAAGAGTAAAGAGTTCCGCCACGGATGATTGCTGTGGCGGATTAAAATTGCAAAGAGCTTTTGGCCTATAGCTAGCATTCGCGTGCTATCATCGGATTGGATCTTCGCTACTTATTTATCAATCTGCAATAGCGCTGTTGCTGCCATATCGAAACGTGGGTCTGCTTTTAGGGCTTTGTTAAGGTTTGCTATGGCGGCTTTTTTATTGCCCAATTCCATTTCAAGCTGACCGAGGGAGAAATAAGCTATGGCCGTCATATTCACTTTTTGGGTGCGGTTTTCATAGGATGGCATTGGCTGCTCAACTTTCACCGTATCTGCTGCCTCGCGGTGATTTAATACATATTGAATTTCAGAACGGGCAGCATCTACTTGTTGCATCTCGAAAAGAAGGGTGGCAATTTGAAGTTTTATACGCAAGTCTCCAGAAACCGCAAACATGCGATTCTCAAGTTCCAAAGCTGCTGGGTATTCTTGCAAAGAAATTAATCCGGCCGCAGTAGCTTCTAAAATCGCTAAGTCATTCGGTTTGTCCTTCAAGAGTATCTGTCCTACATCTGCTAAACCTGCTGGGTTCTGCATCTCATAGTAATATTGAAATAGGGTATCATATAGCCCATGGCGACTGCTGTCTTTCTCCAAGATTTGGTTAATCATCACCAAGCCAGTAGCCACATCGTTGCGGTTGAGTGCTTTTGTTAGAATGGCATCTTCAAATGAGGTGTCGATGGTTTTAGCTGATTCAGCAGCCTCTGGTGTGGTATTGCAAGCAAAGGTTAGGGCAACAAGGCCACAGATTAACAGGTTTTTCATGTATACAACTTAGCCCGCAAAATTAGACGATTCCTTGGTTAAACAAAATGCCACTAAGCAAGGAATTGGCGCTTTTCTTCGGCATTTGGAATTTTACAAGTATCCCGTTTACCAAACCAGGCGTAACGGTTCCGTGCAATCAGGTCGTAAACCAAGTTGCGAATAAAGGCCGGGACTAGTAAAAGTATGCTGAAGACTGGCCATAAACCATTTAAATCCTGCGCAATACGCAGCGCGGCACTACTTTTATAATAGGTAACTCCTTTGCGTCGGTATACCACAGATTCCGGATTTCCCGGATCCAATTGAGGCAATAATTGCTTGGCGGTTTCTCCTTGAAGTGGCGAATAAAAAATCCGTTTATGGGGATCTCTTTTCTGTGTAAACTGTACAGATCCATTGCAAAAATGACAGAGTCCATCAAAGAAGAGAATCCGTTCAGGTAGCTGAGGTATATCCACGTTCATTCCTTAACTTTGCGTCTCAAATTTAAGACCAATTACGATGTTTGAAAATTTAAGTTCGCGGCTCGAGAGGGCGTTCAAAGGATTAAAAGGACAAGGTAAGATTACCGAATTAAACGTTGCGGAAACCGTTAAGGAAATTCGTAAAGCTTTGGTAGACGCCGATGTGAACTATAAGATCGCTAAAAGTTTCACCGATGTAGTGAAAGAAAAGGCACTTGGTCAAAATGTATTGACAGCCGTTTCTCCGGGTCAATTAATGACCAAAATCGTAAACGACGAACTTCGTGAACTTCTTGGTGGCAAAACAGAAGAGCTGACCATTCAGGGCAATCCTGCCATTATTCTTATCGCAGGACTGCAAGGCTCGGGTAAAACCACCTTCTCAGGAAAATTGGCCCGCTATATTAAAAGTAAAGGGAAAAGTCCTTTGTTGGTAGCGGGTGACGTATACCGTCCTGCAGCCATTGACCAGTTGAAAGTTCTCGGAGAACAAGTAGGGGTTGAGGTCTATACCGAAGTAGGAAGTAAAAAGCCGGTGGATATTGCCAGCAATGCCATCAAACATGCCAAAGCAAATGGAAATAATGTAGTCATCATCGATACGGCAGGTCGCTTAAGTGTCGACGAAGAAATGATGAATGAGATTGCCTTGGTGAAAAAGGCAGTCAACCCAAATGAAATATTGTTCGTGGTAGATGCCATGACGGGTCAAGATGCTGTGAATACCGCTCAGACCTTTAATGAGCGCTTGGATTTTAGCGGGGTAGTATTAACGAAAATGGACGGTGATACCCGTGGTGGTGCTGCCTTGTCCATCAAGTCTGTGGTGAATAAACCCATCAAGTTTGTGAGTATGGGCGAGAAGTTGGATGCATTGGATGTTTTCCATCCAGAGCGTATGGCTTCTCGAATTTTGGGAATGGGAGATATTGTTTCCCTTGTTGAAAAAGCCCAGGAAGTATTTGACCAAGACGAAGCAGAACGTTTACAAAAGAAGATTAGCCGCAATGAGTTCAATTACGAGGATTTTCTCAATCAGTTGCAGCAAATCAAAAAGATGGGGAATATCAAAGACCTTATGGGAATGATTCCAGGCGTTGGAAAAGCCATCAAAGATGTAGACATCAACGATGAGTCGTTCAAAGGGGTAGAAGCCATCATTCAATCCATGACACCCTTCGAGCGTCAAAATCCAGACTCTCTTTCAGGAAACCGTAAAAAGCGTATTGCCAACGGATCTGGAAGAGATATTACAGAAGTGAATAAGCTGGTAAAACAGTTTGAAGAAATGCGCAAAATGATGAAGACCATGAACAAAATGCAGGGCTCTGGACGTAAAATGCGCGGATTGCCATTCGGTCGTTAAAGTCCGAGTTGAGACTGAAGTCTTTCTAAATACCGATTTCGTAGATAATAGTCTTTGATTTCGGCAAGCAGTGATTCATCTCCTGTTCGATCGAAATCTTGGCAAAGCTTTATCCAGGCATTGCTGATGGATTCCTGAATTTCTTTGACTTCAAAGGTGATGGACTTCAAACGGTCCATATCCTCTTCCATTTTGGCTTCCATCAAAGACTCATTCACATCCATCATTTCCATCAAAAACTGTGGAGATACGGCTGCTTTCTCGTCATCGTTTAACTCACCTTTAATTCGCAGCACATAGGGTACGAGCGTACTAAAGGAACCCAATGTTTTATAGGCTGTATTTAATTCACTGCTCTTTTGTAAGAGTTTATTTTGAGTTGATTCGTCTGTTATGCCTTGTAAGTCAGGGTGATAAAGGCGACTGAGCTCATAGAATTTAGTACGAATAAAAGTTTGATCAGGAAAGAAGGAAAGGGGAATATCAAAAAGTTCGAAGTGGGTCATTTTTGGAGATAGATGCGGTTGAAGAGCATTTGGCTGATTTGTCCAAAATTCTCTTTGACAATTACCTGCAGGTTGTTTTCATTGCTATTATAGGGGATGGTAATCACGTCACCAGAGATTTTCTTTCCATCCTTTCCTACTACCGAATAATGGACTTTTATCTCTCTATAATAATTACGCATTTGAAGGTCGATGCAGTTTTCATAATCTGTTTTTATTTCAAACTGATTGAAAAATATAACGTAGTCTACCCCATACTTGCTACTGAGGTAGTCAATCAAGCGACTATCGGCAAACTCAATATCCATATAGGATTCTGGATCTTTTTGCTCTTCTGGCGCTTCAACTTGTTTGGTTTTAACCTTTTCTCTTAGTCCTTTGAGTCCAGATTTTTTTTCTTCCTTAGGAGTTTCTATTTCCTGCGGAGAATAGGATATAGAACCAAAGATGAGGTCCAAATCATCCCTGCCGTCTGTCTGTTTGGAAAGCCCTTCTACATCATAATAAAGATCCAAATAGCTTGAAACACTGCTTTCTAGGCTTGCACTCACCTTATTTCTTACCTGATTTTGGTCTACCTTACTTACTTCACCAATGTCTTTGTCGGCATCGGAGAAGTACATGTTTGGGTTAAAGGGTACGATCAGCATTTTGATGGTCTGAATCGAATCTTTCTTTACCAAGCTGTCTGGCACATCAAGTGTACTTTGTTGGGCTCCAGCAATAAAAGGGAGGAATAGAAGGGCAGCAAGGCTTATAGCCCTACTTAGGTATGAGGTTCCAGATATCATTTCCAAATACGAATACCATCAAACTTAATAAAATAACCATTCCGATAACCTGAGTCACCTGCATGAATTTATCCCCAAGTGGGCGTCTGATAACCATCTCAATAAGAAGGAAAAGCGCATGGCCACCATCTAATGCTGGAATAGGAAGTACGTTCATAAATGCCAAAACCATGGATAAAAGTCCGGTTAGTCCCCAGAAGTTTTGCCAATCCCAATTACTACCAAAAACAGTAGCTAAGGCAATCGGACCCATCAGTGACTTGGTCGGATCGACATCTCCGCTAAATACTTTTCCGAGTGCTTGAATATTCACCAGAAGTGAAGAAAAGGCTCGGTCTGTTCCAATCGTAAAGGCCTTGCCGAGTGGATAGTATTCGGTGAGTTGTCCCATTTCTTCCATCTTGGCAGTGAAACCAAGAACGCCGCCCTGGTCTACCACTACGGGAACCATTAGGGTGTCATCTCCTCGCTTTATTTGAACTTGGACTTCTTCGTCCTCACGCTCGCGTAGGATATTTTTAAAGTCATGAAAGAAACTTGCTGGCTCATTGTCGATTGTGAGGATGCGGTCACCTTCTTGGAGTCCGGCCTTATCCGCATTGCTACCATTGGAAATAGTGGAAATATAGAAGGGCTGACGCAGTCCGATAAAGCCACTACCTTTTTTCGCGGTAATGATACGTAAAGAGGTGTCTGGCAAGGCGATGTCAAAGATAGAATCTTCACGTTGCACCGTATAGATGGCCTTATTCACAATGTTTTTAGGATTCAGGATCTCATCAAAACGAACCACTTCTTGGCCATTCAGCTGGGTGATTTTATCTCCATCTCTAAAGCCAAGATCATAGGCATAATCTGAAACGGCAATACCATATTTGGCATCCTCATTCAGGATATACTTATCGCCAAAGAACATCAAGCTCCCGGAAAATATAACAACACCCAAAATAATGTTAACGGTAACACCGGCCAGCATCACAATCAGGCGTTGCCAAGCGGGTTTACTTCGAAACTCCCATGGTTCTGGGTCGGATTTCAATTGATCGGTATCCATCGACTCATCGATCATACCGGCAATCTTAACATAACCTCCTAAGGGAAGCCAGCCAATACCGTATTCTGTATCGCCCTTTTTAAAGGAGAAGAGTTTTACGCCGCCGGCATCAAAAAAGAGAAAGAATTTTTCAACCTTTATTCCAAAAGCACGTGCAGCCAAAAAATGACCTAATTCATGTAAGGATATAAGTATGGACAATGCGAGGATCATCTGCCCCGCCATCACTAATGTATTCATCTATAGGATAGGAATATTCGCCTGCAATAATAGGTCTGTGAATGCGCTTAAACAATTATGAACCAAGAAAGGAGGTATACATCCAAACAAGTTTTTCTTGTTCGCGTACATAGTCGCTCATCATGGCATTGGTTCCTTCATCATCAGCCTCCGCCGACATACTCAATAATGCGCGTTGTTTGAGTAGCACCGTTTGGAATGATTTGACAATAGAATTCATGGCTACTTTACCATCTGAAATATCTTTTTCTGGGGCAATTTTGCTAATGCTTAAGTAATCTTCAAAAGCATGAAGTGGGGTATGACCAAGCGTTACAATTCGCTCAGCAAGCTCATCAATCTTAAGTATGAGGTCATTATAGAGTTCTTCAAATTTTACATGTAGTTCAAAGAATTTTTCTCCTTTAATATTCCAATGAAAGCCTCTTACATTCATGTAGAATAACTGGTAATTTGCCAAAAGGTCGTTTAAGTTATCAGCAAGTTCTTTTGATTTTTCTGGATTTAATCCAATGTTGGTTGTTTGCATATTTGTGTTCATAGTTTAAGTACGAAGCAAAGACCCGTCCAATTGCATGATACGGTATTTTAATACAGCAGCCACTGTCAGGCTGTCGGTAATTTCTGCCGACTTGACTCGTTCATACAGCTCTTCGAAAGGGATTTTGATGCATTTTAATTGCTCGTTTTCTTCCGGTGCGCTCTTACCAAAATGCAGACCTGTTGCTAGAAAGATATGAGCGACCTCATCGCTTGCGCTATTGCTCAGCTCCATACTTTGGATCAGTTCCCAATGGTCGGCTTCGATGCCAGTTTCTTCTTTAAGTTCTCTTTGTGCCGAAAGGAGGGGTGAAACATGAAGTGGACCACCACCCTCTGGAATTTCCCAACTGTATTTATTCATTGGATAGCGGAATTGACCAACCACATAGGTATTGCCAGCCTCGTCAATAGGCAGAATTCCAATTGCCAAATTTTTAAAGGAAGTGATACCATAGATTCCCTCATTGCCTGCGGGATTAAGTACTTTATGGAGGCTTACTTCAATCCAAGGAGTGCTGAGTTTAATTTCGCTGTCTAAGGTTTTCCAAGGGTTTTCTTCGCTAGCTAGAGGAGGTAAAGGCATAGGCAAATGTATATTTTTCGAAGAATACGAAATAGAGCGTTTCTCTTTTTTACCTTTGCCACCGATGAATATCGCTGATATCCGTACCGACTACCAAAAGGCCCTACTTGATGAACATCAAGCACCGGCCAATCCATTTGATTTATTCGATGGATGGTTTCATGACGCCATTCGAGCAGAAGCACATGAAGTCAATGCGATGTGCCTGAGCACCTTGGGAGATGGAAAACACCCAGATTCACGCATTGTATTATTAAAAGGAGTAAATCAGGATGGTTTTGAGTTCTATACCAATTACCATAGCATGAAAGGACAGGCCTTGATGGCAAATCCTTTTTGCAGCCTGAATTTCTTCTGGCCTGAATTGGAGCGACAAGTACGGGTTATCGGCGAGGCCCTTAAGTTGAGTAGCGAAGAGTCTGATGCTTATTTCGCTTCACGCCCAAGAGGAAGTCAAATTGGAGCATGGGTGAGTCAGCAAAGCGAAGTTATTGCCGACCGCGCCCAATTGGAAAATCAGCTCAAGGAAACGGAACAAAGCTTTGAAGGAAAAGAAATCATGCGGCCGCCACATTGGGGAGGATACCGCGTAATGCCGAGCAAAATTGAATTCTGGCAAGGAAGACCCAACCGACTGCACGACCGACTTCAGTACGAATTGGTGGAGGGGAAAGCATGGAAATTGGTTCGTTTATCGCCGTAAAAGGATAAATTCTGATCAAAAAACGTAACATTGCAAAAACGATAATATGAGTCATCAGCTGTTAAAAGGAAAAAGAGGCATCATCTTCGGTGCGTTGAATTCGAGTTCTATCGCCTGGCATGTAGCAGAAAAATGCCACGAAGCAGGTGCAAACTTTGTTTTAACAAATGCTCCAATTGCCTTGCGCATGGGAGAAATAAATGAATTGGCCTCCAAATGCAACGCACAGGTAATTCCCTGTGATGTAACATCAAATGAAGACATGGAAAACCTCGTGGATCAAGCGATGGAAATCCTTGGTGGTAAGATTGACTTTATCCTTCATTCCGTAGGCATGTCGCTCAACGTGAGAAAAGGAAAATCATATACTGATTTGAATTACGACTTCATGCATAAAACGATGGATATTTCAGCGATGTCATTCCACCGTCTGATGCAGACCTGTTGGAAGAAAGATGCAGTAAGTGATTGGGGTTCAATCATCGGGTTGACGTATATCGCCGCACAGAGAACCTTTCCTGACTACAGCGAAATGGCTGAAGCAAAATCTCTATTAGAGAGCATTGCAAGAAGTTTTGGGTACCATTACGGTAAAAGCAAAAAGATCCGCGTAAACACGATCTCTCAATCACCTACCATGACAACAGCAGGTTCGGGGGTAAGTGGCTTTGATGCATTTTTTAATTATGCTGATTCCATCTCTCCTTTAGGAAATGCACCAGCAGAAGCATGCGCTGATTATTGTGTTGCTATGTTCTCTGACTTAACACGTTATGTGACCCAGCAAAACCTCTTCCATGATGGCGGATTCTCCAATACAGGAGTATCGACCGAAGCCATGGCAAAATTTGCGTCTGAATAATTCCACCCTTTTCCTAAATTTGATTGAATGCAATCAATCATCCCAGCAGTTGAAAAGGCCTTATTACTAAGTGAATTAGGCCCTGAACGATTTGTGCGAAAAGCGAATTTTGGCACAAATGAAATTTATATCGTCAATCATCAAAACTCACCTAACGTGGTGCGGGAGATTGGTCGCTTGCGTGAGCTTACCTTTCGATCGGCAGGAGGAGGCACAGGACATGAACTCGATTTAGATCATTTTGACCTTGCCGAAAATGGCTATCAGCAACTCTTGGTATGGAATCCTGAAACACGGGATATTGTTGGTGGCTACCGGTATATTGATTGCAAGGGAGTAGACGTCATTTATGGTGTTCCTGAACTTTCTACCTCCGAATTGTTTCGCTTTTCCCCCAAGTTTATTGCCGAATATCTTCCTTATACGATTGAATTAGGAAGGTCTTTTGTTCAGCCTGAATATCAGCCTTCTGCAAGCAATAGGAAAGGCCTTTTTTCTTTGGATAACCTATGGGATGGACTGGGTGCTTTGGTAATCAATAACCCAGAGGTGCGTCACTTTTTTGGAAAAATCACGATGTATCCGAACTTCCAGGATGGTGCCCGCGATGCAATTCATTATTTTATGAATCACTATTTTCCGGATACTGAAAAACTCGTGACCCCTTTATCAGAACTCGGTTACAAAACCAATATAGCTATGCTGAAGGGCATGTTTGATGGAATGGATTATAAAGAAGGACATAAGGTGCTCAACCAATATGTTCGGAAATTGGGAGAGAATATTCCACCCTTGGTCAATGCCTATATGAATCTATCGCTTACGATGAAGAATTTTGGAACGGCCATTAACGATCATTTTGGAGATGTCGAAGAAACCGGAATCTTGGTGAGTATTCAGGATATCTATCCAAGCAAAAAAGAACGTCATGTGGCTACATATGAGCCAAATGCCTAATTCATTTTAGCGCGTTTAATCAAAAAGGAGAGGAGCACCTGATTGAAGTCGTCGCTGGCGTCAACCTCTATCCAATCAATTTTAAACTGGGCAGCCTTGTCTCGCAAGACCTTCTTATATGCACCTTGTGCTTCCATATAAGAATCGCGCACTTGGTTGGGCATAATCTTTAATTGCTGACCCGTTTCTGGATCAGTGAACAAATACGGACGGTTCTGAAAATGGAAATCGCTTTCCTTTTCTTTGTCCTGCACATGAAATAAAATCACTTCATGCTTATTGAATTTTAGGTGTTGTAAGCTGCGAAATAGGTTTTCCGTTTCTTCGCTCGTTTCCATCAAGTCGCTAAAGATCACCACCAAAGAACGGCGATGGATTTTTTCTGCTAATACATCAAGCGATTGAGAAAGTTTGGTTTCGCGCAAAAGTGGCGCCTCTTGAAGCCGATTTTCTAGCTGCATAATCATTTGATGATAATGCGAGGAAGCCGAACGTGTTTCGCTATGGAATTCAATTTTATCGGAAAGAAATGCCAAGGAAAAGGCATCCCGCTGCCTTTTTAGCAAATTCATTAAGGCGGCTGCTGCCATAGCCGAGAACTTCATCTTATTCCATCCTTTTTCAGGATAATACATCGAGCTACTGGTGTCTAACACAATCTGACAACGCAGGTTGGTTTCTTCCTCAAATCGTTTGATAAAGAGCTTCTCTGTTCGTGCAAAAAGCTTCCAGTCGATATGCTTGGTTGACTCGCCTTTATTATAGAGGCGGTGTTCAGCAAATTCAACAGAGAATCCGTGAAAGGGACTTTTATGTAGCCCAGTAATAAACCCTTCCACTACCTGGCGGGCCAAGAGTTCACAGTGGGCAAGTTT
>CAZUIT010000080.1:0-11281 GCA_964620355.1 uncultured Burkholderiales bacterium | reverse complement strand
AAACGGTTCGAGGGCTTCTCTCGGACCGTTTATTTTTGCCCTGCAGGTTACCAGACTATCGGCTACGGCCATGTTGTAAAACCGCATGAGGATTTCTCAGCAGGTATTGATGAAGCACAGGCAGAGGAATTGTTACGCCAAGATGCTGCTATCGCCGAACAGGCTGTTTTGCGTCTGATTAATGTACCGCTGACAGATTGCCAATTTGATGCGCTTGTATCATTCACTTACAATCTTGGCGGTGGGGCACTTCAACGCTCAACACTGCGCCGTAAAGTCAACCATGAAGAACACGCCGATGTGCCAGAACAATTCATGCGCTGGGTCTGGGCTGGTGGCCGTAAACTTAAAGGGCTGATCCGGCGGAGAGAGGCGGAGGCAGATCTTTATGCACAATAAATAGTAGCAGTTTGTATTTTAGCTACCAAGCAGGGGGAAAATATGCCATGATGTCAAAAATAAACACTGCGAGGTAATTTATGCACGACACAACCCTATATAATTTCGATAATCTTTACAAGCAATCTGGATTGAAACCCGAACAAATATCGGAGTTGTTGGGGGTTGATATAAGAACATTCTATAGATGGATAAAAGGCGAAGTTGAGCCAAAATCTATATACTTAAAAGAGCTTAAATCTATTATCGATAATATGAAGGGTGGTGCTCGTTTTCAAAGCCCAAGTAATCCAAGTTTTGCTTTTATTGATCTTTTTGCTGGAATTGGTGGAATAAGACTTCCATTCCAAGAATTGGGCGGAAAGTGTGTTTTTACATCCGAACTTGATAAATTTGCACAGAAAACATACACAACAAATTTTGGGGAAGTGCCTTCTGGAGATATTACAAAAATTCCTGCGGAAGATATACCTAAACATGATGTTTTGCTGGCAGGTTTTCCATGTCAGGCTTTCTCACAAGCAGGTTTGAAGCAAGGATTTATGGATACAAGAGGAACTATGTTCTTTGAAATCCAAAGAATATTAGCCCACCATAGGCCGAAAGCATTTCTTTTAGAAAATGTGAAGCAATTGAGAGGCCACAATAAAGGGCAGACTTTGAAAACAATCATTAATATTTTACAAGGTACTGCAGAGCAGTCTATCCCAGATGACGTGCCAATGTCAGAAGAAGCTAGGCAAAGCCTTAGCAAAAAGCTCAATTACTGGGTTGATTTTAAAGTTCTACGAGCCGCTGACTTCGGTGTTCCTCAAAATAGGGAGAGAGTTTATATCGTTGGTTTTGATCGTGATTATTTTAAGGATATCAACTTTGATTTCTTTTATAGATGGCCTCACGCCAGTAATGCTCAGACTAGATTAGGAGACATATTATTTGATAATAAAGAAGTCGACGATAAATATACAATCTCTGATCGCCTTTGGGAGGGTCATCAAAGACGCAAGAAAGAGCACAAAGAAAAAGGGAATGGATTTGGTTACTCTCTGTTCAATCATGAAAGTCCTTATACTAGCACTATTAGTGCAAGGTATTATAAAGACGGTAGTGAAATTTTAATAGATCAGAGCGATATAGGAAAAAACCCACGAAAATTAACCCCGAGAGAATGTGCCAGATTACAAGGATTTCCTGACCATTTTATTGTTGATTGTGTATCAGATGCCCAATCATATAAACAGTTTGGCAATTCTGTTGCAGTTCCCGTCATTCGAGCTGTTGCACAGTCAATGATGGATATGATTGACCTTAATCAATCCAAGTTAACAGATAAAGCTGCTTAAAGTTAAATCGAACTAATTATTTGATCTACCAATTATCATCCGTGTGGAAAGTTTAATGAATACAAACTTGGGAGACTAGAGCTCTACTATTCGGGGTATTCAGTATACTGCTCATCAATCAAATCATACCAATAGTTATTTGATGCTCTCCACTGAGAATATGGGCGCTTATTTCCAGCATACATGCCACTATCAAAAAATACGGTTCCTTTTTTAACCAACTCAATCCAATCGCTATAATCAATAGGGTCACCGAAACCTATTGAAACATACTGCCCCAGTGAATTTTTAATGAATGTAAACCAACCTTTATCATTAAACTTACTTTCCACTTTATTTTTCAAAATGTCTTTTGACCATTTTGCAATGATGAGGTCATTTCTCTGGAACACTTGAGGAATTATAATATCTTTATTTTGACGGTGATCTTTATCATATGAATAAGATGCAAGTATATTTTCACCCTGATCAATTTGTAAAATTTGTCCGAAAGAATTATACCCACGAATTGTTGGCACTGGTTCTCCAGACCAAGATAATCTTCCATTCTTTAATAAATTAGGTTTACCAAAATATTTCAAGAATTCACTATCTCTATCTAATTTCTCAATGTCATCATATGGCTTTTTTCGTCCCCATAAGCAAATATCGGGTGACCAATCTCCAAAAGTAGTTTTAGAGCGTGTCGGTTTTTTCATTTCATATCCAAATAAATCAGCCCCATTTAAAGCATTTGCTGCCAGACCCATCTTACCCTCAAGCCAATGACCTTCTGCACCATCGTGTCTAGCATTATAACCTGTTGGGTCGTATATTTGACCTTTAACATTATCTACAAACCGTCTAATTATTTCAACCTTGCCCTCATCCATCTTTTATTCCTAATATCCTGATTAATTATCTATGATATATTTATTGCAGAAAACAGAACAATTGAATATCGTTTTTCTGAAGAATGATGATGAAAAAGAGCATAATTTATCAAAATCCATTTCATACATTGGTTGAAAAATCCAAAAATGATCACTTAGCGAAGGCTATCAAAAGTATCGGACCATTAGAAATTCCAGTATGTGGCTTCAAGAAAGTACACCACTTTCTTGCGCACTCTGTCGTTGGGCAACAATTATCTATTGCAGCAGCAAGAACAATCTGGAATAGAGTAGACACGTTCTCAAAATGTTATGGTGAAGATATAACAGAGTTGGAGATTTCTATCCATTCGCAAGAAATTAGAGCATGTGGTGTATCGTATAATAAGATAAAGGCGTTGGAAGCACTTGCTACTTTTTTTCAAGATTCGAATATTGAAAAACGATTAACAGATCTTGATCATGATCAAAGGTCTAAATTACTCACAAGCATATGGGGTATTGGTCAATGGACTTGTGATATGGCATCTATATTCTACTATAGCGAGAGAGATATATGGCCTTTGTTAGATGCTGGCCTCAAACGAGGATTATCAAAAATCGAATCTAACAATATTGACTTTGAAAATTTTGCTGATGCATACAGGCCATATAGAAGTTACCTATGCCTTTACTTGTGGCACATAGCAGATAATGAAGTATTTTGATATAGAAAAGTTAAAAATGTAATGCGAGCATTAATGCTCATCCTTACTATTTTTTGTATTGTGCGTAAATGTTTTGCTCTACATAATTATCGAACAGCAAAAGTGAAACCGTCATGTCGTAACTGTCTGCCAGTAAGGTCATTTCATGGACACCCTCTTTAAATGGCCATATACCCGTATCGTGATAAATTCCGGACTCATTATCAAAAAACGGATCTTTACGCGCGGCAAGTGACTGTGAGGGCAGCTCTATAGTTTCTTGCTTTGGTCTTAAAAAAACACCAGATTTGAACAAATTGTCGCTGGAACGTGCCCAAGTAACGAACCCATCACGTGTAACGACCATCATCGCTCGCTTATCAGTAAATGTGATCCACTTAAGAAGGGCAGCAGTCACGGATACGTCGAAATAATCAGCAACCTTCTGGATCAGATGCAAATTAAGCGTTTTTCTTTTTATTTGATTTTCAAACAAATTTCGTGGCATTAAAAGATAGGATGCGAATTCGTTGGCTTCCGCTTCCATTTGGCCATAGGCAGCTTCCCAACCCATCATATCGTCGCGTCCGCATTGGATGCCGTTGGCAAGAGCTTCACGGTGCAACAAATAGTGTCCAAACTCATGTGCGAGAGTAAAATTAATCCGTCCGCGCGATTTGATTGTATTGTTGTATATAATGCCCCACTGCCCATTTTGGAGCGGACGCATCATCCCATCGAATTGGCTCGAAAAAGATTCACCAGAGATATGTGCGATTGGATTTTTTGGAAAAAAATGTTTGGAAACATCGCAGGCGATATCTTGAACCTTAATAGGATACATGTTCTCACCCGTCGATGTCTGGATATGCTGTAGTAACTTTGATAGTTTAATCGCCCAAGCTGCTGGAGTATTAGGCAACATCACGTTTCATTACTCCATGAATCTATTATCTGCATTATTTTCTTGCGATCATTATCTTGTAATTTTTCAAGTTTGCGAAATAAGGCCTGCTTTTCCACCTCATCATCGGGATTGGTTTTATTCTCATCAAGCAGAAACACGGCGGTTACACCTAAGGATTCAGCTATCTTCTGTAATTTTTCAGCAGAGGGTTTCTTTGTTTCACGGTTTTCTAGCTCCCAAATATATCCTTTGCTGGAATCTGTCTTCTCGGCCAGTTGTTCTAAAGTCATGCCTTTTTCCTTGCGCAACTGACGGATTTTGTAACCTAAAGATGTGTTCACCATATAACTCCATATTTTTAACGCTTAATTTTATTCGGAATAGCGATACAAAATATACTTGACATTCATAAAATTCCCCAATAGGATGAGGTTCGGGATAGCATTACAAATTGTAACGAGATTCAGGATGTATAGCAAGTAGTCTTTTGCGCTAATCGCAAAAACATATGCATAAGGTTTTGAAGCTATTAAGGTTCTTATATGATAGTACCATTTAGAGTTTTATGTTTAGACGGCGGTGGCATGCGAGGGCTTTATAGCGCCGCATTGTTAGACACTCTAATCAAGCGGGTGAAGGGTAATTCAGATCCTGTAGATGCTGGCAAGGCCTTTGACCTAATTGTAGGAACAAGCACGGGGGGAATCTTGGCTGTTGGCTTGGCTTATGGATTATCCCTGCAAGGAATAATTAACTTATATACCACAATGGGAGAGAATATTTTCCCCAATCCTATGCCCCAAAAACCCTTGGGTTGGCCCATGTGGTTGAAACGACGTAGTGGTGCAGCTAACACAGGCCAAGCCGCTTTACGTCGAGCATTAGATGAGCAGTTCAAAGAAACAACGGTGAAGCAACTCTACGATGAGCGTGGTATAGCTATATGCATACCATCTGTTCGCATGGCGACAAGAAAAGCATGGGTCTTTAAAACCCCACATATTCCAGAGCGAGAGCGCCATCAAGCCAAAAACAGAGATGATAATTATAAACTAACCGATGTGTGTTTGGCGACATCAGCCGCCCCGATATTGCTACCACTTGCCGCTGTAGATAATCCTGATGATACCACAAGATATGATGTATTTGCCGATGGTGGATTGTGGGCCAACAATCCAACGCTAATTGGACTGATAGAGGCTTTGGAAATCACGGAATCACAGCGTGATATACAAATCATTTCAATTAGCACAGCATCTCCTCCAACCGGGAAAGTGATTGAAAAGTCTGATGTGAATTTTGGACTTACAGATTGGAAAGCAGGTGTGGGAGCATTAGAAACTTCGCTGGATGCTCAGGCATCGGGCACTCAATTTATGGTAAAATTCTTAAAACCCCATCTCAAAGCAAATGTTGAGATTATAAGATTAGCATACGATGCACCTTCAAATGAGCAGGCTATGTGCGTTGCATTAGATAGAGCTGATAAAAAAGCAATAACGGCACTCACAGATATGGCCAAATCAGATGCAGAGAATAATATTCTTGGTGTAGATTCAAAGCATTCGGAAGAAGAGAAAAGAGTGCTGAGGGAAATTATTAATAGCATGCCTGTAATGGAAAGTGCGTTACAGGAGGCAGCGTGATTAACATACCACCCTGGTTAGCTGGAGCCGCAATAGGTGCGTTTCTTGCGTGGTTATTTGATGAGGAGAAAGAAATGTTAGATTGCTCTAAAGAGATTACAAGCTTTTATAACAGCGAAGTTGCGCTACCCGAAGCAATGAAATCGGAAATGCGCGCTAGACGGAACACAAACCGAGATCGCCTAAAAAATGGTCTTGGCGAAGATGACCCGACACCTATCGGTATGTGGTCACAAGGGTCATATGCAATGCACACCATGATCCAAGCCGAAGATAACAACTTTGACATTGATGACGGTGTATATTTCAAAAAAGAAGATTTAACCGATGCGTATGGTATCGAAAAAGGCCCGTATGATGCAAAAAAAATGGTGAGAGATGCCGTAAATCATCATGGGCTAAAAGAAGAGCCTGAAATCAAGGACAATTGCGTACGTGTAAAATACGGCAAAGGTTATCATGTTGATATACCTGTATATCGTACTGTCAACTTTGGAAAAGATAACGAGTACTATGAATTAGCTTCCGCAAACGGATGGAGGAAATCGGATCCGCGTGCGGTTACCGAGTGGTTTAATAACACGGTTAGTGAGCTAAGCCCTGACAGCACTAATGGTCAGCAAATGCGGCGGATTGTCCGGCTCTTAAAAGACATGGTGAAAACAAACACCGGTGCTCACGAAAAGATGCCGAGCGGATTTTTGATTTCAAAACTCGTCGCAGAAGAATATGAAGCGCATGAAGGCCGTGATGATGAATCACTTTATTACACAATGAAAAATATACGCGACAGGCTGAATGATAGTCTGGAAGTCGAACATCCCGTTGTGGATGAGATGCTGACCACAGGGTCTTATGATCCCGCTGCAACCGCTTTCAAAGCGCAATTAAATTCAGCACTTGATAAGCTGGATATTATTTTTGGCACTAAAGACGCTGATGAGGCCTTAGAAGCATGGGGCAATGTTTTTCAAGAACAAGATTATTTCTCCGACCAGGCTTCAATTCGCTCGCAGAAAAGTGATTTAGATGGTGTACATGCAAACGATGACAAGCCATCTGGCCCGAGTATATGGGCCAAATCTGATGAAGAGGTTTCTCCCGTAGATAAGAGAGGCGGCGGAAGGAATGCCTGATGATGTATTGAGGAATAACATCCTCTCTGAAAAACATCAAAAAGGCATCGAAAGACTTGAGCATTATCTAAATAAAGAGTGCTTAAAAAAACCGATCCGATTAAATGAGAGGCAAGTTACAAAATATAAAAAGCGTGGAGCGGTAGCTGGATGGGCAATACAGCCCCCTGATATTGCTCAGCGCATTATTGTATTTGTGGATAGTAGATACCCGTTTTCTATACCCAAAACGGCAATCGATCCCGCGCCAGAATCTCTAACATACCCGCATGTCGAAAAAGACGGATATCTATGTATAGCCGAAGTGGCTGTACCCAAAGATGAAGAGGCGCTGGAGTTAGTAGCGCAGGACATTATTGCAGAGTCTGTAGAACTGATAAAGAAATGTGTATCCGGTGAAAATCAAAAAGACTTCCAAGATGAAATTCTCTCTTACTGGGATCGGGCAAAAAGCGAAAATGCTCCTAAATGCTATTCACTATTGAATCTAGATAAAGATAAAACACCCAGAAAGGTGAAGGTATGGAAAGGGATTGGTGATCAAAAAATTACCTTTTTGGCCGACACGCGCGAAGAAGGAGAGCGCTGGCTCAGTCAGAAATTGGGTAAAGACCAGAAATGGATCTATGAAGATGCTCTATTTGTGTGGTCGGATAAAATATTGATGCCAGCAGATTATCCAACAAATAATAAACAAGTCTGTGCTCTTTTAAGAAATAATTGCGGCAATAAATCTTTGAACATTTTTCAGGAGCTAGCAGGAAAAACGCCGGAACATATCGATATCATTGTCGGGTTTGAAACTGATACTGGAAATGCACTGATTAGTATTATTCTCGAGCGACCAAAAGTTTCATCATCGTATCGGATGACAGCCCGTCAGGAGCTAACAAAAGGCTTCAGGCCTGGTGCTGTAAACTCTGTTGTGGTTGGCAATCGCTATGCAAGCGCGAAGACAATATCAAAACGGTTGATTGTCCAACGTGTAGATCCTTCATGGGCGTTATCGAGAGATTCTGACATACGTATTAAAGTGCTAAAAGAAAAGGTTGTGACAATAATCGGATGCGGTTCCATCGGATCAGAAATTGCGCGTATGCTAGCTCAGAACGGTGTTCGCATATTTAATCTTATAGATCCTGATTCCATGGATTGGGAAAATATCGGAAGACATGCTTTGGGCGCACAACACATAGCTCTTAATGGAGATTCTTATACAAAAACCAGCGTTTTGAATAATGCATTAACATCGCAATTCCCTCATATTGTTGTTCGATCAACTCACTCTGAAAAATGGGAAAATGCAATTATAAAGGATCATGCGGCAATCCACGAAGCCGATCTTATCATTATGGCCACTGGAGATTGGCCAGCAGAAAACGCCATGAACAAATACATGCTCGCGCAAAAGATCTTTCCGCCTATCTTATATGGGTGGGCAGAGGCCTATGCAGCAGCAGGACACTCTTTCGCAGTGTTGGAGAGCGGAGGCTGCTTTAACTGTGCCTTTGACGATACTACGTTCAAGTTCAAACTTACTCATTTTGAAAACGAACAGCAGCGATTACCGACATGCGGCGGAGTATTTCAGCCATTCAGAAGTATAGAGCTTGCTCCGATAAATGCAATTATTGCGGCACACGCTATAGATATTTTGACTGGAAAGATAAAACATGCGCAAATCAGATCATGGGTAGGCTCGCAAGATGTTCTCGTTGAAAACAAAGGTAAATGGACTGATATTGCCGTCCAAAAAATGGCGGCGCGCGGTGCGGGATCAGGGCAGTTTCTTATGCATCTCGATTTTGATAAAATTCCAACTTGCAAAGCCTGTGGGCACAAGGAAGCAGTATGCGATTTACAAATGACTCAGACATCAGTGTTACCTTTGCAAGCGAAGTCTTAGAACTTTTTGAACAACACAAGCAATTATCAGAAAAGAGCTTGGAAGCTGGTGGACAACTTTTTGCGCGTTTTAATGCTACAGAAGTTGTCATTTCAAAAGCAACAGGTTTGCGAGATGGTGACAAAAGAGGGCGTTATCTTTTTTGGCCAAACCGCAAAAAAGAGCAAAATGAAATAAAAGAGCTTTTCAGCGAAGGTTATCATTACGTCGGGGATTGGCACACGCATCCTGAGCCTCTGCCGAAACCGTCGAATACAGACTTGGTAAATATTTTAGAATGCTACAATCAATCCAAGCATGACCTGAAGTACTTTATCATGGTTATTGTAGGCACCGCTCCTTTCCCAGATGGACTACATGTTTCTATACACGGTGGTTCTAGTTCAGCAAACTTACATTGCAATATTTAATTACTATTTGAATGACATAAAATCGAAATCAACAATAATCATCGATGGAGTCGCCACCAGTCCATTCGAGGCCGCGAGCAAGGCAGAATTGTTTTTTTGCGCCTTCCTTGCTGAAAAATGTACTGATACTTGTATGCACATACAACCCATCTTCAAAGCTGATTTTCGCAAGCGACAACGTTTTCAAACCATCCGATTCACACATCACGCAGACGGACTGGCCGTCATCGATGAGTGCGGATTCTAAAACCTTATGTGTTGAAAGATCGTTTTGCGAGAAAACAGCACCTGCCGTTAGATTTGCGGCATACGCCGCAATGGGCTGATCTTCAGGCTTTTGTGGACAACATGGAAACTCGGTCGGAACACGCCATTTGCGCTGGGCTGCGCCTGGGGTTTTCGCCATGACCAGCTCAGGGATTTCTGGGGGAGCAGACCATTCTCGTGGTGGCACTGCGGCGTGTGCCATGCGCGGGGCTGTCGTTACGGTTTTCAGGGACGGGTTGGGAGGAGCGGGCTTGAACAGCCATTCCCCCAAAGAGCCGCCGCCAGAAGCGGGTTTATCGCTTTTCGTCCAGAGGTGCATGCGCTCTCGGCAGGCCTGCGCTTCTTCGGGGCTGACTGTCCGCATCCATTCAAAATTGCGGTCAAGGCTGCCATGGCGCAAAATCGAGGGGTCTGCCAAAAAGGCTTCGATGCTGCCGCAGATGAATTCGATCCGACTAACCGTGATGGGGTTGAGCAGCGCATTTTCCAGCCGCGTCAACCAGCGCAGATTTTCGGGTCGATTATTGCGCCGGTTCGTGTCGATGTGATCGACGACATGTTCCGGTGTCGGTGGCTCCCCATGAAAGGCCGTGGCTACGATCCTGTGGATGCGCACCTGTGAAATATACATATAGCCGTTCTGGCTATTCGGTTTGCCGAAAGTCCATTGATTATCGGTCGGACGCGGGCGTTTACCTGCGCGGGGGTGACGCATGACCGCCCCGTTATCCCGAACCGAATAAAGCTCATCATCATAGATGCAATCCACCTCGCGCTGGCAATCATGTACGCTGATTTCTGTCATGACGCACCTCACGCGCTAAGCGGCACGAGAACTTCCCGTGCGCTGCCTGTGCGGCGTTCTTCAGAAATCTTGGCAAGGCCAAATCCAATACGTCCAGCGACACGCGGAAGCTCTACCGTGGTAACAGTATCAACATGCATGTTCCCATCATCGGCTTTATAGGCATGCTTGACGATCAAGAATACGCTGTCATCCGTATCTTTCACATCCAGGATATGATGTCTGGGGATATTATATAAATTACCACTCTCAATCAGGCCTCTGTCTTCGGCCATGAACTTTACCAGGCTCAAAAAGCTTCTGAACGGTGGAAATGCACTTGCCCATTGAACATTCGCAAACAGGGCGGCATAAACCCCTTCACCTAGGGCGTAGCTATCGGGCAATTCAGGGGGCAGGCCTTCCAGATCTTTGCGCCGCTGGTCAATCAGGTCATCGGGGGCCATGACGACAATCTTGGCCAGATGCAGATTGCTGATAGGATATTTTGTGTCCGCCAGCATCGTGTTTTTGGATGGGTAGCCAAAGAATGCTGCCCCAAGCTCGTGCGCATGGGTTGGCTTCAATTTGACGCCATATTTGTCGAGGGTGAGTGCGCGTAATGAGTCCGCGCATAGTTTTGTGATATCGTGCTGCATAAGCAACCTCCGTTAAGTGGCGCTGGGCTTTAAATCGGTTGTCGTGAGCGTTCAATCACAACCATGCCAGCGGTTTAACAAAGGTTCACCAAAGGACTGGTAGTCTTGCAGTCGTATCGTCTTTTCGGGCGCTCACACCTGGGGCAATTCGATTCCTACTTAAAATCATATGGCAGAACGTAAATAGTTTCAATATCCAATTTTACAGGCTAAATACATTCTAATCATTTAGAGTATTCGTTTCGGTGTAACGCATACACAACCAA
>CAZUIT010000079.1:0-11552 GCA_964620355.1 uncultured Burkholderiales bacterium | reverse complement strand
TAGAACACAAAGCTGGGGATAAGCTTTTTGTAGACTACTGCGGAGATAAGCTGCGGAGTACAACGCACCATGGCTGCATATTCAACAGTAAATGTGAATCATTTCCCGACCGAATATTACGAATGGTTGAAAAAAAATAACTACACCTCATATGGCTCCAAAGGCATCAATGCCATTGCTAGTGAGATTCCGTTAAATAAATTCTATTTCGTTCATTATGACAAATACGGCGTGAGCATTTCAATTTGGAAGTATTCAAATAATGGTCAAGCCAAACCAAATTTGATAAAACTAATATACCCGGAAATCTCTATTGAATAGAGACTTATTTATCAAATTAAAGGATTATAACGCAGAATGCTAATTGATTCAATTTCTTTTAATTCTCATAAGTGATTGAATCTAAAATTCTACAGGCATATTTTCTTTAACTATTTCATTTGGGTTCCGTAACTTATATATGCGTCCTATTTTCTCTAAATTGGGCTTCTTAAGGAAGGACTTGAAAGACAAACTATTCTAAAATATCTGAATCATTTAAATATAAATAAATGAATTCTGAAAAACTCCCTGTAATTTTTTGAAGTCCGTCACCACTAAATTTGAATACACTTTCATATTGTTCATTTGATCTATTGATGCACAGGGCAAATGAAGAAAGATGCATTAATTCTTCAGCAAAAACTAAATAATCGTCTGGAGCAGGAACATCTTTTAAAAGTAAACTATAGTTAGGACTACCTTCCCAATCCCAATAGATTTGATCCAGCGAACCAACTTCATTAAAATTTAAAAATCGTATTCCATTTTGGTCATATCCTTCGATATATCCAGGAAAATTTTTTAAATAATATTCAAAGTCTTCAGGTAAATCATTAAAACTATTTCCTGGTGGTGTGCTTGTGGTTATCCCACTAGAAGGCATCGGTAATATATACTCATTATATTTTTCTTGAAAATTCAAGAATATAGCCTTAAAATCCAAGTGCATCATTTATCATTTTTAATCGTCTACTTTGCTCTGCAATTCCCGTTGCATTCAATTTTTTTCCTGGCTAAATGCCGCGGTATCGCCATCAAGTTGGTCTTTTACACCCGCACGGCAGAAAGTATTGGATTGGCATTGGACAATGGAATCAATTGTATTAAAATGCAGAATGGGAAAACGTCTACAACCCTTGCCCCTCGGAAAATTCGTCTTTTCCGAGCATAATGTCCGGTTAACCGGACATTTTTTTTGAAAAATTTATTGAATATTACCCAAAAGAGTTCGACAATTGTCCCTTTAGGGCTACAACAAACAAAAAAGCGACTTTAGGGTCGCTTTTTTTGTTTGCAGTGGGGAGTGCGAGAGAGTGGAGAGCGGTTCTCCCGCCCCTGCTTGCCATTAGGCCCCAAATATTTAGACTCTTGTGCTTGCTCAATGAATATTTATTCAGATCTATAAAGATTAAAAGTATTTGACTAAAATCGTTGTTATTTAATCCTTTACAAGGAGAACTTCCTGTTTCAGCATCCCGTTTGTCTGCATATCGAGCCCAAATAAATCCCAGCTTATCGTTCCATACCCAACTGGCTACAATAAAGTATTGCCGATTTTTTAGTGATAAATTACGCAATATCAACAAGAGTCCTCGTATATTCAGCCTTCATCAAATGAAGCTGCCACTGCTCTTATTTATTCTATTTATGTCTCCGTTCCTGACGGCACAGACACCAGTCTATAGAAATTTCACCCACGCAGATGGGCTTCCAAGTTCAGAAACTTACTGTATTATTCAAGATGCTAAAGGGTATATCTGGATTGGGAGCGATCGTGGACTAATTAAATACGACGGAGGTCATTTTCAAACCTTTACCAGCATGGAGGGGCTTCCAGACAATACGATTTTCGACATTACCGAAGATGCCCAAAATCGCCTTTGGTTAAATACCTATTCTTCGAAGATTGGATACCTTAAGAATGACTCTGCTTTTGTATATCCCTTCAATGAAATGATTAAAAAGGTATTACCCTACCAATTGCTCACTGGAATGTATGTAAGTGACAATGAAGATTTATGGTTTCTAAAAAAGGTGGAATTTGGTGGATTCATCTTATCAAAAATTGATGCCAAAGGCACTATTTCTCGTGTAAACCCAGAGGCAAAAAAACGAATCTATATAAACAAGGATGGCAAATGTTTTGTAAGCGGCGATTATTCACCAGGCTACAGAGAATTAATACGCCTTGAATCGGGAGAAAGTCTAGGCTCAATTTACACTAGCGATACCATTCGTTACAATATATACGCCTCGAAACCAGATGAAACAGGGAAATACTTCATGGCCTACAACCATAAAGTATTTAGCATTCACCACGGTGTTTCTAAGCAAATCTGTTCATATCCCGGAGAGTTATTGGCATTTAAGGTGGACGAACATGCGAATATTTGGCTGGGGATTCGGCACGATGGCTTGCTTCAATTTGAAAGTTCAAGCAATTATCAAGTCTCAAATTGGCTAATTCAAGACATCTCCCCTACGTCAATAATTAAAGACAAAGAAGGGGCTATCTGGGTAAGTAGTTTAGAAAAAGGGGTTTTCTATTTTTTTCCCCTTCTTCCGAAATATTATGATGAAAAATCTGGATTTAGCACACGTAAAATTAGGCGTGTCGTAAAGGCCAACAACTATCGTTTTGTGCTTTTAGCGAATGATGCAGTGGTCACTCTAGACCATAAAGAACTATGCAGCCCAAAGGCACCAGTAAATGATTCTATCAACGACCTAACTTTTCGCGCAGATTCAGGACTGTATGCGATCGGTACGAATCGATTGCTCCCTAGCACCAATCTACAAGTGGTACATTTAGGCTTTGGAAAACGCATCGTTTGTGGTACACATTTCAATTGGGTAATTCGTTCAGATGGCATTTTAAAATATCATCTCGATAGAACCTTACTCGAAACAATTTCATTTGAAAACCGGTCACGTCCTACTTGCCTTTATGAGTTGACCAAGAAGAGCGTACTCATAGGAACCTTAGAAGGGCTTTATCTTAAAAATGAGCAGGGAATTCATTTTTTAGGGAAGACAGACAGTTCAGTTCGTCATCGCATCACAGCTATTTACCGTATTGATTCTGCCCATTTGATGCTAACAACAATTGGAAGTGGAATCATTATTCTCCGGCAAAAAGATCTAAAGGCAATACTCCATTATACCACCAAAGATGGCCTACCGAGTATGATGTGTAACTCAGCATTTATTGAGGCTGATAAAACAATCTGGGTGGCTACAAATCGTGGTGTCTGTAAAATAATAAAGCCCCTGAATCGAGAACATGTTAAGTTTTCTATTCTAAATGTAGAAGACGGCCTAATTTCAAACGAAGTGAATGACATTCAAATCATTGACAATGATATTTGGGCATCGACGGTCTTAGGATTGTCCATTCTATCCAAACAAATTGCCCAGAAGCAGGACCTTGATTTTCCCATGGTCATAACTCGTGTTAGCGTGAATGAAGACCGATTTGACCCAAGTATTAAAGGAATTTTTGCGCCTGGGCAAAACAACATTCACATCTCATTTACTGGGCTTACTTTTTGGCATCCGAAGAAAATAATTTACAGATATAGGCTTCTTGGAGTTGATACCACTTGGCACAAAGGGATGGAACATTCTGTTGTCTACAATTCACTCTCTCCTGGCAACTATAAATTTGAAGTGATGGCTATTGCTCCAGATGGAAATATAAACTTGAATATTGGTCATTATGCCTTCCAGATTAAACCCAGAGTTTACCAGACCTGGTGGTTTAAGACACTGAGCGTTCTTTTAATGATTACACTCGTAGTTTTTGTGATTCAAAATCGGGTGACCTTTGTCCGAAAGCAGGAACAGCTAAAAGGCGATCTCTATCAATTTAGGGACCGAGCATTGCGTAACCAGATGAATCCTCATTTCATCTACAATACCTTGAACTCCATTCAAAACTATATTCTTAAAAACGATAGCAATCAATCAGCTGAAATTTTAGCAAAATTTTCTCAGCTTATGCGTTTAACCTTTAATAATACGAGTCAGGAACGTGTAACCTTGGCGGCCGATTTGGAAGCATTGCAATTGTATGTTAGCCTTGAACAAATCCGATTTGGAAACCGCTTCTCCATTACGATAGAATTAGGACCTCAGATTAATCCTGAAGCCATCTATATTCCGCCTCTTCTCCTTCAACCTTTTATTGAAAACTCGATTATTCACGGCCTCGCAACGCAAGAAAACGGCCAAATTACCATTGAGCTCTACCGTAGTAACGACGCATTACAAATCGAAATTACCGACAATGGTGTGGGAAGAAACGCTTCGGGTAAAATCAAGGATAAAAAAAATCGTTTCAACCAAATTTTTGGAGCCAGCAGCTTGAAACGAAAAAGTTCAGGAATTGAAACCACCCGCGATCGCATCGAACAATTATGGGTGAAAAAAAACAATTCTTCCGGTTTCGAAATCATAGACCTTTATGATGAAACACAACATGCTATAGGTACCAAAATAATCTTTTCAATTCCCTGCTAATATGATTAAAGCTGTAATTATTGACGATGAACAATCCGCTATTGGAGTTATAGAAAGTCTGCTAGAGAAAGAATCTGAGCGAATCCAAATCTGTGCAACTTGCATGAGTGTTGAAACAGCTGTTCAAGCTATTAGAAAGCATCTGCCCGACCTCATATTTCTTGATGTGGAGCTTCTCGATGGTAGCGGATTTGAAGTTGTGGAGCAAGTTGAACACCTACCAGGACGAATCATTTTTGTCACAGCCTTCGAACACTACGCCTTGCGGGCTATAAAAAACCAGGCCTTTGATTATATCCTCAAACCCATCAAACCTTCTGAGTTTTCTTTAACGCTGGAAAAGGCGTGCCAGCAAATTAACGCTAACACGCCCATTCTGGAAAGTGGCGGATTGATCCGTTTTATGATGGAAGCAATGAAAAATAAGATTGCTATTCCCACCCGTCATGGATTTCAATACATAGAAGTTCCCGAGCTCCTTTATATCAAAGGAGAGGGAAGTTATTCTAACTTGTTCCTGAAGGACAAAAAGGAAATGATGGTCAGTAAAATCATCAAAGATTTTGAAACCATTCTAATAGAAAAAGGCTTTTTACGCGTCCATAAAAGCTATTTGGTGAATATGAATCATATTGCCGAATTGAGAAAAGATGACAGCGGATATCTTGTGATGGACAATGGAGTAAAGATTCCAATCAGCCACAAAGACCGAGAAAAGGTCCTATACAAGCTCCGCATATTTTCAAATCTAATATGAGCCTCACCTCTTACTAGTTCATAGCTATAGTTCACGAACTGAAACGATCGGTTTCACAAAGTCACTCGAATAAATTCCTACAGGTTTTTCAAACTTGCTTTTACCAAACAAAGCAGTGTTATGAAAAAACCATTGGACTTTAACGAACTCGCATTTGCAGATGACAATCCTCATCGAGGGTCTATTGCCTTGTTTTTTACTCGACCGACATATCTAATTCAAGATCAATTGGTTTTGAATCCCGTCGCGTCATGCAAACGCCTTTCAAACTCTATCACTTCAAATCCACTAAGCTATGAAAATTAGATTTTTTCTTATGGCCCTATTCGCCCTTTTTGCGCGATTAGAACTTTCTGCTCAGGCAAGTTGTGCCAATCCACCCAATTGTATTGTGAATTGGGGAACAAATCCTATTGGCCAAATAGGTGCATCGACGAACACGCTACCCGACTGGTTTATATTTTTGGGGACCCCCATCTATGGGCCGGGCATGAATGCTTCAACTGGTATTCAGATGGTGAGCGATGCGTCGACGGGAGAGGGCATGTATGCTTGCTTTAACTTCCTTCCGAATACGACATATAGTGTGTGCCTTATGGCAAGAAACACCAATAATGTGCAAGGCGGAAATTTTATTCTCGAAGCACATGATCCTACAAATGGGACTCAAACAATTTACAATCAAGCTTATTTTAACAATGGAGGATATGCTCAATTCAATGTTCAATTTACTACAGGAAATTCGAGCTATACTCAATTTCGCATGAGCACCAGCGCAGGCTCTGGTAGCAACTATTCAGTAGTAGTTGATGATATTGGAATTACCGAAGTCCCAAAACTTTCTGCTGGCCCTTCAGAAATTGATGGGTGCGGGGCTTCAAGACTCACTGCCGCAAATCAAACAGGCCTCAACATTACTTGGTCACCAAACACCAATTTAAACACGAATAGCGGAGCAACGGTATTTGCTAGCCCTTGTTCAACAACAACCTATACGGCAACCTATTATAATCCAAATTGCTATAACGGCAATTGCACCAGAGAGGAGCAAGTTACTGTAACAGTGAATCCTGGGGTGAGTACGACGGCAACCCCTCCGAATATTGATGGCTGTGGAAGCTCAAGGCTCATTGCCAGCAGCACCAACCCAATGAATGTAACCTGGGCTCCGAGCACCGGATTAGACAGGACCAGAGGAAATATGGTTACCGCCAGGCCATGCTCAACAACAACCTATACCGCCACATTTACATGTTCAAATGGTTGTTCCTATACAAGCCAGGTTACCGTATATGTTAGTGCAGGCGTGTCAGTTACTGCGAGTCCCGCGACCATCGACATTTGCGGAAGCTCAACACTAACCGCCAGCAGCACCAATCCAATGAGTGTTACTTGGGCTCCGAGCACCGGATTGAGTTCCACGTCTGGAAATGTGGTAACCGCTCATCCTTGTTCAACGACCACCTATACAGCCACCTATTTATGCGCAACAGGCTGCACTTACACGAAGAACATAACCGTTTACGTGAATCAGAATTCTGGAACCACCGTCACTGCTAGTCCTCCTACCATTGATGTTTGCGGAAATTCCATACTCAATGCCAGTAGCACCAATCCTATGAATGTCACTTGGAGCCCTTCCGTCGGATTAAGCTCTCCGTATGGCAATACGGTCTCAGCAAGCCCTTGCGACACGACCATCTATACTGCCGCATTTTTCTGCCCATTAAACAGCTGCACCTATACCAAAGATGTGCAGCTCAATGTAACACCCAATGGACGTATTGCGGATAGTACAGATGCGCCTTGCTTTAGCGCAATCAACTTAGAATATGTACCGAGTACTCCTTGTGCAGGTTCCACCTACGAATGGTATGGGCCTCATAATACCCTTCTATCCACCTCTTCAAAGCTTTTTAAAAACCCTTCAACCCCAAGCGATCAAGGCCTCTATATGCTGATAGTTCGCACGCCTCAGGGCTGTGTGGACACGTTCTACTCTTCTGTAGTTATGGATTGTTGCGATTTAACGGCTGATTTTAAGATTATTGATTGTAACCCCATTCGCTTTGAAAACACTACCCTCGACGCCTATGGGAATCAAGTAATTGTTGGTGAATGGTATTGGGATTTTGGTGATGGTGCCTCTTCCACTTTAAGAAATCCTTCGCACCTGTATCGTAACCATCAGGGACCAATGGAAATTTGTTTAACGGCAGTAATTGCGGATAGTTTCTCCACCTGCTGCGCGAAAATATGCAAAGACACTTTCGTTTGCGATTTCGTTTGTGACCCAAAAGCAGCCTTTGATTATAGCATTATTACCCCTGGAGCCAGCGATGTACAATTCACAGATAGGTCTGTCGGTGGAACAACCGCTATCGGTTGGGAATGGTATGTGAATGGTGTGCTGGTTTCTACCATTCAAAATCCATTGCTAACCCTTGGACCACCCTTGCCCCCAGGACCGCCATTACCACCAGGCGCGACCCATGAAGTTTGTTTAAAAGTGGAGTTTAGTCAACCATTTGGACCAAGTTGTTTTGAACAATGGTGTGAGTATATCCAAGTCCCTTAATCCAATTAATTACTACTAAAGTTCACTATCATGAAGAAAAAGATATTCTTACTTGTTTTGCTTCAAATATGCCTAATAACGGCATCCTATGCACAGTATAATCCTTGTACTAATACGAATGTAAACTGCTTTCCAGAAGAAACGCAGCAAGTCGATATTGGCCACGATTGGCATCCTTCTCATGGATCATTTTCCATTAGCCCTAACAATGCTCCAACCTCCCCACAAGGTGGATCCATTTATATGGGTTCGGTACAAAACTTTGGCGGTGGTGCATTCACTTGCTATAATTTTAAAAAGAACTCGACCTATCGTGTATGCTTCTGGGTAAGAAATGCGTCAAGCTGGCCATCAAACCCCTTTGGAAGAGTCTATGTGTATGCGGCGAACAACTTGCTAGACCATGGCCATACATTAAGTTCTCCAGTGCCATATGCATCAAAACAACTTATCGATCAATCTTATCAAGGCCCAGCTCAAGGTGGCCTACCTTATCAAGGACAACATCCTTGGGAGTTTATAAGCGTTACGTTTACAGCCAATTGGGACTACAATAATCTTTGGATTTTCCCACTCAATCCAATGGGCCCTGGCGCTCCTGGAAGTCAACAATTCAGCGCAATTTATCATATTGAAGTAGATGATATTCGGGTAATAGAAAGTCCAGTTCCATCCTATAATATTTCAATAAGTTCATCAAAAGATACCTTAACCGGTTGCGATGACTCAACTCTTCTAACCCTGAGTGGAATGCCGACTGGGGCAGTAGCCACTTGGACTCCTGCAGTTACAACTCCAAACCCTACTGGCAATTCGGTTTATGCCAAGCCATGCAGCACAACAACATATAAGATAGAAATAAGAGATACTTCATCCGCATGCGCCCTCTGTATCAATGAAGTGCTTTATAAAACCATCGTCGTCGAACCCTGGTCGGATACAGCAAAGATTATATACCCCCGATCGCTTATTGGCTGTACCGACTCCTTTGTACTCGACTATAATGACCCCTTGACTTGTCCGCAAATTGGTTTTAATGATTATGTATGGATAGATCCCTTAAATCGAACATATACAGGCCGAATACAAAATTTAGTTGCCACCTCAACCCATACTGGTATATGGACGCTAGCCATCTATAACAGCAAAAAAGGTTGCTCCGAAGAGCTTGAGTTTTTGATAAGTGTGGGATCCTGTTGTATCTCGAACCCAGGATTTACATTTACTGGCTGCAATCCTGTAACCTTTACCAATAACTCGACTGGAATCACATTGCACACCGCCACATTATGGAATTTTGGCGATGGCACAAGCTCGAATCAATTTAGTCCGACCCACTCGTATAATGTTACTTCAGCAACCGTAAAAAATGTATGCCTTACTATGATGTACCAAGACAGTCAGAGTCATAGCTGTTGTAAAAGAATCTGTCAACCTGTTCCGGTATGTCCTAACCCATGTGCGGTAGTTGCCGACTTTAACTTCTCGCAATTACCCGGAGCAGTGAACACTTTTGATTTCACCGATGCTTCAACAGGTACTGGCACGCTCTGCGAGTATGAATGGGAATTTGGCGATGGATCAACCACCATTGTTTACTCACCGAATATCAGTCATTTTTATTCAACACCTGGCCCTTGGTGGGTTTGCTTAACCACAACCAATTGCATTTATGATGCTGCAGGAAAGGAAATTGGCCGTTGCACCAATAAAAAATGCAAATGGGTATACCCACCTGAAGGCAAAAAAGACCCGATTACTGGAAATCCAGAATCTGAGGAACAAATACCAAATCAAGCGAATATCCTGAACATTTATCCGAATCCAAATGCTGGTGATTTTGTTATCAGCCTCCATAACCGAAAAGGAGAATATCAAGTCATTATTAGAGACAAATTGGGACGAGAAGTTTATAGACATCTACATACTTTTGCTGCCAATCCAATAAATATTGCACTGCAGGATATCGCTCCAGGAATTTATACTGTGGAAGTTAAGAATGATACGGAAAAATTCATTGAACAAATCTCTGTATCGAAATAAATCCGCTATTGAATTAATGAAAAAGGGCCGCCGTAATGACGGCCTTTTTTATTTTCTAAACATGATACCTAATGATACTTCTAAAAGTAGGAAATGTTCCGTACGGAAATAGCCAATTGTTTTAAATCCCCCTAAATTTGAATCATGCGTCAAATTCTTCTGTTTTCAGTTTTACTCACAGCACTTTTCGGCTGTACGAATCAATCGGAGCCAAGCCTAAAAAATGGCGACTTTCTTTTTCTTTATGCCATGGATGATTCGCTCTCCCAAGCCATCAATACAGTGACTGAAAATAGTACTGAACGTCATTATTCACATCAAGGTATTGTACAAATTTCGGGAGGAGACACACTGGTTTATCATTCTGCTCCTAACAAGGGTGTGGTTCGAGAGAAATTGAGTGCTTTTCGCATGGACTCAGAGGGAAATGAGCGTGGCATGGACATTTACCGGATGCACGACAGCATGAAAAAGCATCTACCCGTTATTTGGAAGCGGGCAAACATACTTTTAGGAAAACCATACAACGAAACCTATGTCATGGAAGATGACGGCTTTTATTGCTCTGAATTCATCTATGCGCTATATTCCACCTATAACATTTTTGAATTGGAACCCATGAACTTCAAAAATCCAGAAACGGGAACTTATCCGAAAGCATGGATTGATCATTATCAAAAATTAGACATGCAAATTCCTGAGGGCAAACCCGGTTGCAATCCAAATGGCATGGCGAAAAGTCCGTTTCTCACCAAAGTGCACTAGTATTTCTTCCATTGTCTGCATGCGATGAACGATTAAAGTTAGCTAATAATATATCATCTTCTCCTGCGTTCTTTAGGCCATGAAGAACCTAGTATTTTCCCTGTGCTTGCTTTCGTGTGTTATTTTCACCAGCTCTTGCAAAAAAGACAAAACGATCATCAAACCGAGTCCAACAAGCAATTCGGATACTGTTTTGAAGCATCTACCGCTCAAGGCTGGCAATTATTGGGTATATGAATTAATCTATGTTGATAGTTTTGGCGTTGAATTCGAGCACCGAAATGAATACGATACACTACGTATTATTAAAGACTCGGTTGTGAATGGAAACACATACTATTATTGCTCCGCTCCCTTCCGACTTTCATTTCCAGAATTGGTCCGAGATTCAATGGGGATTTTAGTGAGCCTTTATGGCGGTATCTATTTTAAAGAAAGCCGACAGCTTGATACGTTCGCCAATCATAATTTGGACACCCTTTATTCCTTTTCCGAGTATGTTGACCCTGGACCCTTTATGATTGAAACACATGCTGGTACATTTAATTGTGTTCGAATGGGCCGCTATTTCTATCAGTTTCATCCGCTTTTTGGTCATATGCACGAAGAAAAGCGACACAATAAATCCTATTTCGCCAGGGATATCGGTATGATAAGCAATGAATACAGTTTTGCTACTTCTGAAATTAAATGGCGTTTCAAACTTTACGATTATCACTTAGAACCTTAATCAGAATAGCAGACAAATCAATCTATGCAGATTGAACACCTCTAATCGCATAGTCTTTTTGACATGTGTCTCCGCTAATTTACCACCAACATTGGCATAACACTTATGTTTATTAG
>CAZUIT010000078.1:0-11684 GCA_964620355.1 uncultured Burkholderiales bacterium | reverse complement strand
AATCCCGCCCCGAGTCTGAAAGCCACTAAAATTTTTCCACTTACCCAAAACCCTCTAAAGCTTTCAAGCGAGGATGCAAATAAAAAAACCGAAACTGCGAAGCAGGCGGTTTTTGTTTTGGTGAAGCCCCCCAATCAGGGATCACGAACGTAGTGAGTAATCCCGCCCCGAGTCTGAAAGCCACTAAAATTTTTCCACTTACCCAAAACCCTCCAAAGCTTTCAAGCGAGGTAGCCCTACGGGGACAATTGTCAAACTCTTTTGAGTAATATTCAAAAAAACCTTTCAAAAATATTGTCCGGTTAACCGGAGATCAATTTTCAAAGATTTTATGGGAAAAAAATTTTTCATATGTGTCCGTAACCAAACCTCATAAGCCAAAAATTTCAAGCTCCAAGTCCCAATTCCAATAACTGCTGGAACTATCTTCAATAAGAATTAATTCACTTCTCCGCACCGTCATCCGCTTCAACGCAGGAGACCGGCGAGACGGGTTCCACTTCTTCAACCTCAATCTTAGCCTTAGCCTTAGCCTTAGCCACTGCCTCAAGCTTATTCACAAATTCCTTATCTTCGTTACAATATCAATCACATGAAAAGAATATTTACTAGCCTACTGCTCCTTGCTACCGTTGGACTATCCACTCAGGCTCAGACACTTACATTTGAACCCGCTAAGGAAATTTCTCATTCTCTTTCGACTTGGGATATAGAAGAATTATTTGTCGATATCGGACTCGAAGAAACCGCAGATGTTACGTTTGCTTGGACCTTAATTGAGAATACGCTTCCAGAAGAATGGTCTTATTCACTTTGTGATGTGGGGCATTGTTATATTGGCATTCCTGAAAAAGCAACAATGGATCCTTTGACTAAAAAGCAAATGGATGATGGCGAACTTGGCTTCTTTAAAATTACCATCATAGCTGGTGAAGAAGCTGGAAAAGAAAATTATGGAAAAGGAAGAGCTCGTCTTTATGTGTATGACGTAAACAATATGGAAGGTGGAGATACCGTAACTTTTGACGTGGACTTCACTGCACCGAATTCTGTAATCAAAGTGAGTAAAACCGGATTGAAGGTATATCCTAATCCAAACAATGGAAACTTTACAATTGTACCATCTAGTCCGCAAGCATTTACCTATACTTTGAGTGCTGTAAACGGACAGGTAGTTGCATCTGGCAATACCGCCACTGTTAAGCTTGAAGGAATTACCCGTGGCATCTATTTCTTACAAGTGATACAAGAGGATGGCACACGGCTAACACAAAAAGTACTTGTCAACTAAATTGAAATTATTCAGAACTTTTATAGGATTATGGCTGCTTCTAATAGGCAGCCATTCTCTTTTTGCCCTAGCGGTGCAGAAATCGGTTTACATACACGCTGGTTTGATGGTATGTATTGATTCGAGTTTTATTCCAAGCTATTCTATTTCATTTTCTGATGCTTACTCCCAGCAGCAAGAGCTGATTCGATTAATTCATGGCGACACCTTGGAACTGACCATCTACAATCAAGACAGCATGGATCACTCCTTTTTCTGGAGATCGAAACCAAGCATGTCTACCCTCGTTGCTAGCGGTGGAAATGCATCAATCCAATATATCGGAACATTCTCCGGTGGAGATTATCTGCGAGGCAATAAAAGCAACGATGTGTATATGGGCTTGATACTTCCTCTATTTATTAGCAATGGGTCAAAATCGAGTTTCCTTTGGGATATCCATGAAAAAAACAAAACCTTCTCAGAAGAATTAATACAAGGCAATAGTGTCGATTTTGCCAATTACGACCCGGATTATTTCTTTATCAACGGTCAAGCAAATCCACAAACGCTCAACGATAGTCTGTCACGCGTGACAGGAAACACCGGGGATAGTATCCTTATTTACATAGTAAATAGTGGAAAATCTGTTCACTCACTTCATTTCCATGGCTATCATCTAGAAATTCTTCAAAGCAGCTTCAACAATTCAGATATTGGAAGATCAAAAGACACTTTTCCGTTGCGAGCAGGAGAAATCATGCTCTTGCTTTTGGTACCGGATAAACCAGGAGAATATCCAGTTCATGATCATAATTTAATTGCGGTGAGCGGCGGCGGCATATACCCCAATGGCATGTTTACCACCTTACTCATCCAATAAGCCATGCGGATACTCCTCGTTTTATTCCTCAGCCTATTTGTTCTGGCAAGCGACGCCCAGTCTAAAGTATTACTCATTGGAAGAAATCTCGGGACCAAGACATTGCCCGATTCCAATACCATAAGGACTTTCGGTTTTGCAAAGGGCCTCAATGATAATCCTTCGGTACCAGGACCAACCCTTCATGTAAGGGAGGGAGATTCTCTTACTATCGATTTTTGGAATATTTCCCAAGGCGCTGGCCATACCATTCATCTACACGGATTGGATGTCGACCAAGCCAATGATGGAGTCCCTCACCTCTCTTATACGGTTGAGCATATGGAACATGGCTATTATAAATTCAAGGCTCCGCATCCTGGCACCTACCTTTACCATTGTCATGTTATTTCTTCCATCCATGTTCAAGCAGGCATGTATGGAATGTTGATTGTACATACCAAATCTGATTCCCTAAAAACCTGGGAAGGTGGCTATCGTTTCGACAAAGAATTCGCCTTATTAACCAGTGAAATTGACACCTTCTGGCACCAAGACACGGTGCTAAATCAAGGACATGATCACATGATCCATACGGCTGTAATCCCGAAATTTAATCCCCAATTTTTTCTGGTGAATGGGCATGCCAGCCGAAATGAGCGTGAGGTAGATTCAATTCATTTTAAGGCAGGAGAAAAAGTATTCCTGCGCCTAGCCAATATTGGCAACCTAGCAAACAAATACCATTTCCCATCCTTCTTGAATGCACAAATTGTGTCATCGGATGGTCGGGCATTGCCGAGTGCTGAAATGACGAATGAGCTTTGGGTATTTCCAGGCGAACGATACGGAGTGCTTCTCGATGCAACACTTCAGGGTAAAGACTCAATCCAACTTGGTTTTCACAATATGAATACCTTGAAGGAAGAGGGTCGCGCATCTTTGCTTACGCATGTTCAAGGCTCACTTGGTATTCGGACGGCAGAAGACGTTGGAATTGCCGTTTTTCCCAACCCCGGAAATGGGCATATTTTCTATTCTATTCCTGCATCTCTCAGCATTCAAGGGGTTCAGGTATATTCGAATAAGGGTGAGTTAGTTTTTGAAACTAATGCGATTACAGGAAGCCTCAACTTAGGCTTATTCCCAAAAGGCCTGTACCATATTCAATTTATTGATGAAGATGGGCATTCCTATTCTATGACTTATTTGAAAATAGACCAGCAATAACTCCCCTCCTATTGGTTCCGGCCATTTAAGCTGCTGATGGATAAAATTAGCAAAAGCTGCTCGGGCTTAACTTGCCAATTCCTTCAATGCGCTCTTCAATCTTTCAATATCCGCAATCGAATTACTTAAATGTGGCGTAATGCGCACCCCTTTCACTATTGGATGCTCTATCGCCACGGTGAAAATCTGATAACGATCCCATAAGGCCGCGGAAAATTCCGTTGCAGTCATTCCTTCCATAGTCACATTGGCTAGTGCACAAGATGATCCGGCATAATGCGGCGTATTGATTTTATACTTCTCTATTTTTCTGACCTCTTTAGTCCAACTCTCTTGCAAGTAGCGGAGGCGTGCTTCTTTATTTTTTACTCCACCCATCAAAGCATTTAACTCAACCGCTTTTCCAATGGTTTCTATGGTGGCAATCGGACGTGTTCCTTGATGTTCGAAGCGGCGAATATTGGTCTTTTCCATTCCTCGATCTCCCATCAATGGCCAAATTTGAGGAATCCAATGGGTATTCATATATAGAAAGCCTAGTCCTATTGGATTGCACATCCATTTATGTAAACTACCTGCTACAATATCTGCACCGCAATCTTTCCAATTGAAGTCAATATGGGCCACTGAATGGGCTGCATCTACTGCGATACAAATTCTTGGGTTCCTTTTTCTTGCTTCCTGTATGATAGCCTTCAAAGGAATAATTTGTCAGCTTAAATTGATCAAGTGTGTAAGATGGAGCATGCGCGTATTAGCATCGACCACCTGCATATAAGCCGATACAAGCTCCGATTCATCTTTTGGCGTGAGGGGAACTTTCACCACAATTAGCTTAATACCAAATCGCTCGACCGCTTGCTCAAAAGCCTCATTCATAGAGCCATAGTCTTGGTCGCCAATTACAACCTCATCTCCTGCCTTCCAAGGGAATCCGGAAATCAGAATATTCAAGCTTTCAGTGGTGTTTCGCGTGAAGGCCAAGTTTTCGGTATCCCACTGAAAAAATTCAGCCAAGTCCTTTCTGGATTGTTCAATCGCATCAACCTGTTCCCTCCGCATATAATAGGAGCTGCGACTTTGAATATAATCTTCCCGCTCTTGATGAAATGCATGGATAGGCATCGAAGCATGGGAAAAATAGCCGTTTTCCAATTGACAAAATGATGTTACACGAGGAAATAATGCTTGAATCTTAGCCCAAGCTTTTTCATTTGCTGGGTCACTGAAATCTTCTTCAAAATAGCCGCTTGATTTTAGGTCGATTAAAGAACTTCTTTCTTCTGTGTCTACATGAAAGTCTTGGTTAGTATCCAATATTGGATGTTTAAAGACACCAAATATTGAAAGGCTTGCGCTGTTCTGCATAAAAGTTCGACGATCCATCAATTGGTTTTTACCTAAGGATAAAAGTTATGTTAAAGCCAATGATCATCAAAGTTTTGGAGTCATATCAATGAAGTTCCACAAACGCGATAGCTGAAAGTTTAAGCTAAAGTGAATAGACTCCGACCATTGTTTTCCATTCTCAGGCACGTGATTGGCGAATCCATTGCTCGTGATTGGAAAATAAACAGTGAACACGCCTAAACCAAGACCGAGTCCGCCTTCATAATAAAGGTCTCCAGCATAAGCAGCAGATACATAAGGCTGAAAAATCTTATAGGCATAAGCAACATGTGCCGATAGCAGCAGATCGTTTGCATAATTTAATGATATAAATTGTCCTTGATCAAAGAGGGATTGATTTTTTCCAAGCCACCCTGCGCGACCGTTATTTGCTCGGTCAATGCGATAAAAATCTTGGGCAAAATCAGGACTTGAGTTGGTAAACATTAGCACAGATTGCCCGTCTGCTAGTTCTAAATTCAAGCCTGCATAGGCACGGAACAGGAGTCTCGTTCCTTTTGTAATGCGTTGAGAACGGAAATAACTTCCTTCTAAACGAATGAAATTGAAGGCGTTCTTCAGGTAAGTATAGCGGGCACCAACTTTAATATTATCCTTTACCAATGCATTGCTATGCACCTTCTCCCATCCAACTCGGGCAATAGCCATGGGGTTTGAGTATGCAAAAAACATGGTGTCTTGTCTGTTGCTCCCCCATGCATAATTGGTGTTTTTCACCAAGGCATAACTTATGAAAATATTGTTTTTATGATGCTCCTTGCCGCCCGTTTCGAAAAAGAAATCGAGTCGTGGTTCAACCTTATCATATCCGGCAAAACGTTTGTATTGGGTAGCAAAACGAATTTTATTAATCGTTTTATCCCGCAAGAACCAATCATACTTCATCATAAAATTACCTGCTAGCGTCTGGGATTCAATTCCATACATAGGCATGAAAACATAATTGAATTTTTTACCCTGTATATCATAATTATGAAAAATTCCTCCAATCATCAGCCCGTCATACGTATTCAATCCTAGCGCTGGTAGTATGTGTAATGTTTTTTTCTCATTTCGAGTAAACCCAGTAAGTAGGTTAATTTTTAATTTTTCGCTTCTTTTAAAGAGACCTTTCGTTTTTAGTCGATTATTTCTTACCGATAAATCACTGCTGTGGTAGCCCGCGTCAATCACAATAAAATCACACGCTTCGCGGATTATCGATACTTCTTGGTTCTCTATATGACCTTCATACCAATAGGTTTTAATGATACTATCATTTTTAAGAATACTTATAGAATAAGGCACAGCCACTTCTCCATTATTTCGCACCGTAAACGTGAAGTTTTTGTCATCTTGACGAAGCGCTGTCAGTTTATAGTCGGCTTGTTGTTCTGTATTGAAGAGTCCCTCGAAAAACCAATCCAATTTTTTTCCTGAAACACCTTCAAAAACATCTTGAATGTCTTTCGGCTGTGGATGTTTAAATCCCCATTGGGCATAATAGCGGTGCATGCATGCGTCAAAAATTTCTTGGCCTAAATACTCCGCCAAATAATCAAGAAGAAACGCTGTACGTTGGTATGAAAGCAGTCCATATTGCAAATTACTTAATTCGACAGACGGCGTATTGATAGGCGCTTGTATTCCATAACTCGCAAAGAAATTGGATGAAATATAATCAAACCACTGTGGGCCAAAATCTTTACCAAGATTCGGTGGCAAACCTACTTTTGATCCAAAAGACTGGTTCGGATAAAATTCGCGCATATAACGTCCTTCCACATAAGAATTAAACCCTTCATCCATCCAAGCATGCTCTCTTTCGTTGCTACCCAGAATACCGTAAAACCAGTTATGACCAACCTCATGGGTAATAACATTATCCAAAGTCATGGAATCCCCGCCAGCGGAAATCACAGTAACCATTGGGTATTCCATCCCTCCGCCAGCAGAAAGTGCTCCTTGAACTGCGGTAGCAGAAGCATAGGGATAATCTCCCACCCATTTTGAATACGATTCCACGGCGCGTTTCACATAAGCAGCTCCCGCATTCCATGGCGAATTTTTTCTAGGCTCAAAAAATGCCCACGTTTCAATAGTTACACCGGAGCTTAAAACGGCTTCATCCTTCCTCACAACAAAGTTTTGAGCACAGAAAAAGGCGAAATCATGTACCTTATCCTGTTTGTAGGTAATGGTTTTCATCTTTCCTACTCTATCCTTATCAGGACCAAGTATGGTATCTTTTTTCGGAAAGGTTTCCAGCTTGGACAAGGTTTCTAGCCACTGCTTTTCATTTTCATTTTGAAGCACGCCTGTAGAAGCGACGCGATAATCTGCTGGTAACGTTATTTCGACCTCAAAGCTGCCAAACTCAGAAAAGAATTCACCCAAATCCAAGTAAGGCATTTGATGCCATCCATCCCGATCATATACCGCGGGTTTCGGATACCACTGGGATATTTGATACGAACGTCCAACATGTCCTAAACGACTAAAATCTCCTGGAATCTTTACTACAAAAGGCGTTTGAATTGAAGTAGAAGCTCCTGGTGCTAAAGGTGCTCTTAAATTTACTTTGCAGATATCGATATAGTCTTCATCATATTCCCAATGCAACGGACCTGATTTATCTGAAAAGGCAAGACTATCGATCCATCCGCGCATTGAATCTGCCGCAAAATGAAGTTTCCGGTTATTATTTCTTACCAACTGCTTCGCCAAAGCGGTGTTATTATTTCGATAGGCATTTGGCCATAGATGGATATAAATAAAATGAAGGGTATCTGGCGAATGATTCGTATAGGTGAACGACTCTTCGCCAAACAACATATGGTTCGCATCATCCAGCCGAACCTGAATTTGGTAATTCACTTCTTGCTGGAAATAGGGCTTTTCACCTTGAGCATTGGTTTGGGCCACCGAAAAAGAGAGAAAGAGTAGACAAAAAAGGAATAGACGCATGATTATGAAGCTTGTTCGTTGGCCGAATTTAAGACACAGGGGCCAAATTGTTTGAACTCCTCTACAAAATGACCGAAATCACCGAGCAATAGAACGCTTCGCAGGTCCCGTTTTTTCCAAGAAGTCGTATATTCGGAATACCAAATCATGAAAAAAACCCTTACTCTTCTATTCATTGGACTTTTCGTCCAGGGCCTAAGTTATGGCCAAGTTGCAAAAGAACGCGTGGTATTGATCGATGTTGAAACCAATCAACAGCCTGCTAGCATTACGCTCCGTTGGGATTATGTATCGGGAGTGACATCCTATTCCGTTTCTCGAAAAGTCCCTGGCGAATGGAAATGGACTGTGCTCAAAACACTAAGCGATACAGATACCCTCTATACCGACAATACGGTGGAAATTGGAAAAAGCTATGAATACTATGTTCAACGACAAATAGGCAATACCTATTTATATGGATTTGTTTCTGCAGGGATTGAGGTGGAATTGGTTCATTATAGGGGCGAAATATTTATTGCAGTAGACAGTGCCTTGCATGCATCCATTCCCGATGCCTTGACGCATTTCTATCAAAACTTGGTAGGTGATGGATGGCGTGTATCTCCAGTGGTTACTTCCTCAGATTGGAGTGTTGTCAAATTAAAAGACAGCATCAAATCTTGGCATATGCTCAATCCGAGTCGTCATAACGCACTTTTGCTGCTGGGCGATATTCCTGTTCCTTATTCCGGCAACCTGAATCCCGATGCACACCCCGTCCATAAGGGAGCGTGGCCTACAGATACTTACTATGGGGAATTTACGGGAAACTGGACAGATGAGAATAACTATACCGATGCAAGTAGACCTGAAAACATCAATACGCCAGGAGATGGAAAATTTGATCAAACGATCATTCCTGGAGAAGTTAGGCTTCAAATCGGACGTGTATATCTCGACAAACTCAGCACATTCGGACTCAGCCGCGACAGCCTTTATACCCGATATTTAGAAAAAGACCGTGCATTCCGAATGAACGAATGGGATGTTCCCCGAAGAGGATTGATTGATGATTTATTGAATGTTCTTGGAGGAGAATACCCCGGTCGGAATGGATTTCAAAATGGCAATGCTTTATTCGGAAAAGAGCAGACTATTACATCGTATGATACCTTTATAAAAATCCTAAGAACTGAGCCCTATTTATTCAGTCATGCCAGTTCTACCGGGGGATACACTAGCAATAAGCAGCTGAATTCTGGCATGTTTAAAACCGCTACTTACAGTGTCTTTCAAACTTCCTTTGGCAGCTATCATGGTGATTGGGACATCAACAATAATTTGCTCAGAGCAGAGATTGCCGGCCCAGGTTATGGATTAACGGCAGTTTGGGCTGGAAGGCCGCAATGGCACTTCTTGCACATGGCAATGGGAGCCCCTATAGGCTATTCCGCGCAAATAACTCAAAACAACTTTATTGATGCAAATCATCAGACCTATGACCCCGGTTATGGAGCCGGCTGGGTTCATGTAACCCTAATGGGCGACCCAACATTACGCTTGCACATGATAAATCCCGCAAGTGATCTTAAGGCGAATGCAAATACCGGTGGTGATCAAATTAACCTGACTTGGAAAGCAAGCTCAGACCCAGATGTTATCGGCTATTGGATTTACCGTTCCGATTCTATTTTCGGAATTTGGAACCCTGTAAATAGCAGCCTATTAACCGGAACGAGCCTTACAGACCTGCATCCACTCAAAGGAGAAAATCATTATATGGTTCGTGCAGTAAAATTGGAAGAAGTGCCTAGTGGAACCTATTATAATATGAGTCAGGGAATCTTTGCACAAACTATTGCTCCAAATGGCGACGGGAGTATTCAAGGTATCGACCAAGCCTCAAACATATTTATGCTATATCCTAATCCAAGCAATGGTACACTGCATATTAGTGCGACGCAATTAGACAGTGAATTGATTGAAGTATATGATGCGCTAGGAAAACTAGTGTATACCCAAAAAATTTCCTTCAACGCCAATTTGAATTTACACGCTTTAAACAATGGAGTCTATATCGTTCGCATTGGATCGCATACGGAACGATTCATACTAAGCAAATGAAATTAGACGCCGAATACTGGGACGAGCGCTATAGGCAACAAGAAACAGGATGGGATTTAGGAGAAGCCTCCCCTGCTCTTATTCACTTTATAGATGGATTGGAGAATAAGAATATGAAGATTCTAATTCCTGGCTGCGGAAATGCGTATGAAGCGGAGTACTTATTAAATAAGGGATTTAGCACCATTACCCTGCTCGATATTTCTCCTAGCCTTACCGATTCCCTTAAACTGAAATGGAAGGCTATAAAAGGTATTCAAGTCTGCTGTGAAGACTTCTTTGAACATGAGGGGCAATACGACCTCATTCTGGAGCAAACGTTTTTTTGTGCCCTCAACCCTCTTCGAAGGAAGGCCTATTGTGAAAAAATGAAATCCTTATTGAAAGAAGGAGGACAATTGGCAGGCCTTCTCTTTAATCGTCAATTCCCACATCAGGGACCTCCATTTGGTGGAGATATAAACGAATATCAACCACTCTTTACTGAGTTCTTCAAGAAGGTATTGATAGAGGATTGTGAAAATTCGATTGCACCGCGAATGGGTAGCGAAGTATTCATCAAGGTGGAAAAATAATTCCCTTCCATTCAGGCTGCAATCGGGAGAGCCTATTGACAGCCTGAATCTGTATTTATCTCGATTGAGCAGATCAAATGATAAATACTGGAAGGAAAATTTTTAGTTTCTTAGTCTAGTAACGCAATGAAAATGCCAAAATTGCACCAATGCATTAGAATTAATTCGCTTAGTTCTCTTCACCAAGACGCTTCCACTTCATTTTAAGTTGCCCAGATTCGACAAAAATTTAATTAAATTTTAATCCAAGGCATCCGGGCTTTTAACTCCTTTTCCTTTGAGGCCAAACCAGCCAGAAATTTTTGATGAGCATCAGTATCTGGGAAACGGGGTTTATGCGCTTTACCTAGGCTTAATTGATGTAAATCCTTGAGTTGTGCTTGGGTCCACTCATCCATACAAGTGGCACAAAACTGCTCGAAAACGGAATCTGTTGCCGCATAGTTGGGATGAACCAAGTCGAGATCATACCAACGATAATCACGCAACACATCAATTACCCACTCATAGGCTGGAAAATAATCACACTGGTCATTTGATTCTGCTATGCGATGTACCGCTTCGATAAGCTGAGCCTTCGAACGATTATTTGCGACTACGCCATCCCTTATATGACGAACTGGACTCACTGTAAAAATGAAGTGTATGGCTGGATTAAAACTGCGCAGCTCATCGAGCATACGCTGAAGAATTAAACTAATTTCATCGGCTTTGAGCAAGACTTTTTCAAAACGATCTGCTGGAAACTGATGGCAATTGGCCACGAACTCATTGGTCTCTTTGAAGCGATAAACAAAGGCAGACCCCAAGGTGATTATAAAATGTTTTGCCTCCTTTAAACCTTCGCGCAGAACTTGCATGGAAGCATTCATTTTCCTTATAGCCTCGTCTTCGTTCATGGATGAAAAGTCAGAATGAAACTGAAGACTTTGATAGCGTTCATTATAATAATGCAGACTATCCGCTAAAACTTCTTCTTCATGAATAGCTCGTGATACATGGCGTGCCAATGAATCAGGATCAAAAATAATTCCACAAGGGTTTACGGTAGTTTGAAAATACCGACTGCTCAGGGTGCCTCCAATATTCCCTGTAAAGCAGGAACCCATCAATACGATCGGCTCACTATGATGGATTAAACTACTGGGTTTTTCAAACTTTAAATCGAGCATCCACTTCATAGCACGAAGGTATTGGCTTTGCTTGAAAGGAAATAAAAAAAGCCACCCTTTACAGGATGGCTTTTCTTTATATATTCATTTCAATTATTGTCGAATCAACGAAA
>CAZUIT010000077.1:0-12686 GCA_964620355.1 uncultured Burkholderiales bacterium | reverse complement strand
CTAACACCATTCCGCCATATCACGACGGAGTGGTATAATTGCGGAGACTCATGTCAAATTATTTAAGAAGAAATGCTTGGAGACATCTAGGTATCATTTTATCTTCGGAAGAAGAATATGAGAAGTGCTTTACTGTTGCTTTTTATTATCGCTGTTTTTGACGCAGGAGCCCAAGACTGGAAACGGACACAGAACTGGTACTTTGGGAATGGGGCTGGACTGTCCTTTGCTACTGACCCGCCAACCGTGATGACTGACGGCGCGATGAGCACGGATGAGGGGTGTGCGACCATTAGTGATACTGCGGGCAATCTCCTTCTTTATACAAATGGCCTAACGGTATGGAATAAAAATCATCAGATAATGGACAACGGCACTGGACTGCTTGGAAGAGAAACTTCTACACAGTCTTCGTTAGTAGTTCCGTACCCGGGAAATGATAGCTTATTTTATATTTTCACTACGGATGGAGCTGGTTTATTTCAAAAAGGGTTTCAATATAACATCGTTAACATCCGAGAAAATGGTGGGCTTGGAAAAGTAACTTCCAAAAACAATCTACTAGTTGACATGGTTTGCGAAAAACTCACTGCAACTCACCATTCCAATGGTAAGGACATTTGGGTATTAGTTCATGGTTTTCCAAATGATTCATTCTACGCCTATCTTGTTACTGAACAAGGGTTGATAAATTGTCCAATAATCTCAAAGATAGGCTCTGTGCACGGCATACCAAACCAGTTAGGGGAAATCTCAAGATTTGATGCTCAAGGAGCAATGAAATTCAATATCAAAGGCAATTTACTCGCTGTGTCTGTATTTGGATTAAACAAGATTGAAGTTTTTGGATTCGACAACAGCAACGGTAGGATTTCATATAAAGCATCAGCAAAGGGAATACTACTTCCTTATGGGTTAGAATTTTCCCCAAACTCCGAGTTTTTGTACTGTACAGATAAAGGCTTTAATCTTTTGCAGTTTCATTTGGCATATTGGCAGAGCGATTCGATTACTAATAGTAGAAGATCTTTGGCCAATTCATCAGATGAGATATTTAATCAATTACAATTGGCATCGAATGGGGTAATTTATGTCTCCAAGGACCCACCGCCCTCAAATCCTTTTGACACCTTAGGGCAAATCAATAACCCTAATCTTGAATATCCATATTGTGACTACATCGATTCTGTTGCACGTCTTCAAAAAAACGCGCTTTTGGGACTTCCAAATTTTATCACTTCTTACTTCAAACTAGAAACAAATGAAATCAGGTATTCATTAACCTGTCCAGCAGATTCCGGTATTTTTTTCGGGTATTCTCCATCGCCGATAAGTTCCTGGAGTTGGGAATTAAGAGACGTTCAAGGAATATTAATAGGATCGGCATCTTCACAAAATACTACATTCTATTTTCCCGATACTGGACGGTATTCCGTGCGTTTAATTGCCAATACTGATACTCTATTTAAAGAAGTTTATATCGAACCAGAATTGAACATTGGTCAAGATACCTTAGTGTGCAATCAGTCAGAATTAATGCTTCAAGTGCCGCAAAATTTCCGTTGTATCCAGTGGTATGACGGCTCAGACACAAAACAACACACGGTATCAGAAAAAGGCATCTTCACTGTCAGTGCTATAAATTATCAAGGATGCAGACAAACAGATTCCATCCACGTAGACTTTAAGCAGGTTCCTCAGCCTATTATTAGTCAACGAAGCGATACGCTTTTTACCGACACAGGCTATAGTTATCGTTGGTATTACAACGGCATTCCGACCGGAGGGAACGATCATTTTCTGCATGTTTTTCAAAACGGCACTTATACTGTAGAAATTACCGATAGCAACGGCTGCAGTAATTATTCCTTGACATTTCCTGTAGTAGGGATTTTCGTGGTTCGTCCTGAAGAAACTCAATTCCGGGTTTATCCTATACCAAGCCGTGAAGGAGAAGTGATCTCTGTAACCGGCAATCATGACATACATAGCATTCATGTTCACGATATGCTAGGAAGAGAAATAGTAGGAATCGAAAAACTCGAAACCAGAGAATATCAAATCAGAAATATACAAAGGGGGCTTTATATATTAACTGTTAATCAAAAACACCGCTATACACTACAGATAGAATAAACCTTAAAAAGCTCCCTATGAAAAAACTACTATTTGTCGCAACATTCCTGATGTTGTGCGGGCAACTTCGTGCCCAATCTCTGCCTTGTGCGTCAGACTCCATGCAGTATTTGTATGAATCGCTGGACTCCAACTATCATTCATCGCGACAAGGTTTTATTGAACGCGTAAATGAATATCGCCAAAATCCACCAACGACCAGCATTCTAAACTATGGCGATCCTTCCACGTCACTAGTTCTTGGATGCAGAACAACACGGTATCTGATTCCAGTGGTTTTCCATATTGACAATGATTCTGCGATTCAAGTCAGTGACACGCAAGTATACCAACAATTGCAAGTATTAAATGATGCATTCTTAGCTTATAATATTCAGTTTTTCTTAGCTAAAAGGCGGCCGGATGGAACAGCATTTAATGGTATAAACCGCTTTAGTTCGATTCTGAACCCAACAAATAATGAATTATCAGTCCAATTGAATAGCCTAACTACTTCAAGCGGTGGCTCCAATTTTTTCAATCCGGCTAGGTACGTCAATATTTACGTGGTGAAGGAAATATTGGAAAACGGCCTACCAAGCACTCTGGCTGCATATAATAGCTGCTATCCTTGGCAGAATTATACCGATGCCATTGTGATAAGGCATGATCGACTAGGGGATTATACCACATGTAATAATTGTGGAACTTTAGCGACCGATGCCCGTGCTAAAGTACTCAGTCATGAAATCGGCCACTATTTAGGTTTACTTCACACATTTGAAGGCAGTTGTGCAGGTGGGAATACACTAAACACATGCAACAAGGAAGGTGATTTATGCTGTGATACCAGGCCGGTTCTAACAGCAAGTGGAACTTGCGTAATTGATACATCTTTCAGAAGTTGCTCATCTTACCACCTGCCGTTGCGCTAGTAACTTAGCACTATGCCATGCTGCTATATCCTATACAGCCAATCAATAGACAGATATTACGTTGGAGCGTCAAAAGGAAATGCCGAGGCTAATATTCAAACGACCAACAAAAAAACCTAGTCACTAGTCCACACGAATTAATCGGCAGGTTTGTGTTTTTTAAGGAATCTGTATTTCAGGCAATTCAGAGGACTTAAAGGCACTTGAAATCTATAGTTTTTCAACCAAAAATTTCTGTCCATCAATAGCTAGAAAATAGAGTCCTGCTGCCAATTCGCTCAGGTTAAGTTCTATGGTTCCTCCTTGATGTATTCCCGACATGAGAACTTTCCCTTCGGCGCTATATAACTTGTATTCAGAGCTATTTTGATTTCCAGTGATTTCTATATTCAGTAGATTTTGAACGGGATTTGGGTAGATGCGAATTTGACCGTTTTCAATATCACGAACGAACACACCTTGAAAATTAAAAGCGCCCAATTCTGCAGTTCCATAAGGAGTCTCAATGCGCACATTGCCGTCGTCGCCTGTTCCTAAAACTGCCGTAACATGGCGGGAATCAGCTATTTCATATGATTGAACCAGCACGCCCCCAACAGACACAAGGTTGGTGCGGGAGAAATTCACGCCTTCGATAAAAATTGTATCCCCTTGCTTACCTTGTTGTGGACTGAATTGATAAATCACCGGAATTAAATCCATGCTCACAGCATAATCAGCACTGTCTGAACAGCCATTTGCAGCTTTGACAAGCAGATATAAACCACCCTGCGTCGTATCATTCCATTTAACGGAAATTTGATTGCTACCTTGTCCAGAAATCAGGCTGCCTTCTTTGACAGACCAAGTAAATGTCTGAGCTGATAGTGTTTGCGCAAGGTAGACGTAGGCAGAATCGATGCGTACGTTTGACCTTGTGCCATTCAGTCCGTTGATAAAAGGGTTGGCCTTTACAAATGCAGATATTGAATCACTAACCATGCAAGCATCATTTGTTTCTGTTTTTAAAACAAACCAATGGATGCCACTGTCGACCAGCTGTATTTCAATACTTTTCAGTGAGTCATACAATTGACCTTGGAGCCACCACTTTCTATTAAAGGATGGCCCGCCTTGGGTGGTATCTGTAATACGTAGCCAATCATTTTGACAGAGGGTATCAAAATTTGTATTGAGTTTTAACTGAGGTAATTCCGCGAAGTCTAGCTGAAGTGTATCGCTGCCTGCAGAGCAGCCTTCTTGAGATACAACAGTCACCCAATACGTTCCAGAATCATTTGCAACAAAGAAACTATCCATTCCTTGTTTCACATTGCTACCATTAAAAAACCAAGTGGTACTCATGCCAATATCAGTGGAGGTATACAACGTCCTTGTTTCGCCTGGACAAAGGGCGCCAGAGTCCATTTCCATAACGATGCGGTTTCCAACTTTCACCTGATTGAAATAAACATGAGTTGTATCCAAGCACCCACTAGCGCTTTCAATTATAAATTGCAGACTATCATTTCCAGAAACATGAGGAACAAAAGCCAAGGTGTCATCTACCCCGATAAGGGTATCCGAATAATACCAATTCACGCGCTTTGAAACATCGCCCATGAAATTACTTTGATTAAATACGAATAAGGTGTCTCCGAAGCACAGACTGTCATCTATTACTTGTGCCAACGCAATGGGGTTGGTAGCAGGAGATGCAAGCAAGACGTTAGAGGTATCATGCACGCCATATTGCGACAGCACTCTCTTGAGCCATGTGTTTTTTGTTATAAGGCCAGGGCTATAGGTTGAGGAGGTATCATTCCCGCCAGCTGCTTGAAAGCCAGAAATGGAATCTACCTCTGACTTAAGCCACTTATAGGTATAACCAGCATTTAAATAAGATGGGCCGAATAAATTCGCACCAGCTTGCCCAGTACATACATATTGATTTCCAGATATTGAATTAGATTCGATAACTCTAAACTTTGCTGTAATCCCGTCGGCGCCTCCCATATTTGTGCTTTGAAAAGAACCGCTTGTTGATATTCCGGTGTTGCTAGTTGAATAGCCACTCAGGAAAAGAAAATCATCTTTACCACATGAAAGGGAATTTATATTTTCGTCGCGATTCCCACCGAAATAGGTTGACCAGACCCTAATTCCTGTATTTGTAAACTTTGCCAATATTCCATCTTTTCCACCGGCACCAGACGCTTGGTAAGATCCAGATGTCGAAAGGCCCCAGGCGGAGCCAGTAGAACCTGCAAAGTATACATTACCCAGACGGTCAACAGATAAACAACCAATATCCGTCTCTTCTTCATTGGAACTGCCAAAGAATGTTCCCCATTGTAATTCGCCAGAACCATTAAATTTCGCAAGAAACAGGTCTCCATTCCCTGCATTCGTAGCTTGAAATGCTCCAAGCTTTGCAATACCAGAATCGCTTTCAGTAACCCCGGCAATAAAGATATTGCCATTTGCATCAACTACACATGAAGTAACGTGATCGACATTCACACCCCCAAAATAAGTGCTCCAAACCATGTTTCCTGAACTATCGAATTTCGAAAGGAACCCATCCTCTCCTCCGGAATTAGTCATTTGATGCGAAGTATTATAACCCATGGTTGCATAGCTCTCTGCATAGCCCGCCATATAAACATAACCTGAATCATCAGTTGCACAGGAAAAGGACTGATCCATGCCTGTTCCTCCAAGATAGGTTCCCCAAAGTTTGGTGCCATCCGGTTTGTATTTCATCAAAAACGCATCACTTCCTAGAATTGACACATCAAATTGCCAGGCACCATTGGTAGCAATTTTTGTATTCGAATATGCATAGCCAGAAATGTATATGTTTTGATCTTTGTCAATAGCACATGCATAGGCTTGATCACTGCCATCTCCACCTACATAGGTACCCCATTGCCTGATTCCACTTGAATTCAACTTAACAAAAAACCCGTCTTGCAAGGAACCATTTCCTCCAATGCTTGATTGGTGACTTCCCGAGGTAGCAATTCCAGTATCAGATAGCGTTCTCCCCACAAAATATATATTATTTGAAGAATCGCAGGCTACATTCCATATATCATCTGGTCTATCTCCACCATAATAAGTAGACCACATTCTGGCACCATTACTTGTGAATTTTGATATAATTCCATCTCCAACCCAAAGTCCTTGACTACCTCCTACAAAAGCTGTTTGATGTGCACCGAAGGTTGCTAGGTTCGTCGAGTATACATTTCCACATGCGATCAGGTTTTCATTTTTATCCAAAGTACTTGCATAGAACCGGTCATCGCCCGCACCTCCAAAATAGCTGCCCCAAATACGGGTGGGTGGATCAACGATGAGCGGAAGGTCTGGATTGGCGCCCTCAACATGAAAACTGATCCTATTTCCATCCAATACCCAATTAGCTTGGAGCTCAATATTATTCTGTAGAACTTTGAGTTTTCCTTCTCGGATTTCTCCAAATGGAGTTTTCATGATTAAAAAGCCACCTTCAATTCTCAATTCTGCACCCTTAATTTCCATCTGAATTTGATGGATGGATTCTGCTTTTTCTAAATACCAGTCTGTTTCAATTGCACCTTCCTTAACTGCTAAATGCAAATCAATTCCGGGCCAAATATCTTTAGTGATGAGTTTCCGATATTCCTCGACAAACAAGGCAGGCGCCATCCCCCTGGCCACATTATAGTAATTGTTATAGCCTTCGTTTTTTTCACTCAACTCATAGTGACCAACACCCTGAGTATTTAACCAATTTATATCAACACGGTAAATGCTCAGAATTTCTATAGCGGAGTCGCTCTCACCAATAGAAGATGACTCTTGAGAATACAATTGATAGCTGATCCCTTTTTTACGAATTTGGAAAGACATTCTTCCACCATTTCCCATGAATAAGACATCCTTTCTCGGGTTGGCATTTTGATCTTTAACTTGACCTTGGTTTTTTTGAATGCCATAAGATTCTTGCCTCCCGCTCTTGGTTTGAGCGGAAAGCGAATCAAAGGCTGAACTTAATAAGAGGATAAGAATTATATATGTATGCCTTAACATGGATTCATGATTTTGGTTCTAAATCAAAGAAAGTGAAATTGGAATAATCCAACAAGGTTTATTTGCGCAATTATGCGTATTTCGTATATCATTTACTTTTTTTTGAAGCTATGGGTTCAAATGAAATGTAATATTAAGTGCAAGTAGAACCTTGTTGGTTTTGAAAGTTCAACATAGGCCTAGGCAATTTGAAGAATGTTTTTTTCTTCTCAAGGTAGAATCACAAAGTACTCAAAGATAGATATGTTAAAAGGAATGTTAAGAAAGGCCCCCGTTAGAAGTCGAGGGCCTTTATACTAATATTGTACTTGATACCTTGTTGTTAAAATTTTTCCAGAGCTTGTAATTACTTTGATGAAATAAACGCCAGGTTTAGCATCAATACTTAATTGTTCATCGGACATGATTGAGTTTCTTTGATAAACCTCACGACCATTGACATCATAAATCACAACGTTAAATGATTCTACAGCATCAATACTAATTCTGAAGCTACCCTTTCCTGGATTTGGATAAACCTTGAGAGGTTGACTAAATTTCTCTTTTAATCCGGTCATATTTTTAAGTTCCATACCTGATGTATCGCATCCATCCCAACAGCAGCTATCCAAGTATAAATGCGCAATAGTTGCTGAATCTAATGCTTTCGAATAGATCTTAATATCATCAACATAGCCTTCAAACCAATAGGTGGTGAGGTCTCTTGCTCCTCCCACGACTGTCTGTCCAACACCATTCGAAGATTTATGATAATTATTGAGACCACTACCAATAAGGACTCCATCAACATAATATCTTGCTAAATTAGAATCAACCACAATGACTGCATGATACCATTGATTTGGATTAATTGAATATGAAACCGTAGCACCTGAACCGACAACAAAATATACCTCAGGACCTCCACTGTTTCTAACCGCCATAGCTGTTAATCCATTTATTAAGGAAGGGTCATCCGATACAATAATATTCTGAACGCTTGAGATATTTGTGGCGTTAAACCAAAGTGAATAGGTTCTGTCTTCATAATCAAAAAGTGATGGAAGCGCTATATAATCAGAACTTCCATCGAAGTAATAGCTTTCATTAAAGTTTCCGTAACGGTCAAAGTCTCTTGTTGCGTCGTTTACGTTTCCATCAAAGTGATTATCTGTTTCATCTTGTGCTTCATTAGTAAAAGGATAACAGCCTTCAAGATTCGCGTTAATTGTCAGCGACGTATCACAGGAAAAACAACAATTAAGATTGCATAGGCTATCGAGCGCATCTTCATTAAGGTTAGTTGAATAAATTCTCACGTCATCAATAGATCCTGAAAACCAATATGTGGATGTATCACGACTGCCACCAAGCACAGCTTGACCTACACCATTAGAGGATTTATGGAAATTATTAAGTCCAGAGCCAACATTGCTACAATCTAAATAGTAATAGGCGAAGGAGTCATTAACAACAATCGAAGCATGATACCATGTATTCAATGAAATAGGGACACTGACTGTGGCTCCTGATCCTACCACATAAACCAATTTGGTGACACTGTCTTTAAATACTGCGAGTGCTGTTAAGCCATTAGCTACACTAGGATCATCGGAAACATAAATGTCTTGGTAGTTTTCATCAGCACTATCGACTTTAAACCAAACAGAAATCGTCCTTTGATTGTAGTCAAAAAGCTGATTTAGTAATACATAATCAGTGTTGCCATCAAAATGATAAGCTGTTAACGGTTGATTTTTCCGGCCATCTGCGTCGGTTGTACCGAACTCAGTTCCGTCATTCCCCTTCATTGAAACATCATTAGCACTTTGATCTAAAGGGTAACATGCTTCAAGTTGCCATGTACTATTGTGATATGTCATTGTATCGCAATTCAAGCAATAGTTCTGCGCTTCAACCCCTGCGGCATGAAGGAGGAGCGCACAAAATAATAGAATTTGTTTTTTCATAATTACTAATTTGTGAAAAGAATTTACACATGACATGTTACGAAAAAAACAATAGACTAATATTTATAAGAAGTTTACATATTATATAAAATAGTATAGTTATATTTACTCCTAATTGATTTGCTATGTCGACAGCATGCTCGATGAAAAGTTGAGTACAACATTATCTTCGCTTATAAAGGCTTGGAATCTAATTGATTTTCAAAATTCCACACAAATAAGTCCTACCATATGAATTTGCATAAAAGAAGATGGTATTGGAGTCTATGAATCTGCAGTCCTCGATACGAACCCGAATTTTTCCTTTTATCATTTCTCCAATTTGAGTGTAAGTCAGGTTACCCTCAAGATCAATACTTAGCATCATTATGGGGTCATTCACCGTATTAGGCCATTCTGGTTTTTCTGTTTCAATACGGTTTCCATTCGCATCATAATTGTCTCTGTGATCTATGAAAAAAAGTTTAACTCCATTTTTCGATTTATGAAGTGCTGTTTGAGTATGTTCTCCATTATTGTTATCACGCGCATTCCTTTGTATTGTTCGTTGCCAAGAAATTTTTCCGGTTTCGTTAACGCCAAGGATGAAAATGTCGTAATAAGGATAAGGCGGCTTTTTGCCCATCTGCTCAAATACAACAATAAATTTTCCAGAACCCATGGACTGCAATCTGTAATAATGGACAAAATTGAAATACTCCATTCCTGTTGCTTTCCAATTTTCTGATGTGGGAATACTTTTTAGCAGTGCCTCACTAAACTCATTAGCGTTTTGAAAAATAGGAAAGGATGACCCAGAAGCAAATCGCAAGTATAAAATGCCTGCGTTTGCGGGTTTTTCACGTTTGGTGTCATGGTAATCTTGATAGAGCCCAGCAAGCGTAATATTTCCTAAAGAGTCGATTTCAATCTCACTTGAGGACATCACTATGCTCCTTTTGTCTAATGGAATCTCCCATTCTTCTTGAACTACTCCATCCAAATCACTTTTTACGATTAGAGCTCTTGAGCCTAATTCTGAGTTTTCAAGCACTGGCATGGCATAGCCAAGAATATACATGAATCCATTTTCATCGATTAACCAGCGATAAACTGAAAACTTAAAACGATCATCTTTTAAGTGGATTATAAAATCTTTTTCTATTTTAGAATCTGCCCCAAAGATGATATACCGTTGACCTGTTGTTTCTTGGGTGACTTCATTAATGGCTTCACCACTGATAATTAGCTTGCCTCGTTCTGGTAAAAACTCAATTTTTATTTCTTCATTTTTAAACTCAGGTCCGACCTGAAATAATTCGCGCCAAGGTTCCAGAATTTCGCCTTTAAGACTGATTTTTTGAATTTTTAATATGCGATTCCTCGCTTTTTTTTGTTTGAAATCGGCAATAAGATAGATGGCATCTTGGTGCATAAAACGCTGAATATAGTTTAAGCTATTGCCTTCTGAATCCTTGAGGGGAATGTAGAATTCACCAAGAAAACTTAGTTTTTCACCTTGGAGCTTTTTAATATGAACTTCCTTTTTTTCAATGCTCAATGCATAGACATTACCCTCATTATCATTAAGAATATTAGCTATCCAATAGCGCTCCATTTTTATGGGGTCGCCCCAGGATATTTTTTCGTTCTGAGCCTTACATTCGGGCATTAGAAGAAAAAGCATTAGAGCAAAAAGGGCAAATTTAAGTTTCAGTGCTTTTAGATTCATCTTTCACTTTTTAGTAATTCAATTTACTAAATAATCTGGTTTTGAAGGTTGAATGCATATTGGGAATTTAAGGTGTTCTGCTTTCTTTGTGATTTCGTCACAATTAAGGTGTCTCGTAGAATTGAACTTATTTACAAAAGGAATGTCCGGTGTTCAGGTCATTATTCTCCGAAAAGACCAACTTTCCGAAGGATAAGGGTTTTAGGCGTTTTTTAAACTGGATTTTCATGGGACTCATTTAATTTGTCAATACCATTCCAAAACATTCTGCCATGCTAGAGGATTACTGTGAATTCGAACTCTGGAGTGATAAATCATCCAGTTATTCTCACTTTATTCCAAATTATTAAAAATCTCAGAATTATGAAAAAATACAATAAAGCGTTAAACGTCTCATATGTAACCCAGAAGTATTGCGAAAGTTGTCTGGCAATATTGTAAACTGGGATATCAACATGCAAAAGAGCTATTAGGGAAAATAATGACAATATCTCTATCTTAATTGAATTTTGATTTATTATTGATTCTTGTAGTTTGAAGGAATATTTTAGATCAATTAAATAGGTTTTCAATAATACTAGTTTTGAGAATATAATGACAGCTCTAGCAAGCAAAAAACCGTATGTCGGCCACGTTGAATCAAAATGGATTATTGACATTCTAACTTTAAAGAAATCGCAGAAAGTAATTGACCCCATTAATAATAGAATAAATATTAGATAGTATAGAGAAATGATTTTCTTCATCTAAGCGGGTTTATTTATATGATGGGAATTTATTTTTTAAAACTTCCATGATTAAGTCCATTGCTTCTTCTCGTAGGGCGTCCCTTTCCGCATCCTTCTCGGTGGCTATTAATACATTATTGTTTACAGCTCCGCCAATACGTCCCATTAAAATTGCGGATATTTTAGGCTCACTTGGAGAATACGTCGAAACTGGATTATTGCTTGTCCAGTTAATTTTTCTATCATTGGGATCCGTCAAATTTTGATTATTGGTATCTTCAGGCTTTATTTCAGTTAGATACCCTTCAGTTGTTATGACTTGAACTGTTTGGTGCAATTTATTAATTGTAGTTACACCACTTTCATTAATGCTCATTACTATATGTGTTTTCATTGTAGTTTTAATATATTGAATCTTGTCATTCGTTACAGTTACAGTCAATGATGTATATTCCTCGAATATATCGGTTACATATCCATTTGAATTCATTTGAACATATGTATTGTAACCAACTTGAGTTTCATTTAAATACATATTTGTTAAATTGACTACGTCCAAACTATGCTGCAAACTAGCTTGTGGTCTATCCCAATCGAGACCGTTAATTGGAGTTGTGATAACTGCTGTACTCACAGGATCTGAAAGTCCAGAATAGCGATAAGGTTGAGTTCCCGCTGAAAGAGCACCCATAAAGGCAGCCATTGAAGCTCCTCCTTCCATAAATTCTATTGCATTTCCAGATGTATTTGGCTTACCTTCTTTGACTTTTCGTTCATCTGCGGAAATACCATCATCATTAGACCCTGCGCCAAAACCTCCGACATCCACAAATGCAATCGGGTTATTTTGCGCGAAATTATACGCAGAAACAAACTCAAACATATGTTTCATCGGATCGGCACTTAAAAACCTTCCTAACCTGCTATTGAATATCCTCGCTCCAAAATCCAGACTGTTTCCAACGCCATTAATTTCGTTATCCTTCCGCATTCCGTTAAATCCATTAACAGCAATAGAAGAGTCCGAGTTCGCATACCACTGCCTATCAGGCAACATCATACCGAACGGGTAATAATCCATGGCCGCTATGACATCCGCTTTGAAATAATCCACCTCTAATTCTTCATCACAAACGGGATCAAGTCAAAAAGTTGTGGGCTATGCATATAATTTAGCTAGTCTAAAAAG
>CAZUIT010000076.1:0-12723 GCA_964620355.1 uncultured Burkholderiales bacterium | reverse complement strand
AGACCAGGGTCGACAGTCCACGGATCACGGCAGAAAAAGGACCATAGACCATAGACGATGGACCATGGCAGAAAAGACCAGGGTCGACAGTCCACGGCAAAAGCCCTGTGCTCTGTGCTAGTTAAGGCTCCACCTTCTTCGTTGCTTCTTCAAACGCTGCTCTTCCACCAACGATTGGCAAAACCAGCTTCGTATTGTTTAGATCGACGGTCAGTAAGGTTCCTGGCTTAGGGTGCAGGGTGAATTCTTGGTCGCTGGAGAAAATGAGGAGTCCGATTTGTTGGCCTTTGCGGAGGATTTGGTCGTCGGGATTAAGGGTGAAGGTGATATCGTAGAACTCGCCTACCTGGAGGGGTTCTCCTTGGATGAGGGAGCTATGATTTTGTGGGTCGGCCCAGCCGCGGGTGATGATATTGTCATAGACTTGGGTGCCTTTTTCTTCGTCCCATGGCAGGGAGACCAGCCATACGGAAAGGTTAGCCGCTTCCTTGCTGCTGGCTAGGCGGATGCTTACTTGGGGGGTGCCAGAGAGGCGTAAGTCTTGCTGTAATACTGGACTTAAGAACAACAATCGGTGCTCGGCATTTTCAGCATCAATCAGCTCCTCTCCTGTTTTGCGGTAATCGTCGCTGAGGGTATCGTAGTCGAGCCTGTTCAGACGAATGGGGGAAAGCAGTCCAGTATTTCCATTCCCGGATCTTGGAAAAAAGGCCATATCGCTAGCGCCTGTATCCGGAAAGCTTGAATACGAAGTTGGCCAATAGTCATACTCGCGCACAATCCGCACTGGAGCATCGTCTGCCACCCCATTGTCGATACCATGCAGGTAATGCGTAAACCAGCGATTCATCATATGTAAAGGCGGGTCGCCTCCGTGTGAATTCTGGTGGTAATACAGTTGCACCGGCAAACCCTGGGCCTTGGCTGCCTCATAGAAGCGGAAACTCTGCTCGGGCATCACATTCCAATCATTGAATCCATGAGCCATGATCATCGCAGCCTTCATCTTATCAATGTCTTTTATATAATCGCGACTGGCCCAGAAATCGTTGTAGTCACCCGTGATGCGGTCTTGGTATTTCACCAACACACTATCGCGCACCAATCGGTTATTGTTCTTGCGTTTGGACTTATCGCCTGTATTAATCAAATCATACAGCACATCTACATCTTCCCCCAAATAGCCACCCGGCGAGCGGACCAATCCATTGGATCGGTAATAGTGGTACCAAGAAGTAACAGGCGCCACCGGAATGATGGCCTCCAAGCCCTCTACCCCGGTTGTGGCCGCAGCAATACAAAGGGTTCCATCGTATGAAGTGCCAGTCATACCCACCTTGCCAGAGCTCCAAAAGGCCTTTACCTCTTCCATGCCCTTCCGTGTGGTATAGCCCTTCGCCCGACCGCAGAGCCAGTCAATCACTGCCTTGGGAGCAAGCGATTCATTCTCCCCGCCTATAGTTGGCACGCCATCGGATAAGCCTGTTCCTGGAGAGGAGGAATAAACCATGATATACCCCCGAGGCACCCAAGTATTATCGGATAATCTCCCCATGATGGGGCGCTTGGTGCGGGTTTTTAGCTTTTTATGGCGATGTGGATCTGGCGTCTCTCCTAGCTCATGGTCAACATCCCAAAAGTTCTTTTTCGTCCCGAGTCCCATCAAAGACCAAAGCTTCAATCCATAATACGGACTCGACATATATACCACGGGCAGCTGTAAATTCCCCGAATCCGTTTGGTAGGGCCGCGTTACATAGACATGCATACGATCGAGTTTTTCATCGCCGTCTGAGTCGAATTCCGTCTCCACCCATAGCTCCTCCCGTATCCAGGTTTTGCTATCACTAAAGGCCGGCACCTCTTGGGCTTCGCCGTTAAGGAAAATAGGTTGGGCTTGGTTTTCTTGCGCGAATAGCGGAGTGCTTGCTAGCAGGAGGAGAAGTAGTGGATAGAAGACGTTTTTCATGCGGGGCTAATTTAGGGATTTTATGAGATGACTTAGCTTGAAATTGGTTGACGGTACCAAGGCTATTCTCTAGCAATTAATTGTTTTCCTCAAACCATTTTTCAATGGCTGGCATATTTCGTTCAAACCCACCTGGGATAAAAAAATTCAAAAAACCCGTTTTCTCATTGGTTTGGTTTTTAAAGTCGTGCATGGTCTTCGCTGGAATTCTCAAAAACGTTCCTTTTTCCGCGTCAATCCATTTGTCGCCAACGCGTATTGAGGTTGTTCCTTCCAAAACATAAAACACTTCGTCATTATCCTCGTGTTGGTGTGCTCCTGATCCATCAGAATGAGGTTCTAGCCACCATTCGGAGATACTGTACTTTTCGTTGGTTTCGTTTTCGTCGGCTTTAAATATGGCGGTCATCTTGCCGCAGTGGTATGCTCTTCCTTGTCCGGGTGGAAGAAGCAATACATCGCTCTCCTTATTTTTACTTTTCATTCCTAAATAATGTGCTTTGGATTGTTTATCCAGTTTTTCAATGGCATACCTCAGAGTAATTCTCGGCATGGTCTCCGCAAATCTATCCAGAAAATCGCGAAGCTTTTCCTCATCCCGTTTTCCGGCTGTATTCCTAGCCCTCAGTTCTGCAATTCATTCATGATTTGGAAGATTTTTTCGCCTTTAACAAGCACTCATATATTTTCTCATAATCATCTTGACTGTCGGCGAGAACCATTAAAACATCCTTTGTTTCCAATTTGGTTGAGCCTCCCGGACGGATATATTCTCCATTTCTTTTAATCATCACGATGAATGCTGTTTTTGGAAAATTCAAATCAACGATTCTTTTATTTACCGCATAAATATCTGGCGCAAGTTCAAATTCTTGCAAGGATGCTTTTGGAATCTCAATTATAAGCTTGTCTGTTTCCGAGATCTTTTTAACTTTTTCGGGCAGGGCTACATTAAGCCATTTGGCTACAATTGACAAGGTTGTTCCTTGAATAAGAACGGAAGTAACGGAGATAAAAAACACAATATTAAAAATCATATTGGCCTTTTCAATTCCGGCAAGTAGCGGGTAGGTGGCAAACACAATCGGAACCGCACCACGGAGCCCAACCCAAGAAATATAAAACCTCCGACGTACTCTCATTTTAAAAAACATCAAACTGAGAAATACGCTTATCGGCCGAGCTACCATTATCAGAAACAATGAGATAAGCATCCCAATGCCGAAATAAGGAATTATTTGCGTGGGAAAAACGAGTAGTCCCAATGTGAGGAAGAGCACAATCTGCATGAGCCAGGCCAACCCATCGTACATTTTCAAAATGGTTTTCTTATGAATTAGCTCTTGGTTGCCGAGGTATACAGCACAGATATAAATGGCAAGAAACCCATTACCCCCTACAAAATCAGTGGCAGAGAAGGTTATAAACATCAGCGCGATAACTAATACAGGATAGAGTCCTTCAAAGTCGAGCTTAATTTTGTTGATGATGAACTTACTTAATTTCCCAAAGCCAAACCCCGCAAGTCCTCCTAAGAGCATTTGTTGGAAAAACAGGGGGATTATGGATAGAATGCTTTGGTCTTGATGGATTACCAAGGTTAGAAAAGCGATAGTTAATACATACGCCATTGGATCATTGCTCCCACTTTCCAATTCAAGTGTTGGGCGTAAATTGGTTTTTAGAGCAAGACTTTTTGAACGCAGTATTGAAAACACCGCAGCCGCATCGGTCGATGATACAATTGAACCTAACAACATGCTTTCATAAATGGTGAAGTCGGTAACAAACCAAACAAATGTGCCAAGAGAAAGGGCCGTGAGTAAAACTCCTAGCGTGGATAAAACAAGTCCTTCTTTTAAGATTGGCTTTACGGAAGTCCAATTTGTATCCAGGCCACCTGAAAACAATATAAAGTTCAGGGAGACGATACCAATAAATTGGGCAATTCCAGGATTATCAAAATTAATTCCTCCAATCCCATCAGAACCTGCTAGCATGCCAATTGCTAAGAAAAGTAATAAGGTTGGAACGCCAAATTTATACGAAGTCTTCCCTACAATAATGCTTACAAAGAGTAATAGAGAGCCTACTAACAGTATATTTTCAATCGTTAAATTCATCTTTTATCCTCCTCTAAATCCCTCTCAACGTGAGGATGGTCTCTCCTCAGGTGAGAGGCGTTCTTGTGTGTTTATATGATACATTTTTCTATGCATTAAACAGGAATTTTGGCGGTGAAAATTTCGTGGTACACAATGACAACCCCTTTCTATTTGGATGAAATCGACAAAATACTCATTATTTTACATGACTATCCGTTAAAATGCCTCCTTGTAGTTTTATTCCGATAGCTATCGGATTTGGAATTTTTGGACTAAGTGGTAAGTTAACGGACACACATATTATTTTAATACTCGCGGGAATGCCGTTGTCACGGATAATTCTTCACTAAAACATCGGGTGGCTATCTGCAATGATTACTTTAGGAAACTCTAAACTAGAGTACATAGCATATCGCGGTCTGATTCCAGCACATACTAATCAAGCTAAAATACTTTGTGGATTACGGTTGTTTTGTGTCAAAATAATTATCGGCTCCGATTTGTTTGATAAGAAATGGAGAGAAAATTTTAGTAAAAATAAGCGGGGCAAATAAATTCCTTAACCATAATGCAATCTTGGTAGAAGGCAAATATGTAGCTGCATTTTTCACGGCTTTTTTCTGCATTTTTTCGATTTTCGGTCTTAGGTCTGATTCATATTCGGAAAAGGAACTTTCATAGTCACCGTTGTATTTTATTAATTTCTCCGAAAGCACATATGCTCCAGTCATTGCCATAGAAGCTCCCTGGCCAGAAAGAAGTGTAATACAATATGCTGAATCGCCAAGCAAACAAACCCTTCCTTTATGCCATGAAGAATGGATTCGGATTTGGCTAACTTGATCAAAAAACAATTTTTCTTGTTTACTTGCCTCTTCAATAATTTCGGGCACCGGGCTAATAAATTGTGCAAATTCCTTTTTCAATAATGCTACCACTTCTTCGGTAGGCATATGTTTGAGTACGGTTGGCGATTTGAATACAAACAAACTATTTGAAACAGCATTGGATGCTTTATAACTCATGACTTGCTTTCTTGGACAAATCATATAGAGCAATTCATCCCTTTTAAGCTTCAATGGAATTTGATGTTCCAACCCACATACATAGTAACCCAAGTATTTTTTCTCCACCTCCCCTTGGCTATAAAGCAGGTTCCTCACATTTGAATTCAGGCCATCTGCACCGATGAGTATATCAAACACTTCTTCAGTTCCATTGTCAAAAGAAACCTTAACCCCACTTTTACTTTGTTCGATATGCTGAATCGAATAAGAAAATCGTATTTCTACATCATTCTTAATTTTTTCATAAAGTGTAGCTACTAAGTCCGTCCGCGTAAAATTAAAAAGTTTTCCTGCTAAGGTTTTTCTGAATCCAGACATATTCAGAGTGAGGCTTTTTTTTCCTTTTTCCGTCGATTGGTTGAGGTAGTTAAATGGAAGCGATTTCGCCTCTAAATCAGGGATTATACCCATTTCTTCCGCAACGCTAATTCCACTCGAAAAAAAATCAATCATATAGCCATTATCTCTCAATGAGTCAGCTTTTTCAATAATAATTGGTGTAAATCCTTTATTGTTCAGGAAATATGCAAGCGTTAATCCTCCAATACCCGCTCCTGAAATAAGCACTTTTTTATTATTCATGACTTATAAAATTTGACATGTGTATCCGCAAACTTACCATCTAGTACATAAATTCCAATTCTGATTCCTATCGGAATTAAAACGACGTAGTGGCATTTAAAAAGATAGTCATGTATAGAATTCTAATAATTACGGGACAATGCCTATCCATGCCAAAACCACGGTAGGCAAACCACAAGGAAAGGATTATAGTAATTCCCTAAGCTGTAAAATACTGGGGTCAATGTAAATAGAATGCCTCATTCAATCTACCCATACAGCTCATCCAATTCCAGCTTCTTAATCCGGGCAGCGATGGCTCCCTTACTTCGGCCGAAATGTTTGGCGATGTCTTTGGGATTAACGCCTTCACAGTACATGGTAGTGAGTTCCGCATCGAGCTCGGGGGTCCAGGGTCGGTAAGCTCCTTTGTTTTTGGTACGGGCTTCGGCAATGGAAAAGGTTTTGCTGCCTTCTGCCTTGCTTCGATTGGCTTGCTTGGTCACTTGTTTTTCTTCTTCGCTGTCAGTTTTCACCACATGGATCTGACTCGAAACAGGAAAGTCTTCTGGCATCAATGCTTCTGGAATATGGAGACTATTTTTTGTTCGGGTAACGGCCACATAAAGCAGGTTAATCTCTTCATTCAGCTTGCTTGGGTTTATGCCAGCAGCATCTCTATTTTCCAAAATCTTCTCTAACTTTTCCTCGCTAAGGAAGTCATTCACCAGCTGAACGGAGTCGTATTCCATTCCCTTGCAGCGGTGAACCGTGGAAAAGATCATATCTGCTTTTTCCTTTTCGTCTTTGTCTACATGTTTGTCTTTGATGGATTGGATGATGCCGGGAATCTTATTTCCATATTCATACACAATCTCTAACATCATCGACAACTGAACGTCTTCCGTTTTTTCGATATACTCCTCCAGCTCGTCTAGGCCCTTCATAGACCGAATGAGCTTATCCCGAATCCGCTCATTTTCGCCATTATACAGATTGAGCACATCATACAATGAGGCTCCTTCCTCTGCATAGGTATACGAATTGATATTTCCTTCGAAGTAAATCTTCTTGATTTTTTTGGATTCCGTTACATATTCAATTGCCTTAAGGAGCAGTCCGAGGTTGGTTCGAGCCAATACGGCCTTCGTTTTAATTACAGCACTGCTTCCATTTCCTGTGATCGGAATTTCAGAAAAGGGACCGATATGTTGTTTATATTTCAGAATTCCCCTAGCAAGGTTGGCAATAGGCTGACTAAAGCGAAAACTGGTAGAGAGGTGAAAGGTGGTGAAGTCGGCCTTCTCCAAGGAATTTACGGCAAAGCGCCATCCATAAATCTGTTGGTGGGTATCGCCTACAATCACCTTAGTGGCCTTCTGCTTAAAAAACACATCGAGCATGGCTGGGGAAGCATCTTGACCCTCGTCGAACAGGATATAGTCATAGTGCAATTGGGGTTTTGACAGCTGGAATTTTTTAAGATAGAAGTCGTGGGTAATCTCAATCTCTCCCCTATCCATCATGCCTAAAAATACCCGTGCCTGCGATTCGATATAGGTATAGAAGGACTCCACAAACACGTGGGCCTTAGCGTCCGACACCGTGTCGAGGTAATTGAGGGCTTGCACCTTGGCTTTATCGCTATTGCAGAAATAGGCGATGAACTTATTGATATGATTGGCAATGACATATTCTGTATGCTTCTCTTCATTGCCTTTGAGCTTAAGAATTTCAGCAATTTCATTCGTTTTATAAGCCTGCGTTCTTACTGTATATCTGCTTCGGGGCACTATCCTTCCAAAGGCCAAAGAATGCGCCGTTTCGACGGTTACATTGTGCAAACCCTTTTCCGAAAATTTCCGAATCGCCTCTAGTTTTACTGATTTATTGAATGCCAAATAGAGAATCTTACTTGTTGCTGGTCTCGCCTTAGCATATTCGATGATGGTGGTCGTTTTCCCAGAACCCGCTACGGCATTGATTTTAATATTCCCTGTAGAATGGATGATGGCAATTTGTTCTTTTGTCAGTTCCATGTTGCTTCTCAAATTCGACTCAAAGGTAAGGACGAGATTGAGAGGTTTCGAAAAGTCCATAGACCATGGACGATGGACCATGGCAAAAAAGGACCATGGACCATAGACGATAGACCATGGCAAAAAAGTCCACGGTCGACGGACCACCGACCACGGTAAAAAAATGGACCATAGACCATGGACGATAGACCATAGCAAAAAAGTCCACGGTCGACGGACCACGGACCACGGCGAAAAAAAGGACCATGGACGATAGACCATAGCAAAAAAGTCCACGGTCGACGGACCACCGACCACGGTAAAAAAAGTCCATAGACGATAGACCATAGCAAAAAAGATTATTGAGTTATTAGCCAGCCGTCATCCCGACCGGAACGCTAGTGGAGCGGAGGGAAAGGCTAGTAGAACAGTCCACGGTAAAAAAAGGTCCATAGACCATGGACGATGGACCATAGCAAAAAAGATTGTTGAGTAATTAGCCAGCCGTCATCCCGACCGGAACGCTAGTGGAGCGGAGGGAAAAGGCTAGTAGAACAGTCCACGGTCGACGGACCACCGACCACGGTGAAAAAAGTCTATAGACCATGGACGATGGACCATAGCAAAAAAAGTCCATAAACGATGGACTACGGTATGACTTAGCCTGAAGCTTAGCGTTTAATGCCTACCAATCCTGTCTAAACCGTGATTTATTATTTAAGCTATCGTCTATCCAATGCCTAGTCCATATGGCCATGCTGCTTCGTTCTTTGGTTGTGAGTAAGTGGCTGATAGAATAGTGCCAATGTCCGGTGCAGCCGCTACAGAAAGATATTTTCGCTGGGTCATTTTTCAGGGCTTTCAGCTTAAGATCGGTGATAGAATCCAATGGAATCCTTTTCTTTTTGTTGGCGCGGAGGAGAGCCACTGCAGCGAGGTAGCGCGTGGAGGGTGTTGGAGAATCGAGCAATTTGCTTATTAGGTCGAATCGCTTGTAAATGATTAAATCATGAATAATCCAAAGGTTTTCAGAATAGTGTCCTCCCCAACCACAACCATAATCTATCCGATCGGAGCTAGAATCCATCAAAATCTGATAATAACTTTCCTGCGCCTGGGAGCTGCTGTCTTGGGCAGAGGAGGTAGTCCAAAACGCAAAGCAGATTAATATGAAAAAAAGACGTTTCATCGCTGCGTCCGATTTAACTTATCCATAATTAGGTTCAATTTTATTTTTCATTTAGTCGCGCTTCCTATTCCTAAGCCTCCAGAATCGTTCTTTCTTTTGCGGGACGGAAATCATAACTCCAAACCCACCATTATTATAGCAAGTGAGTTTGTGTTTGGCAATGAAGTGTCCGTATTCCTGTTCGGTATCCAATTCCTTAAAAATTGCGCGTATCTGTTTTTCGTATACGAGAAGATAACTACTATCTATCGCTTCAAGATACTGAGTCTGACAGTACCTGCGATGGTTAAATTCCCCAGCTCCCTTTACATCAATGGAATAAGATACCCCATCTCTTAAATCTAAGCCTAAGGTATCAGGCACCCAAAAGGTATCCAACCTGTTCTTGGCAAACTGTTCATAAAAGCACACCGTAAACGAGGAATCATAAACAATCGAATCCGTAACCAATTCACCTGTCCTGCTGGGTGGGTCCGAACATTTCCAAGCAAAGAAGTATTGGACCAGGCGAAAGTTCACTCCATCCGTCGAGCTCAAATTGATTATTTTTCCTTCATGAGTCAGGCGAAACAAATCGGTATAGATTGATTCATCTCCGTTTCCAATATGAAGCACACTACATACCCCATCATAGATATTGCGGTAAGGAGAAAAATTTTCGTATTTCTTGCCACTGATATGAACGCTATCAAGAGGCTGAGCACCCAGCTTCATGATAAACAGAACAAGGCATAGTGTGAGAAGCGATTTCATTTCCATAAGAACAACGGGTTTATGCGTGGGTTATTTTCAATTCACTACCACTATCCCCCGAAGACCATGCATCTATTAGATAGGCTAAGACTATTCTAAAGGCGTTTCGAGTCATACGTTAGTATTAATAATCTCATCCAGTTTCAATCCTATTTCACATAGTCGGATTGTTTCCTCCAAGTCAATAGCCTTTGGAAGTCGGAACAAACAAGCTCGATTCCTGAATTCTAATTCTAAGTTTTTCGTAGCGATTAAATACTTTTTCAACTCGGGTTTAAGGGCTGATTCTAGTTGCTCCTTGTTCTTGCTCAGTACATAAAACTTCCTACTAAATGAACGGTCGTCAGGAAAATCTATTTCAATTGGGTTGGCGAGTTCATTGATTTTGTCGAGCATGGTTTCTGGCTTGATATAGGATAAACCAAAGCTGGTATTCATATGCAAATAACCAAAGAAATATTTGTGCTCTGCTGTTCGCGCAAAACCACCAAAAGGCGTTGCTTCGTGCCATTCAATTTCATATTCAATCAGACATAACACAAATTGGAAATTGCCCTTATTAATCATCCAGGAGTTGAAGTACTTGGGCTTCCTTTTGCTTTTAAACATATGAAACCGGGTGATGATTGGGTTGTTTACATGGTGAATGTCGAATTGACGATTCACCGCTTCGAAGCAAGTATTGATATACGCCCATTCTTCTCGTTTCTGATCCGAGAGCTTCTGCATGTTCTCTGGGTACTTCAACTTCATGCTACTGTCCGTTCTTTGCTCTTATCCATTCAAAATCCTTTTCTTCTATTAAAAAACCAAATGGACAGCGAATAGATTCTTCGTCCCAATGCCCCCCTTGGCAACCTGCTGTTGGCTCGTAAACCCCGCCACTTTTGATTAAAAAAACTGAATCCGCAAATGGAACAGGGAATGGTTCCCAAAACCGATACTTTCCATTTAATTTCTTGGCGAATAAGGTTCGCATTCCATAATAACTATACTTCATAACAGAAACCGTATCGTCAATATTTGGAAATGATCCTGCCCAGCCATCATAACTAGGATTCCTGGCTTTTATGCGAATATTTGTTATCTCATTTAACTTTTTCAATTTGCATTCCATCTCAAGTGTGTCTTGCGTCGAAAGATGAATGTAAACCATGCTTGTATCTCCAATATACCCGATGACTCTTATCTCAAACATTGAGCTTAAATTGGCAAATATCGAATCGACTGGAATTAAATAGGCCTTTGCCTGCAATTGGCTCTGAGTCATGAATGACATCATCACTACAAGTGCTGCAATCTGGAGTTTCATTATTTTTCTTTTCATTCTTCTGGCACAGGATTACTTAGCAAATCATACAAGGAACGATACATAGAATCGAAAGGATAAGAAAATCGAATTGAATGGAAGTTTTGTAAAGTGCAAGGATCTGCTTCTGGCTTATAGGCTTCAATAGACCAGGAACACCCGTCTAAATAATGTTTTTCTTCTAGGTTGAAAGTTGTCCAAAACTCAAGCTTTTTGAGCTCTTCCTGAATAGCCATCCAATGCTGGGTCGAAAGTTCAAAAAGCTCAATATTTCCTATCATTTTATACGAGCTTGACGTATCATTAAATTCTTTAAATACCACATTTACACCACCATTTCCCTTTTCTAAACGAACAATTTTCGTATATCTATACCCGCCAATACAATTCTGTTTAAATCGGATTGTTTCATATGCGGCCTTAACTAAAACAGGCTCGTCATAATTATATTTCATCCAATTTCCATAGCGCTCAATAATCAATGGATCCATGAGCAAGCTATCTGTCTTTTGAATTTCCGTCCGAACCTCCTCACGAAGCTCACAGGGATTTTCATTTTTGCTTTTGCAGCCAAACAGAGCTATGGATAGAAGACAGTAGTATAGGATACGTTGAGGCATAAAACGTAGGTAACTTTTTAATTTTTATTTAGGTTTCAAACTTGAAAACAGATTTTCACTCATTTTTTCCTTCTATAGATTCTTATCCCAATGATAAGCCCAAGTACAATGACTATAAATGGCCATACATTCGTCAGGGCTACAAAAAACCATACTAAGTTTTCCCAACCATTCCTAAAACCATTTTTAAATTTCCCTCCAAATCCCGATTCATTCGGCATGCTTTCATAAAAGGTCATGCTTAGCATGGAGTAGGAAACTCGGTCTTGCAAATACTTTAAACGTCCTTCTATCGATTCAATCTCTGTTCTTAGCTGTCCGATTTGAGCCTCAATCTCTAATATTTCAGTCACCGTCTTGGCTTGTTTAAGGAGGTCTATATAGCGTAGCTCAAGTTCCTTTTTCGTTTTTAGTCTTGATTGAACATCCAAGAATTCTTCTGTGACATCCTTCACACTAATTTCCTTGCTTTCGAAATGCTCAACTCCAGCTGTGGCCTCATTCAATAGCTTATCGAAATTAGCGGACGGCATTCTCAGCTCCAAGACATTACTCATTCGTGCTCCAGACTTGAACTCGCGGTCAGAGGAAACATAGCCCTTGTACTTTTCAACTGCTTCAAAAATTGTTTTCCTTGTTGCATTTAGGTCATTCGTTTCAAACTCAACCCGACCTTCCTTGATCAATTTCCGTTCTACAACTTCTTCTTCGGTTTTGTAATCCCTACTGACTTCAGGAGCATTCATGGACGCTTCCACGGGCTCTTTTGCCGCTTCATTATAACACCCATATACGCTGAGCAAAAGGACGAATCCTAAATATTTGACCATTAAATTCATCATCTATAATTTAGTTTGAACGAATTGAAACAGGTCTAAATTACGTATTTTTATTGTGGATGAATGTGCTGAGAGAAAAAGCCCCACGCTCCCTGCCCTAAGCCCCATGCCCACTGCTGTTCTATGCCCTGCGCCCTGCCTGTCCGCCATAGCTCACGTAGGAAGCGACGGCGGATGCCCTGTGCCGAGTGGGAGTTTGAGTGAGGAGTGCGGAGTGCGGAGTGCATTTGATGCGCATCAAGCCCCGTGCCCTGCGCCCTGTGCCCTTTTCATTTCGAAATGCATCTAGAACT
>CAZUIT010000075.1:0-12948 GCA_964620355.1 uncultured Burkholderiales bacterium | reverse complement strand
CTTGATGAAATTAATTTTGTCTGGCTGTCTGATTATCTTGAAATCTCGCAATCTCGACTAAATCAACTTCGCATCAATAATCGATTGAAACGCATCTTCCATGGTTTCTCTAATCGGTCTGAACTGCATCTTTAAATCAGATTTTATTTTGCAATTATCTGCCCTAAAAGTCACGCCCACATTCTTTTTTATGAAGTCTCGGGTAAGAGACTTATTCAAAAAAGGTCCTACCAACATCAAAAGCCATTTCGGAGCAATGCTTTTGGGTATAGGGTATTTGGAGCCATATTTTGAAGCCAAAGTCTGGGTCATTTCAAATACGTTGGTATTATGTCCAGAGGTGATATAACGGCCCTTTGCCTCTGGTGTGAATCCTGCTCTAAAATGTGCTTCAGCGACATCACGAACATCCACCAAGCCAATTCCAAGCTGTGGTGCTCCGCGTTTAAAGGTCCCATCGCCAATTTGTTTTAACATAGAAAAACTTTCTGAGGTGACATTGGCTGGATCGATTGCCGGCCCCATCACCAAGGATGGGTTGATGGTCACTAAGTCCCACTGCGATTGACTTGCGGCCATATCCCAGGCTTTTCTTTCTGCAAGGGTTTTAGAAAAGGCATAAGGCTGATTGCTTAAAGAGGAGCGAGTATTCCAGACTTCTTCAGTCAAAATTCCTCCTGGAGCGCTGGTGCAATCAATCACATCACAATAAATTGCCGCACAACTGCTGGTGACTACCACGCGTTTAACGGTGGTGGTTTCTGTGGCACTTTGGAGCACATTTTCTGTTCCCAATAAAGCTGGGTCGATCAAATCACGCTGCGGGTCATTTACTTGAAGAGTGAATGGAGAAGCGGTATGATAAACTAACTCACAACCTTGCATGGCTTCGGTATAGGAACCTGGTTTAAGAAGGTCGGATTTGAAATAGACAATCTTACCCAGATTCTCTGCTGCAAGCTTATCAAGCGGGGCAAGCTTCTTTTTATCCTCTGGGTTGCGCACTGCAGCATGTATGGTAATTCCTTCTTCTAATAGTTTTTTAATGAGCCATCCTGCCACATATCCCGTGGCGCCAGTTACCAATACTGGTTTTGATTTATCGATTTGTGTGCCTGTCATATTCATATAGTGCAGCAAAGGTCAGGCTTAAATATGTGGGGAGTGCAAAGATTCTATCAATGCATGCCTCTAGTCGGTTGACTAATTTAATTTATGTCCCTTCTGGCCGATTGCGCAGAATCATGGCAAATTGACCATTGGCCATATTCATTGCCATGACCTTAGCCTGTTCGGCAACTTTACCCAAGTAGAGGCTATCGAGCGTAACAAACCAAATTTGGAGCCATCGTTCAAAATGCTGTGGTTCAATGCTGTGGTTTAAGTTTTTATCTACCCCAAGGTGTTTGCCCCGAGGGTTGGCTCGAAATCCGGTGTCCTTAAGCAGGTTAACCTCCCAAAACTGACTCAATGTCTTTAGGTGTTCAGGCCATTTTTCATCGGGAATATGTCCGTTAAAAATGGGCCCCAACAATTCGTCTTTGCGAATTTGTCCGTAAAAGGAATTGACCAATTTTTGAATGTCTTCGAATGTGCGGATATCTTCCATAACTAAGTAATGAATGACAGAAACGAAGGTCAGGGTTTTATCTTAAAATGCCAGTATAATCTGATACTTCATTTGGCATGGTGGGGCATGGAGCAAGGAGTTTTTTGAGTGATGAAGGACTCCGTACCATTAATGTTAGCGAATTGAGGAAAGAATGTTTAGTTTTTCCCGCCTTTTTGTAATAGGCCTTTTCTGAAATTGCTTAGCTGTTTGCTCAAAGCCGCTAGATTAGAATAAAGGTTTTCTCTTTGCTCTTTTTGGATAAGCAAATGCATCTCGTATAGATGCAAAATAGTGACATATTCATAAATGAAGCTGTAGAACTTTTTATCTTCCGCAGTTTTTGCCTTCTCAAAGAGCGGAACGGACAATTTCATACCTTGTTGCCAAATATTCATCTCTTCAAATTGAAATTCGTTCATAGAATAGATTTCGTTAAGCTTAGAAGCATAGCCAAGCTTAAAAATGCTTTTTGACACGTTTTTGACAAACCAAAAAAGTATTTTAGCCCCAAGCCCCTTCATTCATGGAAAAAAGGGCTCACTCAAACTCAAACTCCCAATAACAAAAGCTGTCTTTTAGTATGAGTTTTTTGCCCTGAAATTCATATTGAATGGTGGAGTTCAAGCGCGTGAGAATCTCGTAAAAGCGTCGCTCTTCTTCATTCGTAAATTCAGTACAAGTATAGTTGGAAGGTGTCCGGGCAAAATGACCGTTGCTTTGCAGGTAGTACTTGAAAAAGAGTGCTTCATTCTTACCACATTTATAGAGCATCACCGAGTCGGAAAGGAAGTAGAGGGTTATGGATAAGCTGTCTAATGTGCGCTCACACCGCAGGGTCTCTAAATGCAAGTTATTTCCATCCAATGGGTTATTGAAGGAGTATTCGATAGGGTAGGCAATACTGCCAGTCCATTTGCAAGTGAGTTCATTCACCTTGAGAATCTGCGTCTTTCCTCGCACTTGCAGACGATTTATAACAATACTACGCACCGTGTTCCTGTATTTGCTAAGAACATCAATACTTAGGTCAATACTGTCGTTTGCTGTAGCCAAGTCCAACTGAAACAGACGATCCGCGCTCATTAAACGCCAATGTTGCCAGCCTGCCGCATCTGGCTGACTCAATTGTTCGGCCGCTCCATCTTCGACTTCTATACTTAGGGGAGTAGACTGCACCAGTCCAGATGCATCATAGTAACGAAATATAATATCCAGTGTATCCGCTGAAACCATGGATACGGAGAATAATGAAAAAAAGAGGAAGAGTAGCTTATTCATCGACGATTGAAATAAGGAAGTCTTTCCCTTCAATCAGGGCCTGGAAGCGAAAACGAAAATTTTCATTGGGTTTGCGCACAGCGAACTCAACCAAATAGAAGGGTCGAGAAGGCTCAAAAATCATTAGATTAATTTCTTCAATAAGCGCTTCATTTAAATAGGCTTGGTTGACAAAAGGCAAAAGACTGTCTTTTGTAATAAGTAATGAGTCTTTATTTTGACGAATCAGCAAGGCGAGGTCTTCATAAATATGTGCCTCGATAAAGGAGTCTGTTTCAATATTCGTCATCACAAAATGATTCGGAATCGCTTTGAGTGCCAATTCAAAATCTAAGGTGTCCTTATCGTCTACCCAGGTGCTATCAAAGGCAAAATGTGCTTCGTTCAAATGCATCACCTCTTTGCCTGATTTTTCAACTGGTCCGCTTGGCGATTCTGAACAAGCCAGCAAGAAACTGGCGCAGAGTATGGTATATACAGCTTTTCTCATTTACTGTGTCAAAAGTAGCAATTTCGGAGGGAAGGAATGGCTTTCCGTATGAAACTTGATAATGACCTGCTGCGAATGATTGTTCTCATTAAGAGAGATTGCCGTGCGACCAGTTTGTGTGGTATAGCAGCCTAGGAGCTTTCCATCCATGGCATAGATTTCTAAAATACCAGCTTCTTCGTACTCAATAGTAAAGCTTCCATGGCTGGGGTTTGGATAAATGGAGAGGCTTGACATATCCATACCTTTGATGGATAAGGTATTGTGCTTATCAGAGGCAAACCAGGTCAATGCGGCAATTGCAAAGAGGGTGTTTTTATAGAAAAATGAATCATGGAAATACTGTACCGAATCGAATTTAGTATGGTAGTATCGATTGAAATCCATTTTATCTTCAATCAATAGAATGGCCGTTTTATCATTTTGCCAAAAGGCATCGTGGTCACTGGCAGTGGTGCCCGGATTTTTAATGCTGAGGTCGAGTCCGATTTGAAAGGTATCGTTTAAGCCAATGATTTTATTCGCCAACTCAATGCTATTGGCATAAGGACGAGTATGGATTTCCGCCCGATTATCGAGATTATCATCATAAGCAATCATATCCAGATTGAATACTGCTCGAATTTCATGCTGGTCGAAGTCGAATTGATCATTAAAGGCAATGCTACCCACCAACCCTTGCTCTTCTTCGTCAAAAAATACAAAGTAGAGCGAGAAGGGAAAGTCGCTATCCTTCAGCAAACGCGCAGCTTCCATTACAGCAGCACATCCTGAAGCATTGTCGTCGGCACCGACGGCTTGATCATAAGGAAATGCAATCGCGTCGTAATGGGCACACATAACGAAGGCTTTATTCGGGTAGAGTGTCCCTTCCTTATAGGCAATGATATTTTCTCCAGTAGCATCAAAAAGCTGGGTAGACATGGTATATCCATAAGCTGCTAATCGATTCTTTAAATAGATTCCTGCCCAGGCATTCGGTGTTTGTGTGCTATACCGACTATAGATTTTCTGCTGTTGCCCATTGATGCTAACTGGCTCAATACCGGTGAGTTGTTTAACAGTGAACAAAAGCGAGTCCAGATTTACCTCCGCCAGTATTTGCTTCACTTCAGCCTTCTGGGCATTCAGGGTATGAAAGACTGAGAGAAAAGGACAGAGTAATAAGATCCAGACTCGCATACTTGCATAACGCAGGGAAATAAGATTTCGTCGCATGTCTGGCAAATTATTCGATTAATCGCAATTAAAAAAGACAGTTAGACATTGCGATGGTTAGACCGTTAGACAAAATACTACCCTTTGCCCTAACCTGTAACCCATAACCCAAAACCCCTTTAAGGAAAAAAGCCCCAACTTTTTCTGTTGGGGCTTTTTTCGTTATTAGTTTCTGCGTTCTCTAGGACGATGCTCTCTAGGGCGGTCTTCCCTTGGGCGATCATCTTCTTCTGATTTTTCAGGACGAGGCAGGAGGGCTTTGCGGCTCAAGCGATATTTTCCAGTTTTCTTATCTACTTCGATAAGCTTCACTTTGATTTCTTCACCTACCTGCAATACACCATCCATCTTCTCGATACGGTTCCAAGAAATCTCGCTGATATGCAACAAGCCTTCTTTTCCTGGTAGTATTTCTACGAAGGCACCGAAGTCTACTACCGACTTCACCTTACCATCGTATGTTTCTCCAACTTCAGGAACAGAAACGATGCCTTTGATGATGGCAACAGCTTTCGCCATGGCACCAGCATCGGTAGCAGCAATTTCTACGTATCCTTTATTGTCTTTCTCTTCAATCGATACGGTAGTTCCGGTATCTTTTTGAATTCCTTGAATGATTTTTCCTCCAGGTCCAATAATGGCTCCGATAAATTCGGTATCTACCACGATGGTTTCGATACGTGGTGAATGTGGTTTCAATTCTGGACGTGGTGCATCCAAAGTTTTGTTCATCTCACCTAAGATATGTAGGCGACCTGCTTTTGCTTGGTTCAAGGCTTCTTCTACCATTTCCCATTTCAAGCCGTCGATTTTGATATCCATCTGGCAAGCGATGATACCATTTTTGGTACCTACCACTTTGAAGTCCATATCTCCCAAATGATCTTCATCACCCAAGATATCGCTCAGTACGCGGTATTTGCTGTTATCAGGACTGGTAACCAATCCCATGGCAATACCACTTACAGCTTCACGCATTTTAATACCGGCATCCATCAAAGCCAATGAACCCGCACATACGGTAGCCATAGAGGATGAGCCATTCGATTCCAAGATATCAGAAACGATACGGATGGTATATGGATTTTCTTCTATTCCTGGAAGCATTTTCTTCAATCCGCGCATGGCCAAGTTTCCATGACCAATTTCACGACGGCCTGGACCTCTATTCGGACGAGTTTCGCCAGTAGAGAAGGCAGGGAAGTTATAGTGAAGGATGAATTTGTTGTATCCGGAATTCATCGGACTATCCAACATTTGTTCATCCATCTTGCTACCCAAGGTAACGGAAGTCAATGATTGTGTTTCTCCACGTGTGAAGACAGCAGAACCATGTGCCATTGGCAGGTAGTCTACTTCACTCCAAATAGAACGAACTTGATCTAATTTACGACCATCAAGACGTTGGCTGTCGTTCAAAATCATATCACGCATTCCGTGGTATTCCACTTCATGGTAGTATTTTTTTACAAGTGCCATGTCTAGCTCTGCCAATTCTTGCTCGTTGTATTGAGTGAGGAATTCTTCGAGAACTGCGGCAAAATTGTCTTTACGTACGTTTTTGTCTCCACCTGCTTTTGCTGCTGCGTAAACTTTATCGTAAGTCTCTGCGAAAATCTTTTTCTTAAGTTCTTCGTCTTTGTTTTCGTGGTTGTACTCACGTGGGGCTTTTCGTCCGCCAAGGGCTTCAGCAAGTTCTAATTGTGCAGCACAATGTTTTTTGATGTATTCATGGGCATGACGTACAGCTGCGATAAACTCTTCTTCAGAGATTTCGTTTGCTTCACCCTCTACCATGTTGATGTCTTTCGCGGTACCTGCAACGATAAACTCGATATCGGCACGCTCTAATTCATCTTTGTATGGATTGATTACAAACTCACCATCGATACGTGCAACACGTACTTCCGATACTGGTCCGTTAAAAGGAATATCCGACATGATCAATGCCGCAGAACTGGCCAATCCTACCAATGAATCTGGAAGGATGTTTGGGTCAGATGAAATCAATGAAAGCATTACCTGCGTGTCTGCATGGTAATCTTCAGGAAAAAGCGGACGTAATGCGCGGTCGACCAAACGAGAGATCAAAATCTCATAATCTGATAAACGCGCTTCTCTTTTTAAAAATCCTCCTGGGATACGTCCTACAGAAGCAAATTTTTCTTGGTAATCTACCGATAATGGAAGGAAGTCAGTTCCTTCACGGTGTGTCTTTGCAGAAACTACGGTAGCCAAAATCATGGTTTTACCCATGCTAACTACAACGGATCCATCTGCTTGTTTGGCAAGTTTGCCGGTTTCAATGCTTATCTCTTTTCCATCCCCAAAATCCCATGTTTTGGTGGTTCCAATATTTACTGTCATAAGTAAGGTTGTTATTACCGAATAAAAACAACAAAAGCCTTATTGAGAAATAAGGCTTCCGTTTCATATTCAGTAGGTGAATATATTCAAAATTATTTTCTAAGGCCTAGTTCCTTGATGATTGCACGGTAACGGAATACGTCCGTTTTAGTCAAGTAATCAAGAAGGGCTCTTCTTTTTCCAACAAGTTTGATTAAGCTTAATTCAGCTGACTTGTCTTTTTTGTTAATCTTAAGGTGTTCTGTAATGTGGCTGATTCTGTGTGTGAAAAGAGCAATTTGTCCTTCAGCACTTCCTGTGTTGGTTGCAACCTCACCGTGAGTTTTAAAAATCTCTTGTTTTGTTTCCGCAGTCAAACGCATGTTTGTATAGTCTAATTTCTTGTTCTCTATGAAGAGCGCAAAGGTATTAAGAGAAATGAACATTTCAAAACCCTTTCCGCAAAATAATTCACAAATCGTCTAACCATCTAACCGTCTATCTGTCTAACCATCTCATCGTCTCATTGTCGACGAGTCTTACATGGAGACTAAAGCTTTCCATGTTCCTTTTTCCCAATTGTATTTCAAGGTGCTCGGTAAAGCACTCCACCAGTACTTATTCATCTCCACCGCAAAAGAGGGTTGCATATAACAATTGATTACACATCCTTCGCAAGCGGCGAGTTTTCCTTCTTGTTTCTTCATTTCCTCGGCATCGTGCGAGTAGAATACATCATGCAATTTCCCATCAATAGGCAATTCCTTTTCTCCCAAATGGTAACATGGAAGGATGAGCTTATTCTCAGGAGAGATAACGATGGTACTTGTAGCCGCCTTGCAAACGGGTTTATCAATATGATTTCCTCCATCACGGCGTAAATCAATAAAGCCTCCGTTGATATAGAGCAACTTCTTTTTGCCCCAAGCTTCCATGGCATCCAAAGCGGCATTATCGACCTCAGATCCATGGTCATTGTATTCGAAAAGTGGATTCAGGATAAGCATCAGTCCACGAGGAAGAGAAATTTGCTCATAGACTTCTTTTATCTGCGCTACATTTTCACTCGATACGGTAAAGATGATATCCGGTCTTTCTCCCCATTCTAGGGCCAATTCAATGGAACGCATTACATGATCATAGCAATCCACTCCGCGTGAAGCATTATGTTCTTCGCGGTCGGGGGAGTCGAGGGAGAAATGCAACATATCCACCAAACCGCGCATTTTCTCGCCGTATTTTGGGTAGAGTAGTCCATTGGTGGTTACCGTGGTGATAAATCCCAATTCCTTGGCTATGCGAAGGAATACATGGAGTTCACGGTGGAGAAGGGGTTCGCCTCCGGTAAAGTCAATCACCTTCACGCCTAATTTCTTGAGGTCGCGCAGGTTCTCCCGCACATTCTCTTCGGTGATATAGGGCGAGGGCTTTTCCCAGATATCGCAAAAGCTGCATTTGGCATTGCACCGGTAGGTGACGTAATAATTACACAATACAGGCTTGCGAATAAGTCGCATGAGATTTCGGGGCTTAGGCTTCTACTTCTTTTTTAGCACGAGGTTTTTTCTCGGTCAAAAGATGGATGAGGGTAGCCAGTTTGTTTTTCAACTCGGTGCGGTCGACAATAAAATCTAAGAATCCATGCTCCAATAAGAACTCGGAACTTTGGAATCCTTTAGGCAAGTCTTTTCCAATGGTTTCTTTAATTACTCGCGGACCTGCAAAACCAATTAGGGCTTCTGGCTCGGCGATATTCAAGTCGCCCAACATGGCAAATGAGGCTGTTACACCACCTGTTGTTGGATCGGTCATTAAGCTGATATACGGAATTCCTTCTTCACCAAGTAGCGCCAATTTAGCACTGGTCTTAGCCATTTGCATGAGTGAAAAGGCTGCTTCCATCATACGTGCTCCACCTGATTTTGAGATGACTAGCAGTGGAGTTTTAGTTTCACGTGCATGATCGATAGCACGTCCAATTTTTTCACCCACTACCGAACCCATGGAACCGCCAATGAATCCGAAATCCATACAGGCAACAACCAATGAAAGGCCATTGACTTTACCCATACCGACACGTACTGCGTCTTCGAGGCCACTTTTCTTCATGCTTTCTTCCACACGATCAGTATAGGGCTTGGTATCGGTAAACTCCAGCGGGTCTCCAGATGTAATATGGTTATAGAGTTCCTTGCAGGTTCCTTCATCAAAGAGGATGTCGAAATACTCCTTAGAACCAATCCTGTGGTGGTAATTGCAATGGGGACAAACTAACTGATTGGCTACGTGGTCGGAAGTGAGGGTAGCTTTTTTGCACCGGCTGCACTTATACCACAATCCATCAGGAGTTGCTTTTTTATCTTGTGTCGAGGTAGAAATACCTTCTTTTACGCGTTTGAACCAACTCATGTTAGGGATAGTTTCGTCTTTCTCTCAAAAGACATTCGGCTTCAAAAATAGAAATTATTTGGGCAATAATAAGAAGGCTGCCTTCTGGATAACCAAAAGACAGCCTAGATATCGTTTAAGCGCCCTTAAGCGATGGTGATTTGATCATTTAAATAAACATCTTGAATCGAATTCAATAATGCGATTCCTTCGTTCATTGGTTTTTGGAATGCTTTTCTTCCAGAAATCAATCCTGTACCACCTGCGCGTTTATTGATTACGGCTGTAGTAATGGCCTCTGCAAGGTCAGTCGCTCCTTTAGATTCTCCACCAGAGTTAATCAATCCTTGACGTCCCATATAGCAATTAGCAATTTGATAACGGGTTAAATCAATAGGATGATCAGTGGTTAACTTCTCATATACATCTTTATGCGTTTTACCAAAGTTAATGGCCGTATATCCACCATTATTCGTTGGCAATTTCTGTTTGATGATATCCGCCTGAATGGTTACTCCAAGGTGGTTTGCTTGTCCGGTTAAGTCGGCAGCAGTATGGTAATCAACACCGTCTTTTTTGAAGGCATTATTACGGGTATAGCACCAAAGGATTGTTGCCATTCCAAGTTCATGCGCTCTTTCAAAGGCTTGTGCTACTTCAATAATCTGACGGTCAGACTGCTCTGAACCGAAATAGATGGTTGCTCCAACAGCGGCTGCTCCAAGGTTCCAAGCTTCTTCTACAGAACCAAACATAATTTGGTCGAAGGTTCCAGGATAGCTCAAAAATTCATTGTGGTTAATTTTTACAATGAATGGAATTTTATGGGCATATTTTCTAGAATTAGCTGCCAATACGCCAAAGGTTGACGCAACGGCATTACAACCGCCTTCAATAGCTAATTTGATGATATTTTCTGGATCAAAAAACATTGGATTTGGAGCAAATGAAGCACCAGCAGAATGTTCGATTCCTTGATCCACTGGCAGAATGCTTACATAACCTGACCCACCTAAACGACCGTGATCGTAAATAGATTGTAGATTGCGAAGCACTTGAGGACTGCGATTTGTTTGAGCAAACACGCGATCGATAAAATCTGGTCCTGGCAAATGAAGATCATTTTTAGAAATGGTTGAACAGCTGTGGTTCAAAAGGGAATCGGCTTCATTGCCGAGTAAATCATGAATTTTGTTGATATCCATTATAAAAGCGTTTTTATTTGGCGGAGCGAAAATAACCATTTTTTCTAAAGATATAGCCCATGAGTTCAAACCAAATCAGTGTCCGTAAGATTTTCGATTCTAGCCTGATGGAACTGGCTTGGCAAATCCGTAAAAAAGTATTTGTTGAAGAACAGCGGGTTGACGAGGCAATGGAATGGGAACACGAAGAAGAATCCACTCATTTTCTGGCTTATAGCGGTGGACAAGCCATTGGAACTGCCCGTTGGAGAGACTCTGGCAAAGGAATCAAACTTGAACGTTTCGCTGTCTTGTCGGATTTCCGCAATAAAGGCGTAGGTGCGGCCTTATTGGAAGCGGTCTTGGCTGATGTGCCGAAAGATCAAAGAATCTATCTCCATGCACAGGCTGCTGCCGAGAATTTTTATGGCCGACATGGTTTTAAGCCTTTAGGTCCTTTATTTTATGAAGCAGGTATTGGTCATTATTTAATGGAAATTGACCCGAAGCACTAGGACAGAATTCGAACCTTGGCGTATTTCAGTATCAGCTGCTTGATGCCAAATTCCTGGAATTCAACGGTAGCTTTTCTTCCTTCTCCATTGCCTTCTATCGTAATTACTTTACCCGGTCCAAAACGTTGATGCTCGACTTTCATACCTTCTACTAATTTGGAGGTATCGTCGGCCACAAAATTCGGGTCTATATTTCGGTTGATTGGGGCTTCTTTCTTATTGAAGAGAAGCGAAGGTTTGGCACCTTTTCCTACAGGTGTGAAATTGAAGTCCTGTTTCTTCTTTGCAGCAGGCATTCCCCCAAATTCTGGTCGATTCGATTTTCCCTTTTCTACCTGGAGGTAACGCGGGTCAATCTCTTGTATAAATCGACTAGGCTCAGCATACGTCAGGTTACCAAAACGGAATCGCGAGAGAGCGTAGGAGAGGGTCAGCTTCTTTTCGGCTCGGGTGGCAGCAACATAGAATAAACGACGTTCTTCTTCTAAGTCTTGGCGACTGCTAATCGACATTTGAGATGGGAATAGATTTTCTTCCATGCCAACTACAAACACCTGTGAAAATTCCAAGCCTTTTGCCGCGTGGATGGTCATTAAGCGAACTACATCATCATCGCCTTTTTCATTGTCGGCATCCGTGAGCAGGGCAATGTCTTGTAAATAGATATCCAATGTTTTCGCCTCTTCACGGGTATCGTCCTCCGTAAATTCTTTGATACCATTCATCAGCTCGACAATGTTCTCGTAGCGGCTAATGCCCTCCACGGTTTTATCATCATGAAGAACTTTCAGCATGGTGCTTTGTCGAGCGATATGCATGGCCAAGTCGTATGCACTATGACTGGTTAACATGCTACTAAAGCTCATCATCATATTTCTGAAGTCGGCGAGCTTTTTAATCGCCGAACCAAAAGCCTTAATTTTTTCAATATTCTCGAGGACGGTCCAAATGCTACATTCATTCTGACTGGCTGCTAAAATCAGCTTATCGATACTGGTTTTCCCAATGCCTCGGGTAGGATAGTTGATGATGCGTTTAAGAGCCTCTTCATCATTTGGATTGATGGTTAGTCGCAAATAGGCTACCATGTCTTTGATTTCCTTGCGCTGGTAAAATGACATCCCTCCATAGATTCGATAGGGGATATTCATCTTCCTCAAAGCCTCCTCCATGGAACGGGATTGGGCATTGGTTCGGTAGAGAATGGCAAATTCCTCATTGCTAAGTTGATTGCGCATTTTTTCCTCAAAGATGCTCTCTGCTATTATTTTTCCTTCTTCATTGTCGGTTGCCGTGCGAATCACACGAATTTTATCTCCTTCGGCATTATCAGTCCATACCTGCTTTTTTAACTGGTCTTTGTTATTGCGGATGATGCTTCCAGCTGCCTCAACGATATTGGAGGTAGAGCGGTAATTTTGTTCGAGCTTAAAGACTTTCAGGTCGGGATAGTCTTTTTCATAGTTGAGGATATTCCGAATGGTTGCACCACGGAAGGCATAGATGCTTTGTGCATCATCACCCACCACACAGATATTCTCCCGCATGGCCGATAATTTTTTGATGATAGAATACTGGCAATGGTTGGTATCCTGAAACTCATCTACCATCACATAATGAAACTTATGCTGGTATTTATTAAGCACATCTGGAAAGCGACTTAGCAATTCATGGGTTTTCACCAAGAGATCATCGAAGTCCATCGCGCCTGCTCTGAAACAGCGTTCGGTATAGATACGGTAGATATCGTGAATTTTGGGTTTTCCTGATCCGCTATCCGCTTCAGTTAAATCACTGAGGTTCGAGTACTGTGCCGCGCTAATAAGGTTGTTCTTGGCTGAAGAAATACGAGAAAGCACCATGCCCGGTTTATAGACTTTATCGTCGAGCCCCATTTCTTTCAAAATGGTTTTTATC
>CAZUIT010000074.1:0-13471 GCA_964620355.1 uncultured Burkholderiales bacterium | reverse complement strand
CGAGCGGACAAAAAAACTCGGAAATATTCCCGTTCGATTTTTTACCCATTAAAATTAATTGACATGAATAGAGAAATGAAAAAGCTAGCATTACTTGCTGGCATTGGATACCTCGTGATTTTTATCTCAGGCATCTATGCAAACTTTACGGTTATTGAACCCTTAAAAAGTGTTTTCGAAGACACTTCTATTCTTCCCTTATTTGAAGCGGCAATTGGTGATTTGCGTATGGCCATAGTGGCATTTGTATGTATGATCCTTGCTGACCTTCTTCTCACTTGGGCGTTGTATGAGCTCTTTAGGGAACAATTCCCGAAGACGGCACGTCTCGCCGCATGGCTCCGTTTGGTCAATGTAGCTGTCTTTGCAGTAGCACTTAAAGATTTGATGCAAATGGTATCAGTTATTAATGAACCCTCCTTGGGTGAAGAGCTTAAACAAATCTTTCTAGAACAGCACCTACAATCCTTTGATTTTACATGGCTTTGCGGACTGCTTTTCTTCGGAGCTCATTTAATTCTTTTGGGGTCAATTTTATGGAAAACGGGTAAGGTAACCCGCATTATTGGTGGCCTCCTTTATATAGCGGGATGTGGATATTTAGTGGATAGTATGGCACATATACTTCTTCCAAACTATTCAGAGTATGCCGAGCTATTTGCCCTCACAGTTATTGTTCCAGGGGTGGTCGGGGAACTAAGTCTCACTTTTTGGCTTTTAGGAAAAGGCCTCTTTCGTAGCAAACAATTAATCAATACAATATCATGAAAACAGGTGTAAAAATTGGCCTCTTGGCCTTCACGTTAATCTTTTTAAATTCTTGCTCAAAAGGCTCCTTTGGAGATGCATGCTTTGATGAAGAACAAAGTTCCGATCGAATCCATTTCGACATTGATTGGGACTGTGAAAAAGATTCAATTCCTAACTAAAATTAAAAACCCGGATTGCTCGTTAATTCGGGTTTTTTTTTGCTTTTTCTGCGAGTCTCTTTTTCAGCCTACTTAATGATTCAGGTTTAACCCCTAGGTAGCTTGCCAGCTGATACTGTGGGATTCTTTGAAAAAGTTCTGGTCGCTGATTAAGTAAAGTGAGGTAGCGTTCTTCAGGGTTTTGTGTGAGGTAGTAAGCCAAGGCTTCTTGCGACTTTCCGAAATCCGACTCCACACTAATTCGGCACATGGATTCCATCGCCGGATATTTTTGAATAATTTCTTTTTCTTTCTCGTAATTCAATACAATCACCTTGCAAGCTTCGATGCACTCTAAAAAGTGGTTGGCGGGAACTTGATTGTTAAAGGAGTTGAGACTTGCACAAGATTCGTTTTCGGTATAGAAAGCGGTAGTAATGTCTTCACCCTCACGCAAATAATAGGAACGGATGCAGCCAGACAAAACGAAGTATGCATCCCTGGCAACCTCTCCCTCTCTTAGAAGAAGGGTTCCCTTGCTGAATTCTTTTATTGGCATGAGGCTTTGAAGCTCAGCCTTTTCAGAATCTGAAAGATTCCCAAGGGCTATGAGGTATTCTGGTTCCTCATTCATGACGTGAAAATAGGAAATGTTTTGCATTTGCCCACGTTCATACGTTTCGAGTCAATGAATTCTTGATTCCTTCAAAAGACGAAATAAAACTTCCGCTTAGCCGTAACCCGCACCGTTTTTACCGTCGGATCAACTCCAACGCCTTCCTCAAGGGCAAATCTTCCCTCCTTAAAGGATCTTCTGCAACGTCATAATCCGGCAATAATTGATCGTTTGGAAGTTTTTTCTCCACTCCGAGATAATAGGCCACCAAAGGAATACGAACTTTAATCTGAGAATTAGGAAGTTCGAAGTAGGCCAGAACGCCGCTATTTCCTGCTGAGTAACTGCCGCCGGGTGCTTCTCCTATAAAGGTGCTTGCTCGATTTTCATGGATGATACTAGTTACCTCGGAACAGGTAGAAGTACAATTTCCATCCGTGAGCACATACAGTTTTCCTTTAAAGTGGTTGCCGGCAGTTTGAAAGGAAGCCCGCACAGGATGATTGGGCCAATAATAAATCTCATTTTTTTGCTTTATGCCAAGGGGAAACCCAGAGAATGGTCCAGGTATGTCTAAAGTCATATACGGAGGGAAAGAATCCGTTTTGAGTAAAAGTTTCTTGGCGTAGGTGAACTGCTTTTCACTTAAGTAGAGTCCTAAAACGGCGCCCATTTCACTGAGTCCGCCTGGGTTACCACGCAAATCGAGAATTAGGGATTTTGACTTTTTTGATTCAATCACGGTGAAGATGCTATCTAAGCCGCTTGCAAATTGGAATTTCTCCTCTACCTCATCGGAGATAGCAAAGCTTGAAATACGAAGAACAGGAATGGAGTCGGTACCCAGCCAATTCAAAGAATAATTGGGTTCCTTAATGGATGGATTCTTTGCGCGGGTAGCCAAGAGTTGTTCTCGGGAAATTAAAGGCAACATGAGATTATTGACATTCCCATTCCAGTTGACGCATTTAATAGCGATGGTTTTATTATGGATGAATGCATAACGTGAATAGGCATAAAAACCGCGTTCAAGGGCTTTGAATTTCCGCGTCTGATTGGCGCCATCAACAGGAATATAGGGCAGCAGCTTAGAGACGTATTCAGTAATAGGCATGGAATTGATGCTGATGATTTCCATATTTGCTTGAAGCATGCCACTGCCATCGAAGGATTCTGAGACATAAAATCGATTACCTCGTTTTTTGATATTAAAAGGGGGGTAAATGGCGGTCTGATTCCAATAAGCATCCTGTTTTTTGGAGGTATAGATACGCGAATGCACACAATGTACGGCGGCAATTAATAAAGCGGGGTATCCTGCGAAATCGCGTTCATCCAAGGAGTCAGGTAAGGATTTTACCAGACTATCATGCAAAATTTGAAAATCATCATCTCCAAAACGACCTAATCCCGGATGATATTTTTCAATATTAGATTTAAGAAATTGAAGGTCTTCCTGCATCTGTGTTTTGTCGAGAAAGCCATTTTGGCCATTTACAAGAGCAACACAAAAAATAAAAACGAAAATCAAAAGAGCCTTTTTCACCACTGGAATATAAGATTTTCTGCTAATTCAGCTCGTCTCAAAACTTTTTGGACGGATGCTTCGCTTCCCGTAGCCATTCACAAGACTAGATGTAGGCGATGATTGAGCGGAATAGTCCAAGGCAAAACCCTAGTTCAATGCCTTTTCCTTCGGCTCCGGATAGCGTTTTTCTAATGGAAAAATCTGTTTACTCCGTTAAGCCTTCGCTCATCGCTATGGCCTACGCGGTCGGGATCACGGCAATGGGAGCTACACTTCTCAAACTCGAACGCTCGTTTTAGAGTTGGAGCAGGTCGGCGGACACCAATCTGCCTGCTAAAAAATCTACTCCTGTTTTTGTCTGGCAATCTGTTAGTCTGGCTCTCTGACAAGCTGTTAGTCTGGCAATCTGACAATCTGTTAGTCTGGTTGTCTGGCAATCTGTTAGTCTGGCTCTCTGGCAATCTGTTAGTCTGGCAATCTGACAATCTGTTAGTCTGGCAATCTTGTTAGTCTGGCTGTCTGGCAATCTGTTAGTCTGGCAATCTTGTTAGTCTGGCAATCTTGTTAGTCTGGCTGTCTCGAATTCTCTCAATCTCGAACCCTCTCAACCTCACCTCGAGTATTTATCCCGAAGCCCCTGAAACAATACGGGCATATAACTTTCTAAACTAGGATACTCACTTCGTGATGAGGTATAGCTTTCTAGGGCTTGCAGGAAGTCAGGAATATAGATGAAGCCTTCTTTGAGCTCGGCTTCGAGTTTTTCTTCGGCCTTGTCGAGGTGACCGAGTTTTCTCCATAATAAAATCTCACAGGCTCGGACGAGGTGCTCTTCAAATACATTGGACCAGTGTTCGGCCTGTCCGATTTCAGCCATCGCTCGTTTGAGTTCTGGGGTATTCAAATAACGTAATTCAATCATAGCGGTTTCCATATTTTCATATTGGAGAAAGCGCACAAAGGAATGCGTGAACTCATGAACGGCTAAATCGGCAATAGCACCAGTATCACTGAATCCCAGATTCCGAACTGTCGTTTGTTTAAATGGGTTGGACATAGGATTCAATTCTTCACTAGGACCGAAAATAAAATAGAATTCGAGCTGATTTCCTTGTTGAAGATTTGGTCCGAAATTGAATCCAATCGGGATATTCAAGGAGGGCAGGAGGTGGTAGCGAATGTCAGTACTGTCTTTTCCATCCGTTAAGAGGTCAGAAAGTGCTTCTAGAGGAATCTGCTGACTTTGAATAGCAACTTCATCCAACATATCCGAATAAACGGAGGCATATTTTTCAAAATGCTTTTCCATTTCTGCATCTTGATAAAACTTTCTTAGGGCAGAATTAAAGCTCTTGTGATAGCTCATAACCAACGAATCGCTTAAGTCCGTATGCATCATTCGTGTCGCGTCAGTTTCCAAATTCAGCTTTTCGAAATCAGGAAAAGGGGTGTAATAGAGCCCATAATAATAGTCGTTAAACTGGAGCAAGTTTGCCTCAGCCATCTTATTCGCCCATTGCACTGCTTCATGGTTTTTGAACTTCTCAAATGCTTCATTATGAAAGCGAATCAATGCATACTGATTGGTAGAAGTGCTAAAATTGTTCAGTATATAATCGCCCATGGCCGATAGGTTCAAAACGATTCCAACGGTTTCAATATTCTTTGAATAGTCGAGCCCCAAGGCCTTGGGTTGGGTTAATTTGCTTTCATTTTTACATTGAAGATGCAAGAGGGTAGTACTGAATACAATCACATAAAGACAGGTTCTCATTATCCCTCAATTTATATCTTGGTATCTATGAAGTCAAACAATGGCAAATAATTTAATCGCTTGGTAGCTTATCTCGTGCGAATGGATTGTTTATGGGATCATGCTACCTTATAGTTGGAGTAGAGTCAAATATTTGTTTTTAAGGCAACGTTTAAGATAAGTTCAGTCTCTTATACTTAGAATCTCTTATGGGTTCTTTAGCGTATGAAAACTTCTCTGTTCACCTTTTTGCTCCTCGCGTTATTCGTAAGTTATGGACAAGCTGCGCATGCATCCATTCTCGGAGCAGAAATTACCTATACCTGTAAGGGCAGTGGAAAGTATGATGTCTTTGTAAAAGCCTACCGCGATTGCAATGGACTAGCGCTCTCTCAGTCTAACTTGAAAGTCACGTCAGGGTCCACCACTTTCACTGTTTCACAACAAACAAAAGTATCGACTAAAGACATCACAGGTATTGGTAGCACCTGTGCCGTAGCGAGTAAATGTTCAGGTACTTATCAGTATGGTTATGAAGAGGTTACTTGGAGTATGGAAGTAGATTTAAGCAGCTATAGCCAATGTGACTGGACTTTTTCATGGGAACAATGCTGCAGAGATGGAAATCTTACAACGGGTCATGCCAGTCAAAATTTTTTCACCTATGCCGAACTAAACAAATGTTACGCTTCCTGCAATTCAGCGCCTAAATTCACAAATCCGCCACGCATATTGGCTTGCCACAATAAAGATTATTCCTATAACCTTGGGGCTATTGATACAGTAGATAGTGGTGATTCGCTTAGCTTTTTACTCGTTGATCCTCTTTTAGCTCCTAATTATGTCACCAATTGGAGCAGCCCTTGGAATGCCAATAACCCAATGACTTATTTTGGTTACCCAAATAGAAATCTTCAATGGCCAGCTGGTTTTCATTTAGATCCACTTACTGGTGATTTGAAATTTAGACCAACCTCCTTAGGTCAGTACGGAACGATTGTACTAGAGGTAAAAGAATGGCGTCTGGTAAATGATACCATGCGGGTAATAGGCATAACACGGCGCGACTTTGTCATGAAAGTTATTACTTGCACCAACGAATTGCCCCGCATCTTGCCGCCTTATTCGGCTCAGGCATGTGCAGGTCAGCAATTTTGTTTTACCATTAATACCGATGATGCAGATACAGCTGATAATGTACGTTTATCATGGAATGAAGGAATTCCTGGTTTAACATTCTCAAACAATAATGGTACAGTACAACACGCTAGCGGACAATTATGTTGGACGCCAAGCGAAGCAGATATTAGCAATATACCCTATACTTTTAATGTTATCGCGGAAGATGATTACTGTCCATTAAACGGAAGGTCTTCGCAGTCATTTTCCATTTTTGTTCGCGCAACGCCAGATGCGGTGCTTTCTACAGAGGAGTTTGCTTGCGGGAAGGTGGCAGTAGATTTTACGTCAAATCAAACCTATGCCGGACTCCAGCATCGATACCGTGTATTGGATTCAGCCAGAAACGTGGTGAAAGAAACCTATACCAAACAAGATACACTCATCCTTCAGCCAGGGCGAAATTATGTACAGCTTATTCTGAATACCAATACACCTTGCTATACTACATTAGAAGACACCCTTGATATTGGCGATTATGTTCAGGTGAAACTCCCAATGGATACGATGCTATGTGCTGGTGAGTTATACTCAGCCCAAGGGATTCTAACCCGGGGCAACGGACTGATTCAGTATGAGTGGTGGAGCCTGCTAGACACAATTGATTTAAATACATCAAGTAATACTTGGTCGGCGACTCTTTTTGCTAGCATGAAGTTGGCCCTCTTCGTTAAAGATATGGATGGATGTAAAAATTCAGACACAGTTTCTATCAGTGTAAACCCTTTGCCACTTCCTGACTTAGGAAATGATCAGGCAGTTTGTGAAAATGACAGCATTGTGCTGAGCGCTGGGGGTGATACGCTTGGATGGTCCTATAGCTGGAATACTTCCGAAGTAGCTGAATCAATTCTAACACTTCAGCCAGGAACATTTATCGTGGAAGTGACCGACTTGGCGGCTTGTTTGAATTCAGATACGGTGGAGCTTTATTCGATTCAACCTCAGCTAAAAGGGGTTGCCAATCAAGCGGTCTGCTTGGGCGATACTGTGCATCTCTCCATTTCAGGCGCAGACACCTTCGATTGGTACGACCAATCCACCTATCAAGGCAATGGAGGAGATCTACCTGTATTCTCGGGTTCAAGCAAATCGTTTGTTTTAAGCATGGAACAAGTATTCTTGATTGATTCGCGAATTAACCAAGGAAACAAAACATGTCATACTTGGGATACGCTTCAGCTATCTATAAACCCGCCAGCAAATATGAGTCTTGGAGCAGATGCACGAATTTGTTTAGGCGATTCATTACGCATCGAAGTTCAGGGTGATACCGGGTTAAGTTATGCTTGGAATACACAGGCCAATACCCCGTTTATATGGGTGCGTGACAGCGGGTCGTATCATGTTCAAGTTCAGAATATATTCGGCTGTAGAAATGCAGATACCATGGAACTTTCGGTTCAAATGGTGCCACTTGATGCAGGCATGACCCAATGGCTTTGTCCGGGAGATACCGTGCAAGTCACTGCAAATGGCGCAGATTCCTATGCTTGGTATGATGCCAATAGCTACCAATATGGAGGCGCAAATTCGGCACTTTATACCGATAGTAGCTTTAATTATGCTGTTTCGCAAAGTTTTATATGGTTGGTAGAAGGCCTTAAAACCGAAAACGGACTCCAATGTATGGGGATTGATACTGTTTCCATAATCGCCTATAACCCGGCAGTTATTCAAAGCATTTCTGGTGATGATCAAAGCTTAAGCACGGCAATAACTTATTCTTATTCTGTGAATCCAAGCGGACAAACTGCTTTCAACTGGGTGGTACAAAATGGGACCATTGTCAGCGGGCAAGGTACTTCTAGTATTGAAATTAAATGGAATACCACAGGCACAGGCAGTGTACAAGTGCAAGCAACAAGTACTGAAGGTTGCTCGAGCGAGTTTACCAAAACAGTAAGTATTACCATTAATAGTTTATCCGGACAGAACAGAACCCAGTTTCGCATTTATCCAAACCCAGGTTCTGGAAAGTTTACCCTCGAATTGGAGCAAGAAAGCGAACAACAAAACTATACCGTATTCAACGCCCTTGGTCAACCGGTAAAGACAGGCATCTTAGTGAACAAAATGAATGTATTGAATCTAGCGTCGCTTCCGGCAGGCCTTTATGTGGTGCGTGTTACGGGAAAAGGAGAGTTGAGGCTCGTGGTGATGGAGTAAAGTCTAAGGTTTCCGCCTTCGCTGAAAAAGCTATGGCGGACGGAGAAGGTTAAGGCTAAAGTTGAGGTTGAAGTTTTGGTGAATGTAATCGTGATTTATTTTGCTCCGTCGTGTTTTGGCGGAACGAGCGCTGTACTTGCACCTATGAATACGACAATTTATCAATTTGGCAGTTTGTCGGATGAGCTATCTGAGCTGCTAGAAGCATTTGAATTGAAGCTCAGCCGTAGCAAGGAAAAGCTCGACAAAGCGCAAGAATACCAAGATGTGGATCGGGTCATTGCCCTCCGCAAGAAGATTTTGGACTGGAACAAAGATATCGAGGCGTTAAAAGGCGCTAGGTTAGAGGTTACGGGTTAGAGCAAATAACGCTTTGTCTCACCCTCACATATCTCACCCTCTTAAATCTCGAGAGTTAACATAGATTTCCAAAAATGATATCCGAAATTGCTTCCCACTAACCCGTAACCTAAAACCCTTCTTTGAATGAACAAAATGCTTTCCAAATCCACCTTCATGTACGGTTGTCAATGCCCAAAGCGACTCTTCTTGTACAAGTTCAAATACAAAGAAGCAGATCCGTATGATGAGCAGGCAATGAAAATTTTTCAGCGTGGAACGGATACCGGCGTTTTGGCTCAAGAGCGACTTCCAGGAGGGGTGGATGCACAGGCAGACGACCGATATCCGGGCATTGAAAGTGCGAAGCGTACGGCTGCTTTTATTCGACAAGGGAAAGAAGTAATCTATGAAGCGACCTTTATCCATAACGATACCCTTGTGGCGGTGGATGTTTTGTTAAAAACGCCAGAAGGCTATGAGGTATATGAAGTAAAAAGCACCAATAGAGCGAAGCCGCAACATACCCAAGATGGAGCGGTGCAGTATTATGTGCTGAAAGGAGCGGGGTTGGATATCCATCGTTTTTATATTCTCCACTTTGATCCAGAATATGTATTGCGTGGAGAGTTAGATATTCAGGTCTTATTTAAGGCTACAGATATTACTTCAGACGTGTTGAAGGAGCAAGAATGGGTCGAAGAAAAAGTGGAAGAGTTTCACAGTCTCTTGGCCTGGGGGAAAGAGCCAGATATTGAAATGGGTGCTCAATGCGATAAGCCGTATCCCTGTAATTTTAAAGGATACTGCACAAGGCAAAATCCCCCTGAGGAAGAGACAGAAGTTGAGCTGGACACAAGCATCCAGCAGGATAAAGTAACCCTCCAGGAATTTGTTGGCGGACTCGAATACCCGTTGTATTTTTTTGATTTCGAAACAGTGATGTATGGGGTGCCTGAATACCAGGAAAGTCGGCCTTATCAGCAGATTCCCTTTCAATACAGCCTGCATATAAAAACGAGCCCAGATGCAGAGCTACAACATCTGGAGTTTCTAGCTGAAGCTGGCGTAGATCCACGCGAAGCTTTGATTGCTAGTCTGAAGGGACATTTTGGAGATACGGGAAGTATCCTAGTCTGGTACCAAAGTTTTGAAGAGTCGAGATTACGTGAGCTCGCTCGTGACTTCCCCCAACATGCTGAATTTATCGATGGACTTATCGCTCGTCTCAAAGACCTCATCGTTCCATTCAAGCAAGGCTGGGTGAGCAGCGAAGCCTTCGGAGGTAGTTCATCCATAAAAAATGTATTGCCCGTAATGGTGCCCGAACTCAGCTACAAAGACTTGAATATTCAAGAAGGAGGGACGGCCAGCTTTATGTTCAGTCAGCTTGCCGCTATGCCGCCTAATGTCATCCATAAAACAAGAAAAGACCTACTTGCCTACTGTAAGTTGGATACCTTGGCTATGGTGAAGATTTGGGAGAAGATTACGGGCTAGGTATTTCTTATACACATATTGAAGATGAACTGAATGTCAATTCCCAGTTTACCTAGCAATCGGGTGGTATTAGAATATATGCTATAATATACACGTTTTCAGCGACTTACTTGTAGAGTTGGACCGGAAAAGCAGTTGGCACCAATGCAATACATAATTGGAGGCTAGAATCTGATGAGGGTCTTACCCGAGTATATTTAGAGGAAAGTATGACGGGCTGGCTACCAAGTAGGATGAAGAAGAATCTGCAGAAGAGCTTAGCCAGGAATGCAGACTTCGCTTGAAGACCTGAATTGCCGAGTTGAATAATCTTAGCACTGATAGAGCGAATTCGGTTTCTTGCCACGAAATCATTTTGAACTCGGCTCAATTTTTTAAAACTATTTCGCAAGGCCAAGTGTGAGTTGGAATCAAGCAATTCATAGGTATACAATAAACAAAGGTGGCCTTTTTGTTTAAATCGTAAGCCAATATGAAGTTGTTGGCAGATAGGAGGATGGTCATGTATTTCCTTTTAAGCATACTTTCGTGGTTTATGCTGCGTTAGGAGTGCATCCATCCCTACATTCCATGCTTAGAATCCTTCTTTTTTTCAAGTTTTATTTTCAGTACATTATTAGCTTCAGCCCAAGAGAGCCATTGGAAGATTGGTGTGCTGAGTGATTTATCAACGGGCTTTAATAATTATGTGAGTGCCAAGCCTGAATACTATTTTAAGACAACCCGATCTAGAGGTTTTGTAGGTTTAAAGACGAGCATTTTTTCGAGTAAACACATGGTTTTTAGCCTAGGTGGAGTCGCTGAATACGAGGAAAATAGTACCATTCATACAGAAAGCAACTACAAAGCACTTTCCACTGGCTATGGTTTTCAAATGGAGCTGGAACATTATGTACATGTCACGGGTCCATTGTACTTCGGATTTGGCATAGCTACAACTTCTGTTTGGGGCAATGGGTCTTCCAAGTATGAAAATTATATCCGGAATGAAAAGATTGAAACTTCTGGTAAGTATACGCGTCTCCAAGGCGCGTTCAATACAAAAGTGCTCTGTTTTGTTTCTTCGAAAAAACGTTTGGCCTTTCAACTAAACTTTAACCCACTGGAGCTCAATTATCTTGAAATTGCTGGTTCGTACAATCATTTAGAAGGCATCAAGCAGGTAGATAAGAATTTCAGAGTTTCTTTACTCAATCAATTTTCGTTTGGCTTGATGTATAGCTTAGATAGGATGTCTTTTATATCCCAATGACAAAGAATATTTTACCATTTTTGGCTACGGAAGTATGCTGAGTCGAGCAATGGATTTCTCACCAGAAACGAGTTCAAGCTCAACGAAGTAATTTCCAGATGCTAGTGCGGGGAGTTCAAGTGTATTGAGTCCGGATTGAGGGTTCACCTCGAGCATTTTTTTGCCTTGAATACTGTATACGCGAATGCTACTTATCACCTGACCTTCGTCTACTTTTATATGAAGTTTTTGCCCATTCCGAATGGGATTTGGGTAGAGAAAAGGTGCTTTAGAAGTGATTTTGTCTAAATGAGAGAGAGTGCTAATTGATACGGTATCGTCATATTCGCACCCTCCTTCTGAGGTAAAGTGCAGAACGTAATTGCCTGGCTGTGTAACCACGATAAAACTATCAGTACTACCTGTGTTCCACAAGAATTTTCCCTTGAAGTCGACGCGTAAAACAGTTGGAAGTGCTATTGCGGTGTCATTGCCTAGAGTAAAATTGATCTCCTCCATACTAATCTTAATGGAGTCTCTTCCGAAATAGTCTAATGCGTCAAGTGAATATAAATCGAGCCAAAAGGTTCCTTTCTGATCAACGAGCAAGCTGCTTTTCGTAGAGCCATCGTTCCATTTAAAGGTCATTTCGGTAGAGTCGTATTGGCTTTTTAGCAAGGCAGAGGTAGCAGGACAAATTGTGGTATCAGGCCCTAAATTAGGTTTGGGCATATCCATCAAATAAAGCAAGTTTCCGGCAGTTGGGATATTCAGCACGACATAGGCTTTTCCATTTCCTTGCGTTATGGGATTAAATATTTGACCGAGCATCGGGATTGAAGGGTCTTCAATTTTAATCTTCTGCGTACCATCATAGGAGAACCAATATAAATTCGGGTTCTGGCCCACTACCATGCCATGACGAAAATCAATGCCAAATACATTAAAAGAATTGGTTCCATAATCTGAAGCATCAATCCATTCATAAGTACCGGCTGTTGTGCCATCTGATTTCCAAATTCCAGCCTTCGCATTGCTTGAATCGAACGCGGTAAACAAAAGTTCATCATCCTCATTTACCCATATTTTAGCATTATTTGCTCCATGTCCTGTTCCTGGATATGTTTCCTTAAGTAGAGCATATGTTCCTGCTTGTGGGTTGTAAGTATAGAATTCGCTTCCTTTTAATGCGCTGTCTTTGAGTCGTTCAGTCGCAATAAACAATACCTGACCTTTATATCCGAAAAAACTTGAGGCATTGGAAGTCTGAGAGCCAAAATACATGTCGCCAATCATTTTGGTGCCTGCGGAAGTTCCATCGCTTACCCATGGTTCTTTGCCCGTTTGATTGCTTTCATACGCGGTAAAATAGAGGCGATGTTCGTACACATAAAGACGATCTGGCGATTCATTCATTAGGGTGTTTTTGGCGGAGTTAATGTCCTTTAAGAGGGTTGTTGTACCAGCGGTTAAGTTAACCTTGAAAATTTCATATCCGACAGTGGCATCGAGTCCTACATAGTAGAGTATATCCTCATCTAGTGCCATATAGTTGGTATAAAATGAAGTGGCAGGCGCTTTTGTGAAGGTGTAAAGCAATTGGACTCCTGCTGTTGAATTGTCGGTTTTCCAAAGTTCAAAAATACCAGGCTTTGTAGCCAGAAAATAGATTCCTCCCTGCTTATCTCGCTCAACTGAGGTAGACCCTGGAACATACTTATAAAAGGTACTCGTTCCTAAATCCAATTTGATAACTTCGCCATTTGCTGGATTATATTGAAAAAAGAAGCCTTTGTTCACGACCTCTTCCTTGCCTTGAAATACAATTTTTGTTCGGGTAGCATAAAGTGTTGTCGGGATGATTTTGTGCCCATCAATACTTAATGGTGTTTCCAATAACCCAAGTGATTTGCCATCGGATTTTGCCATTATTTTTTCACCCTGTCCATTGAGTGCAATCATATAAGCGGTATCGCCAAGAACACTGATAAATTCCGGGTTGCTTGGGTAATTACCTATACGAAATGAAAGCTGCTTGAATAAAAATTGAGCAGAGAGCGGTCCAGATAGACAAAGGGCGAGAAGTAATAGAAAGGATTTAGTGCTTGTGTTCATGGCTGAAAATGAATTTTTCTATGGTATTAGCGTATTATCAATACAAAAGTGGTTAGGCAATAATCGTTAGTTTTCTTGACATGACTCACCGCTTTCTTGCCACTAAATTGATTTATAGCCAAATTTGAAATGA
>CAZUIT010000073.1:0-14252 GCA_964620355.1 uncultured Burkholderiales bacterium | reverse complement strand
ATATCGAGGTTGATGATAAGTGCCATGTTAGATTACTTCTTCGAGTTCGTTGTGGATGGTGATCCCGCGTTTGAATATTTGAGAGAAGATGCTTACGAAATATGCGAGAATAAGGTAGTTGAAAGGGAAAAAGTATTCATTGGTTCCAAAGCCAATGAGTTCACTTGTTTGACTCAACAAAAACTCATGTGGACCCTGCATCACTGTAATCCTGAATAGAACCTTGGCTACAAAAAATGCTTGGGCCATCCATGCCACTCGGCCTATAAATTTTTTGGATTTGGAATTACTGAAAGGTCTTAATGGGTCTATGGATTTGATAAACTGTTCCAAATTCCAAAAGGTATAGGCGAGAATTAATCCAAAAATCATTTCAAAGCCTAGCAATAAGTGAAATAGATTTGGCGCTGCCTTTGTCAGAGGCAAAATATCAATCTCTGATAATGGCAATACGAACCGGTCTAGTTCTTCAAGACGAAAGAAGAGCCTGTAAAGTAGACCGAGCATAAAAATAATGGCAAAGTAGTAGATGCCACGACTGATGCCCGAGGCGGTCTTTAACATTTGGGTAAAGCTAACTTGATAGCGATTGGGTAATTGACGCAATTGCTGAACCCAGTTTAATTTTTGACCTGATTGATTCGTATCCATAGCGGTAATGTTTATACGAATTACAGTAAATTTTTATTGAAAAACAATAAAAATATTTTGAGGAATGATAATTTGGTTTGAGCCCTTCGACTCGCCGCAAGTTTTTAGTAATGGAATAGAATGCTAGAAGGCTCGCTCAGGATGACGAGGTTAAGGTTAAGGCTAAGCCCTTCGACTCGTTGTAAGTTTGAAGTAAAGGAAGAAAATGTTATTAGGCTCGCTCAGGGCGACGAGGCTGAGGTTAAGGTAAAGGTTACGTTGCTCTATCCCGTAACCCAAAACCCAGTAGCCCCTTCAGGAAATAACTTCTTCCTCCTCATGAACCACCCCGTCCCACTCAAAATCTGGGTCATAGTCGATATTGGCGACCCCATGTAAGAGGATGGCACGAGAAAGGCGGAAGGTGACAGGAGCCATTAAAATCATAGTAGCAATAATGCTAACGATATAGACATTGATATCTAATCCATCGCCGAAAATAATGCGGATGGCAAGACCAATGGTAACACTCATGGCTACGCTAACTGCATAGGATATATACATAGCTCCCCAGTAAAATCCAGTTTCAGGTTCGAAATTGACCTCACATACTGGGCAATGGCGGCGCATTTGTTGGAATTTTCTCAGATTAAATACCGAATGGGTAAACATTTTACCACGGCGGCATTTGGGGCATTTGAATTTACGAAAGGCGTCGAATTTAGAAGTGGCTTTTTCGGTACACATATGTTATGCGTTTAGCGCTTGTTTGCGCTTGTTGTTTTTGTACCATAAAAAAATGACGGTACCAAAGAGTAAATAAGGAGCGGCTAGTAGATAGAGGATTCCATCATTTAAGCCAAGTCCGGCAGTAGCTCCTTCGTTATTGAGGTTAGATTCTACAGCTGTTTTGCACATTGGACATTGGGCCAAAGAATATGCAGCAGTGAGAAGAAATAATGCAGATGAGAAGATGATTCTTTTCATAAGGCGAAGATACTATTTATTGAGGGTAATAGGGGGAAATCATGATATAAACCAAGACTCCAGTCACCGCAACATAGAGCCAGATTGGAAAGGTGATTTTGGCTAATTTACGGTGCTTATCAAAACGTTCACTTAAGGCATGTACAAAAGTGAATAGTACCAAAGGGATGACCGCTATGCTCAGAATGATATGGCTACTTAAAATTGTCAGATAGAAGCCTTTAATAAATCCAGTTCCTCCATAGGGAGTCGTTTCTGAAGTGATATGATACGCAACATAGAGTACCAAAAACAAGGCAGAAAGTCCAATATTGACTTTCATCAATCGCTCATGGAGTGCTTTGTTTCCCTTATTGATGGCAATGACCGCAACCACAAGAAGTATGGCCGTTAATCCGTTAATTGAGGCATAGATCGGAGGAAGAAAAGACAAATCAATACCTGGAATTTTTACCTGAAAAAGTGCTGCAACAGCAAGAGGAATGATTACCGACAAGGCAATAATGATTCCGCGGTATTTGGTCGGTTTAGTGTTGGTTTCCATTGGTTTCTACTACAAGTGCCTTCACATCATCCGAGAGTCTGCGCATTTCATTGAAGTCAGTTCCTTTATAAAAACCACGAATATGAAAATTGGTATCCACGAGAACAACCATATCGCTATGGATGAATGCAGATTCAAGTGAAGTTTCTACTGTGGCCAATAGATAGTCATATTCTGCAGCTGAATAAAGCATGGATTTAGTACCAGTAAGCAAATACCATTGCTTTGGCTGTGCTCCAAGATTGTATCCGTATTTATTTAAGACGGATATTGAATCTTTTTTCGGATCGACCGTCATGGACAGGAAGCGAATGTCGGGGGAATCCTTGTACTTATTATAGACGTATTGAAGGTTGCCCATCATCGCCGGACAAATATCTGGACAACTGGTAAAAAAGAAGTTGGCAACAAAGATTTTTCCTTCCAGGTCATTCTTCTTGAGGCTATCACCCTCTTGGTCGATAAATGCAAAATCGGAGATGGTATGGTATACCGTATCTCCGATTTTAGAATCATAATAGCGCTCACCGTAAATAGGAAGTGAAGTGGAGACAATATTGCCTTGCTTCAACATAAATATCCATATTACTGGAATTGCAAGAATTCCAATCGCTATAAAAAAGCCGTATTTCTTCATATTAGATGGTGCTCCAGAAGTTTCCTTCGTAAAGCAGCCCCATTATCAAGCCCAAAATAAATACCACAGGGACGATAATAGACAGAGCGAGGTTCGTGCGCTCATGTTTCATATGCATGAAGTAACCTACAATGAGATAAGCTTTTACAATTCCGAATACTACAAAGGTGATATTACGGAACATCGTTGGTTCTAAAGCAAAGTAGAGGATAATATCCAATACCGTGATGACTGTTAACCATAGAAAGATTTTCCATATTTCTTTGGTTCCATGACTTTCGCCGTGGTATAACATCTCCTGATTGGTTTCGTACATCAGGGTTTCTTTATCGCTATGTGTTGCGTGTGACATGAGTTTCTTGGTTAATACGTTAGATCAAATAGAAGAAAGTAAATACAAAGACCCAAACCAGGTCAACAAAATGCCAATATAATCCGGCTTTTTCAACCATTTCGTAATGGCCGCGTTTCTCGTAAGTTCCCTTTAGTACGTTGATATAAACGACTACGTTTAACACGACTCCAGAGAATACGTGGAAGCCGTGGAAACCGGTTACTATAAAGAAAAGTGCCGAAAATACTCCGGGTCCAACCTGACGCAAGCCATCACTCCATTCGTATTTTTCACCAACAGTTAGCGTATCTGCATAGGCCAATCCTTCTGCTGTTAGCGAGAAGTGATTAATGCTCAAGGTTGCTCCGTCGCCAATGAAGTTACTCCATTCCCACGCCTGACAGCCTAAGAAAGCAAATCCACCAATAATTGTCATGAACATGTATTTGGCAACTTCCTTTTTGGAAAGACGATGTCCTGCTTCTACGGCCAATACCATGGTAACGGAAGAGAAGATGAGGATAAATGTCATCAAACTCACAAAGAACAAAGGCAGGTGAATATGATGGGCAAATGGAAAATGGTTGAACACCATATCCGGCATTGGCCATGGGGTATCAAGGTTTCCTGAGAAACTAAAACGCTCTGTTCCATATGCAATCAGCAGGGAAGAGAAAGTAAATGCGTCGGATAACAAAAAGATCCACATCATCAACTTACCATAGCTGACGTTGAAGGGAGAGACTCCTCCTCTCCATACAGATCCGGAATTGTTCGATGCTACTGAGTGTGTTGACATTCCTTGTTTATTAGCGGTTCAAAAATAAAAACAAATACAAATAAATCCAGAGTATGCCCATAAAATGCCAGTATGTTGTACACATACTGATGGTGCGCATGCTCGTTTTATTGACCTCAAGTTTAAAGGTTTTCACCAATGTACGGGAGGCAGCAATCCATCCTCCTGCAATATGCAAGAAGTGAAATGCAGTAATAGCGTAGAAAAAAGAGGCGGCTACGTTATCCGAAGCAAAAATCTTATTGTTATTATACAAGACTTCCCAACCCAAATATTGACTGATACCAAAGGCTATCCCTAAAATCAGGGTACTAAATACAGCCACTTTGGTTTGGAATAGTTCATCGCGCTTTGCGGCGAAATAAGCCCATTGCATGGTAACTGAGCTCAAGAGTACAATTACCGTAGAATAAATGAACTGCGGCGGAATCATAAATGCATCCCAATTGCCTTCTGCACGCTTAACAATATAAGCAGAGGTAAGGGCAGCAAAGAACATACAGGTAGCAATAATAGCCAACCAGAGGTTAAATTTAACCGGGTCAACTACAAAGTTGTTTTTGGTCGGGGTGCTGTGTGTTGCAGTCATCATCGTTTTTTACAATTTATCTAAGACAAATGAGAGTAAAACAACCGGCAGATAAAGGAAAGAAGCAAACATAAGCACCTTCGCGTCTTTATCGGCACAACTGCGGTAAAGTTTAATTGCAAAATAAAGGAAGGCCAGGGCCGCAGTGGCTGAGATAATCCCTGAAATCAATCCACTTACTTCTAAAGTATAGGGTAAAAATCCCATTGGGATTAGTACGACGGTATACCAAACCATTTGCCGTGCTGATTTTTTACCTCTTCCTTCAAAAGAAGGCAGTAGGCGGTATCCTGCACGTTTATAATCTTCATCCAAGATCCAAGCAATGGCCCAGAAATGCGGGAATTGCCAGAAGAATTGAATTGCAAATAAGGCGATAGCTACGGCATCGATTCTTCCTGTTACTGCCACATAGCCCAACATTGGAGGAATTGCTCCTGGAAAGGCACCAACAAATACCGCAACTGGCGAGATTCTTTTGAGTGGAGTATAGAAGAAGGCATAGGATACCAAAGAGGCCAAAGCTAACCAACCACTTAAAGGGTTTAAGAAATAGCTCAAGATACTCACTCCAGCAATGCCCATCAATAAACAAAATACTGCCGCCTCAGTCATGCCCATTCTGCCAGTGGCAATTGGACGATTGGCTGTTCGGTGCATCAGTTTATCGTAATTTTTTTCAATCATTTGATTGATGCCATTGGAACTTCCTACCACCAAAAAACCACCAAGCACCAACCAGAAAAGGTCGACCATTGGGGTGGCTGCAGTAGTTGCCAACAAGAAACCCATTGCTGCAGAAAATACAACAGTGAAGGTCAGTCGCATTTTAATCAACTGGCTATAATCACTCAATTTTGCTTTGAGTGAAAAGGCTTCCTTATGTGTTAATTCGTTCGTGATCATGTCACTTTATATCTTTAAAGGACCTCTTGTGAGGTTGACTTTCTGTTTAAAACCATCCAGAGATAATAAAACCCTCCAGCCATTAAGGTGCCGAAGAGAATATGACTCATCTGAGAAATGGCGGGTAAATCCATCCATCTATTAGCGATTCCACTGAGTATTTGTATAAGGCTAAAGAGTAAAGTGATATTCAGTACTTTTTTTAGCCCCCCCTCATTTCTCAATCCTTTTTTTGCTTGGTACCAAAGTGCTATTATGACGCCCATAAGCAAGAACGACAAAATCACATGGGAACGAAGCACAGACCCAGCATGGTCAATCCAATTCGGAGCGAGTTGATGAATAAGTACTTCATCTACACGTTCCCTAACTTGGGTGCCAACAGTAATCTGTATCAAGGTAAGAACAAGGGCAATCATGCTCAAATTTCGAAGTGAATTTTGACCATCAATTGAGGATTTTGGAGCAGCATGTCGAAATACAGCGAGCATAACCATTGCAACTACTACAAGAGCAATTAACATGTGAATGGTAACCATCCAACCAGCTAAGTTCTTATCGACAACTACTTTTCCAATCCATCCTTGGAATCCAACTAACACGAAAGAAAGAACTGCATATACCGTAATTTTTGGTTCTGTTTTTCTGAATTGAAAAGAGGAAACCATCGTTATGGCAATAAATAACCCAATCAGAACGCCAACCAAACGGTTCACATATTCTGTCCAGGTATGAAACACATTAAAATCGGCTACCTCGTGGCTTCCTCTTTTAAAACGTTCCTTATAATCTTCTGGCAAATCTGAGAGCTCTGTTGGAGGAACCCATTGGTCAAAACATTTTGGCCAATCAGGACAACCCATCCCAGAGCCGGTTACGCGAACCCAGCCGCCAACGAAGATTAAAAAGAAGATGGAGTAAACGGTTAAAAGACCGAATCGTCTGAAAAATTTTTCTGAATACAGGTCAATTTTCATTTACTCTACCTTCATGTATTAGGCATTGCCGTCTTCGCCCTCTGCAGTAGGAGTCTCTGGAGATTCCGGTTTAACAGGAGCTGATTTTGGCACATGTATTTTTTGAATATCTTCATCAGGAACATTTTGAGGAATAAAGTCTTCTTCACAATCCGGACGACTATAGTCATATGGCCATCTGTAAACAGTTGGAATTTCTCCAGGCCAGTTTCCATGAATTCGTTCTACTGGAGCAGTCCACTCCAAGGTGTTTGATTTCCATGGATTTTGTGGAGATTTTTTTCCTTTAAATATAGAATAGAAGAAGTTCCATAAGAAGAGTACTTGTGCAAGGCCACCAATGATGGCTGCAACAGAAATCAATACGTTCACATCCATCCATATGCCGAATTCAGGCAATACGGTGAATTGGTAGTAACGACGTGGTACTCCAGCAATACCCATGAAATGCATTGGGAAGAACACCAAATAGGCCGAAGCAAAGGTGATCCAGAAATGCAAGTACCCTAAGGTATTGTTCATATAACGTCCGTACATGCGTGGGAACCAGTGGTAAATACCAGCCAACATACCAAAGATGGCAGCTGAACCCATTACCAAATGGAAATGCGCTACAACGAAATACGTATCATGCAAGTTAATATCGAGTGTTGCATTTCCTAAGAAGATACCAGTCAATCCTCCAGAAATAAAGAAAGACACCAACCCAATAGCGAACATCATTGCAGGAGTGAATTGAATGTTTCCTTTCCAAAGAGTTGCTAAATAGTTGAATGTTTTAACAGCCGATGGCACCGCAATAATCAAGGTGAGAACCATAAAGACCTCGCCCAAGAACGGATTCATACCGGTAATGAACATATGGTGACCCCAAACTAAGAAGGAGAGGAAGGAAATACCCAATAATGAGATAATCATTGCAGTATATCCAAAGATTGGCTTACGGGCGTTCGTTGCAATCACTTCAGATGTTATACCCAAAGCAGGCATCAAGATGATATAAACCTCAGGGTGACCCAAGAACCAGAACAAATGCTGGAATAAGATTGGACTACCACCGGTATTATTCAATGCACCGGCACCATTTATCCAGATATCGGATAGGTAAAAGCTGGTGCCGAAACTACGGTCGAAAATCAATAATAAACCACCTCCCAATAATACAGGGAAGGCAAGCAAACCAAGAACAGCGGTGAAGAAAAATGCCCATATAGTAAGTGGCATTCTATTCATCGACATTCCTTTAGTACGCATGTTTAATATAGTCGATATATAATTGATACCTCCAAGAAGAGAGGAAGCGATAAAGAGTATAATGGCGACCAACCATAAAGTCATACCAGCACCCGAGCCAGGCATCGCTTCAGGAAGCGCACTCAATGGCGGGTAAACGGTCCAACCAGCAGAAGCAGGTCCGGTTTCTACAAATAAAGAACAAAGCAAGACTACTGATGAGGTAAAGAAGAACCAGTAAGAAAGCATGTTCATAAAAGGAGAAGCCATATCGCGGGCTCCAACTTGTAAAGGAATAAGTAGGTTAGAGAATGTTCCACTCAAACCGGCTGTCAATACATAAAATACCATGATGGTACCATGGATGGTAATGAGAGCGAGGTAATAGTTTGGATCGAGTTTGCCGTCTGGAGCCCATTTACCTAAAAGAGTAGTAAGGAACCCGAAAGACTCGTCAGGCCATGCTAGCTGTAATCTGAACAGCAGCGACATGACCATTCCGATAACACCCATGATGATACCAGTTACCAAAAACTGCTTGGATATCATCTTATGATCCATACTGAAGACATACTTGCTGATGAAGTTTTCTTCGTGATGGTGCTCGTGGGCATCGTTATGAAGTTCTGCGCTATGTGTTGCGTTTGCCATTCTTTAAATGTATTGATGCGTGTTTAAAATCTTTTTCTTATTTACTTGCTACTTCTTCAGTGCTCGTTTCAATAGCGGCTTTTGCTGGCGCGCTTTTATTGTAGCGGGGTTTTTGTGCTTTCAACCACTTATCGTAGTCAGCTCTTGATTCCACCACCACTTTAATTTTCATATTGAAATGCGCTGCTCCACAAATTTTGGCGCAGAATAAGTAATAATCGAAATCAGGATCGTTCTTTTCTTGACGAATTTGATCCGTAGTTTTGGTCGGTTTGAACCAAAATTGTGTTGGCATCCCAGGTACACAGTTCATCTGAACACGGAAATAGGGTAGGTAAGCACTATGTATCACATCACGAGCACGGAAGCGCATCAGCACTGGCTCATCCACGGGAATATGAATTTCTGAAGGGAATACATCGTCATCTCCAGTGCCGTCAAATACACGCTCATTGCCTTTCAAAGCAAGGAGTCTATTGTAATGGCCCTGGGCTCTTTTTAGTTTGACTTTATTGTCAGCGATTGCAATGGCCTCTTCTTCCGTTGGATCATCATTCAAATCCAAGAAATCTTGTTCCGCTTGCACTTCTGCAAGCGTTGTTGCGGCTTCTTTTACAATGGCTTCGTATTCTGAAACGACACCAATACCTAAATCATTGGTTCCAGAGATCAGGTTAAAGTTTGATTTACCCAAGGTTTGATCCGCTCCTGGATAGCGTGCTTTCCAGCCAAACTGATAAGCAAAGACTTCAATTTCATTCGATTCTTCAGGAGCTTTATCCGTTATGGTCGACCACATGCTGAATCCATTCAATACCAAGACGGTCAATGCAATCGCAGGGATAATAGTCCAAATAACTTCCAAACGGTTATTGTGAGCATAGAATAATGCCTTTCTTCCTTCTTTTGCTTGGTAGCGGTAAGCGAACCAGAATAGGGCAATTTGGGTCACCACAAATACGAATCCGGTTAAATACAAGGTGATGTCGAACATTTTATCGATCAACACACCATGCTCAGATGCGGCTTCCGGTAAGGTAAGCGGACCGTGAACGGCAAATTCCCAAGCTGTTCCTGCCAATCCCAAAATCAAGAACACCATCATCAATTGTGCATTGGTTCTATTTGGGTTGAAAAATTTAGTGCCGGTATATTCCGAAACGAGTTTTAAAATATTGAAAATTTGAACAATCAATATGAACAGACCGAGCATGATTGCTGCGATCATCCAAGTGGAACCGCTATTATTTGCAGCAGGGCCGCCGGTATTCACTACACCGTTCTCAGTGGATGCTTCAACCGCAGCAGGTTTGTCTCCACCGGTAGCGATATAAGCCAAAACATCTTTGATTTCATCATCGCCCAATTGCTCAAAAGAAGTCATAATAGACTTGTTGTTATCTTCAAACAACTTAACCGCTACAGCATCACCCGACTTAATTAAGGCTTGCGAGTTGCGAATCCACTTAATCAACCAAGCTTCTTGTCTGCGTTCATTCACGCCGGCAAGAGCAGGTCCGATTAGTTTTTCGTTGATTGCATGACACGAAGTGCAATGCTGTTCAAAGAGGTCCTTTCCTTTAGTGGCATCTGCTGCCCAGCTACGGACGAAGGTTACTAGAACCAGCGTGCATAGCAGCATGATTCGGGTAAAGTTCTTTCCTGATTGAATGTTCATCTTGTTGGAAAAATCTATGTTAGAGTGCATTAAATTTTTAATCAGCCTTAAAGCTCTTTGCCTGCTAAATACTAACAAATAGTAGGGCTTACGAGTTTTAATCCCGCGCAAATTTAGAGTAAATTTTAAATTAAAAAACTTGAAGGAGGTGTTTTGCTTATTTAGGATTATTCTAAACTAGCTAGTGGTTTTCATTTCCAGGGGTTTCGACTTCTGCAGCCAGTTGGAGTAGGCGTTTGCTTTCTTCAAGTATGCCGTCGTCTTGGATTGAATAACTATCCACAATGCTGTTTAAAAGTGCACGAGCATTAAAAATATCCTTTTGGTCGATAAGAGATTGTGCAAGCAAATTATACCCTCTGGCAACCCAATATACTTGATTCGCATATTTTTCATCCAAGGAATATACCTGCTCTTGGAGCTTTTTAGATTCTCCCTTTTTATACGAGATATACGCCAAATAGAATTTTGCTTCAGCTCCTTTGGCATTTTTATTTTCTTTCTCCTTCTCCACCTTCTCAAAATAGGGCTTGGCTAAATCCCATTTTTCCTCAGCTAACAATACTCGACCCATGATTAAATTGGCGTCACGTTTTTCTGTTTTCTGTGCTTTTTCATTGTTTAATACCTTCTCGGCAAAGCCCAGTGCTTTGCTCAAGTTGTTTTGATTCAAGTACACATACATGAGGTTCACCTGAGCATAGAGGATATTGTCTTTCTGGGATGCGGATTTTTCCAATTCAATCAAATGAGGAATAGCTTCTGCCTCTTTTTTCGACCAGAGGTAGATAAACGAGGTGCGTCGTAGTGAACGTTCATTGAATTCCGGAAACTTTTGCTTCACGACATATTCATAATTTACCAATGATTTTTCGTACTCCTGCTTGGCATACAAGCATTCAGCACGATAGAAATTGGCCTGAATGCGGAAATACCCTTTAGGAAAGCGTTCTAGGTAGGACCCGAAATCTTGAATGGCCCTTTCACAATTGTTTGCTTGGTATTTTTTTAATGCAGAGTTATACAAGGTGGAGTCTTCATACGATGCACGAATGAACTGTCCAATTGATTTTAACCAAATAATTAATTCATCGCCACGGCCTTCTTCATTATAGATGATTTCAACCTGCCGAATTGCCTCCTCTGTCTCCTCTGTTTTCTGGTAATTCTCTACCACCATCTTATAATCAACGAGGGCTTCGTCATTCATCTTTAGGTTATAGCGCGCTAATCCTCTGTTGAGGTAGGATGATTTGGCATAGATTCCGTTCGGGTAATCTTCGAGTAAAAAGGAGAAACCCCTTAATGCCTCTCGATAATTTTGTCTTTGTAGATCTACCAAAGCGATTTGATAGAGCGCATCATCCACATATTCTGAATTGGGGTAGAGTGAAGGGATACGCTTCATGGTCACAACTTTCTCTTCGTATTTGTTTTGAATACCGTGAATCATGCCAATTTGGAACCATGCATAGTCGCTATTTGCTCCTTCCTTGGTTGTAACGTAGGCATAAGCATTGATAGCCTGGGAATAATTTTCCATGATATAATAACAATCGCCTAAGCGGGTCATGCCATCAATATACTTGGCTTTCTTTTCACCGGAGTACACCACTTCTTTGGTATAGGATTTAAACCAAGTACTGGCTTTTCCATATTCTTTTCGGTCAAAATAGGCATAGCCTAAATTGTACAGGCCATCAGCATAAACCGGTGTTTCCTTGGCTTTCGGGTTGGCACAAAAATGCTCCCAAAGTTTTAGAGCTTGCTGTCCTTTTCCATCTTTATAATAGATTTCCCCTTCCCAGAAATCAACCTGTGCATCAATCTTTGCATCGATGGGATAGGTGCGCGCCTTTTCGAAATAAGTCATGGCCGATTGTGGGTCCTGACGGAGCAACTCATTTCCATAGAAATAGCAGATTTGCTGATAGATGCCTTTAATCTTCTCCGTTTTATTTTTGATACTTTCTAAAACAGGAATAGCATCGGAGTATTTCTTCGCGCTTAATAAAGCCTCTCCTAAAAAACCTTTGGCTTCATCGCCATATTTGGAATTCGGGTAGAGTTCTATAAACTTGCTCAAGGCTCCTACAGCCTCTGCTTGAAATGGGGGCTCTAAGCTTAACTTGGCATAGTTAAAATAGGCCAATTCTTGTAAGTCTTTATTGGTTTCCAAGCGTGAAGCCTCAAAAAAGGCATTTCGTGCATTGGTTTTTTTATCGAGCTTGAGAAAACAATCGCCAGCATACATAAGCGCATTCTGACGAAGTTCGCTGCCATTACTGGAAATAGATGTGAAATTAACAAATGCATTTTCATAGTCATTCACCAAATAGTAAGACATACCAAGCATATAATAATCCTCTGCATTAAGCTCCCTTGTTTCCCTTCCTTTTTGAAAATTATTCAAGGCTTCCTGAGCTTGATTCAACTGATAGTAAGCTTTTCCTCTCTCCCAATAAATGTCGCTTGCATAGGTTGTGGTCCCTAGGGTGTCGGAATAATCAATCAAGTCTTGGTAACGAGCGAGTCGATAGTATGCCAAGCAAGAATACTTCATGGCCAAGTCGCCATATACTTTTGATTTATGCAATTTGCTGAAATGAGCGAGCGCCTTTTCATCCTCGCCATCACTCAAATCCATATAGCCCAAATAATATTGGGTAGGGTAGTAGTATTTGTCTTTGTTATTCTCAATTCGGTGCAGCTGTTCGCGGGCTTCTTTGTATTTATCTTTGGTGAATAATCCATAACCGTATACAAAATAATACGATTTTCGGTCGTCGGGAGTTAAGTTCAAGGGGTCGCATTCCTCCAAATACTGTAGCGACTTGCCAATATTGCCTCGCGCATAATAGGATTTCCCTAAAATATAGCGGGCGTAATTAGCTTTCGGGTGCTCTGGATGCGCTTCAAGCAGGTTAAGTATTTGTTGTTCGGCGTCTTTATGTCCGAGCTCATCATGACAAAAAGCGATATAGAAGGAAGCATTGATGCGGAGTTCATGCTCTTCTGCTTGTTCTATATAGGCACTAAACTCAGTAATAGCGGCGGCGAACTTCTCTTTATCATAAAGCTCCAACCCATTATTATACCGGGAAATAGGATCGGCATAGATACGCGTTTCCTGAGCATAGGCCCCGAGATAAAGGGTCAAACATAGCAGGGAGACGATATTGCGTAGCTTAGACATGAGTTTTAAAATTTCCGAAAGGTATCTTCTCTTCTTAACGAATGAAGAAGGCTTTTTTGCACATGTGTGGAAAGCAAAAAAAATCCCGACCAAGGAATCTTGGCCGGGATTTGAACAATTAGAATTTTATAAGATGATGTGAAGCCGCTCTTTTAAAGCGATTCATGCGCCTTCTCATCGATTACTTCGATCTCAGAATCAGAGCTTGAACCAAATATACGATCGAAGAAGGCTTGGAGCTTGTCTGTTAAATAATACATAGCAGGCACAACAACTAGGGTCAAGAAAGTTGCAAAGGTTAATCCGAAGATAACGGTCCAACTCATTGGCCCCCAGAACGCTGCTGAATCACCTCCCGTATAATATTGGGCATCATAGCTCGAAAGCAGGGTGAAGAAGTTAATATTCAGTCCGATGGCTAGAGGTATCAATCCAAGAACTGTGGTAATGGCCGTAAGCAATACCGGACGTAAACGTGTTCTTCCTGCTTCCACAATGGTTCCACGAATTTCCTCTTCCGGAAGGCGTCCATCATCCGCAATACCCAACTCGGCCCTGCGCCTTGCACGTAAGAGGTTAGTAAAGTCAATCAGCACGATGGCATTATTCACGACGACTCCGGCCAGCGATATAATTCCAATTCCCATCATCAAGATCACAAATTCCATTTCGAAGATGGCCAAACCAATAAATACCCCAGTTGTACTAAAGAGTACAGAGAACATGATAATCACTGGCTGCATCACCGAGTTAAACTGGGCGACAATGATCAAGAATATCAATAAAAAGGCGATTCCAAAGGCCTGTCCGAGGAAGGCAGATGATTCGTCTTGATTCTCCTGCTCTCCAGTGAATTTCATCGAGTATCCTTCTGGCAACTCGTAGTTTTTCAAGAGGTCTTTGAACTTCGCAACAATCTCATTCGCATTGGATCCTACTTTCACTTCCGAGAAGATGGTGATGACCTTATCGGCATCCTTACGCTTCACAGAACCATAGGTAGAACCATATTCAACGCTTGCCACAGAAGATATTGGCACCTGAGCAATTTGTCCTGTAGGATTTCTGAAGGTGATTTTCTGATTCATCAA
>CAZUIT010000072.1:0-15135 GCA_964620355.1 uncultured Burkholderiales bacterium | reverse complement strand
GAAATCACAAGTCCTGGCGGCAGTCAAACGGTAGACGTCCAGATTGTTTCTGTGAATGGTGGCGCGATTGAATTAAGTACCATCAATAATGAAGCGACGACCGAAGTTTATGTCAGCGATGAAGCCGTAGCTTTTCCATATCAGGAATCATTTGAAAACCAGATTGACGCTTGGACAAATGATGAAACATCGAGTCTATTTACCTGGTATTTAGACGATGAAATAGGGCATAATAGCAACCAATCCTTAGCAAATTTCAATACCATATTAATATTCTATACGGCAGGGTATGAAGAGAGTTTTAAGTCACCCGTATTGGATTTAACCAAATCGGATGCACCTTCCATGGCCTTTGATGTGGCGTTTAACTACCACAAATACACGCCGCCCTATTTCACGGCCGATGCCATCTTTGCAGATACTTTAATTGTTTCCATTTCAACGGACTGCGGTCAAAACTATACCGAGCTGTATAGAAAAGGCGGTGCAGAATTGGCTACGGTAGACGAACCTATTCTAAATCCACTCAGTGTAGAAGCCTGTTTCTTCAAACCTACAGATGAGCAATGGCGCACTGAAGCAATTAATTTAGAGGACTATAAGCATGAAAAGGAAGTCATCCTAAAGTTCGCATACAAATCAGGTTTGGGTGGGAATATCTATATTGATAATGTCCATTTCGATCGGGCATTATCCCTTCCTGAACAGGCTAAGGAAAATAATTTCACCCTTTATCCGAACCCAGCAAAGCATCTTGTAATGCTAGATTTTAAATCAGAAGGTCAATACAAAGTGACGATTTATGATGCCCTCGGTCATGTGATGGATTCCTTTCAAACGACTTCTAAGTACCAATTGGATATTGGACAGTATCCTCAGGGCATGTACAGCATTGAAGTGATGGGTAATGGAAGGCGGAATATTGAAAAGATAATTAAAGTGAATTAGCGGATTATCATTCAATAGTAGAGCCAATTTAGCTTCGTGCTAGGTTGGCTTTTTTTATGATTTTAGAACCTGTTCATTGAGCATATCCTTTGTTAAATCGTCACATTAAAATGTCACTTATACATGAAATAATCACTCTAAACAGAATTGGAGTGCATTCATACATAATAAAAAAAAGAAAGCAGACACTGGGTTTAGTTTGTATCCGAATAAATCAAACCCCTATGAAAATAAGTACTTTACAAAAAACACTATTATTCGCATGTGCGCTCTATACCGGAGATGTCATGGCACAAATCACGATTACTAAGGCCGATTATCCTATCGCATCTGATCCAGCCAAACACAGGAGGTCTTATTGTTATGTTGAGAATTACCTAAACTACAAAACACCAAGCGGCGGGGCCGATATGCTATGGGACTTTAGGGCGACAACGGGTAATTTTTTGGCTGACTTCAACTATTACAAGTCGAATGATCCATTTTTTAGTGCAGGAATTCATTTTGAAGCAGCGCGTCTTGAATTATCAACTTTCGGAATTCCTACCGATTTTCACCATCGTTTTGATGATAAAGGGTATACCGAGTTTGGAAAAGAACAACACGATACAACCATCTCTTTGGCCGATGTTACGGGTACTCCAGGGGACAATGTTCATTTCACTCCTGATAAACAGCTTTATAATGGTGAAATCGACAGGGTATTATTTCCAATCACCTACCAACAAACTTGGTCGAATAATATGACACGCAAAACACCATATGAGTTGACTATTCAAGGCTTTGGATTGAACAAAGTCCCTGGTTATCATGAATTGCATATGGCGGTTTCCAATGAAGTAATTGGATATGGTAATCTTCTTATGACCTATAAAGGAGCAAATAGCGATACGATGGAAGTATTGCTTATCAAAACAGTACAAACGGTAATTGATAGCTTTTTTCTTGGTGGCGGACCAGCTCCAGACGCATTAGTACAAGGCTTAGGTCTAGAACAAGGCTCGAAACAAACCATTGTTACGTACAGCTACTACCGCAAAGGATGGGGTGATCTAATGCTTGAAATCCGCTCAGATGAAGAAACCCCTGGCGTTACTCCAACAGGAATGTATTATAGTGTATACGGAATTGAATATCCTGCCAGCGTTCAAAACCCGAAAATGGTCAACTCTACGATAAATATGTTCCCAAATCCAAGCAAGGCCGGTTCAACCTTATATATGGAATGGAATGAAAAGATTCAGGCGACTGCTTCCTACCAAATCATTGACCTGCAAGGAAAAGTTTTGGCCAATTGTATGGACCTGACTAGTACTTCCAATTCAGCAGAAATCAGACTGCCAAGTCAAATGCCAAAAGGAATTTATTTCGTTCAGGCGCTAAATGCTTCAGGAGCAGTATTGTTCCAGAAGAAGCTTGTTATAGCCGAATAAACATTGCTCATATCGTTTGGGCCCGGCAGTAACCTGTCGGGCCTTTTTAAGTAGAAAAGTATAAATTACCCTTCGAGTCAAACGTCAGCCAATGCATTCTCAACTTTTTAATTCGGTTAAAATACTTTCTAGTTGTATCCTATTTCTGTTCTCCATAAATGAGCTTTCAGCGGAAACCAAAGGCGATACAGTTCTTGTGAATAAGTATGTAAAACAGGCAAAGACGTTTCTTCCCAATCAGCCTGATTCGGTTATGTATTGGTATGAAAAAGCCAAGAAAGAATCCAGAAATCAAAGATGGACGCGGGACTTTATCGTCTTCAATAAAGAGATTGTAGATATGTTTGAGGGGCGCTCGGAGAATGTTAAGGCAGTACCTGTAATGGAAGATATTATCGCCAATTATTCATTCCATAAAAATTCAAAATTACAGTATGCCGCCTTTTCATCACTTGCCATGACCCATGCCTATGTTGCTGAGTTAGATGAAGCTTTAGGTTATTTTTCACAGGCACGACTCCTACTAGATTCCTGCTTGTTAAAAGATAGGATAGCCTATTGCGAACCAAATATCCGCTATTATACCAATATTGGAATTAGTCACGCCATCGTTGGTCAGAATAATACAGCACTAGAGTACTTTTTAACTGCAGACAGCTTACAACAAGATTGTCCGACTGATGCCAGGGCGAATATTAAATTTTGTCTGGCAACCATCTATTCTGAGTTAATGGATAATGAAAAAGCCTTGAGCTATTTTAAAATCTTAGAGTCATGGGTGGAATCTGGGGAAGTGGAGTATTCCATGATTCCTGCTTATGATAATATGGCCATCATCTATATCCAAGCCTCACAGTTTGATAGTGCGCGTCATTATTTAGCAAAGGGTTTGAAGGCTTCTAGAGCCATAGGTGATAGTACAAGTGTTGCGTATAATTTCATGTATATGGGCAGTATATATGGTGAAGAAAAGGATTTCGTAAAGGCAGAGGAATACTTCAAGAAGTCAGCTTCTCTGTTTTTGAGTGCTGGATATGAAAAAGTATACCAGGATGTTCAAGTCAAGCGGATAGAATTTGCTCTTGATGCAGGTGAAGACATTCCGCAAATGGAAGAGATCATACAAGATATGTCGCGCTTCTATAAAGAGGCTGGACTTGTAAAGGATCTAGCCATGGTGCATAAAAACAATGCTTTATGGAAGTACAGGAGCGGAAAACATCAAGAAGCATTTTTGGAATTTCAATTGTATGATAGTCTAATTCAAGATTATCAAGCCTCTGAACATCAAGAAGTCTTAGCCGAATTAAAAACGCGCCATGAAACGGACCTACTCAAGCGTGCAGCAGACGAGCAAAAAGCCATAGCTGCGTTGGCAAATTTAGAAAACAAAAGCAAAAGCACCTTGATTGGAATACTCGCTATCGCGGCCATCATATTATTAATTGGGCTAATTAGTGTGTCCATACTTTACCGCAGATTAAAGCAATCACGGAAAATAGTCGCCGAACAAAAAGAAGGAATTGAAAAGAAGGAAAAGGAAAAATCGGTTCTTCTAAAGGAATTACACCATCGGGTGAAAAATAATTTACAAATTGTGTCGAGCTTGCTCAACCTCCAGAAAGAAAATGCCAAAGATGAAGCCGCAAAAGGAGCCTTTAAAGAAGGACAAAATAGGGTAGAAGCCATGGCGCTCATCCATCGCTACCTTTATGCTACCGATGAACTCACCAAGCTCGATTTATCTGAATACCTGCGTCAATTGGTGCAGAGTATTGCCTTTTCTTATGGCTACCATAAAAATGAGGTAAAACTAGAATTTGATGTAACGGAAATGCCCGTTGATGTGGATTTGGCTATTCCGCTTGGACTCATCGCCAATGAATTGGTTAGCAACGCCTTTAAACACGCTTTCAAGGAAGTGCACATACCGGAACTTAGAGTTACTCTTTCTCAACAAGAAGGCTTAATCTTAGCAGTATCTGATAATGGCCCGGGCATTTCAGATGAAGACCGGAATAAAGCTGGCGAGTCATTTGGGATGGACCTTGTTCATACCCTCTGCAGTCAACTTAAAGCAAGCATCCATTACCGTTATGAAAATGGAGCAGTTATGCAACTGGAAATCGCCGAATCTATCTATAATAAAGAAACAACTACCTATGAGAATTCTGTTGCTTGAGGACGAAATGATTGTGGTACGCGATCTCAAAGCCCGCTTAAAATCCATGGGCTATGAGGATTTGGTCTCATTTGATAATGGTGCTGATTTTCTCAGCTTTCTTACTGAGAAGGGTGCTGATTTATGTCTGGTAGATATCAATATCAAAGGCGCCATGAATGGGATTGAAACCGTTCAGAAAATACCGGATAGCAAACGCATTCCTATTATCTATATCACTGCACAAGCAGATAAAGAAACCTTCGATTTAGCGAAAACGACAAAGCCCTCTGCCTACCTTATTAAACCCTATAATGCCTTTGAATTGCAGGCTTGTATAGAGCTAGCTATCGATTTATTTGAAGAACAAAGCCATGAAGAGCCCGAGCAAAAAGGACTTCAGGTGATTGATGATAAAGTTTTCATCAAACATAATAACCGTTACGATAGAGTAAAGCTTAGTGAGATCTGCTATTTAGAAGCTTTTGGGAATTATACGGAGATCCATACTGAATCTAAACGTTATACAGTAGTTACGCAGCTTGGAAAACTGGAACAATCTTTAAATGAAGCTTATATGTTTCGCTGTCACCGATCTTTTATCATCAACTTAAATACTGTTATTGGGTTTGATGAAAGCGCTGTCTATATCCTTGAGAAGTGTATTCCTATTGCTAAGAATCAAAAGCAGGAATTTTTAAGTCGTATCAGGGTACTTTAATTAAAACGGACCCGTGCTCCTTTAGACCCTAAATAATCCTTTGTTTCGGTGCTGTTTTTTTCAATTTTCAAATAATGCACCGCAGTCTTGTGGTATACAAGGATGTTTAATATGCTTTTTAAGCCATCGACATGCTGTTGTTCTGTGTTTTTTGACTATATTGGGTTAGTTCAATATAAAGAGGTGTAGACCGCCTTAAACCAATCACCATCGCCTAAATTGGCTGGAGGTTAAAGGATTTTATACTGAGCCAACAAACTACGCGTTCCAATTATATTCTTGAATCAATTCTACCGTACATTAGTTTAGCGGTGTAAAGCACTCGTGCCTAATTATAAAATTAAATCAGTTAATTTAAATGTCAGAAAAACAGAGTAAGTCACAGGCATTGCTTGAAAGAAGAAAGCAGGTCGTTGCCAATGGAGTAGGAGTATTTAATACGGCTACGGTCCAGAGTGCGAAAGGAGCTATCATTACGGATGAAGACGGAAACGAACTCATTGATTTCGCAGGAGGAATTGGTGTTGTAAACGCAGGGCATTGTCCGGAATCAGTGGTAAAAGCCATTCAAGACCAAGCGAGCAAGTATATACATACTAGCTTCAACGTAGTAACCTACGAACCGTATATCCAGCTATGTGAGGAGCTTTGTGAGATATTGCCTCATGGCGACCATACGAAGGCCATGTTAGTTAGCACTGGAGCTGAAGCGGTTGAAAATGCGATTAAGATTGCCCGCCAAGCCACAAAAAGACAAGCCGTATTATGCTTTACTGATGCCTACCACGGACGAACGATGATGGCCATGACCCTGACGAGTAAAGTCGACTATAAACTTGACTGTGGACCATTTGCCCCTGAAGTTTACCGGATTCCGTTTCCAAATTTCTACCGTTATGGAAGAGGGGAAACCTTAGACGAATACATCGATGCCTGTTTAAAACATTTGCATGAAACAGCAAGAAATACGGTTGATCCAAATAACCTGGCAGCAATAATCCTAGAACCCGTTCAGGGCGAAGGTGGCTTTAACCCGATTCCACAGCGCTATTTCGAAGGATTAAGAGCCTTTTGCGATAAACACGGGATTCTATTGATTGCAGATGAAGTACAGAGCGGTTTTGCCCGAACAGGACATTGGGCATCTTGGCAACACTATAAGGTTCAACCTGATTTAAGCACCTATGCCAAATCTATGGGATCAGGATTGCCGATTGCAGCGGTGGTAGGTAAAGCTGAGATTATGGATGCTGCGGCACCCGGAACCATCGGAGGGACTTATATAGGGAGCCCGATTGCATGCGCCGCTTCCCTGGCTACAATTCAACTGATGAAAGACCTTAATTTGAATGAACGTGCTTTAGAAATAGGAGACAGGGTAACCCAACGCTTTGAGAAAATCAAGGCCACCTATCCGGAAATAGGCGATGTACGCGGCTTAGGAGCTATGAATGCCATTGAGTTCGTGAAAAATGGCGATTCCCAGCAACCGGATGGCGAACTATGTACAGCAGTGGTTAGGGGTTGCGCAGAAAACGGACTGGTCATTATCAGTGCAGGGACATTTAAAAACATCATACGCGTATTATCTCCTTTAGTCATAACGGATGAAGTGTTAGACAAAGGACTTTCCATCTTAGAAAACGAAATTACCAAACAAATCAAAAACAGAATATGAAACCATTTGCCATTGCAGGAATTCAGATGAAGGTGTCAGCTATTCATTCGAACATAGAAATGATGAAGATTAAGCTCGACATAGCCATGCACCTCTATCCTTGGGTAGAAATGGTTGTTTTCAGTGAATTATGTGCACATGGTCCGCTCATCCATAATGCCCAAGAATTGCCGGGTTATTTTGAAGCTGAAATGCAGAAAATGGCTAAAAAGTATGGAATTTGGCTTTTGCCGGGGTCAATTTTTGAAAAGAAGGGCGATGAAATTTACAATACGGCTTCGGTGATCAATCCTCAAGGAGAAGTGGTAACACGTTATAGCAAAATGTTCCCTTTTTATCCCTATGAAGTGGGGGTAACTCCTGGAAATGAGTTTTGTGTATTTGATGTGCCGGAGGTAGGACGTTTTGGCATTTCTATTTGTTATGATATGTGGTTTCCTGAAACGATTCGCACCCTAACCGTAATGGGGGCAGAGGTGATTCTTCATCCTACCATGACAGGCACTATCGACCGGGATATCGAACTATCCATAGCGCGAGCCATGGCTAGCGTAAATCAGTGTTTTCTCTTTGATGTAAATGGATTAGATACCGGTGGAAGCGGTTGTTCAATTGTTTGTGGTCCGGATGGAAGGGTGCTCTACCAAGCGGGTAGTACAGAAGAAATTATCCCAATTGAGCTTGACCTTGAGCGGGTGAAAAGAAGCCGAGAACTGGGAATTCTTAGATTAGGACAACCCCTCAAAAGCTTTCGTGATCATATTGGAGACTTTTCGATATACCAAAAAGGAGCCGAACATCCGTATTTAGATTCACTCGGACCTTTGATTAAACCAACAAAACTCGAAAACCTATCCATGCTTCATAAACGAGAAGAAGAGATTATCCAGCACCCACAGTAAGGTGCTGGTGTTTTAACGCGTATCAATCATTTAAAACCAAACCAACCAAACTATGGGAATAAGCTCTACTAGAAAAAAAGGCACGAAACTAAGGCATTATGTAAGCTGGTTTGAAATACCGGCGCTGAACCTCCAAAGAGCGGTTGGTTTTTATCAGCATATTTATGGAATTGAAATGGAAACCACCGAAGCAAGTGGCTATTCTATGGCGCTCTTTCCGGCAGATAATGGCATTGGAGGCGCTATCGTGGTTGGGGAAGGGAGTATTCCTAGCGAAACCGGTACACTCGTTTATTTGAATGGGGGAAAGGACCTTTCATTGGTGCTTGATAAAATTGAAGGTGCTGGAGGACGCGTTGTTCTTGGCAAAACGCTGATTAGTGAGGATGCGGGGTATTTCGCATTATTTATTGATACTGAAGGAAATAAACTGGCCATCCATTCAAACAATTAGCTTATGACGAGCAGGAAGAAAGCAATTAGTGCCCCGTATTATAGCATTGGTCAATTGCGATTGGATAAATGGAACGAACTCAAAAATGAGAGCGATGACTTAGCTTTATGTCGACTTGGCTCAGCAAATCAAGCCAAGCACAGTGAGCGAATTGCCCAATTGCTTAAAGACTTGTGCACGGTTGAACAATATTTTGCCAACCCAGGTAAAATCTTGATAGAGAAGCTTGCACGTTGTTTAGCGAATGGGGAATATTCCGTACTGAATCATAGCATTACCAAAACAACTCGACTACTCATTAACGATGTCTACAGTGGGAATGCTCATTTTCCTAAGGAAGATGACGGCGAGCAATTGGAAACAGAGTCGTTACAGGAGGGCAGTCTTGCAAACAAAAAGAACTACTTCGAAGTGCTTTTTTTGGAAAATCTTAACTCCATAGATGAATGCACATTGCGCGATAAAATTGAAGAGCTTCATGACCCGCAGGATCAGTTTCACTATAATGTGGTGATTCAGCATTCCTTCCAAGATGCTTTGATAGCGCTGTTCTTCAACCCAAATATTCAGGCAGTTGTAGTACGTTATGCTCCTCCTTATCGCTCTACGAATATTACGCCTTTAATTAAACCCTATATCCAAAACGTACTGAATATTGACTATTCAGATACGCCCGAATCGAAGCTTGGCCCCATTATCGGTGATCTGATCAAACAGTTTAGACCCGAGCTTGACACCTACTATGTCACCGACACAGCGTTGGGAGATTTAAAAGAAAGTACTCTTGGCACCTTCCGAAGAATCTATTATAGAAAAGAAGACCTGCAAGAATTGCATTTGGCGATTATTCGAGGAATTAGCGAACGATACAATACTCCCTTCTTCAGTGCTCTAAAGGAATACAGTCAAAAACCTACCGGAGTGTTTCATGCCATGCCAATATCGCGCGGAAACTCAGTGTTCAAATCTAAGTGGATTAAAGACTTTGGAGATTTTTATGGACGAAACATGTTTCTCGCAGAAACGTCTTCTACTACTGGAGGGATGGATTCACTTCTCCAGCCAACAGGTCCGCTTAAAAAAGCACAAGAAATGGCTTCGCTAGCTTATGGATCACAGCGCACATTTTTTGTCACGAATGGTACCTCTACCGCTAATAAGGTCGTACTACAGGCCTTAGTGGAGCCGGGTGACTTGGTTTTGATTGATAGAGATTGTCACAAATCCCACCATTATGGACTGGTATTATCGGGCGCTTATCCGGTTTATCTCGATTCCTATCCAATTGAGAAATTCTCGATTTACGGTGCTGTTCCGCTTGAACAAATCCTAAATAAATTAAGGGTACTTAAGGCGGCAGGACGTTTAGACAAGGTAAAGATGTTGCTTTTAACCAATTGCACATTCGATGGCATGGTCTACAACGTGCAGCAGGTAATGGAAAGTGTATTAGCCATCAAGCCCGACATGGTATTTCTTTGGGATGAAGCCTGGTTTGCCTTTGCTGGCTTTACCTATACATACAAGCAGCGCACTGGAATGTACTCGGCCAAAAAACTACACGATAAATATCAATCCGAGACCTACCGAAAACACTATAAAAATCATCTCAAGTCACTCAATGAAGGGGAGGAACCATCCATTCCAGATCCAGACCAGGTGAAAATACGCGTGTATGCCACACAGAGCACGCATAAAACCTTGAGCAGCTTTCGTCAAGGTTCAATGATTCATATTTGGGATGAGCAGTTTCGGAAAAAAACAGAAAACACTTTTCTTGAAGCGTATATGACGCATACCTCCACTTCCCCTAATTACCAGATGCTTGCTTCATTGGATGTTGGAAGAAGACAAGCCCAGTTTGAAGGCTATGAAATGGTGGAACGCAGCATCGAATTAGCCATGGTGTTTCGGGCTAAAGTCATAAGCAATCCTTTGCTGAGCAAGTATTTTGATGTGCTGACAGTCCGGGATTTTATTCCAGATCAATACCGAAATAGCGGATTAAGCGAATATTTCGATCGAGCTACAGGATGGAATCGGATGGAAGAGGCTTGGGAAAAGGACGAGTTTATGCTCGACCCAACGAAAATCACCTTGTTTATTGGAAGAACTGGAATTGATGGAGACACCTTTAAAAACAAGTATTTGATGGATAAATACAATATCCAAATCAATAAAACATCCAGAAATACGGTCCTCTTTATGACCAATATCGGCACAACACGGGGAAGTGTGGCTTACCTCACCAAGGTCTTATTGGAAATTGCAGGCGATTTAGACAAGCACTTCGAATCCTTGAATACGAGAGAAAAAGAAATTGCTGATGCACGTATCCGTTCATTAACGATGGATGTGCCGCCATTGCCAGACTTTAGTCGTTTTCACTCCTCATTTTTAGCCGTTCCAGGAGTACCCGGAGGAAATTTAAGGGCCGCGTATTTTCTGGCCTATAATGAGGACAATTGCGAATATATTTCCATGGTAGATTGTAAAAAAGTATTGGATGAAGGGAAGGAGCTGGTTGCTTCATCTTTTGTTATTCCATACCCTCCCGGTTTTCCCGTACTGGTTCCAGGCCAAGTAGTTAGCAAGGAAATTATTCGCTTTATGCTCGCCTTGGATGTTTCGGAAATACACGGCTATCGAGCCGATTTAGGCTTACGCGTTTTCCGTGATTCGGTCTTGAACAGACAAAAAACAGCCACAGCCATGGGAGCCATTGGCGCAAATAAAAAGAAATAGTACCTAGAACAAACCAAACTTGAAGAACATGAACACAAAGCAGAAAACAAAATCAAAGACACCGCTTTTAAAAGGGGTATCGGATATACGTCGTTATTTTTATAAAAATGAAGAGCCTATCTACTTCTTGAGCGCTACCAACTTTAACCTTTTAGGAGCAGATGAGTGGATCAAAGGCTTTAAGTTTATTTGTCATATCGAATGTTTCGATGGATTACATCCCAATGTGTTTTCGCCGAAACAAGAAATTCCTCACGACGAATTTGAAAGCATTGAGGACATCAATAATTATCTGCTCCAACATCCCGAAGTACAGGCCTATATCGAGTCGCGAAAGGTGAATGGGAAAGCCGGTAAAATCATGTTCCTGATGTTCAATGAGAAAACCGAGAAGCTGGCTAAAAAACTTGGCTTAGAAGTGATTTTCCCGAGTGCCAAGATGCGAACGGCTATGGACAATAAGGTGAATACCAACCGCATTGCTGAAAAAGCCGGCGTTCCTTGTGTGCCGTATGTATTGTCGCCAGTTAAAAATTACAAGCACCTCGCTGAAGTATCAGAGAAAGAGTTGGGAACCGACCTCGTTGTGCAAACTCCTTTTGGAGACTCTGGTCATACTACCTTTTTTATTCAGAATGAAGCGGATTACCTCAAGTATGCAGAAGAAATTGAGCAAGAAGATGAAGTGAAAATCATGAAGCGAATCAACTGCCGTGGGTCGGCGATTGAGGCCTGCGTGACCAAGAATGGAACCATTGTAGCGCCACTCATGACTGAATTGGTAGGGTTTGGCGACCTCACTCCCTATAAAGGCGGTTGGTGTGGGAATGAAATCTATCCAGATGCTTTTACTCCATCCATACGCAGACAAGCAAGAAGATTTACTCAGCTCTTCGGAGACCAATTACGCAAAGAAGGCTATAAAGGCTATTTTGAATTAGATTTTCTTATCGATCAAGACAATGGCGAAATCTATCTCGGAGAGCTCAATCCGCGAGTAACAGGTGCCAGTTCAATTACGAACCATGCTGTATTTGCTTTAGCTGATGCTCCGCTGTATCTCTTCCATATTTTAGAATGGATGGATGTTGAATATCAACTGAATGTGAATGCTTTAAACGACCGTTGGGCGAAGCAGGCGAATATTGACAACTGGAGTCAGATGGTGGTGAAGCATACGGAAGACACCATCGAATATGTGCATGCAGCGCCTGACTCAGGCATCTGGCACATGTTTGATAATGGCTATATTCAATTTGATAGGATGGATACACATAGGCGAGCGGTAGAATCTGAAAGAGAAGCCTTTTTCTTGCGTATCACGAAAAAAGGGGATTACCTGTATGAAGGTGCTGATATGGGGATTATCGTTTCTAGGGGCAGAATGATGACCGATGATTTTGAATTAACCGACCGTGCTAAAAATTGGATACATTCCATTAAAGCGCAGTATTCTTCGGAATTGGTGGAAGACAAGCGAGAACAGCTTGTGCTAAAAGGTAGTCTAACTAAATAGTCGAAAGCGAAATGCAACGTTGCTTCACTTCTATGCAGGAGTTACAGCCTGGAACAAAATGGAAAAATCTGTTTCGAGAACGATGGCCAGCCTACCACAAATGGCTCCAATCAACGAGTCCTTTTGTTGACTCTAAAACTGCTTTGGCAGCCTTAATGCAATACATGCCTGAAATGAGACCAACGCATGACCGACTATGTTCACTGGTTGAAGCAGAAGATATGGCTTCTGCATTTTTAACCGGGTTTCAACCACCCGCCTATTTTAGTGCCTGTTCGCAAGTTGTTTCAACGCTTGATGAAGTGCAGCTTGTTCGTAATTACGATTATCATGCAGATCGCTTTGAAGCCAATTTGCTCATGACGGCTTGGAACGGAAAAAAGGTAATTGCAAGTAGCGACTGCCTGGTCGGTGTTTTAGATGGCATGAACAACGATGGTTTAGCCTTATCGCTCACATTTGGCGGAAGAAAAACCTTAGGATTTGGTTTTGGGATTCCTTTTATCCTTCGCTATATACTTGAATTTTGCAGTACAGTGGATGAAGCGGTTGAGGTCTTACTCCGAGTACCTTCCCATATGGCGTATAATGTGACCATTACCGACAAAACCGGACAGGTAAAAACGGTACAATTGGCTCCGGATAAGAGTGCACATGTATCCGATCGGGCTTTCGCAACCAATCATCAAGAAGCTATTGAATGGAAGGAAAATGCTGATTTTAATCGAACCATGGAACGGGCCATCCATATAGAAGGGCTGCTCCGAACAGAACAAACAGGAGAGGAGCTTACCCGAGAGTTTTTAAAAGCTCCCCTCTATAATACCCGGTATTCAGAGGGCTTAGGTACACTTTATACCGCCGTATATCGTCCGCAAAAGGGCGAGGTACAGCTTCATTGGCAAAACGATCAGATGACCCAATCATTCGATAGCTTTACCGAGGAACAAAAATTTATTTCATTTCAATTTCCAGAACAATCACCCAAATCAATCAGGGCAATCAAATGAACACACCAACACAGTCTATATTCACAAGTGTTAATCCATATAACGGAGAGATAATCGGACAATATACCGAGCAGTCACTTGAAGAAATTCAGGTCATTTTAAACAATTCACAATCAGCATTTTCTGCTTGGAGAAATGTACCCATTGAAGAGCGAGCCCGTTTGATGAAAAAAGCAGGGCAAGTCCTTCGTGATAATAGCGAGGAATATGCGAAGATGATTTCTCAGGAAATGGGAAAGCCCATCTCAGAATCACGTGGGGAAGTCAATAAATCAGCCTGGGCTTGTGACTATTATGCCGATAATGCAGCCAGTTTTCTAGCCGATGAAATTATTGAAACCGATGCCTCAAAAAGCATGGTTAAACATGACCCTATTGGAACTGTCTTTGCCATCATGCCGTGGAATTTTCCCTTTTGGCAAGTCTTTCGTTTTGCCGCTCCAACACTAATGGCCGGGAATACAGGCATTTTGAAACATGCAGCAAACGTATTTGGTTGTGCCGAGCAAATTGCACAGGTTTTTGTGAAGGCTGGGTTTCCGAAAGATGTGTTTCAAAATATCATCCTTCATCATGACCATACCGAAACGCTCATCAAGCATGACGCAATCAAGGCAGTTACGTTAACAGGAAGCGAAAGAGCCGGTTCTTCCGTTGCCGCTTTGGCTGGGAAGTATATTAAAAAATCACTTCTCGAATTAGGGGGCAGTAATGCCTTCATTGTATGGGAAGATGCAGATATCGACAAAACTGTCGCTACCGCCGTAACAGCTAGAATGCTCAATGCCGGACAAAGTTGTATCGCCGCAAAACGTTTTATCCTAGTGGATTCAATCTATGATGAATTTGTGAGCAAGTTCGTTGAAGCTGTCAAAAACCTAAAATCCGGAGATACCATGAATGACGCTACTCAGATAGGTGTTTTAGCGCGTAAGGATTTGGCCGACCAATTGCATTCTCAAGTTACACGTTCTATCGAAGCTGGAGCAGAACTCTTGTTAGGTGGAACTCAAAACAACTGTTATTATGCGCCTACAGTGCTTGGCAATGTAAAACCAGGAATGACAGCATTCGATGAAGAAACATTCGGTCCGGTTGCCACCATGATTCGGGCAAAAGATATTGATGAGGCTTTTGAATTAGCCGGAAACTCTAAGTTCGGACTCGGACTCACCGTGTGCACAAGCGATACGGAAAAAGCATTGAGCATGTCTTCCCGTGTGAGCGATGGGGCTTATTTCATCAACGAATTGGTTAAATCAGATCCACGTTTGCCATTCGGAGGAACTAAAACATCAGGTTATGGCCGTGAATTAGGAAAAGATGGAATGATGGAATTCATCAACCGGAAGACGATTTACGTGAAGTAGAGGCGTAGAGACAACTAGACTTTAAGTCCCGATAGCCATCGGGATCCAGACTACAAGACAAAAATATTCAGGTCACTGAGCAGCTTGACCAATTTTTAGTTTGAATTAACGCTTTGCAGCTAGACTTTCAGTCCCGATAGCCCCTAGATTCCGCAGGTTATAAATAAAAAAAGCTGCAAAGCATTTGTTTCCAAAGC
>CAZUIT010000071.1:0-15326 GCA_964620355.1 uncultured Burkholderiales bacterium | reverse complement strand
GCTTTGGAAACAAATGCTTTGCAGCTTTTTTAATTTATAACCTGCGGAATCTAGGTGCTATCGGGAGCGGAGGTGTAAAAAGCTTAAACCTTCGCTTCATACGTCAGCTCCGGCTACCGCGGTCCACCTTCGCTTATCGTTTCGGTGCACAGGCTGGCGGACTGGCGGTTAGACAAATGGGATGGTTACCCTTCGACTAGCCGTAAATTTTGTATTAAGTGAATGTCTCACCTGGCAGCTCAGGGACCGGGCAATGTTGTCTGGTATCTCGAAATCTAAAAGTCTAGCTGTCTAGCAATCTGGACGAAACCGCTAGTCAAAAAAAAAGCCCTGCAATGCAGAGCTCTTTTTATAATCGTTTGTATTATCCTCCGAAGTCATCGAAGGCTACATTTTCTGGAGGTACTCCCCAGTCGTCACACATTTTTAGAACGGCCTGGTTCATCATTGGAGGTCCACAGAAGTAGAACTCAATATCTTCAGGAGCTGAATGTTTATTCAAGTAGTTATCGATCAAAGCTTGGTGAACGAAACCTGTGAATCCATCACCTTCGTCATCTAGAGAAGTTTTCGCTTTCCAGTTATCTTCTGGCAATGGCTCAGAAAGAACGATATGGAAAGTGAAGTTCGGAAATTCTTTTTCAATCTGACGGAAGTCATCGATATAGAACAACTCACGTTTTGAACGACCACCATACCAGAAGCTCACCTTGCGGTTTCTTTCTTTCTCGGTATGAAAGAGGTGGAACAAATGCGAGCGCAATGGAGCCATTCCAGCACCACCACCAACATAAATCATTTCAGCACCAGTTTCTTTGATAAAGAACTCACCGTAAGGGCCAGAGATGGTTACCTTATCGCCAGGTTTTTGATCAAATACATAGGAAGAACAGATACCAGGATTAACATCCATCCATCCGCCTTTCGCGCGATCCCAAGGTGGGGTTGCGATACGGATATTCAACATCACTATATTTCCTTCAGCGGGGTGGTTGGCCATAGAATAGGCACGGAAGATCGGCTCTGGATTTACCATTTTCAGGTCCCAAAGTTTGAATTTATCCCACTCTGCCTGGAATTCATCAGCCGCTTTGCCCATACGCGGGTGTGAAGTGATATCAATATTTTTAAAGTCAACAGTGGTTGCAGGAACGTCAATCTGAATGTATCCACCTGCTTCGAAGTCGAGATTTTCTCCTTCTGGTAGGCGCACTACAAATTCCTTGATGAAAGAGGCTACGTTATAGTTTGAAACCACTTCGCATTCCCATTTTTTGATTCCGAATACTTCTTCAGGAATCTCCACCTTCATATCGTTCTTCACCTTCACCTGACAAGCCAAGCGTACATGCTCTTTTTGTTGGCGACGGTTAATATGACCAGTTTCTGTTGGAAGAATTTCTCCTCCACCTTCTGGGATTTGGCATTTGCACATCGCACAAGTACCTCCACCACCGCAAGCCGATGGCAAGAAAAGTTTTTCGTTAGAAAGTGCAGTAAGCAATGTACCTCCGGCAGGAACGGTGATCGTTCTTTCTCCATTGATTTCAATATTCACGTCGCCTTGCTGTACCAATGACTTGGCCGCAATTTGGAGCATGATTACCAAGAGGAGAATAACAAAGGTAAATACCGCCGCACTTGCGATGATGATGGTGAAATTTATTTCAAGTACTAACATCTTTATTCTTTCTTAAATGCTGAATCCCATGAAACTTAAAAATCCGAAAGACATAAGTCCCACGATGATAAACGTAATACCCAATCCTCTCAAAGGAGCTGGAACATCAGAGTATTTCATTTTCTCGCGAATGGCTGCCAAAGCAACTACGGCCAAGAACCAACCGATACCGGAACCGATACCAAAGGTGGTGGCTTCTGCCAAGTTATACGGACGACCAATCATAAAGAGCGCTCCTCCAAGGATTGAACAGTTTACCGCAATAAGTGGCAAAAAGATACCCAAAGCTGCATACAGCGCCGGAGAAAGCTTCTCAACCGCCATCTCCGTTAACTGAACAAAGGCAGCAATTACAGAGATATAGATAATCAATCCGATAAAGCTCAAGTCAACTGAGGCAAGCGCTTCGATACCCGTCCACGACATGGCTCCTGCTTTCAGGAAATAGTTGTATACCAGCCAGTTCAAAGGAATAGTGATACCAAGTACGAAAATTACTGCGGCACCCAAACCAATGGCGGTCTTTACTTTCTTAGATACGGCCAAGTAAGAGCACATACCTAGGAAGTAGGCAAAAATCATGTTGTCGACAAATATCGAGCGAACAGCTATGCTAATAAGATTTTCCATTTCTTTTCTTCCTTATAAATTAGTCTGACTCTACCATTCCGTTCCGAGCGCGTTGGGCCCAGATTACCAACCCAATGGCAATCGATGCACCTGCAGGAATCACCATCACACCGTTTCCGATATAGTTAATTCCAATCGCATCAAATACTTTAAACCCGAATACAGATCCTGAACCGAGAATTTCGCGAATAAAGGCAACCACCATCAAGATGGCACCGTATCCAAGTCCGTTTCCAATTCCATCCAATAAAGAAGGGAATGGTTTATTACCCATGGCGAATGCTTCTAGTCGTCCCATAACGATACAATTGGTTACAATCAAACCAACGAATACAGAAAGTTCTTTGGAGACATCGTATGCATACGCTTTCAAAACTTGATCTACCAAAATTACGAAGGTAGAAACCACCGCAAGCTGAACGATGATACGCACACGCCCAGGGATGATATTACGCATCATGGAGATGATCAAATTCGACATCATGGTAACGAAAATCACCCCGAGTGTCATAAAGAAAGCCGGCTTCATTTGCACGGTTACCGCAAGGGCTGAACAAATTCCCAAAACCTGAACAGTAATTGGGTTATTGCTATCCAATGGGTCGCTCAATAGCTGACGCTCTTTTTTCCCGATGAAGGGCTGAGCTGGAGCTGATTTTTTTTCTTCTACTGCTGTTGACATGTCAATCTCTAGTTTGAAGCGGTTTTCTCAACCGATTGTTGTTTGAAATAATTGTTATAGGCTTTGAAGTAGTCGCTGAGCATGTCGTTGATTCCATTTCCAGTTAAGGTGGCTCCAGACATTCCATCTACTTTATGAGGCTTTCCCTCGAAAGCAGACACACTCTTTTCTCCTCCTCCATTCTCTCCCTTCATCATGGTAACAGATACCAATTCGCCACTTTCATCGCGAATGGTTTTTCCTTCATAACGGGTTTGAATTTCGTCGGTGGTGATACGTGCTCCTAATCCAGGTGTTTCTCCTTTATGGTCAAACACGATACCTTTGATGGTGTTCATGTCTTTCTCCAAGGCAACATAGCCCCAGATATTGTCCCAAAGTCCAAACCCATAAGTTGGAAGAACCACATATTCTAATCCTTCGCTTCCCGTGATCGTATACACAGGAAGTAAGCGTTCTTCTATCGGTTTTTTGTACTCTTTTACAAGTTCGAGATCATCGGGCTGCATATCGAGCACTTTACCGTTAAAATCAACTACTGAAGATTTTACCTTCTCATCATACACCTTGTTTACTTCTTCTGGCTTCATTGCTCCAATAGCTTCTGCCCCCATAAAAGTGGTAAGGATAAATTGGCGTTTCTCAAAAGCTACGTTAGCCGCTTGTTTATCTTTCAATGCCTCATTAGTCAATGAAAGCAACACCGCACATGTCATGGTCAAGGCCACGATAAATGTGAAAATATAGGAATTAGACCGTTGCACGTTTTAATCTCCTTTTTTTGTTTGTCTCTACTACGAAATAATCAATCAATGGCGCAAATACGTTCATCAATAAGATGGCCATCATCATCCCTTCTGGATAGGCAGGGTTTCCTACACGGATTAATACCGTTAAAACTCCTATCAATAATCCATAAATGATTTTACCTTTTTCTGTTTGAGCAGCCGACACTGGGTCAGTTGCCATATATACTGCTCCAAAGGCAAATCCACCGATCAATAAATGTTGAACTGCCGGCATGTCTAAGAAAGGTGTTCCTCCTACCATGTTGAAGATGCTGCCCATAATAAATCCACCTGCAAATACGGAAGCCATAATTTTCCAGCTTCCAATGCCGCTAATGATTAATATCGCTGCACCAATTAAACAGGCCAGAACAGAAGTTTCTCCAATGGATCCCTTCTCAAAGCCGAGGAACATGTCCATCAGACTTAATGAAGATTCGGCAGTACCTCCTGACGCCATAATTGACAAGGTTGTTGCTCCACTGAAACCATCTACCATCAAGGCACGATCGCCAGCGAACCAAACAGCACTTCCGTTCGAAAGGAACTCGCCAGACATATAAGCTGGGTAAGCAAAGAATAAGAATACACGAGCAGTAAGCGCAGGATTCAATAAGTTCATTCCAGACCCACCGAAAACCTCTTTACCAATTATAACCGCGAAAGCAGTTCCTAGGGCAACCATCCATAGTGGAGTGGTTGGAGGCAAACAAAGTGGAATAAGCATACCCGTTACCAAGAAGCCTTCATTCACTGAATGGCCTTTCATCTGGCAGAAAGCGAATTCAATACCTAAACCAACACCGTAAGAAACCACAATGATTGGGAGCACTTGAATCAAGCCAAATAGGAAATTTTCCATCAAGGTGCTTGTTTCACCCAATGAAAGGTAATGCTGGTATCCTACGTTCCACATACCAAATAAAAGTACAGGAAGCATGGCAACCACCACCATAATCATGGTACGCTTCATATCGATTCCATCGCGCACATGCACCTTTCCGTGCGTGGTATGTCCTGGAACAAACAAGAAGGTTTCAAATGCATCGAAGGTTGAATGCAAGAAATGCAGCTTGCCGCCTTTTTCAAAGTTTGGGCGAAGCTTGTTGATCGTATTTAATAAAAACTTCATTATCCTTCTCTCTCAATTAAGGTCAAACCATCCGAAAGAATATGCTGTACCGGTTGTTTCGATGTGCATACAAATTCACAAAGTGATAAATCTTCTTCTACCACCTCAAAGATTCCTAAAGCTTCCATTGCCTCTAAGTCTCCTGCCAAAATTGCTTTCAACAATTGAACTGGATAGATATCCATCGGCAATACTTTTTCGTACTCATTGGTTACCACAAAAGGACGTGATTCGCCGTGCATACCGGTATCAACGCGGTATTTTTTATTCGGCATGAGGTACGATAAGAAAGTTTTTGAAATACTCGGACGTGCTTTTGTAGGAAGAATCCATCCCATAAATTCAGGCTCATCGCCTTCTGGAATGGCAGTAATTTGTTGATCGAAGAATCCGAGATAAGAATTGATATCTACTTTGGAGCCGAACAAAACATTTCCAGAGATGATGCGCACATTACCCGCCTTCACTTTCGAAGCCAAAGTAGTGAGGCAAGCCCCAACGCGCATTTTTGTATAGACTGGATTTTCGATTTCAGAACCGGTGATAGCTACCACACGTTCTGGATCATAAATCCCTTCAGCAAACAATTTACCGAGGGTGGCCAAGTCTTGTATATTGATGGTCCATACCACTTCTCCTTTATTAATAGGAGCTGTATGATGGATTTGAATTCCTACGTTTCCAGCAGGGTGAGGTCCATCAAAATGGTTCACCGTTACATTCGTTAAGGAAGCGAATGTGCTGTTATCCGCCTTGCTATTCAAGCCGAGGTATACTTTGCCATCGGTTAAAGTAGCCAAGGCGTTGATACCCGTTTGAAGGTGACTCTCTCTGCCTTTCAGAGCAAAGTTTAAGTCGGGAGCAAGTGGTGCAGAATCGAAGCCAGAGATGAAGATGTTTTTTGGAACCACATTGGTCTCAGCTACCCTATTATAAGGACGCTGGCGCAAAAAGGCCCATAAACCACTGGTTAACATCTTTTCTTTTACACCATCTCTTCCAAGGCTGGCTGGGTCTGATGCTCCGAAATTTTCGTAGTTCAGTTTGCCATCTGCAAGGATGCGTACTTCCAAGATTCTGCGTTTTTCTCCGCGGATAATTTCTACCACCTCGCCGCTAACTGGAGAGGTAAAGAATACATCGGGTTGGGATTTCGAGAAATACAGCGGGGAACCACATTTAACTTCGCTGCCAACTTCAACCTGAAGTTTAGGCACCAAGCCGCGGATTTCATGCGGCTGGATTGCATAAGTCTTGGGCGCTTCGGTGCTGACAATTTCTTTCGTCGCTTCTCCTACGAGCTTGATGTCGTAGCCCTTTTTTAGTCTGATTTGATTTGCCATCGGACGTTTAAAGTCGTCTTAATTGTTAACAAAGGAATCCCAACAAGGATTCGTTCTTCTAAACGGGTGCAAATCTAATAAAAAATCAATAGTATTGGGGGTTTTCGGGCGAATGTTAAGAATATTTTAAGAACGCTTAACCCCTTGTTTTTGTGCAGTTTACCGCCGTTTACCTTCCCTTAGTCGTTCAACAAGTTCTTTCCGAAACTCAAATTCGGCCTTATAAATCATCGCTACTTTTTTAATTGGGAGCACCTTCTTAAACTCTTCCGTATAACGATTTGATATGGCCACCTCCTCGGTTTTAAAGCGTTGGATATTCTCTACCAATTTCTCGCATTCTTTATCTGGCATGAAGGTTAAATCTACGTCGCGTAGGTCTACTTCTTCCTTATAGGTTTTCTTCAGCGAGTCGAGCTCATCTAACATGGCTGTATAGAGCGGAATAAAGGCTTTCTCCTCCTCTGGGGTAAGCGCCAATTTCTTCTTCATGAATTCAATGCGGGCTTCCTTGATGCGTTCATGGTATTTGCCTTTTGGCTGTGCAATCAGCTGCGTTCCGAGCAGCAAAGTGATGGCAATAAGTAATGTTCTCATAATTCGCTATTGATATTGATATTCTCCACTAAATAATCTTCTATATCCTCTAGGTCTAAATCATCCAAAGGATCCACTTCTTCTGATTCCGCCTCTAAGGCTTCATATTCATATTCGTCATAAAGTACTTCCTCCTGCATCGTCTCTGTACTTTGATTGCTTGCTAGAGCAACGATCGTTTGACTATCTATGTCTAAATTCTCTACTTCCTCTACCCTACTTTTATAAAACCCTTCCGCTGCTTCACTCATAAGCTCTTGATTTATGGGCTCTTGAACAGGTATAGTTTCTCGGTTCAGGATGAAAAATGCCAAGGCGGCAGCGATAGGCAGGGCGGCGAGATATACCCACTTCAAAAGGGGTTTGGGGTTAGCGGTTAGCGGTTCTGGCCCTTCGGCAAGCTCAGGGACCGGTGACTTTGTCGTAGCCACAAATCCGTCATCCTGACCGCGTGCGCCAGAGCTGTTTAGCGGAGGTGTTTCGTAGCCCAAGGGCGAACTCTTTCCCTCTTCGACAGGCTCAGAGACCGGTGACTTAACCTTAGCCTCAACCTTACCCTTAAACGTTTCAAAATAATTCTCGGGCAGCGGAAAGCGACTGGAATCCTCTCCCAGCTCCTTTCTTAACTTATCTTCCCATGTGTCCTTATTCGTCTTCATTTGTTTCTATGATGTGCTTTTCTATCAATAGTTTAAGGCAGCAAGAGGTATTTTTCTAATTTCTTTACTGCATGGTGGTAGCTGGCCTTTAAGGCACCCACGGAGGTTCCGAGTACTTCAGATATTTCCTCATACTTCATGTCTTCAAAATATTTCATCTGAAAAACGAGTTTCTGCTTCTCAGGTAATTTCACCAAGGCCTTAAAGAGCTTTTTCTCGATTTCATTTCCCGTGAAGCTTCCTGCCTGCTCAACATAGTCAGACAATACCTCGCCGATATCATCTAAGCGTAAATTTTGCTTACGCTTGCGAATGATGGCCAGGGCTTCATTGGTGGCAATGCGGTAAATCCAGGTAAACAGCTTACTCTCTTCTCTGAAGTTTCCTAGGTTTCTCCATACTTGGATGAAGGTGTTCTGGGTCGCATCATCCGCATCATCGTGGTTGATGAGCATCTTGCGTACATGCCAATACACCCGTTCTTGAAACTGGTCGATGAGCAAAGAAAAAGCCAGGTCGCGGGATTTCTCGTCCCGTAACCTGGCTATTAGTTCTTCTTCGCTGCTATATTGATCTGCTCGTATCAAATGATGTTTACGCTATTTGCGTTTCATCACCCGTTCTGCAGCTTCTATAATATTTACGGTATCAATGCCATATTTGGTCATCAATTCTGCTGGTTTGCCTGATTCTCCAAACGAATCATTTACGGCAACCATTTCAACTGGAGCTGGCATCTTGCGCGACAAAAGCTGACAAACGCTATCGCCCAATCCTCCGTTCATTTGGTGTTCTTCAGCTGTTACTGCACAACGGGTCTTAGAAACTGATTCTAAGATAGCGCTTTCATCCAAAGGTTTAATCGTATGAATATTTATTACCTCAGCGCTGATTCCTTTTTCGGCTAAGGCATGTCCTGCTTCTATCGCTTTCCATACCAAATGTCCTGTTGCAAAGATCGTTACGTCGGTTCCTTCACTTAGCATCAAGGCTTTTCCAATCTCGAATTTTGATTCTGGATCGGTAAAGTTTGGCACTTTCGGACGACCAAAACGCAAATAAACCGGACCGTTATAATCGGCAATGGCGATGGTAGCGGCTTTGGTTTGGTTATAATCACACGGATTGATGACTACCATTCCTGGGAGCATTTTCATCAAGCCAATGTCTTCCAAAATTTGGTGTGTTGCTCCATCTTCACCCAAGGTCAAACCTGCGTGAGAAGCACAAATCTTTACGTTCTTTCCAGAATAAGCTACTGCCTGACGGATTTGATCGTATACACGGCCGGTAGAGAAATTCGCAAAAGTTCCAGTAAATGGAATCTTTCCGCCAATAGCCAGTCCGGCAGCCATACCAATCATATTTGCCTCAGAGATACCTGCTTGGTAGAAACGTTCGGGATGCGTTTTTGCAAAGGCGTCCATTTTAAGGGATCCGGTTAAATCGGCACAAAGGGCAACCACGTCTGGGTTGCTGCGGCCCAATTCATCGAGTCCGGCTCCAAATCCGGAGCGGGTGTCTTTTTCGTTTTGGATGGTATACGTTTTCATTCGTGTTTAGTAAAGACTAAGCTGGGTGCTGTTCCCAGAGGTTATTTCAAATATTTTCTCTACGGTCATATAGGTTTTGGTTACCTTTTTCGACCGGTATATTAGCTTGTATTTGCCAGGCTGAAGGGTAATGATTTGCCGCTTCTGACTGCTATTGATATCACATACCCACTCCAGCATATTGCCCTTGGTTTGATAGATCGCTCCAAAATACTCTTGATTTCCAAGTATCTGTAGCTTGCCAGGCTGTGGTATATTGATGAGCGTCGTTTTGGTTTGATCGATGCTCACATTGTATAAAAAGATGCGTGGGAGGGTCAGAATCTCTAAATCGTATTTTCCAACGATATACTGTTGCGTTTTATTAAAATCCTGAACAATCAAGGTTGGCGTCTCTCCTTTTCTTCTTACAATAGCCTGTAAATCCGGATAGGCCGTTACGCCATCCACCTTCAAACTCAATGCGCCTTGTGGTGCGTCTATCGCAATGATATTATGACGACCCGGTATGAGCGTGACATTATTTTTAAAGACAGGTGGAACGGTATGCACCTGGATATCATACACAAAACTCGGATCGACTGTCAAGGTATCCGGCACGCCACGGTCGTTCATGGTATGGATAAAATTATGAATGGCCTTTTTAGAACGTTTGTCGTAGAAGGTCATGTTTACATTGGTTTCCAATGCCCGTCCGTTGATATCCAAAAGGTTAACCTGACAGGTTGTTTCATTGATGGCTTGAGACACCACTACACCAAGAATGGTTTCAAACTCGGCTTCCGTACTCGCATCGAAATAACGACCGACGCAATCATAAAAACTTAAAAATGACGGGTCACCTCCCAATCCAATAATAAAAGGTTTTAGCACCACGCCTTGTCGCTGCAGGGCTTCCGATATAGCGCAAGGGTCGCCCGAGCATTCTTCCAATCCATCAGTAATGAGGATGATGACATTCCGAACCCCATCTTCTTTGGGAAAATCATAGGCCGCTTCTTGCAAGGAATAGGCAATGAGGGTGGTTCCTTTCGGAGTTAAATCGCGAATTACACCAAGCATTTCATTATGATTTCCTGGTGAAAATGGGACTTCAAGTCGGGTATCCTTGCAATCTTGGGCTGAGCTCGGACTGCGGTGTCCGTATATCCTCAAGGCAATCTCCAAATTCGGCACAGCGCGTAAGCTATCTACCATATTGCTCAAAAGGCGTTTGGCAGCGCTAATGCGAGTTTCCGTTTGCATTTTCGCATACATACTTCCCGATCCATCCAATAAGAAAAGGATACGGGTTTTCTTCTGTGCCTGCAGCGAACCGAAGGCCAGGAAAAGGCAAGTGAGGAGGAGGAGGATTTTCTTCATTAATAGTCGCCAAGCGTTTCTTCCAATTGAGCTAAGGCTGATTCAAGCTGGGCATCGTTTGGTGCAATTCCGTGCCATTCGTGAGAGCCTACCATGAAGTCAATCGGGAATCCCATTTCTGTAGTCATAACGATAACAACAGGCTTTCCATTGCCACAGCGTGATTTGGCTTCTTTCAGGCCGGCCACCACCTTGGCCATGTCATTTCCTTCCATATACATCACATCGCAACCAAAGGCGGCAAAGCGAGGACCTAAATCTTCAAATCCCATGATGTCTTTGGTATCGCCATCTATTTGGCGTCCGTTTGCATCGATGGTTATGATGAGGTTATCTACTTTATTATGAGCAGCAAACATGACGGCTTCCCAAATCTGTCCTTCTTGTAATTCTCCATCGCCACATAGTGCGAATACTTTATGGGAGTCGTTATCGGCTTTTTTCGCCAAGGCAATTCCTGTTGCAACGGAAAGTCCTTGTCCGAGTGAACCCGAAGCAATGCGGATTCCGGGAAGGTGCTCATGTGTTGCCGGGTGACCTTGTAAACGTGAATTCAATTTACGAAAGGTACTCAACTCTTCTTTTGGGAAATACCCAGAATGCGCCAAAGCACTGTAGTAGACCGGAGAAATATGTCCGTTCGACAGAATGAATACATCCTCTCCTTTGCCATTCATGCTGAACGGTTGTGGATGATGTTCCATGATTTCAAAAAACAGAGCGGTAAAATAATCGGCACAGCCTAATGAACCACCTGGATGTCCAGATTGAACGGCATGAACCATACGTACGATGTCTCTTCTTACTTGTGAAGCAACGCTTTCTAAATGTTGAATATCGGCCATTGAATTATTATTGCTGCAAAAATGGGCTTTTGTCGAGAATTAATGAAATTTGCCCCAGTTTTAGGATAAACACCTAACCGCCTTATGCACAGCATCGAACTATTCCTGAGTCCCGAAACAGCCGCCTCCGAAGCGCTTATCTATCAAGCCGCGGCAAATTCCCTTCGGATTTCTGTTGAAAACATTTCTGCCATCCGCTATAAAAAGCGTTCCATTGATGCGCGAAGAGCTCCCGTAAAAATCCGTTTGGTACTGGAAGTCTATACCGACACCCTGCCAGATGAAGAAATTAAAACGCCGTATGAGCAGGTGAACAAGGCTCAGAAAAAGGCAATCATTATTGGCTGCGGTCCCGCAGGTATGTTTGCTGCCCTTCGTCTGATTGAAGCCGGTGTGCAACCCATTCTGCTCGAACGTGGCAAGGCAGTAAGAGAAAGACGCCGCGATTTAGCCGCCATCAATAAGGAGCGTATTGTGGATGAAGACAGCAATTACTGTTTTGGCGAAGGCGGTGCTGGAACCTATTCGGATGGAAAGCTCTATACCCGCAGCGGCAAACGTGGAAATATTGACCGCATCCTAAAAATCTTTACCGAACATGGTGCCGATGAGGCCATTCGCTATGAGGCACACCCGCATATCGGGACCAATAAACTCCCAAGCATTGTTTCGGCCATGAGTGATACCATCCGCGAAAAAGGCGGCATCATTCATTTTGAGGAGCGTGTCACCGACTTTGTCATGAAGGACCAAAAAATTGAGGCGGTTATCACTCAAAAGGGAAATGAATACCGCGGTGATTCTGTGATTCTTGCAACCGGACATAGCGCCCGTGATATATTTGAATTACTTGAGCGAAAAGGAATCCTCATTGAAGCAAAACCTTACGCTTTGGGAGTACGTATCGAACATCCGCAGCAATTGATTGATCAGATTCAGTACCATTGTTTGGATCGTGGTCCTTACCTGCCACCCTCCTCCTACTCTTTGGTAGAGCAAGTTGGTGGACGCGGTGTTTTTTCTTTCTGCATGTGTCCGGGTGGAATCATTGCCCCTGCTTCTACTGCTCCTGGTGAGGTGGTGGTGAATGGATGGTCGCCGAGTAAAAGAAATAATCCCTATGCCAACTCTGGGATGGTAGTTGCCTTGAGCGATAAAGACTTTCTTCCCTATGCTAAATATGGAAACCTTGCAGGGATGATGTACCAAAAAGACATCGAACAAAAGGCCTTCAAACTTGGAGGCTCCGATTTACACGCACCGGCACAACGGGTGGTCGATTTTTTGAATAAAAAGACCAGCGGCGACATTCCGCAAACCTCCTATATCCCTGGTACTGCCTCAGTAGCTATGGATGATGTGCTTCCCTTAGAAATCGCCAAAGCCCTTCGCGGCGGACTCCAAGCCATGGGCCGCAAGATGAAAGGCTACCTCAGTGAAGAGGCCGTTTTGGTCGGCGTTGAGTCGCGCACCTCTTCTCCGGTTCGTATTCCCCGTGATAAAGAGACGCTCCAACATCCTCAAATTACCAACCTTTTCCCCTGTGGAGAAGGAGCCGGTTTTGCTGGTGGCATTGTCAGTGCCGCGATTGATGGGGAGCGTTGTGCGGTAGCTTGTCTTTGATCGAGGATGCAAGACTTCCAGACCTTCAGACAGTCAGATTTCCAGACCTTCAGACAGTCAGATTTCCAGACCTTAAGACAGTCAGATTTCCAGACACAAGACTGCCAGACAAAATGTTTTCGAACTATATCAGGCAGATCGGTGTCGCGTCGTATTGCTCTGATCAAAACGAGCGTTCGAGAATTCGAGATTGCGAGATATCGAGACTCCCCAATTGCCGTCATCCCGACTGTGTGCGCCGTAGCGTCCCGATTGCTATCGGGAGCGAAGGTGTAGCGAAGTGAACGACACACATGGGTTCGCAGCGAATTTACACATAGCCGAGGGACAAATTATGAATATAGTCATTCGAGAGAATTCTAATCCAATCGTTTTCATGATCCAGTGTTAATCCCAAATTTGCACTATATTTTTGGGCGTTTTTAACTACAATTAAAATTAAGTCCAGTGGAATTTGTCCTTGCTTTTGTACTTATTGTTGGACTTTCTACCCTGTTTACCCAATTTTATTTTAAGCATGACAGGGTGGTGAGAAGAAAATTAAAAAAGGCGCCATATATCCCTATTAGTGCATTTAAAAATGGCCAAACTGCCAAAATTGTCGGCAAAACAGTATTCTCCGGCAAACCCTTGTTTGCACCATTTTCCAATCGCCTTTGCGCCTACTATAAGATTATAATCAAACAAGAAAAATCCATGGGCAGCAATGCCTCCACTTGGGATATAATATTTGAGGAAGAAAGCAGTTCCAATTATTTAGTCCAAGACGAATCAGGCATTGCCTATGTAGAAGAGAAAAATTTACAACGCCATGTTATGAATGACCGAAATTACAAATCCGGCTTTTTGAATGACCCGAGTCCAAAAATGCTGGAATTCCTTAAAAAAAAGGGCATTGATAGAGAAAATTTCCTGGGAATGAACCTATCACTGCGCTACTTTGAAGGAATCATCGAAGAAGGAGAAGAAATAGCGGTTCTTGGTAGAGGAAATTGGGTGTCTGCTTCAGAATTAGGACTGGATGAGCAGCTGGGCCAAGTACTAAAGATTACCGCCCGAAGTAGCGATGAGACTTACCTGAGTGACAATCCTTCTACCACGAAGAAAACCAGCCGAAATCAGGAGGAAGAAATCTTTGCAAAAGAGATTCTCGAGGGAATAAACTTGGAGGAAACAAAAGAGCAAATCCGGGAGGAAGTCAAAGTGGAGACAGCAGAAGACATGAGAATGGAAACCGAGGAACCTGCTACTGATCCAGAGCCCACCAAAAACGACAATGAATCACGCTACCGCCGATCAGAAGGAGAAGATCGGTACCGTAGATAGATGGTTGCATAGTTTTACTCTGCTAATTAAATAAAACCGGCCCTGCAAGGCTGAACCAAAACCAGAAACGAAACACTCCTCCAAACATTTCACCCAGTATGAAGGTAAACCAAGCAGACGATCCGGAATTAACTAAAGAACTATTAAGCCTAGTAAAGACACATAACGCTGGTGAAGATTTTTGGGACACCCTTCATGACGAAGTTAGGAACAATGTGGAGGAAGCCATTATTGAACTTGACAATGGAAAAGGCATCCCTCATGTTGAGATGAAAAAAAAGCATGCATCAATCATTGGTCATTATGAGATTTCAAGGTTTCGAGAGTATGAGTTTACGAGGTTGGGATGTTTTCAGATGTACGGAGTTTCAAACGTAGGCTGCCTAGTTATAATGGGGAATTTTTACCCGGCCGACCTTAAGCTTTAATGTTTTTACTCGATCAAGGACGGCTTTGACACCAACCAGATGCTGATGCAACATGACTACACGACCATTCTCGTCTTCTAGTTTAATCATGGAACTGAGTGGACTGAACGAAATCTTCCGTAGTTCTTTCCATTTTACTTGCTCCGTCTGTCCGAATATCCTTGTTGACTGAATTTGATCCTCATCAAAATAGGCAACATGTTTTTTATACGATACCATACAACCAATGCCCGCTCCCGCCATCTGAAGGAAGACAATAATCAGAAGGACTATAGTTGATGTATCCTGTGCCTCTTCCTCAAAAAGAAATGCCCCTAGAATAATTACTCCTACTAGAACTGAAAAATAACCAAAGTACAAGTAAAACTTAGGCATTCGGAGTTGAGTTCTACCCAATTTATCTTTTGGTGCTTCTAAGCGGGCAAACTTACTCAAATAGCCAAGGACAAATAAAGTAACGCCAGTTATAATGGTTGACTTAATAATTTCTTCCATGATTTTATTTGAGATGTTTGATTGAATCCAAACTTACTTATTTTCTCTATTTGAATAAAAACAGACTTCCTGTAAGCAAAAAAAAGGACCATGGACCATGGACGAAAAAAAAAGTCCATAGACCATAGACGATGGACCATTGCAAAAAATAAAAGGACCATAGACCATGGACGATGGACCAT
>CAZUIT010000070.1:0-15730 GCA_964620355.1 uncultured Burkholderiales bacterium | reverse complement strand
CTTGAAAATGATATTCCGGTCTCTGAGCCTGTCGAAGAGATAGAGGTTGAGCCCCGGTCACTATCGGGGGAGCTTGAAAATGATGTTCCGGTCTCTGAGCCTATCGAAGAGATAGAGGTTGAGCCCCGATCACTATCGGCGGAGCTTGAAAATGATATTCCGGTCTCTGAGCCTGTCGAAGAGATAGAGGTTGAGCCCCTATCACTATCGGGGGAGCTTGAAAATGACGTTCCGGTCTCTGAGCCTGTCGAAGAGGAGGTGCCCCTTGAAGAACCGGTTTCCCGCTTTGCGGTGAATTTTGAGGAGGTCGAAAAAGCCGAAGAGTCGGAAGCGGAAGAACACGAAGAAATTCAGGAGATACCCTTTTTAACTAAGACTGAGCCCTTCGGCTACGCTACACCTGCGCTAAACAGCTCAGGCCCACGCGGTCAGGATGACGACACTGTTGCAGAAAATGCAGCTCCGGTCTCTGAGCCTGTCGAAGAACGGGAGGTTGATCTAATAATCGAAAGGCCCTCTTTAACCCGAGACCCAGAGTCCATTCCTCAAAAAAATGACTTTCTGCATTGGCTCGATAAATTAGCGCCGATAAGTGAGGAGAATGGGGCGTTTGAGTCTTTCGGCCACGCTACACCCGCGCTAAACAGCTCCGGCGCACACGGTCAGGATGATGAGATTGAAGTTAAGGCGGAAGCTGAGGTTGAACAGCCAGAACCTCTAACCCAAAACCCAGAACCCCTTAACGAGTCCATTCCAACGGAACAAATTGCATTAATCGATAAGTTTATAGAAACCAATCCGAGTGTGCAGCGTGTACAAGAAAAAATGTATGACCCTGCTGTCCAGGCTAAGGAAAGTGAGCGATTAGATGATACGCTTATGACCGAAACCATGGCCCGGATTCTAGTGAAACAAGAGAAATTTGAAAGGGCAATCGACGCATATAAGAAATTGCAGTTGAAATATCCGCAGAAAAGCGATTACTTTGCAGCCCTTATTGAGGAAATTAATAGAAAAAGAAGCTGATGTTTACATTAATAAGTATACTGATTGTTGTTGCTGCCGTCCTTTTGATCTTGGTAGTTTTGATTCAAAATCCGAAAGGTGGAGGTATTGCCTCAAACTTTTCTGCAGGAAATAATATCATGGGCGTGAAACGTACCACTGATTTTATTGAGAAATTGACATGGGGATTGGCCATAGGAATTATTGTTCTTACTTTGAGCTCTAATGCTTTCGTAGGCACGTCAACGTCTGAAGAGGCTCCTAAATCTATTATGCAAGAACAATATGAAGATGCTCCTGCAGCTCCTGTTCAAGGAAATCAAGTTCCTGGTGGACAAGAGCAAGTACCTGCAGGTCAAGAGCCAGCACCTGCAATAGGTGATGATTAAGGACAGTAAAAATTAGGCCCATTGGGCTTATTGCCAACTTGATTGGCAAAAAGAAGCAATATTTCGTTTACGGAGTATTGCTTTTTTTGTTGGGGCCGAGGCTGAAGTAGGAAACGCCAGCGGAATCTCCTTATCATTTGATTATACGCACCACTTTAATCTGAAAACCGCGGTTCAGAATAGCCAAATCGTTAATACAAAAAATAGCCCCCATTTCCATCGCTGAATGAAAACAGGGGCCGACTCGCGTATGAAACCAAACCAATTATCAACGCATTGTCTGATAGATATAATTTTTTATCTCTGTAGCATTTGTAAATTCTTTCGGTACAGGAACCAGAATTTGAATTCCTTCAATTGGGTTTAAATCTGAGGTGTTTTTTACGGCGATTTGGTTTCCTTCTAGTACAAGTAAAAGAACAGAGTTTGATCCATCTCTTACGGGAACAGTATAGTTTGCAGCAGAGTTGCCTAGGAATAATAATCCTTTGGATTTTGGCATGATGCAATAGGCGGCAATAATTGGCAATGGTTCTTTTTTAGTATCAGTGAAACGGCAAGCAATATTCTTATTCGCTCTAATTTTAGGGTTGTCACAGTTCCAGATTCCGAAGCCATCGACACTAAAAGTCCGGCTGATTTTTTCTACTGTTTTTCTTTGCTCTACAAGACGTTTTTGCATTTCCTCATATGCGATTTCTGCCTTTTTTTGAGCTTCTTGGGCTTCCATGATGAGGCGTTTTTCCTCGGCTTTTTTAGCCGCTAATTTTTGCTCGTAATCGGCAATTAGACTCGCGTATTGCTTTTGCGCCTTAGCGAAGTCCTCCTCTGCTATTACAGGAATTACAATTAATTCAATTTCTTGTCTTGGACTTCCTTTGCTGGCTACTTTTGTCAAAATCATCTTATAGCGACTTGCAGAGTGCCGTTTTAATTCGATGTTGTTCCAATCGACTTTGTAGAGCTCTTGCGTAAATACCTTGTCTTCCGGAGCCACCTCGAAAAGCATTTTTTCGAAGCTTGCAAGTTCTGGGAAGTCTTTAAAGTCTACTTCGAGGTTAAAGGTTGGGCGCGAAATAGTTGCCTTTTGTGGCGCTTTTGGTTTTTCGTTCTCAAGCTTGCTGATTTCTGATTTGATGGCAGTTACTCCATCATTAATAGGTGTTATGAAAGTTGGTGCAGGCCTTTCTTCTATTTTTCCATTATCGACGACGGGTTCTTGAACAGTCGTGTTCTCTTTTTTGCTCTGGGTACTGCCTTTAGGAAGCCAACCGTTTTCCTCATCTAATTGGTAGAGGTTATAAGCGCCCTTTACTTCATTTTTAAGCGTGATTTCCACTTTTTTTCCTGCAGCCATTTTAAGTTCTTTTCCACCTTGAAAGGCGCGAAGTTCGGTCATGCCAGCTGTTTCAAAATAGTAGCTTGTGCCGGCGGAATCGTAATGCATCGGAATTCCACTCAAGGCAATGTCAATCGGATCTATAAACTCACGGAAACGGTATTCAACTTTTCCGTTTACAGCTTGATTGTTTTCATCGACTACACAGGATCCAGGAATACGAATGATTGTTCCGCTTTCGAGTGAGATGATGCCACCTTTTTTAGCATCGAGGGTATGGCTGCTATATGCCATATCCCATTCTTTCACCGGAAGACGTACAAGAGGCGCTCGTACTATATCTTCAGAGTCCTCTTGCGTTCTGGGCATCGTCTCCGGAATATTTTGCTCTACCTGTCGTTGTATCGCTTCTTCTTTATTCGAAGGAAGTAGGGTCCAGGTAAGGATGGCTCCAATGATCAGGATGCTGGATCCTGCAATGTATAGCCAACTGTTAAACCCGCCATTTCCTTGGCCTCCCTTCGCTCCGCCACCTGAAGCTCCAGCGAGCACCGCATTAAAATCTTGCTTGCGGTTAATCTCTTCCGTGCTTAGCGGCTTTCTGTCTATGTTATGTTTCCCGTTCGTTCTCATTTCTATCTTTCTTAAGCTACCCTCGAGATGATCATTTTCATTTTGTCAAGCAGGCGATATAAGCGCACCTTGGCATTGTTCTCTGTGAGCTCCAGAATCTCCCCGATTTCCTTGAAACTTCTTTTTTCAAAAAAGCGCATTTCGATCAATGTTTGACTCTCTGGTTCGAGCTGATCCATCACCTCAATCAATTTATCTATATAGGGTTCATAACGGTCTTCATTCATTTCTTCCATCATCGCATCAACACCTGCACTTTCGATATTCAAGCAGCGGTTTTTGCTATTGCTGCGAAAATGTTGATTCAATTCATTGAGTGCGATTCGGTACAACCAAGAACTAAAAGGGAGTCCTCGATCTTCATATTTATTCAACTTTTCTAAGGCTTTGATAAAGGTCTGTTGTGTCAGGTCTTGGGCAAGATTTTGATCATCCAAGCGTTGGTAAACAAAGCGGAATATGGGTTCAAAATAGCGTCCGTAGAGAGGAGCGAAGGCTTGGGGATCGCGTCGTGCTGCTTCCAGCATGTGACGTTCCTCTTCCAGCTTTTCCTGGTCAACGTGATATTTTGAGTTCGTATTCATGGATTCTATTTTCAGAGTCTGTACCAAAGGCCTATTGTAAAAACGTTGTCAGTCGCCATTAATTCTTCTTTTTTTCCGAATGGGATGGAATATCCTAGATTAAATTGGAAATCGTGAACTATTCCATAAGGAATTTGAAAGCTAATATAAGGTTGAAAGCTATGCTTAACCTCACTCTTTGCAGCAAATTCGCCGCTCAGACCAAGGCTGAGAACTTCATACCCATGTGAGCTTAAAACATCAGCTTGAGCGTATATACGCATTTGAGCACCTTTTGATTGATGAATTCGACCAATTACGCCAACATGCGCATAATGCCATAATGTAATTCGTTCAATTCCCAATTCTCCATACCATCCGTTTTCATATCCTGTTCCAGTCATTATATAAGTATGTCTTCTTGGGCTCGGTGTAACTCGACACCCGCAGAAACAACGCCAGCTAAAACGGTTTATCGTATCCGGATTTTCACGCATTAACTTCTCAAAATCTGTTTTTTCTTTTGACTTCTTAACTTTTATGGTACCAGTTTGTCCGTATAGGAAGGTTCCAAAGAAAATGGTCGATATGAGCAGAAGGCGTTTCATCTTTTATGCTTTTCTACACCCATAATGCAAGAGGGAACAAAAAGATACAGAAGAAATGAAAGTTTTTTTTAACTGGCTGTATTTTAGGTGATAAAGTTTCCCTTGTCGTTCCGAAAGGTTCTCGGTTCAAGGTCACAGGAATCGATAATAGAAATGCCCCTAACCCGAAACCCGAAACCCGAAACCCTTCCCCTCAAGGTCCTAGCTGTCAGTTGGTTGAAGCCGATATTGTTGATAATGTGCTAATTAAAGCGAAAAAATAGGTAAGAATGCCTATATTTGCGGGGCTGATGCAGGGTATAGATGCGTTGATTTTCTTGGTCTACATGGCCGCGATGCTGGGGGTTGGGTTCTTTTACCACCGGAAAAACTCCGAGACGGACGACTATTATGTAGGCGGTCGGTCGATGGGAGCTTGGCATATTGGTTTATCGGTTGTGGCGACAGATGTTGGTGGAGGCTTCTCCATCGGCTTGGGTGGCTTAGGCTTCGCCATGGGACTATCTGGTTCCTGGATGCTTTTCACGGGACTGATTGGCGCTTGGATGGCGGCTGTTGTCTTAATTCCTCGTGTAAAAGGCAATCCCGCATTTGCAAAATTCCTCACATTTCCTGAACTTTTTCGTTACTTTTTTGGCAAGCGAGTAGGCCTAATTGCTGGCTTTATTTCGCTCATTGGCTATATAGGTTTTACGAGCTCACAGCTCCTTGCTGGAGCGAAACTAGCTGGGTCAACCTTTGATGCGATAAGTTTAAACCAAGCCTTGCTCATCATGGGCTTTGTGGCAGTTATCTATACGGTATTGGGTGGATTAAAGGCGGTCATCTATACCGATACCATACAATGGATTATCCTCATTGCTGGGCTAGCTGGCATTGCGATTCCAATGGCTTGGGTTTCAGTTGGCGGATGGGAAACAATACAAGCGACACTTCCCCCAGAAATGCTTCGTCTAGATAATGTTTCTTGGCAACAGATTTTATCATGGTCCTTCACCATCATCCCTATTTGGTTTGTTGGCATGACACTCTACCAAAGAATTTATGCCAGCAAGGATGTGAAAAGCGCAAAGAAGGCATGGTTTATTGCTGGACTCTTAGAATGGCCGCTTATGGCATTTATGGGGGTACTATTAGGAATGTTGGCGCGGGTGGCGGTTGAAACAGGACAAATGGAAGCGGCAGGTAGTTTAGTTGATCCTGAATTGGGATTGCCCTTATTGCTGAAGGCCATTCTCCCTGCTGGATTGATGGGGCTCGTTTTGGCCTCTTATTTTTCCGCGATACTTTCCACTGCAGATTCTTGCTTGATGGCGGCGTCTGGAAATCTAACAACGGATATTTTACATCGTTGGACTTCCAAGCTCCCTCTCAATAGACAATTAAAATACTCCCAATACTTTACCCTGATAATTGGGGTTGTGGCCCTTTTGATTGCAGCCGTCAGTACCGAGGTGCTCGATCTCATGCTGTATTCTTATGCCTTTATGGTATCAGGCCTCCTCGTTCCACTATTAGCAGGTCTCTATACCAAGAATAGAAACCCGTGGGCTGCAGGAATTACCATGTTGGGTGGCGGACTCAGTACCATAACACTCCAGGAAATGCTAAAGGCAGGGGTGATTCAAGAATTGCCTTTGCAGCTCGACGCAAATATTTTTGGGCTTGCAATAGCATCAATACTCTATCTTACATTATCAAATCTTCTACCAAATGACAGACTCTACCATGAAACAAGCTGATTCAATATCGTACAAAACACTCACGGCAGTGGACCAGGTTACCCAAACAGAAAAACTTAAGATAGCCAAGTTCTTGCATGCGCATTTAGAGCAGTATGGAGATCCTCAAAAAGACATACTGAAGTGTTTGGATTATGCCACAAGCTATTTCAATCACCAAGGCGGATTCATCATACTGGCTGAGGAAAATGGAGAAATACTGGGAACAGTGGTAATGAATCAGACCGGTATGGAGGGATATATTCCAGAGAATATCTTGGTATACATTGCGGTTCATAATGGCCATAGAGGTCGTGGAATTGGAAAAGGACTAATGACAAGAGCGATAGATTTTGCCAAAGGAGGTATTGCCCTGCATGTTGAGCCAGATAATCCTGCGCGCTTTTTGTACGAAAAACTCGGGTTTACGAGTAAGTATGTTGAAATGAGAAAAACCAAATAATGGCCTACCTAAACTTATACCGCGATGCACTTGCTCATAATTATCAGTTTCTGACGAAATTATTTGATCAGGATGATATGCATTGGGGCGTTGTATCGAAATTGCTATGCGGTAATCAAATTTATTTGCAGGAGCTATTGGATTTAGGCATTCGAGAAGTTCATGATTCGCGAGTGAGTAACCTTAAAACCATCAAGCAAATGAATGCAGAGGTGCAGACAGTCTATATCAAGCCTCCTGCGAAGCGTAGCATTCCAAGTATTGTGAAGTATGCGGATGTAAGCATGAACACAGAACTCAGCACACTCAAACTTCTATCGGACGAAGCGATTAGGCAAAAGAAAATCCATAAAGTAATTATTATGGTGGAGATGGGTGACCTCAGAGAAGGGGTAATGGGAGAACATCTGGTTCATTTCTACGAATCAGCATTTGAGCTTCCTGGCATTGAAATCATTGGATTGGGAACAAACCTCAATTGTCTCCATGGTGTGATGCCAAGTACCGATAAATTGATTCAGCTAAGTCTCTATAAACAAATTATTGAACTCACCTTTAAACGAGAAATTCCATGGATATCTGGAGGGACTAGTGTCACCATTCCACTCCTAATCAATAAACAACTGCCAAAGGAGGTCAATCATTTTAGAATTGGAGAGACCTTATATTTTGGTTCAGACCTATTTACAGGAGAGGTAATTCCAGGAATGCGGGATGATGTTTTGGAATTATTTACCGAAATCATTGAAATCACAGAGAAGCCAATGCTGCCAATTGGAGAAATGGCCGCTAACCCGCAGGGGGTTACACTGGATATTGACCCAGAACTCTACGGCAAAACATCTTCACGAGCCATCGTTGATATAGGATCATTGGATATTGATCCAAAATACTTGGTTTATGATGATAAGGATTTCGAAATCGTCGGGTCGAGCTCAGATATGCTGGTATTGGATCTTGGGGATAATGCAAAGAAGCGGAAAGTGGGAGACCTCATTCCATTCCGACTGAAATATATGGGTGCACTTGGATTACTGAATTCGTATTATATCAGCAAGGTGGTCAGCGAATCAAATGGAGAAAGCAAAGTGGTTGTTAAAGAAGCAAAACAATCAGCAAAGAGGTGAAGCAAACCAAAACCACAGCAACAAACCACCATTTTGAATGGAGCGTGTCTGCAAGTCCACGTTTTCTCTGATCACGGAATTCATGGTAGAAGGCTTCGGCCTGATTTAAATCATTGCGACCGAGCAAACTAGGCTGGGCAAGTTCTTTGCGCAGCGCCTGTTGAAAACGCAATAAGCCCGCAAATTCTTCATCTTGCATGCGAATGCGAAACAGCGCGAGCTCTTCTTGGCTCAGGGTTTCGTCTAGGTAGTTGTCTACCAATTCAAAGTCTTTATCCGTAATTTCCATCGACCGCTTTTCTGGCTAACTACTTACTTGATGCCTTTTGATTCAGATTTGCTGCTTGGAGCTTGTCATTTTTTCGTCCAATTTGTCAGTTTCTTAGCATAAAGCCTGCAATTTTTTCCTGATTTGGTACTTGGCACAACTCGTGACCCATACAAGCAAAGTCTATAAATACTATGGCAATGAATATTAAACCTTTGGCAGACAGAGTTCTAGTTGAACCTGCGCCAGCCGAATCAACAACAGCAAGCGGCATTATCATCCCTGACACCGCAAAAGAAAAACCTCAAAGAGGAACTGTAGTAGCGGTTGGAACTGGAAAAGTTGATGAACCAATGACCGTGAAAGAAGGCGATACCGTATTGTATGGGAAATACGCCGGAACCGAACTTCAAGTAGAGGGCAAAGATTATTTGATCATGAGAGAATCCGACATCTTTGCGATTCTTTAATTCTATTATCCAACTAGCATTTAATTAAGAACAAGAAATGGCAAAAAATATTCATTTTAATATTGAGGCACGCGACTCCATGAAAAAAGGAGTTGACGCATTAGCTAATGCAGTGAAGGTTACCCTCGGACCTAAAGGACGTAATGTCGTAATCGAGAAAAAATTTGGCGCACCACAAATTACCAAAGATGGGGTGTCTGTTGCCAAAGAAATTGAACTTTCTGACCCTGTTGAAAACATGGGTGCACAAATGGTAAAAGAGGTAGCTTCTAAAACTGCAGATCAGGCAGGTGATGGAACGACAACGGCTACTGTTTTGGCGCAGGCCATCATTACTGCTGGTTTGAAAAACGTGGCAGCAGGTGCAAATCCTATGGATTTGAAAAGAGGAATCGATAAAGCAGTTGCGGCTGTTGTGGCGAACCTTAAAACCCAATCAACTACTGTAGGCGACGATTTCAAAAAAATCGAGCAAGTGGCTGCTATTTCTGCGAACAACGACGAAGTAATCGGAAAACTGATTGCTGATGCGATGAAGAAAGTAGGAAAAGACGGTGTGATCACTGTGGAAGAAGCCAAAGGAACTGAAACCGAAGTAAAAACGGTGGAAGGAATGCAATTCGACCGCGGTTATCTTTCTCCATACTTTGTAACCAATACAGAGAAAATGGAAGCGGATCTTGAGAATCCATATATCCTTATCTACGACAAGAAAATTAGTAATATGAAAGAATTGCTTCCAATCTTGGAGCAATCAGTTCAATCTGGTCGTCCGCTGTTGATTATTGCTGAAGATATCGAAGGAGAAGCCTTGGCTACTCTGGTGGTAAACAAAATCAGGGGCTCCCTCAAAATTGCTGCTGTGAAAGCTCCAGGATTTGGCGACCGTAGAAAAGCCATGTTGGAAGATATCGCCATCCTTACTGGTGGAACAGTTATCAGCGAAGAGCGTGGATATAAACTTGAAAATGCAGACTTGAGCTTTTTGGGTCAAGCAGAGAAAGTGACCATCGACAAAGACAATAGCACCATCATCAATGGAGCTGGTAAAAAAGAAGATATCACCTCTCGTGTAAACCAAATCAAAGCGCAAATCGAAAGCACTACTTCGGATTACGATCGCGAAAAATTGCAAGAGCGTTTGGCGAAACTCAGTGGTGGAGTTGCTGTACTCTATATCGGTGCTGCTACTGAGGTTGAGATGAAAGAGAAGAAAGACCGCGTTGACGATGCCTTGCATGCAACACGTGCTGCAGTGGAAGAAGGAATCGTTGCCGGTGGTGGTACTGCCTATATCCGCGCAGTTGCTACTCTTGGCGACATGAAAGGTGTGAACGATGACGAAACAACCGGAATCGCTATCGTAAAACGTGCGATTGAAGAGCCATTGCGCCAAATCGTATTCAACGCTGGTGGTGAAGGTTCAGTTGTGGTGCAAAAAGTAAAAGAAGGAAAAGACGACTTCGGATACAATGCACGTACCGAGGTTTACGAAAACCTCATCGCTGCTGGTGTTATCGACCCAACTAAAGTAACCCGTGTAGCACTCGAGAATGCCGCATCTGTTGCGAGCATGCTCTTAACTACAGAGTGTACGATTGTTGAAGAAAAAGAAGACAAACCATCCATGCCAGCTATGCCAGGCGGCGGAATGGATATGGGATACTAGTTCTCAGCACGCCAATAATTTCTCGAAACCCCGAGCTCGAAAGAGTATCGGGGTTTTTAATTTGCACTTTTCGAGCTTTATTAAATTGGGCTCGTTCTTTGATATGCGAACATTATACATCTATCATTTTATGAAACATATTTCTGGAATATTATTCCTTGCTCTGCTCACTACAGCAGTATCGGTTCAGGCACAGTCGAACCGCTTTAAAAAACTAATTCATCCAAAGGCCCAGCTTATAGCGAATGGAAATACGGTATTTCAAGGCAAAAAAGCAGTGTACCCTGACTCTATCCAGCAGTATTCCTTTGATCCGTTTAGCCAGTCGTACAGCAGTATGCCAGGGTATACGAGTTTCCCAACCTACGATGCCAATGGAAATTTGACACAGGAGATTCGCTTATCTAACAATCCTCAAAACTCAAACAATAAATCAACCTACCAGTATGATGCGAATGGTGAGCTTAAAGAATACATCGGGTATGGATGGAATTCCCAAACCAAGACTTGGGAAAATCAGAACAAGATGGTCTACTATAAAAATGATAAAGGAGCAGATACCTTATCTGAAAGTTACCAGTATGATCCGCAATTGAATCAATGGGAATTGCAGTATGCTTCAGGTTATAGTATGACCTATGATAATGCCGACCGACTCACAGTAGCCATTGCCAAATCATATGATGCGCAGCAAGACGAATGGACGATTGAACAAAGAATTCGTTTCAATTACCAAGGAACAGATGCTGAGCCTTTTGAAGCATATGTTGATGAATTGGATAATCTAATGAATTGGCAAGAAGTGGTCTACGTAAACCAAATGCAATGGGGACTTGGTTTTAGTGGGAATCTAGAAGATTTTGAACCGACTGTTTACATGGTCCATGAGTGGGATGGAATGGATTGGGTTCAATCTGAATACGATAGTAGTGTGGTTATTCAAGGGAATATCGTAGCCAATTTTTACTCCTACTTCGACGATATGGAAGATAAATTCATTCTTGAAAATACATCTACCTACCAATTTGATGCACAGGGTGCACAAATTTATGCCTGTGATATAACATGGAGTAATGGACTTGCTGATACCAGCTCAATTGAAATTGATTCATTTACCTATGGAAGCAATGGCGAAATATTGGAGCATGTAAATTCGTATACTTCTTTTTGGGGCAGTCGCATGGAGTACAAGTACAAAGAAATCTACTTCTATGGAAATACAGGGTTAACAAGTAAATCAACACCGTCATTGAATGTGTATCCAAACCCAATTGCCTCACAGGGGGTTTTGTTTATTGATGCCAAGAACGAATTGAAGCAGGTACAACTTATTGCAGTGGATGGAAGAGTTGTCAAAGAATGGAAGAATGAATTGAATTCAGGGATTTCAATGGAAGGCCTTAATTCAGGTCTCTACTTTATCCGCGCATTGGATCAAACTGGAATGACATACTCAGGTCGTGTTCAAGTGAAATAAGTTCAAAAAGAGGTTTTATAGCCCCGATCTCTCAGGAGTTTCGGGGCTTTTTCATGAAACTACCGATACCGCTCAACTTTTAGCTTCGTTAACTTAACACGACTAATACTATACAGGTCTTTAGCAAGTTTGATGATATTTTGGTCGTCATCTCGAAGTCGTATCCACCTATTTTTGCCTTCGTATACAGGTGAGCTGCCCGCATAAGCCGTATAGTTGTATTCGTAATTGATATAGGAACCACTGCTATTCTGGGCTTTAATTTCTAAAAAATGCCAGGTGGGGTCTTGGCGCCAAAAGAACTTCACCCCATTTTGGACTGCCACAAATTGCCATTCATCGCTCATTCGAGCATGCGACTCACTTTGAGGGAACGCCAAGAGTAGGAACAGACTTAAAAGAAGGCTTCTATAAATGAACATCGGAACAGGAGGTGCTTCTTATCTCAAAGTAATTACTAATTATTGAAATAAAAAATAGTCATATCTTGAGATGGATAGGCATTCCTACTTGATTTTGTGTGCTTTAACTATCTTGCATCCATGCGTTCAGTAATTGGTCTCTTCTTTTTGTTTGCACTTTATGGATGGTCGAATGCTCAGTCATACCGGGGATTGGCACCATTCAATGATACGGTTTGTTGGGTGTCTGGATCACAAGGAACAGTGATAAAAACCTTGGATGGAGGTGCTATCTGGGATTCCGTTTCTCCGCCAGGATATTCGACCAAAGAGTTTCGCGACATCCATGCGTACTCCCCAGAACATGCCGTCATCATGAGTTCAGGTGATAGTGCGGTAATCCTAAGAACACAAGATGGTGGAGTCAACTGGGAGCTTGTACATAGCAATGATCGCCCTGGTGTATTTTATGACGCGATGGATGCTTATGGCCCCTTTATCTGTGTAATTGGTGATCCCTTTAAAGATAGAGGCACGGGCAAGTGGATTTTCGACATGTTGATGTCCTGTGATTCGGGTAGGACTTGGCATTGCTCTTTAGTGAATAATTGGAAAGGGTATTGGGAGGCTGACTCAGCAGAAGCATTTTTTGCGGCTAGTGGAACAAATATTATTCTGGATTATAAAGGGGACTATTTCCCAGAAACGTTTGAGCCGAAAAACCTCCAGTTCAGCATGGTCTCAGGTGGAGCCAATTCGCGCCTGTATCGAAATGGCATTCGCATGGGCTTAGACTTCCCTCATGGTCCCAGCAGCGGTCCGTACGGACATGCTACGGCCTCAGGAAACAGGATGGTTATTGTAGGAGGCGACTATCTCAAGCCAGATGCGCTCGAAGACAATTGCTTGTATTATGATAGTCAGAAACATCTTCATGTGCAGTCGGAAATTCCTCCTAATGGGTACCGAAGTGGCATAGCTCAATTTAATAATGGACAAATGTGGGTTTGCACTGGAACGAATGGCACCGACTTTAGTCTGGATGATGGAAAAACGTGGAGGGCATCAGCGCTTTCTGGGTTTAATGCCTGTGCTTTTTCAAACAAGTACCTCTGGCTTTGCGGAAATAAAGGACAGGTGCTTCGGGTAGATGCGCTGAGTATTGTGCACTAAATTATCATGCAAACACCTTGTTTTTAAAACGTTTGTTGAGTATGATTAACACCAGAAGGTATACTACAAAGCCAATCCATAAGAAATAATTCAAGCGGTCTGTTTCACTCACTTCAATGGCTCGAAATGACCAATAACTAGGAACGACGGCAAGTGCATGGAGTCCTTTCTGAGAAAGAAAGTAGATGAGGCCGGGTGCAATCAAGAGAATATTTATGATTTTAATTTGAGCCAGGCCTTCCATTCTTGTATGAGCAAATACGGCCAAATACAAGGTAATGACTGGAGCGATTAAACTCATCTGAAGCGCAATTAGAAAATGATCTATTGGGTGACTCTCTAATATTCCGCCCCATTCTAAAATAAAGAAATTTATAAGGGTGGCAATACTGATTGCTACGGTTTGACGAATAGTAACTAAGGTTCCGGTTGAAACGGGAAGTGTACGCAAGACGGGCAGCAGGTTCTCTTCTTTTTCCTCTAAAAATAAGAAACCATAAATAAAGCCGAACATTGTTGCAGCTTGCAGACAAGCCCACATAACGAGTACGTCTTGATAAGGTTCAATCACCGGGTATTTGGCAATTAGCCATGGGAAGACCCATCGTACCAGGGCAAAACAGATAAAAGGAAAAAACAGCAAGCCTTTAAAAAGCGGATCGCGAAATGTGCTGTTTAGGTCATGACGAATGAGTCGGAGGGCAAATTTCATAGCGACGCGTTTTGAAGTTTATTAATCAATGTTCTCCAGAATAAAAGAATGCTCAGGATGAGGTATCCATATCCATACAAGATATAGGGCCATGCCACGGGGAAATAGGCAGCTTCGATCAATTTAATCCCTGCAAAAGGAGGGAGCCAATAGAAATAAATCTCGGGAACCACCTCATAATACCCCAAGAAGGGAAGGGCACTGATCAATATAAAGCCGATACTCTTCACCAGAAACTGCGTGAAATCCTGACTTTGTTGTCCGAAGTAGAAACCCGCCAAAATGAAAAATGCTGAAATTAAAGCCGTACCAAGAATGAAGTGAAGCCAATTAAAGTGAATGCCAATTGCTGCCAAATTCATGAGCAATGCAGAAACCGTAGCCAAGAAAGTGAGGGCCAAAACCTTTGAAGCTAAAAATTTTTCAAGACTCAATGGAGATACCTGCACGGCCGCTAAAGTATTCTGACTTTTTTCGAAGAGCATGATTACCCCTCCAAAGAGCAGTCCGGTAACCACCGGGTCATTGAACACGAGTAATACAAGCATCGAACGTAAGGTACCTAGAGGCTCGAGCAACTTGAAAATACCGAGGTACATGCCTGCCACCACAAAAGCCAGTACGACTAAGTTATTGCGATGAAGCTGAAGGAGGTCCCAGCCGAAACGTTTAATTCCCCGCATGTTCATAGTAGGGTTTCTCCGGTTAAGCGTATGAATACATCTTCCAAACTGGCTTCTTCGGAATGGATAGTTTGGATGGAGTCGGATTTGATCAGGTTTAAAAAGCTTTGGTTTTCACCGAGCCGATCAAGGTCAAACTCGTGTTTGCCGCCTTCCTTCATTTGCACAAGTACCTTATTTTTTCCATAGCGAAGTTTGAGCACGCTAGGTTTTTCCTGTGCGACCATTTCTCCTCGGTGCAAAAGTGCTACTCTATCACAAAGTTCATCTGCGTCGAACATGTTGTGGGTGGTGATAAAGAATGTTTTGCCTTCGTCTCTCAAGCGCAGGATGATGTCCTTGATCATACGCGCATTATTGGGGTCGAGGCCGGAAGTAGGTTCATCTAAAAAGAGAAAATCAGGGTCGTGAATCAAGGCACGAATAAAGTTGAGGCGCATTTTCATGCCCTTGGAATAATCGCTGACTTTTTTCTTTGCTTCTTGCTCGAGACCTACCATGGCAAGGAGTTCCATGGGATCTTTCGTTGGTACTTGATAGAAAGAGGCAAAGAATTGCAAGTTTTCGAGTGCGCTAAGCTTGCTATAATGGTTAGGTAGTTCGAAACATACCCCAATTTGATTATAGAAATCTAGTCCCCAAGATTCGAGCGGCTTGTCGTCAAAACGCAATTCGCCTTCATACCCTTTTAGAATTTTGTAGAGGATTTTCTGCGTGGTGCTTTTGCCGGAGCCACTGGGTCCTAAAAAGCCAAATATTTCCCCTTTTTTCATGGAAAAGCTCAGGTCTTTTAAAGTAGCCTGCTCCGCATTGGGGTATTGAAAATGAAGGTGATTTACCTGAAGCATGATACAAAGGTACTTGTGCAATTCAGAAGCCAATCATACAATGATTTAGAGCGGTATAAAACTCAGTCTAAACGGAGAAAAGCATAGGCTAGGCAGAAAAATTCAACATTAAAGCAATAGGTTCTCTCCCGATAACTCCTAAAATCCGCATGTCGGCTCTTTTAACTGAATTTTTTGGCTT
>CAZUIT010000069.1:0-15958 GCA_964620355.1 uncultured Burkholderiales bacterium | reverse complement strand
TTACCACGAATCAAGTATGGGACATCAGCGGAAGTCCTTATAATCTTTCTCAAAACACTTTTATAGATCAAGGAGTTTCAGTTAAGATTATGCCGGGAGTAGAAGTGCTAACGCCAAATGGGACTGTCAAATTGATGGTTGACGGGGAATTACAAGCTCATGGCACTGTAGATTCAATGATTCATATGGATTCAGTTCAGATTGAATTTATGGCAAAAGCAGTGTCCTACGACAGCGCAACGGGAGCTGGTGCCTATTTTAATTACTGCTATATAACGCCTTCAGGGATTGGAAAACGCGGAATTTATGTGGCCGGTATTGATGCTAAGATTGAGAATTGCACTTTTTATAATACCTACTATGGCATCTATGTGTTTTCTGGATCACAAAGCTCAAACAAGGTTGAAATCTTGAATTGTGTTTTTGATGATTATACAGGAACCTCGTTTCCTATTTATTCAAGTGGTCAAAATGCAGATTTAATCGTTCGTGGGAACCAGTTTAATAATTTCGGAGGCAATGGTGGAATGTACCTATATGGACGAACATTATTGATTCAGGAAAATGTTTTTAATGGTCAAAATAGAATTAACATTAACGCCTTTGGATCCAGTTTTATCAATTGCAATGAGTTTAAAAACTTGCGTTTTGGTGTTCAAACGCGTAGTTATATCAAAGACAGCACTAGCACATTTGAATTTACGCATAATACGCTGGATAGTATTGGGTATGCAGGATGGACGAACGCCATGTTATCCTTTAGTCCTGTCTATGACTATTCCATTCCACAAGTGCGCTTTAATTACAATAATTTCCTGAGCTATTTGGGAACGGGGGTTAAAGTGGATCTTTCTGCAGGAAATCCAACTCCTACGACTTCAATACCTGTGGACTTGAAAAAGAACTATTGGGTGAGCACAGACTCTACTACCATTGAAGGGTTTATCATGGATTATAATGACGATATTAAACTCTTAGGAAGAGCAGACTTTTCCGGGTTATTGGTTTCAGAAGACACCACCTGTGAAGATCCTGAACCATCTAGCTGTGAGGCTTCTTTTTACCTCGCTATCGATACCAGCAACCTATATAATGTATTTGTAGTTAATACCAGCACGGGTACTACGAGCAATACCACTTATACTTGGGACTTTGGAGATAATTCTACTTCCACACAAGAAAACCCAACCCATTCGTATGGTGATTTTGGAAAATTCCGTCTATGCCTTACACTTTATAATGCAAATGAAAATTGCAGCAGCACCTTCTGCGATAGTATCGGATTAGATAGTAATGGGAACTTATATAAAAATGGGGCTTTCACCATTCAAGTGCTTCGCGATTGGGAATTGACCAGTATCACAAGTGCCGAAGATTTCGGTGCAGTCAAAGTATACCCGAATCCAAGTAAAGGTCATTTGATGATTGAAGTGGATGAAGCAAGCAATGAACAAGGGAATATAGAGGTATTCGATATGGCCGGTAAAATGGTAATAAGTACCAATGCATTTGAGGCCGGATCACGTTTTACAAGCCTAGACCTTAGTGAACTTACAGATGGAATTTATCTAGTGCGCCTAAAACAAGGCCAGAAAATATACACTACCAAAATAGCGGTAAACAGATAATATCAGCAGGAAGCTCCTTGAGACTCAAGCCGGAGATAGGAGCTTCCTCTGATTCTGTTTATCCATTGGGAAACGTAAATTTGATTCGTGTATCCCGATTATTCCATCGTAAAACCAAACCAAGTCAAACCATTACGCTGTGGGTCGGGACAAACGAGTATCCATCATCAAAAACAAATTAAGGGACAGGGTGAAAACCAGGTCCCTTTTCCTGTGACAGAGAAAGAACTCATACAAGGATGCGTCGATAACGACAGGCGGAGTCAAAGCGAATTGTACAAAAGGTACTTTACGATGATGAGTGGCGTTGCTATGCGGTATTGCCATTCCGAAGATGAAGTTTTGCAGGCCGTGAACTATGGTTTTTTAAAGGTCTTACAGAATATTTCCAAGTACCGCGATGAATTTGCCTTAGCCACTTGGATTCGAAGAATTGTCGTGAATCACTTGATTGATGAATACAGAAAATCAATCAAAGAGTTGAAAAATGTTTCGATAGATGAGCTGGAGGTTCATGAAGAAGTAAGTACCCTGAATTTGGCAGAATACAATTATTCGGAAAAGGAACTGCGCGCAATGCTAAATGAATTGCCAGATGCTACACGCACTGTTTTTAACTTGTATTCGATAGAAGGGTATAAGCATACTGAGATTGCAGAACGCTTGCAAATCTCTGCCGGCACGAGCAAGTGGCATGTAAGTGATGCCAGAAAGAGATTGGCTGAAATGCTCAGCAAGTCGGAAAAAAATGAAAGTGAATTGAAAGGACTAAATATATGAGTCGGGAAAACAATATAGACGAGCTATTCCGCGACGCCTTGGGAGACAAAGGCATGGAATACGCCCCAGAACATTGGGAGCAGATGGAATCCCTGTTGCCCAAACAGAAAAAACCTGCAACTAAAAGAAAGCTCGGCTTGCTAACGCTTGCCCTGCTTTTCCTTTCGAGTATTGCTTATTTCGGACTTCATACTGAAATTGAAACCTTGGGCGATTCGTCTCCAATCCCAAGTCAAACAGCCAATACTTCTGAACCTCTCGCATCAAACTCATCATCCAATACGTATACGACTCAAACAGCCGGCCTTCAGAGCATTCCTTCTCAAGTAGAACCTGAAACACAAGGCCAAGAGAATGAAGTCCCAGCCAAGGTGAATGCGGAAAAGAAAACTTCAACAAGCAAGGCTAGAAAGCAAGAGGCAATGCACAGGCAAGTAGTTCCGAGTCAGGATATGGAGGTAGAAAGTGAAATATTACCTGAAGAGCCTATTGCTATAAAACCTTCAGAACAGCCAAACGCAGCCGTAATTCAAACGAATCCATCCATACAGCCAATTGATAATGAACAAGGTATTTCAATTGAAAAACATCATGAGGTGCCCTATTCAAGTGTGACTTTTAATGCAGTTCAAAATATTCCACTCCGCTTTAATTTCGATCTGAAAATTGACTTTATCGAGGATGCAATCAACGCAGCCAATTATGGTAAACCGGGTTCGGTAGTGACTGGAAGAAGACGCAGCATGTACAATTGGTCCATCATGCCGTATATGAATTTAGGAATGGTGAATCACCGCCAAGATGCTGAGGTTTCAAATTGGAAAGCCAAGACAGAAAGGAGCAAAAACTATGTTGATTATGGTGCCAATGCCCGTTTTCAAAAAGGACGCTTTGGTTTGGTCTTCGGCTTGGCCATGCAAAACTGGACAGAGAGAACCAATTATACCCAAGAGGAGCATCACTATACTTTTGATTATCACTATGAACTGGTTGAGCGGGACTTCGAGCAAAGAGCTGATGGATCCTATGCAGGTTTGATTCAAAAAGTTACTGATACAACTTCACATACTGTGACCAATTCCGTGGTTTGTGCGGATTGTCCGGTCAGCTTTAGTTATATAACAATTCCAGTGGCCTTCCATTATGAATTGGGTAAAGGCAGATTCACCGGATATGCCCAAGTGGGTTTGAATTTCTCATTCCTCAACAAAGCTTCAGGCGTTTATAGCGTTGAGACCTTGAATGAAAACGGACAAACAAGTCTTCGTTTTGCGAACGCCAATAATGCCTATTTCAATCCCATGGTGTTGCGGTCGAATGTGACACTTGGGTGCAAATACCGCTTCCATCCATTTATTTCCCTTAATGCGCAGGTAAATTACCAACGCTCTTTAAATTCGATGATGACACGCTATCGTCAAGAATCTGATTTTTATGGTTTTGGGTTAGGACTTGAGTTTTTAATCCACTAGTTGTAAACGGTGAGGCGATTTGATATTTAGACTAGGCGACTTAGCGACAGTGAGACGTCATCCCGACTTGTGCAGCATATTGCATTGAAATCATACTAAAGAATGGCTTTGCGCGTTAATTCAGAAAACCCCTGCGTAAATGAAACCGTATTCAATTAAATGGCCAATACTTCTTGTAATGGTAGCCATGACAGCGACTTTTACCATGTGCAAGAAAATCACGATTGTGGTTCCAAAGGCATGCTTTACGAGTAGTCAGACTGAAATCAATAAAGGAGATTCTATTGTTTTTATGAGCTGCAGTGTGGCAGATGATGTGATGATGGTATTCCCAAAAGCGGGTGACGAAGATTTATATGCCGGTCCGGCATTTAGATTTGATTCTGCCCAAACCATTACCCGTGTTTTTGTCGAACCAGGGAATTATACGGCTACCTTGAGGGCAGTGAATCATGAAAACGGAAGTCCGATTCAGGAATTTACCCAATCAATTATTGTGCATTAATAGACAAAGCATTATATATTTTAAGCATAGGAAGGAAGCCAATTCAAGAAGGTGACTTATGTCACTTCTCAAGCTCAAATTTGTCTTTAATTTTACTTGACATTTAAAACGTCATCTATTATGACAGGCAAGAATAATATCGCAATCGGCTTCTTAACAATGGGCTTGTTTATGGCCTATGGTTTTTTATTGATTTATCTCCGTGACTTCGCTCCAGGAAAAGAGGAGTGGGTCAACTCCTATTCCGTGGGCAAGCATTTTGAAACGAGGTTGGCCCATGTGCATGGGAACTTATTTGCTTTTCTTAATATTCTCATTGGCTATTTGCTTTTGAGATTCAAAGACCAGTTAAAAAATATCAAGGCAATTTCAGGCTTGGCATTGACAGGCTTACTTATGCCATTGGGAATTTTGTCGGAAGTATATTTTGGGATTCCGCCAATCTTTGTGCTCATTGGGGCAATTGCAATGACCGTTTCAGTGGTTTGGCTTGGTATTTCTTTTTTCAAAATGAAGCAGGTGAATTAAGCCAAAAAGCGAAGTCATTTCCTTTGATCATCCATCAATAAATAATTTTAAAATAATGCATTTAAAGAAAGAACATACCATTGAAAAACCGGTATCCGTTTACCAGCTGTTTCATGGGGAGGGCATAACAACATCCATACAAATTATACAAGGACAAGAACTCAAGGCGCATAGTTCGAAAGTGCCGGCATTATTGCTCTGTGTGCAAGGCGAGGTCGTGTTTGAAAATGAAAATGGCGTGAAGGAATTACTAAAGAGTGGCGATTATGTTCATATCGAGCCGCTCATAAAACATTGGGTCCTGGCGAATGTAGAAAGCCAATTGATCTTGTTGAAATAGCTAGATTTGCCATTTATCTCTTAACTAGCAAATCGACACGATTTTAATGAATTGGATACTTGTAATTATCGCCGGACTTTTTGAAGTGGCATTTGCTGCATGTTTAGGCAAAGCAAAAGAGAGCTCGGGTATCGAATCAACCTATTGGTATATTGGTTTTTTTCTATGTTTAATCATCAGCATGGCTCTCTTGGTCAAGGCGACACAAGTACTACCAATTGGAACCGCCTATGCGGTATGGACGGGTATTGGAGCAATTGGAACAGTGCTTCTCGGAATCCTAGTTTTCCATGAACCCGCTACTTTTTGGCGTATCTTTTTCCTTTCAACGCTCATCGTTTCTATTATTGGCCTAAAGGTCGTATCGCATTAGCAGGGGAATTTATAGCATATCAGTTTGTTTAAATGTAGAGTAATGGGTTTTTGCTTAAATTGAACCCATGATTCGATTTGTAATAATTTGTGCAGTGCTGATTGGCTTTATTGGTTGCCAACCTGAAGAACGTGTTTACACAGAACACAAGGAGTTGTCTCCTGAACTTCAATGGCTAAAAACAGATACAAGAGAGTTCAAGGTGCCAATTGAAGATGCACAAATACCCTATAATTTGGGATTATCCTTTCGCTTTGTTAATGGCTACCAGTATGATGTCCTCAATGTATTTGTAACAGAAACGAGTCCGAGTGGAAAAGAAACGGTAAACGAATACACCTTAAAAGTCCGCAATGAAAAGGGGGAGTATATCGGAGAAGCAGGGTATGATATATGGGACAGTGAGCACCTGATTGACGCGAATAAGCGATATGATGAAACGGGCACCTATACTTATACTATCGCGCATAATATGCCTCACGATCCTGTGTTGAATGTGATGGAGATTGGGGTGATTTTGGACTTGAATAAATAGTCTACTCTTAACTATGGATAGACGGAAATTTGTAAAAAACAGTCTATGGACTACCGCTGGTATAGGGCTCCTCAGTGGATTATATGCTTGGCAGATCGAACCCTTTTGGTTGGAGTTTGTGAAAAAGAAGATGCCCATCAAAAATTTACCTGAATCCCTTGTAGGTAAAACGCTCATGCAAATTAGTGATATCCATATTGGCAATCGCTTCGACTATCAATACATTATCGATTCCTTCAAAACAGCCCAAGCTTATTCCCCCGATTTTGTCGTCTATACCGGCGATTATATCAGCTACCAAGACGCCACTCAGTTCGAGCAATTGGGGGAAGTTTTGACGCATACTGTTAAAGGAAAGCTAGGCACCATAGGAATCTTAGGCAACCACGATTATGGCAGGAATTGGGCCCAGCAAGAAGTGGCCGACCAAGTGGCTAACCAATTGGAAGATGCGGGGATAGGTCTCCTGAAAAACCAACAAAAAGAACTTGCAGGTCTTAATATCATTGGCTTGGATGATTATTGGGGATTGAACTTTAAGCCGGAAGACGTAATGAATGCCTACGAACCATCCAAAGCAAATTTGGTGCTTTGTCATAACCCCGATGTGTGCGATTTACCGGTATGGAATGGCTACGATGGATGGATTTTATCCGGACATACCCATGGCGGACAGTGCAAGCCCCCATTTCTTGCAGCTCCCATGCTTCCGGTAAAGAACAAACGCTATGCACAAGGTCAGGTCGATTTAGAAGATGGACGGACGCTGTATATTAACCGAGCAGTAGGACATTTGTGGCAGGTTCGTTTTAATGTTCGTCCGGAGATAACACTATTTAAGTTAGAAAGGGGTTAAAGAATCGCATTCAAATTGCAGTTAGCCTTTTAAATAGTAACCTCCTCTAAACGATGTATTGGTTGCCGCTTTTTTAATTGAAGCTAGAAACATGTTTTGTATTCTGATAAAAATCGAATATATTAACAAAACGATCAACATTACAATAAGATAAGCCAGAGGTATAGAAGTGTACCCTAGAAATTTATCCGATAATGACTAAATCTAAATGGGAATCACTTTTGAATTTATTCTTTTGGGCGTTATCGCTATCAGTTTTTTTTTTATTTGGCAACTGTATGCATCCATGCGTAAATACAAGGCCCTTTCCGATGGGTCCCATCTAGAACGACGCTTTGAATCCTTGGTAGAAAACGGATTGGATTGTGTCATTATCATTTCACCGGAAGGAAAAACAACCTATGTCTCGCGCTCAGTAAAGAATATTCTCGGGTATACGCCTTCAGAAGTAATGGATATGGATATTCGGGTAATGATTCATCCAGACGACATCAAGGGCACTGAATCTGCTTTATTACGTACTGTTGAAAATCCTGGGATTCCTATTCCAGGGTATACGTCGCGAATAAAACATAAAGATGGTTCTTGGAGATGGATTGAACCCGTGATTACTAATTTGTTGGACGACCCAAGTATCAATGGTATTGTCGATAATTTCAGAGATGTCACGGATCGAATCAATGCCGAAGAAGCGCTTATAAAAGCAAATGAACGATTTGAATTGGCTACAAAAGGATCGAAATTGGGAATTTGGGATAGAGATATGGTCAATGATATATTGGTTTGGGACGAGGCCATGTATAAGGTTTTTCAAGTATCGAAATCCAATTTCAATTTAAATCGAGATACATGGCTTTCTCTGGTACATGAGGAGGACATGCCTGAATTACAACAACAAATCGATAAGCTGTTGAATGAGAGGATTGACCTTGATTGGGAATTTAGAATTGTGAGCCCGGCTAAGAGCATCCACCATATTCATTCATTGGCAAAGGTTTACTGCGATAAAGCAGAAAAACCCATACGCATCATAGGTACTTGCTTAGATATCACAAATTACAAGGAATACGAGAAAATTCTCGAACAGATTATTTTTGATATTTCCCATAGTATTCGAAGACCGGTTTCTAGTATTCTTGGCCTTTCCAACCTGATTGAAATTGAAAATATCGATAAAAATGAACTTCAACAATTGGCCAATTATATGAAAGATGCAGCCCAAGAGCTAGACAAGATTACAATCGCTCTTAATGAAGCATACTCAAAAAAGAAAATATCGATCAATCGACTAGGGGTACGAGAAAATTAGCCTGATTCAAGCTTCAACCTTTACTGACTAATTTCGAAAAACAATTGAGTGTTCTATCTGTCTTTTAGAAACATATAAGTAAAAATGCATAACAAACCCCTTTATATACTGATTGCTGGTCCTTATACTTCAGGTTCTAGCGATAAGACCGTATGGATGGAAAACCATAAGGAACTCAATCGAGTGGCCTATGAAGTTTATTTAAAGGGACATATACCTGTGATAGGAGTGAATATGGCTCTTCCGATTATTGAAGCGGTAGGAGATGAACATTTTGAACAGTTAATGATGCCATTGTCTTTAGCCATTGCCGATAAATGCGATGCCGTTCTTCGGGTTGGTGGATCTTCCAAAGGGGCGGATGAAGAAGTAGCGATTTTTGTTGAAAAGAAATTGCCTGTTTATACAAGTTTAGAAGACATTCCAAGTTTAAATTGATGGCGATAGTTTGTTATTTCTCAAGCGTAATTTTACTAATCCATGGCTAAATCCACTCCTTTTAATTGGTCTGTTTTCTGGAAAGGGTTAGTGCTTTTTGTCTTATTATTTATTCCGAGTGGCATGGCAGCTTGGGTAAAAGAGGAAAAAACGTTGAAATTGACCCCTTTTTGACCGAGCAGTTTACCATGCACACCGAATAGAATTACAAGGTGAATCGATGAGAAAAAAAAGTAAATCGAAAACTGAATAAAATTTACGTATTTTGAAGTATGTCTAAGCACGTTTTAAACACACTCAATTTAACCCCACAGCAGGGTGCATTTTGCAGCGACTTTAAGGGGCAATTTGGTCGTTTTTCTCAATCAAGTGAGAGAACAAACGGATATATTGGTTCACGACTACAATCACTTTAGACCACATAATAGTTTAGGGAATTGACCCCCTGTGGTTTATGCCGCAAAATTCCTCTCTGGGGCTAGCCCCAGAGAGGAATTAGATAAAGATATTTTAACTTAGCCATGTCCTAAAGAGGGGGAGCTTACAGTAGCAAGCATAAAAAACAAATATGCCATTAACAGATACAATAGATCAAGTAGTCAATCTCACGAAGGATGAAAAATTATCTATCGAAAAGTATTTTACGGTTAAACCTTTATCCAAAGGAGAATTATGGATTAAAGAAGGTCAGTACTGTAGCCATATAGCTTTTATTAATAAAGGAATTTGTCGGATATTCTATAACGACCAAGATGGGAATGAAATCAGTTGTTTCTTTATGCCTGAAAACAACTTCATTTCTTCATATACTAGTTTTTTAACGCTAACCCCAACTAAGGAAAATATTGAAGCCATAGAGGATGTAGAAATGCTGATTATTAATAGAGAAGATTTAGAGAAATTATCTAAAGAGGTTCCAAAAGTTCAAATCTGGAGAAGAGTTATTGCTGAAAACTTATTTATTCTTTTGGAAAGACGTATTTCAATGCTTCAATCCAAAACGGCACAAGAACGTTATGAAAATATGATTAAGGAAAATGGTGATATCCTTTTAAAGGTACCATTACAATACACTGCTAGTTTTCTTGGAGTTACCCCACAACACCTTAGTAGATTAAGAAAAAATAGTATGAAGTGATTTGTTAACATTTGTTCAGTGGCTAGACATTTATCCCCTCCACCTTTGTGGTGTAATTAAATGATAGCACACACAATTAAAATTAGAACAAATGAAATATCAGATTCATACCGTACTTGGAGCGAATGGAGCAATTGGAAAAGCAGTAATTAGAGAATTAGAAGTTCGACAGCTTCAAATAAGAAAAGTTAGTACAAAACCGACCTGGGTTCAAGCAGATTTACTTTCTAAAGAAGATGCTGAAAAAGCCATTGACGGCAGCAGTTACGTTTATCTCTGCGTTGGTCTTCCATACAGTGCTAAGGTTTGGGAAATTCAATGGCCTCAGGTCATGCAAAATGTGATTGACGCCTGTGAAAAGGCTCAAGCTAAGCTGATATTTTTAGATAATATCTATATGTACGCTTCGCCTTTACCTGTTCCGTTTGATGAAAGCACGCCTCAAATCCCCAATTCAAAAAAAGGAAAAGCGCGTAAACAAACTGCTGATTTAATGATAAAAGCCATAAGAAATAATAAGATTAAAGGACTCATTGGACGCTCTGCTGATTTTTACGGAGAAGGTGCAGTAAACAGTCTCTTTTATATTTCTTTTTTGGAAAGAATGCTACAGAATAAAGGGCCACAAACCCTCGTTTCGGCTGATATAGAACATACTTATGCCGATGTTCTTGATAATGGACGAGCTTTAGTGGAATTGGCTTTGAATGATGACTGCTATGGTGAGGTATGGCATTTACCGGTTGGAGAACCAATAACGACAAATGGAATGCTTGCAATATTTAATGAAAAAATGGCCAGCAATTTTAAAATGAGTGTGATGCCAACAGTATTTAAAAAAATACTACCCATTTTTATTCCTATTATAAAAGAAGCTAGAGAAATGGAGTATCAGTTTGAACATAAGTACGTTATGTCTGATAATAAGTTCAGAAAGAGGTTCCCCAATTTCAAAGTTTCTTCTTATCAGGATGGAATTAATAGAATGGTGGAATGGTTTAAAGACATTGAAAAATAAAACGTCAGCTGTTAACAAGGTATTAGAGCAATAGCGGTTTGGGTGAAAATTCAAACCGCTGTTTGTATTTAATAAGGTATATTGTTATCGGAAAAGTAAGTACATTTAATCCGCTACGGCTCTTATACAAACCGTTGTAGCCAATTAAAAGAACAATCATTAAAAGGTCAATGGCAGTTCGTAGAAGCCCCGATAAAGTATAGTAGAAAATGAGCGACCATCTACCCATATCATCATCCAATAAGTCTATAGTGGTTCTCCCTTTTGTTAATATGAGTGTCGACCCTGAAAACGAATACTTCAGCGATGGCATTACCGAAGAAATAATCAACGCCTTAACTACCGTTAAGGGCTTGAAAGTCATTGCCCGCACATCCTCTTTTGCATTTAAGAATAAAAATCTAGATGTGCGAACCATTGGTGATCAATTAGGGGTAAGTACTATTTTGGAAGGGAGCGTCCGGAAAGCCAAAAATAGGATTCGTATTACAGTGCAGCTAGTCAGTACTAATGACGGCACTCATTTCTGGTCAAAGACTTTTGATCGGGATTTAGATGACATATTTGCAATACAAGATGAAATAAGTTTACGCATTGCCGACCAGATCCGTGAAAATTTTGGTCACCTCAATATTCAGGAACATCTAATAAAAGAGCCTACAAAAAATATAGAGGCCTACAATCTTTATCTTAAAGGTCGCTATCAGCATTTAATGTGGGATGGACCAGGAATCGCAAAAGCAACGGAACTCTATGAACAAAGCGTAGCGAAAGACCCCTCATTTGCTTTGCCTTACTTTGGTTTGGCGTATTGTTATGCCATGTCCATATCATGGAGAAATAATAAAGGTTTATTGCAGATGACAAAAGAGAAACTCAGCATAGGGTTTAATCTAGACAAACAATCCTTTGTAGGGTATTTTAGTAAAGCGACATTGTCTTTTTGGAGTCATTGGGATTTTGTCAATGGGCATAAATATTTTCAAAAAGCAATAGAACTTAATCCATCCTATACGGAAGCAGAAGAAGGATTATGCGAATTGTATACAGCAGTGGGGTATTTCGGAAAAGCACTCTGGCATGCGGATAATATTTTAAAAATCAATCCTTTTGCTACGAATCATTATTTTACCAAAGCAAATATTCATTATTTAAACGAGGACTACACCGAAGCTCTGGATTGTATAGAGATCTCCTTAAGCATCAATCCTGATTTCACACATTCTATCGCACTAAAACAACTTTGTTTAATTCTTTTGAAAGATTATGTAAAACTAAATGACTTCTTAGGTCAAACTCCTTTGGCTGAGAGACCGGAGGAATGCAGAGTATTGTATAAGTTGGTCAATTCAGAAGAAAAGTTCGATATTGATATCAGCAGAGTGAGCTTAATGATAAAAGAGGATATTGGATCAGCACGATTTCCCTGGCCATTATTCTTGATGGTCCATATGGGGAAACACGAAATGGCATTGGACTTTTTAGAAGAAAACATCAAGATGCGTACCGGTCAAATCATAAACTTTATGAATATTCCGCTCCTTAAACCTTTGCGCCAACATAAGCGATTTCAGGATTTAGTAAACGCTGCTTTCCGTGAAGAACTATTGCCACCTAATTCTGAGAGACAAGTACAAATCAACTCTACTAAAGCCTTAATGTCAAATAATGAAATAGACAGAGCATTAGACATTTTAGAAAAAGGAATCCAGAAAGAAAAGTGGTTTCAAAACCCATCTTTAACTTTACGTGAGTTAGCCGAAAACGTGAATATTAGCAGTAACAAGCTTTCTTGGTTGCTGAATGAACGAATTGGTCAAAACTTTAATGAATACATCAATAGTTTTCGCGTAGAGAACTTCAAAGAGAATGCCCTAAATTCTGCCAATAGCCACCTTTCCCTTGTAGGGCTAGCTTATGAAAGCGGCTTTAATTCTAAATCGGTATTCAATGCCTACTTTAAAAAAATCGAAGGGATGACACCGAAAGCTTGGTTGAGGTCTAATCAAATTTAGGGCTGTTTAAAAAGTACCAAATCTCACTATAAAGTCCGCAATTTCATTTCAGGACGATTCACCTTTCTTTCCACTTCATCTTTGCACTATCAAATCGATATAGCAGAGTAAATATCATCGGATAATGATTCCTATCCCGTTTGAACTAACGATAACGGGAGGTGCTTTGTAGATATCGGAATTGTCAAGAAAAATATTATTATCATGAAAAGTCTAGTAACAATTATTTTGTTTTTTTGCACACTTAGTGCTTTTGCTCAAAAAAACTCGCCTGAGGGTAAAGAAACTGAAATAGCCCATAAGTACAGGGTAAGTTTACCCTATTTTATTATAACAGATCGTATTGGACGGAACTTTGGGGACTGGGAAGCTCGGACAAGTACACAAATGATTGAGCTTCATGTAAAGCGTAATCTGGACAATAAGAACATCGTGGGGGTAAAGTTTGCTACTTGGAGATTGTTTCAACCAATGGGAATCTTGTGGGGGGATGGTCTTTTAGACAAGCTAGAAACAGAAAGTGAATTCTATCCAGGACATGTGCGAGAAACAGGAATAGGTATAACGTACCAACGTATGCTATGGAAAGGGCTATTTGCAACTGTTGAAGTTCTTCCACAATTTCAAACCTATCTGGATATGAACGGTGAAAAAATCGGAAATGGTTTTAAAATTTATAATTCGTTGCATCTTGGCTACCATATCTCAATTGGTAAGAAAAAACGATTTTTTATAGAACCACAGATTCATAGTCAGGTCTGGATGTTTGGTAACAATGCTCCTGATGGATTTAAGCAGTTGAACGATAAATGGAGAAACTACTTTCTTTTTGAGCCAAACCTTTACCTCGGCTGGAAGTTTTAAGCTATAATCAGACAAGTCAGGTTTCACAATTCTTGGCTTGTCAGACTAAAAGTACAAAACAATAAATAGCATATCCAGCAAAAGGGAAGACGCTTTACTCTGATATAATCTATCAATTGCTTGGAAATATAATCTGGATCATCACAAATCAATCATTTTAATTACTATAATAAAGATGATTCGAAAGGTGGCAAAAATGGATTTCTGACTACAACACCAAATAACGAATCATTGTCTCCTATCGGATGGTGACGCTGGGTATACGAACCGTTGGCAACAAGCAAAAAATCAAAACTTATGAAATACAAATCTAATAGTAAAACAAAATTTGAATTCCAAAATTTAATGGTCGTTTCAACCATTTTTATTATTCTATCTTGTTTTTCATGTAAGGAAGAATCCAACTCGTTAAAAGATACAGAAAGTGATTTAATCACGAAAATAAATGCTGTTCAGGAACAAGTGATGGCACAAGGGAATATGACAGAAGTAGAGGAACAGGCTATATTAAGTTTATGTAGCATTGTGTCACATGATGACGGATTAGCAACTTACACTACTGAAAACAGTATAATATTAAAAGATGTGGAAATAGCCCCAGTCTATAGTGGTTGTGAAGAACTCTCAATAGAAGAAACAAGAGAATGTTTTAATAATAAAGTATCGACATTTATTAAGAGAGAGTTTAACTTGAGTGTGTCTAAAGATTTAAATCTTCCGGAACCAAAGCAAGTAGATGTGTTTTTTATAATCAACGAATCTGGAAACCTGACTGGAATGAAAGTTCGAAATTCAGAAGTTACCGTTCAGGCAGAAATATTAAGAGTGCTACGAAAAATGCCTGCGCTGAAACCTGCAGTTCACAATGGAAAAAGTGTTTCTGTATTATGTTCTATTATAATGAAATATGGAAATAATGTAGAAGTTGATGTTGTTTATATTCCTGAAAGACCTAATTAATCTTTAACAATACTGACAAAAAAAGCCAGTTACCAACATTGATTTAAGTTATTGCTTGTCCTCGCCTTCTTTGGAAATTCCGCAGGAATTTCCAACTCGTTGTGTACTTGCAAAGTTAAGGGTCAAACCACGCAAATATTTATATGCAAGAACGTTAGCTAGTGTTGTGGTAAGTACAATTAATTTCAATGATTTAAGGTGAAATAATATGTTAAAATTGAAAGAATTTATATTGCTTACATCAATAGTTGCTTTTACCATAACATTAGTCTTTGTAAGTAGTTGGACAAATGGAGTTGTGATTTTTGACAACTTGACTGAATCGATAAATAAGCAAATTTTATATCAAACAACTACCCTGATTGGCACAACTATCTTCTTATTCATCTTATGGTGGACCAAAAGAAGAAATTTTCAAGAATTTTTTCGAAAAGGGAATATTTCTGCTGAGGTGTTGTCTGAAAAATTAGTTGGAATAAAACCGAAACCAAATGAGAATTGGTTTCATTTAGGAAGAGATTTGGCGATAACCATTTCCGTTATAACGGCTATTATTATTTATTTTCAGCTCGTGAAAGAAAGTGAAATATCAATCGGTGGTATACTAAAAATTTTGCCATTCAGCATTGTTTTTGCCTTGTCTAATTCCTTTGTCGAAGAGAGTATTACCCGATTAGGTGTTGTGGTGGTATTAAAAGGTATATTAAATGACAAGTTAATACCATTCGTTTCGGCACTTATATTTGGGACAGTTCATTATTGGGGAGACCCAGGTGGATTTATGGGTGTAATAGTCGCTGGATTTTTAGGATGGTTGCTGACAAAATCAATAATTGAAACAAAAGGTATTTTTTGGGCGTGGTTTATACATTTTTTACAAGATGTAATTGTTTTTTTCGTACTATTAACCATTATACCTGAATAATCAATGACTCGCTAACCTTGCATATAACCTATGGCGGATTGAATGATAAAGTAAAGGTATACAGCTCTTAACAAATTTCGATTTTGGCGCTACAACATTATTCTTATTGAATTAGAAATATTAAAAAACATGACTCACCGCTTTCTTGCCACTAAATTGATTTATGGCGAAATTTGGAATGATATTAAATCCTCGAGGCCTAGTGCGGTGGGGCGTTCTCGAAAAGAGCGAAACCCTTTTTGGGGTTCTCGAACACCTATAAATGCAAATACAT
>CAZUIT010000068.1:0-16264 GCA_964620355.1 uncultured Burkholderiales bacterium | reverse complement strand
CGTCGCCTTATCATTTAAAACCCTCTTGTCTTCATTGATAAGAGGGTTTTTTTATGCATAATTTTGTGCGAAAATTGTCGTTAACAATTTATGCATTCATTCTCCAAGCACTGGTGGCGAATCAGTCTTATTTTATTTGCACTGCTTTTTCATGCCTTGTTCTTTAATCAAGGAATTGGTGTCAATAGTATTCTCGCTGAGCTTGTGCTATTTATTGGTTTTTTTATTTTCCGAAAACCAATAGCGCTAAAGAAGAGTCGGATTATAATGGCCTGTTATTTGGTAAGCATTTTTGGATTGCTATGGGTACATTCTTATTATTCGATACTCGTTCATTTTCTGTTTTTATTTCTTACTATCGGAAGCGTATCGGCGAAATCGAAGAATATTATGGAGTTTGCTATTCATGCCTTTTTACGTTTAATTCCTTTTAGCGATTCAGCAGATAGAGAAAGTAAAAATGACAGAAGAATGATAGACTGGATTCGATTACTCTTCCTTCCTATTATTGTTATTCTCCTCTTTTTTGTGCTCTATGCTAATGCAATTCCCAATTTCTTGAATTTTTTTAATACAATATGGACGTGGCTTCCAGATTTGAGTAAGCAGAGTTTTGCGTTATTATTACTTGGAGTTTTAATGGCATGGTATACTTGGAAACGATTCAATCCTCGGAATGAGGATTTGAATTTTACCGCGGAGCTTCAAAAAAGGAACAAGAACCCACACTTAAGACATTTGTCTTCGGGATTACGGAAGGAAAATTTACAATGGCTGATCACACTTGTCTGTTTAATAGGCTTGGGTAGCATTGCCCTGGGATTTGATATTCGCTATATCTGGTTCAATAGTGATTTGGGATCGTACGATGAAGCACAATGGGCATTAAGAAAGGGTACCGGCATGCTCATTATTGCTATTTTAGCTTCTTTATTCTTTATCTTATTTGTTTTTCGCGGTAACCTCTATTTCTATAAGCCAAGTAAACTGCTTAAACACTTCACTGTGTCATGGCTCTTACTAAATGCCCTTTTATCTGTGTCGCTATTGGTGCGCACCGCTTTTTATATTCAGGAGTTCAATTTGGCATATAAACGCATAGGTGTAGTATTGTTTATTTTGTGCGCCCTTTTTGCAATTGCCACAATCATCTATCGACTTCAAAGTGGTAAGAATACGAATTTCTTGCTCCGTGTGAATTTGAATATGATAGCAATGGTAGTAGCGATATCGGCCTGTATGAATTGGGATAAGCTAATTGTAAACTATAACCTGGCGCATACTGAAGCCTATATTGATTATGATTTTCTCTTTACGCGAGACCTGGACATTGTCTTAGCCGCTAATTTCTCGGTTCAGATACTTAGCTCTCCGTTGCTAGGCGAGAAAAACTTCTATTACCTCAAGCAAAAATATGGGGCAATGAATTATGAAGATATGATTCAAGAACGCATAAAAGAATGGGAAGAGGAGCAAATTAAAAGAGATTGGAGGAGCTGGAACCCCCAAGCGAATCGGGTAAACAAAGTGTTAAACGGAAGAAACTAATTATTCTTCCTCTCCGCACCCTTCAGCCAAAGGAACACGGCCACAAACACCGCATGTTGCCCCTTCCTCATTCAATAAAGGATTTTTGCCCGCACATCCTCCGCGTACGTCGGCATCTTTAATGAAGAATAATCGAACGGCAAAACCCGCAAAGGCAATACCCATAACTGCTATAGCTAAAAAGATGGTTGTCATGTGTTTTCAAAGATAATGGTATGGTTTTGGAATATCAGAAAATGCTTTAACTTTGTTAATGATGCAAAAGACATCAACCTATATCCGCAAGAATCGTGTCAAAATTATCCTTATAGGATTGATTCTTGGGAATATTGCGTTTTATCAGGTTACAGCCACTGTATTCTCTAAAAATAAAGCAGCAGAACTAAAGGAGGAAAAAGGGGATAAACAGACTTCTTATTTCCAAGGAGGGGTATATATTATTCACTTAGGGAATACAGTAGTCGACTATTTCCGCCTATTTGGCGAGAGAGAGTAATTCTGAACGCTACTTAGCTGCATTCTTGTATCCATGTTTCGATTTGCACGTTGGCTTGATCAATTGCGCAGAACTGGGTTTCACCATGTTTTGTTTTGGGTCTTTTATTTGGCCTTTTGGGTGCTCACGACCTTTGATGATCAATCATCTATCATCCTTCGCCTACAAAATGTTGGGGTAACCATTTTATTTCATGCAGCGGTTTCTTACTTTAATCTATATGTGCTCATTCCTACTTTATTGCAAAAGAAGCAGTACGTTTCGTACTCCATATCCCTGCTTTTGAGTATCACCTTGGTATGTTACCCAATTCTATATTTACTTTACTTGCTAAATAGTGATGTTGCCAATACAGATCTTGTATGGAACACAAGATTTTTCTTCATTCAAGCAATGGGAGTTTCGTATTCCATTATTATTACGTCTGCCCTGAAGCTTTTCTTCGACTGGTTTAAAAAAGAAAAGGAAGCGCGTGAGTTAAGCATACTCAACAGAGAAACAGAACTTAAATATTTAAAAAATCAAATCAACCCACATTTTCTATTTAATTCATTGAATAACCTCTATTCGCTCAGCCTAAAAAAATCGGAAAAAACCCCTGAGGTGATTTTGAAACTTTCTGAAATTTTGCGCTACCTGCTTTATGAATCGGCAAGCGATAAGGTTTCGCTAGACAAGGAAATTCAATACCTAAAGAACTTTATAGAAATAGAAAGCCTTCGATTTGGTGATAGAGCAAACATTGTGTTTGAAGAAATAGGTGAATTTGAAGAAGTTGAAATTGAACCGATGCTCTTAATTCCTTTCGTCGAGAATGCTTTTAAGCACGGCTTAGGAAAGAAAATAGACGCGGGTTTTATACATGTGCGTGCTGAATTGACGAATGGCTGGTTTTATTTTAGCGTTAGAAACAACGTTTTGGAGACAAATGAGGTCTTAGTAGTATCCGATGGGGGGATCGGCAATGAGAACGTGCGCAAGCGACTGAACTTATTGTACCCTCAGAGGTATGAACTAAACCAAACTAACTCCGACGAACAGTACCACGTTCAACTCAAACTTAAGCTTGAATGAAGTTAAACTGCATTATCGTCGATGATGAGCCTCTAGCCCAGGATGTCATTGAATCTTATTTGGAATCTGAACAGGATATTCAACTGCTCAAGAAATGCCAAAACGCCCTGGAAGCAAGGGAAGCTCTGAAGAGTCTTCCTGTCGACCTCATTTTTCTGGACATTCAGATGCCAGAAATTTCGGGCATTGATTTCCTGCGATCTCTCGAATCGCCGCCTATGGTTATTTTCACCACTGCACATCCTAATTATGCAGTTGAGGGATTTAATCTTGACGCGGTAGATTATCTAATGAAACCTATTTCAAATGAACGATTTAAAAAAGCCGTGAAAAAAGCCAGAGAACTTTATCAAATGAAACACCAACCTGTTTCAACCGGTTTACCAGTTGAAGAAGAGGATCACTTTTTTGTAAAAGCTGATCAAAAGTTGGTTAAACTTCGCTACGACGACATCCATTATGTTGAAGCCTTAGCAGATTATGTTAAAATCCATACGGATGAAAAACGAATTATCACCCTGCAAACCATGAAGAAGATGGAGGAACGCCTTCCAAGTGATCGCTTCATTCGGGTGCATCGTTCATTCATCGTCCGCATCGGGAAAATCAAATCCATTGCCGGAAATAAAATTGAGCTCGGCGATCAACAAATCCCAATTGGTAAAAATTATAAGAGTAGCCTATACGAATACCTCTACGCAAACAATATTTTAAACTAAGATTAAAGCTGAGGATAATTAGAAGTTTCTTATTCTCAACCCCAATCTTATTCTCAACCTTTATCTATTCTTAGCGCTTCCAACTCTCTATTAATTTGAGTTACTTTGAGGGCTATGTCAGATGCCCGTCTAATTGCTTTTGAACGCCTGCTAAATATCATGGATGAATTGCGCGAGCAATGTCCTTGGGATAAAAAGCAGACCATGGAATCTTTACGTCATCTCTCCATTGAAGAGGTATATGAACTCAGTGAAGCCATCCTGCAGAATGACAAACAGGAAATTAAAAAGGAATTGGGCGATGTCTTGCTACATATTGTGTTTTACGCTCGTATTGCCTCTGAAACGAATGATTTTACCATTACCGACGTCATTAATTCCCTCTGTGAGAAGTTGATTGTTCGACATCCTCATATTTACGGAGATGTTAAAGTTAAAGATGAAGAAGAGGTCAAGCAAAACTGGGAACAAATAAAATTGAAAGAAGCGGGAGGGAATAAACGCCTTCTTGCTGGAGTTCCAGCCTCATTGGCATCTTTGGTTAAGGCCTATCGCATGCAGGAGAAAGCAGCACAAGTGGGTTTCGACTGGCCGAATAAAGATCAAGTATGGGACAAAGTCGAGGAGGAGTTAGCCGAATTTTCTGAAGCGAAAACAGCCAAAGACCGTGAAGAGGAGTTTGGTGATTTACTATTTGCCTTGGTGAATTATGCCCGTTTTGAAGGATTTAATCCTGACGATGCCTTGGAAAAAACGAATATCAAATTCAAGCGCCGTTTTGAGTTTATCGAATCAGAGGCCCAACGTGCTGGTCGCAATATGAAAGACATGACCTTAGAAGAAATGGAAGTATTGTGGGTAGAAGCAAAACAATTGGAAAATAAGCAAGGGTGAAAAACGTTAGCTTCATATCTATGCGCATATTAATCGCTTTTATATTGACCTGTTTCGTGGGACTAAGCTCTGCACAAATCGGGGGAAGGGGAGTGTATTCATTTCTCAATCTACAGGCATCACCGCGCTTGGCGGCACTTGGAGGTGCACCGATCGCCATTGCCGACGCTGATCCAAATATTGGCTTTGCCATTCCATCGCAACTTTCTCCGCTGATGGACCGCCATTTGGCGATGAACTACGTCAATTATTTTAGTGATATCAATATAGGTCAGGTGAATTATGTAAAGCATTATGATTCCTTGGGCACTTTTTCATTAGGTATGTTTTACAGCAATTATGGAAAATTTGATAGTTATGATGCATTGGGGAATGAACAAGGAACCTTTCGCGCTGCAGATTATTCCCTGCAAGCAGGCTATGGCAAACAAATTGGAAAATTTGCCTACGGAGCCAACCTCAAACTAATCTATTCACAATTAGAAATCTATAAAAGTCTCGGAACGGCCATTGATCTGTCAGGAAGCTATACTTCTGATAGTGGGCTTTTTTCTACTTCCGTCCTAATACGAAATGCTGGAGTTCAGTTGAGCACCTATGCAGCAAGTCGCGAAAATCTACCTTTTGAGATTCAATGGTCATTTTCGCGGAAATTGAAACATGCTCCATTACGATTGATTGCTGTTTTGCATAACCTTCAAACATGGGAAATAGGCTATATCAATACAAATGATCGTACAAAAAATTTAAGCTTCGACGACTCCCAGCAAGAGGAAAAAGTGGGCTTTGCAAATAATGCATTTCGACATGTAATATTGGCTTCGGAGCTTGTGTTTACACCAAATTTCATGGTGCGAGTTGCCTATAATCATCAAAGAAGGGCAGAAATGACATGGGAAACAGGGAAAGGTTTGGCCGGTTTCTCTTGGGGTGTTGGAATGAAAATATCCCGTTTGCGCTTCGATTATGCCCTAGCTTCCTACTTCCCAGGAAAGAGCAGCCACCAATTTGCATTGACCCTAAACATGGCTGAATTCGGCCAAAAGCGATAATATTATTCGGAGCTTGCAACCTGCAGCAACGGAATCACATCTAGTAAACATAAGGATTTAAACCTTTTATGACTGAGCAGGAACGACATATAGTAGAAGGCTGTCTTAGGGGAGAAAAATCCTTTCAGAAATTGTTATACAACCAGTATTCGCAAAAGATGTATTCCGTTTGTTTAAGATACAGCCACGACCAAGACCAAGCAAAAGACCTTCTTCAAGATGGTTTTATTCGGGTCTTTCAAAACCTCACCACCTTTAAAGGTGAAGGTTCATTCGAAGGCTGGGTGCGACGGATTATGGTAAATGGATGTTTGGAATCACTACGTAAACCTGAGAACAAAATCTTTCACGAAGATGTGAATGATGTAGAATCAGAATTGAGCTACGAGCCAAATATGCGAAAACTGGATGTTCAATATGTCCTGAGAAAAATTCAAGAATTAGCTCCTGGTTATCGGGCGGTGTTCAATCTCTTCGTTGTTGAAGGGTATCAGCATCAGGAAATTGCTGAGATGTTAGGTATAAGCGAAAGCACATCCAAATCTCAACTGTCTCGCGCAAGAAAGCTTCTTCAAGAAATGTTAGCAGGCGAATATTCGAATCTCCATGAGCATTAAAAATACACATACCACTTTTGACGAGCTCCTCAAAGAGCAGCTGTCTCAACTTAAGCCGGAAGTACCGGAAGGGGTATGGGAAGGCATGGAAAGTCAGCTAGATCAAATCAATCAAGGGCTTCAATTTGATGCTTCAATCCGTGAATCAGTAAGTCAGATTAATACACCCGCTCCGCAAGGGGTACTCGAAGCAGTGCAAAGTCAATTGGGGCAAGCTGCCAGCATTGGTAGTGGTTTATCTATAGCGGGTAAATGGATAATTGGTCTCGTTGTTTCAAGTGCTGTAGTGGTTAGCGCCATCTTGCTGCTTCCGAATCAGAAAGCAATTCAAAATGATCCCGAGGTAGCTATTGTTCAGCCAGAAAACCCTATCACCGAGCAGCAATCTGATCAAAAAGACGAAGCTTCTTATAAGATTCCGAGTGAGTCTGAATTAGAAGTAAGAATTTCCGAATCGGAAGGTGCTGGAAATAGTCCTGTTATTACGGCCAATCCAGAGCCTACGCCAATACATGGAGAAACCGGGACGCCGTCTCCAAACGTTAATACTAGTAACGAAAGTACGCCAGAACCGACTGCTCCAAAAAGAACATCTAATCAGGCCAATACTGGCGACATGGGCGGTCTACCGTCGATTAATAATACTGAAACGGAACCGGTCTTTGCCTTTTCCCAAAAAGACACCATGCTGTGTTGGGGACAGACCTATGCGTCCTATCTACTTTTTGGTGATAACTGTACCTATGACGTATTTGTAAATGGGCAACAGGTTAGAAAAGGGATTAAAGGAACAGAGCAATTTCAGTTTGCAGCGCCTAATGCTGGAGGATACTTAATTGATTGGATTGTGCGCGCCAATGAGCATGTGTGGAAGAAATCTCAAATTCTTCTTGTAACATCACTTCCAGAACTTAAGCTAAGTGTAATTGATCGTGGAAATGGGCGCTATTCATTCGTGAATGAAGGAATAGACAGAACCGAATGGTATTTGGACGGTAAGGCGAATAGCGAGGCTGGTATTCAGTTGTATGATGCACAGCCTACCGACCACGTCATTCAAGCACGTGCTGTGAATAATTCCGGCTGTGTGGATTCAGTAAAATTGAGCTTTAGAAACAACTTCATTTTTGATGTGAAGGAATTGGATTTTCCGAACTCATTCTCTCCGAATGGCGACGGAATAAATGACTTTTTCCAAGTTAAACTTGAAGGGGCAACCTTCTTTCATATGCGTATTTTGAATACGGAAGGAAATGTAGTTTTTAAATCTTCGGACCCGAATGCCAAATGGGATGGGGCTGATAAATATAAAGGAAATCAAGTTCTACAAGGAACTTATACCTGCTTCGTCGAGTATGCTTTGGCGGGTGGGGATATTCAAAAAGAAATGAAGGTTATCCATTTGCTTAAAGACTAGGTCGGCACTTGGTATTTGGTAGATGATTCCTTCATCCCTATGGGTCGATCGCGCGAGCACTAAACTGCTGCACGCGTTGCCGGATTGACTCATAGTTAATTTACACACTTCTTAAATTTTTAGCGAATGAAAAGGAAAAACATTCGACGCTTAGCCAATAGTTGGCTGATTGTCCTGGCTGTGCTGTGCGCTCAATCGAGCATTGTACTGGCCCAAAATTGCACCATTACCGGGCCCACAGAGGGCTGTGTGAATACATCTACTACGTTTAGTGTGAGCACGCAGCCCGGTGAGTCGGTATCGTGGACTACAAGTGATAACCAGTCGGCAACTGGTGGTACTGCGCAGTTCACATTCAATGCACCGGGGAATATTATTCTTACGGTGAAAGTTTCAACTCTTGGTGGCTCTAACTGCTCGCAAGATTTATCCTTTACGGTGCACGATGCACCCAAGGCAGCTTTCAAACTCTTATCTGACCCTACTCAATGTTATTCAAATAATTATTTTGAATTTGAAGACATCTCTACTCCAGGATCAGGAAGAAGCATTACGAATTTGGAATGGGTATCGTGCGGAATTTCAGCTACCCATTCTACGGCAGGCTCTATATTTCAGGTGAGCTATCCGCAAACTGGTGGAGGTTGCTGTGGTACCTTCCTACGGGTGGAAAATGACAAAGGGTGTATATCTGATTATCAGGTACCAGATGTTGTTTGTGTCACACCAGATATTGGAGCAGACTTTTCTACCAACGCCACAGCTTCATGCGGACAAACTGTTGTGCCCATTCAAAACACCTCTACAGTGTCGTATAATCGGGTTCAAAAATTCTATTGGGACTTTGGTGACGGAACAAGCTATACCTCAGGTAGTGATCCTTCCGTGGATTCCTGCTATTGGTCGCCGACCCATGTTTACGAAGGCCATGGATGTTTCGATGTGACATTGATTGTACAAGACGACTCAAACTGCTACGATACCATGTTTAAACCGGGTTTTGCCTGCAATATCAATCCCAAATTGATGATTGAAGAAACAAATGGTAAAGATGCACAGTGCTTCACTGGGAATACTTTTGTTTTCACCCATAATATAGACCCATTGAATTGGCCACTCTTCTTTGCTTGGTCATTTGATGATCCGCCTTCAGGAACACTCAATACCGATACCCGAAATTTCAAAAATGCACCGCATAGTTTTACAGCACCCGATATGTATACTGTTTCCATTCAGGGAACCATTGCGGGATGTGCATTCTTTTCTACCATAGATATACTGGTGAAGGGGCCAATGGCAGCTATTGACAATAAAGTAATTGGTGATATAGTGGATGATACACTTCGCCATCAATGTCAGATTAGGGATACCATCTTTATGAAGAATAATTCCTCCTTCTCCTTTAACGATAACAATATTCTAGATGATAGAGGAGGAGCTGTTTTCTTAAAAGAAAACAATATGGTTCTCTTGGAGCTAAACCCGCAGGTACAGGCAACAGAGAATGTCATTGATGTCTTTATTTGGGGGAAGGATACCATGGGAGTGGTCGAACTTCCATTGATGGATCCAGCGAACATGTTATTCTTAAAGCATAATTTAGTCATGTTCGATAATTTTTTTGGCGCCTGGGGAGCTCAGCGTCAGGATGATCATACAAGAACCGTTTGGGACTTTGGCGATAATACAGCGCCGCAGTGTACCACTTGGACGAAATACATGCAAAATGTGTGGGATGTAAATGGTGAATGGATGAATTGCAACTACTCACGCGACCCAAAACCAAAACATTGGTACACACCAGGTAATGAGGGGTGTTTTACGGTGACTCTACGAATGACGGATACCACTTACCGAGGGAATGATGGTATCAATTACCCCAACGGAGGAGTGTTTAATGATACAGTGAGAATGAGTCCGTACATGCGTTTAGATTCTACCTTTGATTTTCCGCCTTTATTGGTGAGTGGTGATACCGACTGGGTGTATAGTCCATATTGTGCGAATGAAAAGCAGGATTATAATCGCGACATGACAAGGCCTAAGTTTTTTACCGGTTTTGATACGGTATTGAACCGGTGGTATTTAAATCCTAATTCTCGAACAGGCGACGAGTGTATGTCGAGCTCAACCATTTTGTTAGCACTTGAGCCACCAAATGCAGAGGGTATGATTGTAAAACCTGCTAAGTCTGTATTCTGTTTAGGATCCAACCCAACCTACGGAGTGAATTTCGACTGGTCTGGAACCACGCCTAGCTGCACCAGACAACATGTATGGATGAATTTCGACTCGCTAGCTGACCGTTTGGATAATAGTCCGATGATTCTTGATCGCTGGACTCCGCAGTCTGGATTTTTCCTCGACCCAATTACTCCGTGGACATCAGGAACTTTAAGTCAGCCCCAATATCCGAATGAAATTTATTACGACTATACAGGCCGCATGGCAGATAGCTGCGGAAGAATAACAGTAGGACTCCGTGTTCAAAACGGATTTGATCCTTATACCAAACAGCCTTGTATTGATGAGAAATGGTACCACGACATGTTGAATTATAGCAATTCCGATCCTGAGTTCATGCTGGATACAGTTTATGGATGCAGTCCTTTTGAAGTGGAACTAACATTTGTTCGCGAATTTCATGATAGCTTGGATGCACTGATGATTAATGCGAATGTTGACTTTACACTGGATAATGATTATAACAAAGGCTTTACTTATATCGACTCTATTTACCGCGATAAGTATGATCCACGCACCGGACAGAAAGTAAATTATATTTTGACTTTCTATGTCGATCGAACTGGGATTCCTAAAAAAGTAGATTCCTTGGTCTGGAGTCCAGGTGAAGGTGGCTTAGCAGGTTGTGGATCTGAGTTGAAGATTAAAACCAAACGTAAATTGACCTTCAGAGAGCCAGGACGTTATGCCATAGTTGCTACATCACGCACCAAAGATGGTTGTGATAACACTTCAAGCGTACATTACGTCGTTGTAGGCCATGTGAAAAATATCGCGCAGAATAAAACACAGATTTGTAAAGACGAAATGGTGGAGTTTACTGATACCTCCCTTTATCTCTTACTTGCACCAAACCCAATTACTGGAGAGCAGTTTATTCGCTATAATTATTGGAGAGATGCGAACCGATTCCAACACTCTAATGGCGACGCCCGCTTTCCCGCACCATTCCATGAAACGACCAATTGGGATTTTGGAACGGGCACCGGGTTTACGACAATTCGAAATAATCCAATTCCAATTACCTATACCATTCCTGGACATTATTTGGTAAAAGCTGAGTTTATTGATTCAGTTGGATGTAGGGATACCATAGAACTGGCAGTAGATGTGACCGGAGGTAAGTCAAATTTCAACTTCAATGTAAAGATTGGAAACTGCAAACCAATAATCGATTTCTTTGATTCATCATATGTTTACGACCCTTGTCGTTTGACATACGGAACCGCATGTGACAGCGTGATACGTTGGATCTGGGATTTTGGAGACGGTTCTCCTGTCATCAATACGACAGTCGACAATCCAGTTGCTCCACCAATTATCAATCCGTCGCATGTCTATCAACGTTTTGGTGACTACGATGTGAAACTGATTATTGAAACCCGGATGGGCTGTTTCGATACTTTAGTTAGAACGGTATCCATAGCTGGGCCACAGCCTCGTTTCGATTTTACCATCGATTCAATAGGTTGTGCACCCTATACCGTTTACCTTGGGAATTATACATTGGATCCTACTCCGAGTGCGAGCTGGACATGGCATTTTGGGGATAGGAATAATACATCCATTACGACCACCTCGGATACTGCCGTATATTTTACCTATACGCAAGCAGGAAAATACAAACTACTCCTTGAACAGAATGATATTGTCCCCTTAACTGGAGAGAAATGTACAGACTCATTCCCAGGTTCGCCTCGTGTGATTGAAGTAACAGTACTTCCTGAGAAGAAAGTAGACTTCATCCCGTCGAAATTGGAAGTTTGTCCAAATGAGATTATCACCTTTACCGATACTTCCGACACAACGTATACCACCTTTATTTGGGATATGGGAGATGGCACAATCATCACCTTAGACAAAAACCAAGGAGGGCGTCAGATTACCCATAAATATGCGGGAGCAGGCGACTATGTTGTTCGACTCACTCCAGACTATACGCCAGCTCCAGGTGAGCCGAAGTGTAAACAATGGAAATCATATCTGATTAAGGTGCGAGACGTAAATGCAAACTTTACCATCGATACAACGGGTATGCCGCTGTTCAAGTTCAAGAACACGTCGACTAACTTTGTAGAATCATGGTGGAGATTTGGCGATGGAGATGAATTCACGAAATGTCCACAGGTAGATCCAGTACATTGTCCTGATGCAGAGCATAACTACGGAGATAATACCGGATTCTACGATGTATGCTTGGTGGTATTAAGTCCTGAAGGGTGTTATGATACAGCCTGCGCAACGATTCAAAATACCTTTGAGGTATCCATCAATATTCCTAATGTATTTACACCCGGCGACGGCGATGGGATAAATGATGAGTTTGTAGTGGAAATTGAGAATTGGACGAAATATGAAATTAAAATCTTCAATCGTTTCTCGGAGAAGGTGTTTGAAAGCACAGATCCAACAAACTCATGGAATGGTAAGAAAAACAATACCGGAGCTGATTTACCAGCGGGAGTATACTATGTAGTGATTACTTACCAATTGAGAGGAGAATCGGAGAAAACCTATAAAGGCACCGTTTCGTTAATCAGAAAATAATTGAAATAATTATCTATAAAAAAAAGCCATCCTGTAAGGGGTGGCTTTATTGATTAGGCTGGGAATGTCCCATTCAATAGGTTTCCTTAGCAATCATATCCACGGGATAAATAACTTTAGTCGAAAATAGATGGGGTTACTACGTAGAATTGATAATCCAAGCTATTTTGGACATGAATTGAATGAATTAGCGCATTCCATTTTATTCGAAAGAAAATTTAAGTGTATGAAGAGGAACAAGAACAGGCTTTGGTTCGATGCTTGGCTGGTAGTGGTTATGATTGGGTTCTGCGGAATGAGTGCGAAGGCACAGAATTGTTCCATCACAGGGCCACCAGAAGGATGCGAAGGAGCTCCGATTGGGTTTAGTGTGAATGCACAGCCTGGTGAAACAGTAAGTTGGACTACCACCTCTGGGCAATCTGCCACAGGAGGAACAGCTCAGTTCACGTTTACAACTACAGGCACCGTTACTATCACAGTAACGGTAACCACTCCCGGAGGTTCAAGCTGTTCACAGGATTTGGTGTTTACAGTTAATAGCAAGCCAAATACAGACTTTAATTTATTGTCAGACCCTTATCAATGTTACTCAAGCAATTATTTTGAGTTTGAGGATATTTCAACTCCTGGGGCTGGCCGTTCTTTTGACTCTGCGGCGTGGGTTAGTTCTGGGATTTCTCAAGGCTTCACAACTTCAGGCTCCATCTTCAAGGTCAGCTATCCGCAACAAGTGGGTGGTTGTTATAGTGTCTTTTTAAGGGTGAAAAATGATAAAGGGTGTATTTCAGATAAGCAAGTGCCAAACGCGGTTTGTGTAACTCCTGATATTGGCGCCGACTTTTCTACTGGGGCCGGGCTAGCATGCGGTCAAACCATTGTTCCGATTCAAAATAACTCTTCAGTTCCATACTCGAGAGTCAAAAAGTTTATTTGGGATTTTGGCGATGGAGAGACTTATTCATCTGGCGCTGATCCAACTATAGATTCTTGCTATTGGTCGCCGACTCATGTTTATTCAGACCACGGTTGTTTTGATGTTACCTTGATTGTTCAGGATGATTCCAATTGTTACGATACCATGTTTAAACCCGGGTTTGCATGTAATGTTAATCCAAAATTGGTGATTGAAGAATCAAATGGAAAAGATGCACAATGCCAACTGAATAATACCTTTACGTTCGAACACAATATTGATCCACTCAATTGGCCAGTAAATTTCCTTTGGGTATTTGATGATATACCTGCAGGGTTATTAAATTTTAATACCAAGAATTTTTCTGGGGCTCAGCACGAGTTTACTCATCCAGACATTTATACGGTTACCATTCAAGGAACTATTGCTGGCTGTCCTTTCTTTTCATCCATCGATGTGTTGACAAAAGGCCCGGCCACTGCTATAGACAGTAAAGGGGTTCCAGATATTGTGGCTGATTCATTACGTCATCAATGTCAAATAAAGGATACGGTTTATTTTAAAAATAATTCAGCCTTTGCTTTTAATGACAACTTTTTGTTGGATGATACCCTTCCAACTGCGGCCAGCATTCTAAAGGAGAATAATATTGTTTTAGTAAAGGCGACTCGCTCAGTGCGTGCTTTAGAAGAGGTATTGGATATTTATTACTGGGGTAGTGATACTATGGCCGTTATTGAAATGCCATTGACCGTTTCAGCTCATAATTCACTTATCATGCATGAGTTGGTAATGTTTGATAACTTCTTTGGCGTTTGGGGTGGAGAACGAAGAGATGACCATATCAAAACAGTATGGGATTTTGGTGATCAAACGGCACCGCAGTGTACGACTTGGACGAAATACATGCAGAATGTATGGGATGCCAATGGAGAGTGGATGAACTGTAATTTCTCGAGAGACCCAAAACCAAAACATTGGTATACTCCAGGCAAAGAAGGCTGTTTTACTGTTTCGTTAAACATGGTAGATTCAACCTGGCAGAAGCAGGGGGAGGGACACCAGTATTATGAAGTCTGGGCATTTAATACCGATTCAAACAAGTATAAGTATGTGGAATCGATTGTGGATACAAGCTTATATAATGATTTTTTGAGGCCTAATTTATGGGATCCTAGTCGGGTTCATTACCAGCAGGGTGGAGTGTTTAATGATACCGCCCGGTTTACTGGGTACATGCGTTTAGATTCTGCATTTGATTATCCTGCTCTTGTTGTTAATGGAGACACTTTATGGATATATAATCCCTATTGTGCGGCGGAGAAAATTGATTATCAAAGGGATATTGATCCAACCAAGAAATTCTTTGATGGATTTGATACCACTTATTCTAAATGGTATATCAATCCAAATCATCTGAATGGAAATGATTGTGCAAATTCGGGACAGGTGCTTTTGGCTTTGGAACCACCAAATGCTGCGGGCATGAAGGTAAAGCCAGCTAAATCCGTATTTTGTTTGGGGACTAATCCATCTTATGGGGTAAACTTCGACTGGTCAGGAACTAAACCTGGTTGCACCCGTCAACATGTTTGGATGAACTTTGACTCATTGGCTGACCGTTTAGATAACTCACCAACTGTATTGGATAAATGGACTCCACAAGCAGGCTTTTTACTTGACCCAACCACGCCATGGATTATTGGAACCATGAATATGCCTCAGTGGCCAAATCAAAATTATTATGACTATACCGGTAAATTGGCAGATAGCTGCGGAAGAATAACAGTAGGACTCCGTGTTCAAAACGGATTTGACCCTTATACCAAACAACCCTGTATTGATGAAAAATGGTACCATGAAATGTTGAACTATATCAACTCCGATCCAGAGTTTACTTTGGATACGGTGTATGGATGTAGCCCTTTGGAAGTAGAGTTGACTTTTGTTCGTGAATACCACGATAGCCTTGATGCCTTGATGATCAATGCAAATGTTGATTTTACACTCGACAATGACTTCAATAAGGGGTTCACTTATATTGATTCGGTTTTTAGAGATGTTTATGACGCACGAACCGGTACAAAAGTGAATTATGTTCTCACCTTTTATATTGATAGAACAGGCATACCGAAGAAAATAGACTCTATGGTTTGGAGTCCCGGCGAAGGTGGATTAGTGGGGTGTGGTACGGAATTAAAGATTAAAACTAAGCGCACATTGACATTTAGGGAGCCAGGCCGGTATGCAATTGTGACTACTTCGAATACGAAAGACGGTTGTACCAATACTTCAGGAGTAAAGTACGTCGTTGTCGGTCATGCGAAAGCGATTGGCCAAAATAAAACCCTTATTTGTGAAGACGAAACTGTTGAGTTCTACGATTCCGCCTTGTACATGCTATTAAGTGAGAATCCGATAACCGGAGAACAATATGTCCAATATAATTATTGGAGAGATGGAAATCGTTTCCAAGATCCAGACGGAAATCCACGTATCCCAACTCCTTTTCATGAGACCACTAATTGGGATTTCGGACAAGGAACTGGATTTACTACTTTACGGATGAATCCATTACAGGTATCCTATAATGTTCCAGGACATTATATCGTTAGAGCTGAGTTTATTGACTCTGTTGGATGTAGAGATACCATGAGGTTAGAAGTCGATGTTACGGGTGGAAAGGCCAACTTTAACTTTACGGTTAATATTGGTAACTGTAAACCGATTATCAACTTCT
>CAZUIT010000067.1:0-16633 GCA_964620355.1 uncultured Burkholderiales bacterium | reverse complement strand
CTAACACCATTCCGCCATATCACGACGGAGTGGTATAATTGCGGAGACTCATGATGAAAATATTGGTTACTTTTGATAAGGTAGTTTAGCGTAGTAATTCAATGAAAATTATAGAAATCAAATTCGTCGTTGTCCTCATTCTACTTTTTTTGGGAAGTGGGTTGCAAAGCATACAGGGCTCTCATTTGATGGGTTCTGATTTTGAATATGCCTGTCTTGGAAACGGAAAGTATAAGATTACAGTAAAGGTTTACCGTGATTGCAACGGAATTCCAATTTCCCAATCCAATGTTTTGGCTAGGAGCAGCAATAATGAAACCATCTCCATCAGCAACCAGACAAAGATTTCGGTTCGTGACATAACCTACCTCAACGGTTGCACCTCTTCGAGTCGCTGCTCTGGATCAGGAACTTATGGACTTGAACAACATATCTGGACCATGACCGTGGATTTAGATTCATTCAGTACCTGCGAGTGGACTTTAAGCTGGGAACAGGCGGCGCGAAATAATTCCATTAGTACTGGGCAATCAGCTCAGAATTTTTATACCACCGCGACACTCAATAAATGTTTGAGTTCATGCAATAGCTCTCCGGTATTTAGCAAGGAACCTACACCAATTGCATTTATTTGCCATAATCAAGATTTTATTTTCAATAATGAAGTGATCGATTCAGTGGATAACGACTCTATAAGTTATGCATTGGTAGCAGCACTTCAGGGCGCCAACAATCCAACCACCTATTCCGGGAATTTTACCCCTTTTCGTCCTATGACTTTTTTTGGTTTCCCCAATCAAAATCTTCAATGGCCAGCTGGTTTTCATTTTGATGAAGTTACAGGTGAAATTGCTTTTCGTCCAATACAATTAAATCAAGTCGCAGTCATTGTAATAGAGGTAAGTGAATGGCGAAAGGTGAATGGAACCATGCAGGTAATTGGTAAAACGCGGCGCGATATGCAGGTGATTGTCGTGAATTGTCCGAATAATAAACCGCCAAATATTCACCCACCTTACGCTGTAAAAACTTGTGTAGGGCGGGAGGTGTGTATGACCGTTCGAACAGATGATGAAAATGCGGGTGATTCGGTCTATATCTCATTAATTGGGGGAATTCCTGGCGCTAATTTTACTAACACGAATGGCCAAGATACCGTTGCTCAAGGTACAATCTGCTGGACACCACAACCGGGTGATGAGTCGTCGGATCCATACTCATTTAAAATCGAAGCGAGAGATAATAAATGCCCATTTGCTTCAAAGACTGTTCGTGCCTTTTCGATTTTTGTGCAGCATCAAGATTCGGTACTTGATGCAAAATTAGATGTGGCTGCAGGCCGCTGTGGATTTGTTAAATTTAATCATTTTCCAGCGGGTAATTATGGAAACTATTCCTCTCGATACACCGTGTATAACGCCAACGATTCGGTCATTTGGACGAGTGTCAATGCTGTCGACTCCACTTATTTTAGTCCTGGAAAATACAAGGTGTATTTGGGCCTAGGGGGATTTGATTATTGCGATACTACCATTGTCGACAGCTTCGAAGTGGTGCCAGAGAATATAGTCACACATAAAAATGTCAAAGTATGCGAAGGAGAGGAGTTGCTATTCCTACCCGACAGCACTTTAGCTCAAGGGCAGAGTTATATTTGGTATCAAGAAACATCACCAGGAACTTGGGTTTGGACGGGAGACTATCCATATAAAAAGTTCAAACCTACCCATGGTGGCGGTTATTCGGCCTTCCTCGAATATGAGGCTTGTACCATTACAGACACATTTTGGATCAGCTATAGCTTAAACCCAGCGGCCAGTATTGCAACAGACCATGATTCTGTATGTATGGATGATGCGCTGATACAGTTTGCTTCAATAGATAGTCTTTCGCCTAGCCGTATTGTTCGTCATTTTTGGAGTTTTGGTGATGGCTCATTCGATTCTGTCGCGCCAGTGTCACATACCTATAATACGATGGATTCCTTTCAAGTCCATCTCTTAGTACGAAGCGATAGTGGCTGCTGGGATACAACTCAAAATACGGTTTGGGTTATGCCTGGATTAAGTATGGATTCGGCACAAGATCAATGGACTATAGCGGGAAATTCAGCCAGCTTTAGCATTGGTCAGTCGCAAGTTTTGGCTGCCTACCAATGGCAAATCGATAGTGGACAAGGTTTTATTGACTTGGCAAATGCAGGTCGATTTAGCGGGGCGAATACCACGACTTTGCAGTTTTCAAATGTTCAATTGGATGATAGTACTTTCCGCTTTCGTTGTCGAGTTGATTTGCTGAATTGCAGTGATATAAGCAATGAGGCAGGTTTGCATGTGACGAAGAATACTGGAATTGGAAGTCTCATTGAAGGAAGTGTTTTCCTTTATCCGAACCCCGCAAGCACGACCCTGTATATTCGAATTGAATCCATCAAGGCACCTCTTTCCTTTCAAATTGTGAATAGTGCCGGACAAGCCATTCAATCAGGAACTTTGTTCAATCAGGAAGAGCAATTTGATATCAAAAGTTTAGCACCGGGAGTTTATTTATTTCATATTCCTGGTCTCAATGGAGGATTGAGATTTGTGAAAGAGTAGGGAATGGTTGAGATTGAGCTCTTCGACCAGTGCAGTTTTGAAAATAGCCTAAAACTAGTGGCGGCTCGCTCATAATGAAGAGACTTTGGTTTTCGTCTGCACTGAAAAAGCTATGGCGGAGGCAAAAGCTTGGGTTATCATTGTGTAAGAAATGACGAATAAAGAAGAAACGGAAGTATTTTACCCAAAGAACATCAGCGAATGGAGAAAATGGTTGCAGAAGAACCATGTCATCAAGCAATCTGTTTGGCTGGTATTTTATAAAAAATCCTCGGGCCAAGCTTCTCTTACCTGGAGTGAAGCCGTTGATGAGGCCCTTTGTTTTGGCTGGATAGATAGCAAAAAGGTTTCCATAGACCATGAGAAATTCCACCAGTTTTTCAGTAAGCGCAAGGCCAGAAGCATTTGGTCAAAGATTAACAAGGAAAAGATTGAAAAGCTCAGTTCGGAGGGGCGAATGACCCAGGCTGGACTTGCCGTCATTGATATAGCCAAAAAAAATGGCTCTTGGACTTTATACGAAGAAGTGGAAGCACTCATCGTGCCGAAGGATTTGGAAAAGGCACTCAAGTCAAAAGCCAATGCTTTGGACAATTTTTTAAGTTTCAGCAAATCGTCTAGAAAAGGCATGCTTTACTGGCTTATCTCAGCTAAACGCCCGGAAACCAGACAAAAACGTATGGATGAAATTGTAGAGCTAGCCGAATTCGGCAAAAAGCCGTCACAATTCTGATAGATTAGAGCCCCTATGGTATGCAAAGTATGACAAACTACAGTTGTGGGGCTTTCGACTAATGGAATTCGTATTTACGGGGCAATGGTTTAGATTCGGGATTCCGTTTTGAACAGCGTTTGCAATGAGAAAAACAGAAGAATTAGCGAATAGACTGAGAGAGGTAGTGCTCAATGGAACCTGGATTTCGAATACCAATTTTAAGGATCAATTGGAAGGACTGGATTGGAAAATTGCCACCAGCGAATTCGATACTGTAAATACTATTTCTCTCTTAGCCCAGCATATACATTACTATATCAAAGGAGTTTCCAATGTATTTGTGCGTGGCAAGTTGGAAATCAGGGATAAATACAGCTTTGATTTTCCACTCATTGAATCACAGGAAGATTGGAATCGTTTTCTAAAGCTATTTTGGAAGGATACGGAATTTTTAGCTAATTGTATTGAACAGATGGAAGAAGATCAATTGAAGACGGCTTTTGTTGACGAGAAATATGGTAGCTACGAACGAAATATCGATGCAATTATTGAGCATGGATATTACCATCTGGGGCAAGTTGTTTTGCTCAAGAAATTGATTTTAAATTCACAATAAAATAGAGAACAAAATGAAATTAGGCGCATTTTCGGTTAGTCTGAATGTTAAAGACATTCATGCTTCAAAAGCATTTTATGAAAAGCTAGGTTTTACTCAATTTGGCGGAGACCTCAGTATGAACTACCTCATCATGAAAAATGAACAGACCTTGATTGGACTCTTTCAAGGCATGTTTGAGGGTAACCTACTCACGTTTAATCCCGGTTGGGATCAGAGTGCAAATAACCTCAATGAGTTTGATGATATCCGATCAATTCAAGCACACCTCAAGGAGCAAAACGTGAAACAAGAAGGGCAAGTCGATGCATCTAGCTCCGGACCGGCAAGTTTCTCCGTCATTGACCCCGATGGAAATATGATTTTGATTGATCAGCATCGGTGATTTTTTACTGTGATGAGATGGAAGACAAGTTCGCGTTATTCAAGTGTACTTCATCAAGGATTGCTTTTGGTGGTGCTTTTGCTAATTGGGACTGGTCTTTTCGCTCAGAAATTATCTCTTGTCCAAGTCAAGTCTGACCTCTACCAACTTCAGAATGCAATCCACCAGTATAATCCTGCACTGGACCGGTATAATCCTGCTTTTGACAAGCAAGTAGATAGCCTAGTTTCTACACTTGGTGTAGACTCGATCTGGTTGTTTGACTATTTTCAGTATTGCAGTCGCTTATGTGCCTTTAGCAATGAAGGGCATTTTTCCCTCGGAAACTGGCAGGATACCGTGCACTCAGGGTTTCTTGCAAATAGGTATCATTATTTTCCGCTGTCCATCAAGCTGGTGCAAAGAAGAATCTATGTATGGAAAGATTTTTCAGAGGAAAAGGCTTTAAATCAAGGAGATGAGATTTTGTCGATAAATGGGTTGAAGACAGCTGAAATTCTTGTCTTAATGGAAAAAATGATTCCTTCAGATGGACATATCACCACCTATGCTGAGCGAAGAATAGAAAGTGGGTTTTCATGGTTGTACTACCTCAATATTGCGCAAACGGATGGTTTTCACCTGCAGGTCAAAGACGGGTTTGGTATTGAGCGGGAAATGAAAGTCAAAGCACTGGAGAGAAAGGCACAATTTGAAAACAGTGCGAGATATTATCCAAATCAAGCGAATGGTGCGGAAAATGGAATTGATTCTTTTTATTCATTAAAGTATGATAATGATATAGCCTATCTGACGCTACCTTCATTTGATTATCGACAATTGGCGAAGCATAAGATAAAATCAAAGAAGTTCTATAAAAGGATATTTAAAGAACTAGCTTCTCAACATAGCAAGTATCTAGTTATCGATCTCAGGAATAATTCTGGTGGTAGAATTGAAATGGCTGACGATATGGTGCCATTTATAGACGATGGATCAAATCATACACGCACTCTTCGGCAATCGCTTTCGTGGAAAGGAAAGTTAAAGACGTATAAAATACGCCAAGTGTCCAAGTATCGTTTTGAAGGAAAAATCTATGTATTGGTGAATGGCAGCACTTACTCGGCTGGAAGTATGTTGGCGAGGTACTTCAAGGAATACGGACATGCCATACTAATTGGAGAAGAGAGTGGAACCCGTTATGAAGGTTTTTCAGCAGGTTCTACTCAGTATATTACCTTGACCCATAGTCAGCTAAAAATTGGAATTCCTCGATACCATATTTTCTTTCCTGAATCGCAGAAGCAAGCCACCTCAAATCGCGGGGTATTGCCTCTTCATACGATAAGCTATTCTATTGATGATTTGATTCATAATAGGGATCTATACCTTGAGAAGGCAAATGCATTAATTCAGTTAGACAAAGAAAAACAACCTTAATATGAACCTCAAATCATACTTTCAAAAGTGCTTTTATCCTTTGGTGTTCCTGTTGAGTTTATTGATTATTCCACTTGCTGGAAGGAGTCAGGCAGGCAGCTTGGATAGCAGTTTTGGAAATCAAGGTAAAGTGATCCTATCGCTAGATACCTTCGGCGATGTTTGTAGGGCTTTGGCGATACAAGACGATGCGAAGATTTTAGCCGGCGGATTTAGCTTAAGTAGCTTTACGAGTCCTAGTTTTCTTCTGTTGCGCTATACCCCAGATGGAATGCTCGACCCTAATTTTGGCGATGGCGGAATTGTAAGAACGAGCATTGAAAGCGGGAGTGAAGGAAGGGCACTGTTGATTCAGGATGACGGGAAAATCATACTTGGAGGCTCCTCCAAAAGGTTTATCAACTTAGCTCGCTATACCAAAGATGGTTCACTAGATAGCTCATTTGGAGTTGATGGAAAGGTAATTACCGATTTTGAAGGGTTTTACAATGAAAAATGCATGGCGATGGTTTTTCAAGATGATGGTAAAATTATCGTAGGTGGATATGGCCAACATCAATCAAATGATCGACCTCATTTTTTGCTCGCACGCTATTTAATGGATGGAAACTTAGATAGTAGTTTTGGTACGAATGGAAGCCGATTTGCTGGGATCGGTATGGGGCATGCCGTTCAGATTCAACAGGATGGAAAAATTTTACTTGGCGGTACTTCCGATTTTGACTTTGCGTTACTGCGATTTAATCAGGACGGCAGTGTTGATAGTAGTTTTGGTAACAACGGACAAGTAATTGGAGTTGATGGATCTGGGAATGCCATGCTGATTCAAGAAGATGGAAAAATTCTGTTGGGAGGCACTTCGAAATCCGTATTTGTTCTGCTGCGATATACTGAAAATGGCAGCTTAGACCAAAGTTTTGGTTCTAATGGAAAGGTATTTGGGAGGGCAGGCACAGGAAGCTCCATCTCGCTTCAGCCAGACGGGAAGATTTTATTCGGCGGATCGAATAATTCTTCCTTCCTACTTTCACGGTATGTATCAAATGGAAACTTAGACAGCAGTTTCGGCCTGGATGGCACGGCATCAATCCCGATTGGGATTTCTGGCAATGCAGCCAATGCCCTTATGCTTCAAAAAGACGGTAATATGATACTCGGAGGTTTTAGTCATAATGGGGCCAAGCGGGATATAGCCTTAGTCCGATTCCAAGGTGATGTAAGCGTAGGACTTGATGATCCTTGCTGTGAAAAGCTTGACATGAGTATCTATCCGAATCCATTTAATTCAAGAACAACGATTCGAATTAACAGGCCAATTAAGGAGGCAGAACTCTGGGTTTATGATGCAATTGGGCAAGATGTGCTGCACATAAAACACACGGAAGGAGAAGAAATTCAACTCCAGAGGGGAGACTTAGAGATGGGCGTTTATTTTGTAGTCGTATGGGTAAATAATCAACGAATTTTAACCGGTAGAATAGTAGTCAGAGATTTAGGAACATTCTAGGATTAAAGGATATCTTTGATGGTCACACCTTGGAAATATGAAGTGGACGTATAGTATTAAAAACAAGTGGGTGGCATCTGGCTCCTTATTTTTTCTTTGTGTTTTAGTTTTATTCAGCAATTATATCGATCGAAATCATACCGAAAATGTAAAAAAGGCAATCAGTACCCTATACGAAGACCGTTTGGTGGCGGAGGGTTATATTTTGAAAATGACAAGTGGCATGTACCAGATTATTGGTGCTATGAATGCAGATGCAAGCGATGATTTCAAAGAGACCACTATTAATACCTTGCTGAGTCATATAAAAATTGAGAGCGATGCATATCAAAAAACAAAATTTACCCTTGCTGAGAAAAGTAAGGCAAATGAATTACTTCAGGTCGTAAAAGAATTTGAATTAATTCCAATAAATCAGGTACAAGCAAAGGTGCAGTCGGCAAATCAAGCATTGGCTTTATTGAACGAATTATCAATCATACAACTAGATGAGTCGAGGCAAATCATGCATCATGCTGAAGCGCTCTACCTTTCAGGCAAAACTTCTTCTGAATTTGTTTTTGCAATCATCATCATCATATTGATTGTACTTCAAGCCCTGGTTTTTGCGTCTAAAACTTTAGTTCCTACAGTGAAGACCGAATTTCCTCAGCATAATTAGTGGCTATTTGAATTCAGTTAAATGGTTTTGCTCTATTATGCAATGATTTCCCCTTTTTGAAGCGCATAAATCCCTCTTTTTTCTACAGGGATTTTCCTGTAACTTTTACAGGAAAATCCCCTTATTTTAACATACGTGTTTGTATTGGTATTTATTAGTTTTAGCTTGAGTCTTAATTAATTATAATAATCACCATTAATTAAAAACCTATGTCAAACTCATTAGTTAACACAAAATGGACTGTAACCCATGAAACCAGTGGTTCTCGCGGTCAATTATCCTTTGGAAACGGCCCTACAGGAACCTATTCTGTCGGAGGAAACCCAACACCCATTACCTGGGGCGAATTATGGGATGGTGATAACTGTGCCCTTTGGGTATTATTACCATCTGGGATGTCAGATACACCCATAATCAACATTTGGGGAATCACCTGTAACATGCAAACCGGCTCAGGAATGTCTGCCAAGGGAAATGCCATACCGCCAGATAAATCGATTACAACATTCCAAAATGATAACCTAAGTTTGGAAATCCAACCTTAGTAGCCATTGTTCGAATTAGTTTGGTCTTTACCAACGCAAACAAACCCATTCAATTGAATGGGTTTTTTTATTCTAGTTAGGTCTGAATTACGTCTGACATTCACAGCAATCAATCAACCAATTCCTATCTTCGCGGCAATGCCTTTCGATCCCTTTCAAATTGATCTTCCTATCCGCGATGCCATTGAGGAATTGCGGGAAAAATTGGGCCAAGAATCTGTGGCTATTGTGCATGCTCCTCCGGGTGCAGGGAAGTCTACCTTATTGCCTTTAGCGTTGTATGAAGAAGACTTCTTAGCGGGCAAAAAAATCCTCATGTTGGAACCGCGTCGTTTGGCAGCAAAGACCATTGCCATGCGTATGTCGGACCTATTGGGTGAAGAAGTCGGACAACGCGTGGGCTACCGGGTTCGTTTTGAACAACGTATTTCCAATAAAACACAGATTGAAGTCCTCACGGAAGGAATTCTCACCCGCGTTTTGCAATCGGATCCAGAACTGGAAGGAGTAGGGATGGTTATCTTTGATGAATTCCACGAACGCAGTATCCACGCAGATTTGGCCTTGGCATTATGCCGTGAAGCGCAGAAGGTACTTCGCCCGGATTTGAAGATTCTCATCATGTCGGCCACCTTGAATACCGAGCAGCTGAGTAGCTTATTGAAGGCACCAATAATAAGCAGCCTTGGTCGTCAGTATCCTGTTGATATTCGTTATGGTGATGGCATTGATGTGCGTATGGTTTCTGAATTAGTGAGCCGCAGAGTAATGCAGGCTGCTAAGGAGGAAGAAGGCGATATTTTGGTATTCCTGCCTGGAGAAGCTGAAATCAAGCGCTGCGAGGCGGAGTTAAAACGGGCCTTGCCGCAATTTGAAATCCATCCTTTGTATGGAATGCTGCCTCCATCCCGACAAATGGCTGCTATCTATCCCTCCAAAAGAGGAAAGCGTAAGGTGGTTTTGGCTACTTCCATCGCGGAAACATCACTGACTATAGAAGGCATTAAAATAGTCGTGGATTCGGGCCTAGGACGAAAATCGAAATTCGATCCACGCTCTGGATTATCGCGACTCGAAACCGTAAATATCTCCACCGATTCAGCCGATCAACGTGCTGGTCGAGCTGGTCGTCTCAGTCCGGGTGTCTGCTATCGCATGTGGAGCATGGCTGATCATAGTCGTTTGCAAGAACATGATATTCCCGAGCTTTTAGAAGCTGACCTTGCCTCCTTGGTACTCGAGTTGGCACAATGGGGAGTGAATGATCCAAAGCAGCTCGATTGGTTGAATCCACCGCCTTCCGGGCATGTTGCTCAAGCCAGACAAACCCTTGAGAACCTCGATGCACTGGAAAAAGGAAGCATTTCGGAACATGGAAAGAAGATGCTGGCCTTGCCTTGTCACCCGCGTTTGGCGCATATGTTATTGCTCGCAGAAAGTGATTCTAGCAGGAAATTAGCCTGTGATGTAGCGGCTATCTTAGAAGAAAGAGATCCTCTTCCACGTGATTCAGGTATTGATATTAGTCTGCGTTTGGAAGCCCTGCGCCGTTTCCGTCAAACGAAAAACGATGCTTCGCGCATGGGACGAATTGAAAAGGTGGCTGAATCCTACCTGCGCATTTTCGAATTGCAGGCAGACAATGGTCCAGTCGATGCTTACGAATGCGGATTGCTCATTGCCCATGCCTTCCCCGAACGTATCGCCTCATCCCGACCTGGCAATAATTCCCAGTTTCAATTGGCCAACGGACGCTATGCCCAAGCCGGACCCAAAGACGATCTCGGCCGTGAACCTTGGCTTGCAGTGGCTCATGTGGATGCCCGTGATGGTTTAGGAAAGATATTTATGGCGGCTCCCTTGAACCCGAAGGACTTGGCGCCATTGGTTAAGACCGAAAAAGTCATCACCTGGGATACGAGAAAAGGAGGATTGATCGCTAGTATGGATCTGCGTATTGGTTCCATCATTTTGCAATCGAAACCCTTACCAGAACCCGATCCAAGTCATTTGAAAGTGGCGATTTGCAAAGCTTTAAAGCAGGAGGGAGCTAACTTGTTGAATTGGGATGAGTCCGTTCAGAACTGGCAAAACCGTGTCTTGTCCGTCCGCAAATGGCGACCTGCAGATGCTTGGCCGGAAGTCAGCATAGAAGCTTTATTGATCGCTGTAGAGGAATGGATGGATGCCCACTTAGCAGGAGTGAAGAAGCCTGAAGACTTGAAAAAAATCAATTTGATGGATATTCTTCCATACACCCTGAGTTGGGAACAACAGCAAGCTCTTGATGAATTAGCACCCAAGCATATTGAAGTCCCAAGTGGCAATAAAATTCCGTTATTATATCATGCAAACGGCGATGCACCGATTCTGAGTGTTCGTCTCCAACAGGTATTCGGACTCGCAGAAACGCCAAGAGTCAATAGGGGAGAGATTCCTGTGATAATGGAACTTTTATCTCCAGCAAGTCGTCCGGTTCAGACCACTCGCGACCTCAAAAACTTCTGGGACAGCACCTACTTTGAAGTCCGCAAAGAACTCAAACGTCGCTACCCCAAGCACTCCTGGCCCGATGATCCTTGGACGGCACAGGCTTTAAAGGGAGTTAGGCGTTGATCTTATTTACCTGTCCGCCAGCTACGTGTGCCGAAGCTGACGTAGGAAGCGAAGGTGCAAGTAAATTGAAACGAAGTCGAGATTTACGAAGGCGGATGAATTATGATTTATGAATTATGAATTATGATTTGCGATTTCTTTCAATAGATTTAACCAATTCTAATTCATCTGGATTACAAATGGAAGCATGAATAAACTCGGCAAACTATCCTTTTAAATGTTGAATCTCTATTTTCAGAATAGGAAGGTCTATGATGATGATTTTCCAAAGCGTAGTAGGATCTATTGCATCGTAGGCATGAACAATCATGTTTCTTAGTCCAATTATGTCCTTGACACTTGTGATAGATATAGCTGAATCGATGGATGTAATTTTTCTGACAGCTTCTCCAAGAATCTCTAGGTCTCTTTCTACAGTTCTGATAGCCATGAAATTGGAGCTAAACTTGATATAATCCTTGTCGTGTATTTTAATAACATCCTCTATTTCAGCAATTACAGCTTCAATATCTAAGATGTATTTTAATACTTGATTAGGCGGCATAGAGCTCAATTTTAGTTCGGTCGAGTTCTGCCTTGAATATAGGGTTTTTCACAACACGATAAGAGATGAGGTCAATCTCTCGGTTTACTAAATTCTTTAAGCCTTCTTTTAGTCCAAAATAGGCCTCACCTTGCTCTAGAGGAGTGAGTTTATCAGAGAAAATTACTGCAAAATCCAAATCGCTCTCTAGGTTCAATTTTCCCGATGCACCTGATCCAAAAAGGAACAAGTTTGCCACGAAAAATTTTTCGCACAAGGTGTCAATCAATTCTGCCTTTTCTTCGAGTAAAGCGATCATAAATCAAATATACCAAAACAGAGGCTAACTCGCCAACACCCTTATTCAGCTAATGCCAGATTCCTCACCCGATTTAACCGTGGGTCTCCGCTCGGGAATCTCACAGCCATCAGCGCCACAGCAGCCTGTATTATAAACTCCTTGGTAGAGGAAGAGTAATCCGAATAGTCCCGGCATCCAATCACCTTGCATGATGGCTGCAATCAAAACGGCAGAACCCAAAGAAATACGAAGCACCCGGGTAAAATTCCAGGCGCTTCTTCTTAACAGGGATGTCTTTATTAAAAATGCTTGAAATGCTTTTTTCATTGCTTTGTTGTGTGAAGGCTGATGGTTTTTTGTCTAATCATCTAACCAGCTCATCGTCTCACTGTCTTTTCTAGTCGATCTTACGCTCTAAGCTGGCCCAAGATCCACCATTATGCACATTGGTATATCCCTTCGACTTCAAAATTCCTTTCGCCGAGGCACTGCGCATTCCAGAAGCACAACAGGTGATAACGGGTTTGTTCTTGTCTTTTAGCTTACCGAGATTTCCCGCTAAACTATCCACAGGAATATTCAAGGAGCCTTTAATATGACCGGAAGAAAACTCTCCCTTACTGCGCACATCAACGATGATTGCACCTTCTTGCATTAACTGTCTATAATCTACTGCCGGCCCAAAGCCGAACAATTTTTTTAATGTCTCTAACATTTGTGATTTATGATTTGTGTCCCGATCGCTATCAGGATGTGATTTATGATTGAGCTTTCAAGCGCCGATCCGTAGTCTTTTTTGTCTGACTATCTTTTTGTCTGAAAGTCTGGCAGTCTATAGCTCGAAATCTCGCACTTCGACTGGCCGTCAAACTTCATATAAACTGAAAACTTGTTTGGCTGCTACACCTTCGCTAATCGCTACGGCGCACGCAGTCAGTGACCGGAGACTCGCAACGTCGCAAACTCGCAAACTCGAAACCTCGACCTGTCGACTAGTTGTTCTTATGAAAATTAACGTCCAACCAAGAACCCGCATTCATACAGTCAACTCCTTGTTGTTGTAACATTTGAGTCGCCATTCCACTTCTTCCACCTGAAGCACAGCACAGGATTAATGGAGTTTTAAGTCCTTTAACTTCTGCTAAACGGTCGCCAAGCTCATGAACGGGGATATTGATAGAACCTACCACGTTTCCGCCCATAAATTCTTCTGGAGTACGCACGTCTACAATCGTACCTGCATTTTCTTTAATTAATTGATCTACAGTCATTTTTCTATGATTTTGTAATACAAAGATAGATGCCCTGATAAGTGATTCTTGTAACTCAAGTCACATTGAGGAAAAAAAGGGGGCTGGGTTACCGGTTAGGGGAGAGGCTAGCTACAATCCATGTTTTTATTGCTCTAACCCGTAACCTCTAAACCAATACCGGCTCTACTACAAAAGTGCATTCAACTACAAATCGGAATAGAGCCCCGCCGAAGGCACAAAAAAGCCCTGATACTCCGAAGACTATCAGGGCTGTGTAGCACTATAAGATTCTACTTATTCTGCAATAATTTCCAAGTTAACGGTTACCGAAACTTCACGGTGTAAGTTAACAGTTGCAGTATAGGTTCCTAAAGTTTTGATGTCTTGATCTAAAACGATCTTGCGACGGTCAACTTCGAATCCTTCATTTTTTAATGCTTGAGAAATTTGAAGAGAAGTGATAGATCCAAATATTTTCTCATTGGCTCCAGCTTTCGCTCCTAATTTTAAACTGAAATCGTTCAATTTACCAGCAATCTTGTCGGCATCTTGTCTGATTTTCTCTTGTTTGAAGGCAGCTTGACGAAGGTTTTCCGCCAATACTTTCATGTTGCTTTCACTTGCAACACTTGCCATTCCCTTTGGGATCAAGAAATTATTTGCATATCCGTTTTTTACGGCTACAACATCATCTTTGAATCCAAGGGCTTTAACGTCTTGTTTTAAAATAACTTTCATCTGTCTTCCTCCTTATTTTAGTGAGTCAGCTACGTATGGAAGGATCGCAATATGACGACCTCTTTTCACAGCTTGAGCTACTTTACGTTGATATTTCAAAGAAGTTCCAGTGATACGTCTTGGAAGTAATTTTCCTTGTTCGTTCAAAAATTTCAAAAGAAAATCTGGGTCTTTGTAATCGATATACTTGATACCGTTTTTCTTGAAACGGCAGTATTTTTTACCTGATACCCCTGTAGGAGTGGTGTTGAAAAGGAAATTTCCTCTTTTTTTACGTTTAGCCATTCTTCTCCTCCGTTTCGATAGTTACTTTTGTCCCTGGAGCCACTGCTACTGCAGCTGAAGCACCTTTGCTTGATTGTTTGAATTCACCATTTCTTTTACGCTGATTGTAAATCACGCCATGTTTGTCGAGAGATACAGTCAAGAAACGCATAATGCGCTCGTCGCGTTTCAAAGCCAATTCCAATGGAGAGATGATCGTTCCTGGAGCTTTGTATTCCAAAATGTGATAGAATCCAGTAGATTTCTTCTGGATAGGGTAGGCGAGCTTGGTTAGCCCCCAGTTGTCTTCGTGGATGATTTCTCCACCTTGCTCTGCAATCAACTCTCTGAATTTTTTTACAGTTTCTTTCAACTGATCATCAGAAAGTACGGGTGTTAATACGATTACAGATTCATAGTTTTTCATTTCCATAAATCAATTATTTCCTTAAAAGGGCTGCAAATATAGGTAGACTAAAAATAATATCCAAGCCTTTCAAAGACCTGTCGACCCATCGATAAGTCGACTTGTCGACCAGTCGATCTTTAGAAATATCCACACCCTCGGGTTTTCCATTCCCGAAAAGTATATTTGAAGCCTTAAGACTATGGAGCAATTTATCGTTTCGGCAAGAAAGTATCGTCCTGGCACCTTTGAAAGTGTGGTGGGACAGGAACATGTTACCCAAACGCTCAAAAACGCCATCAGCAATAACCATTTGGCTCAGGCCTTTTTGTTCTGCGGACCGCGTGGTGTGGGGAAAACAACCTGTGCGCGTATCTTGGCGAAGACCATCAATTGCACCAACCTGAATGAAAAGGTAGAACCGTGTAACGAATGCCAGTCCTGCGTTTCATTCAATCAAAATGCTTCCTTTAATATATACGAACTGGATGCGGCTTCAAATAACTCGGTAGAAGATATTCGTGCGCTGGTGGATCAGGTGCGTTATGCGCCGCAAGGTTCGAAATATAAAATCTATATCATTGATGAGGTGCATATGCTCTCCAATCAGGCTTTTAATGCCTTTTTGAAAACGCTTGAAGAGCCACCTTCTTATGCCATCTTTATCTTGGCTACCACCGAACGCCACAAAATCTTGCCGACCATCTTAAGTCGCTGTCAGATTTTTGACTTCAACCGCATCACCATTGCTTCTATGGTTGCCCACCTGCAAGGAATTGCAGATAAGGAAAACGTAAAAGCAGAACAAGACGCCCTTCATATTATTGCTGAGAAAGCAGACGGTGCCCTTCGAGACGCCCTCTCTATCTTCGATCAGATGGTGAGCTTTTCTGGGGAAAGCCTCAGTTATGATGCGGTCATCAAGAACTTAAATATCCTTGATTACGATTACTATTTCCGTACAATGGATATGGTTATGGCTGAGGATGCTTCCGGACTTCTTTTGTTGATGGATGATGTGCTGAAGAAAGGCTTCGACCCGCATCTATTCCTCGGTGGACTCTGCGATCATTTGCGGAATCTCTTGGTTTGTCAGGATCAAAAAACCCAGTCCTTACTTGAAGTAGCCGAATCAGCTGCCCAGCGTTATGCGACCCAAAGCACGCAGATTCCAAGCTCCTTTTTATTCAACGCTCTGCAAATTGCCAGTGGTTATGATGCATCGTATAAGGCAGCAAGAAATCCGCGTTTGCATGTGGAATTGGCACTCTTGAAATTGGCCAACCTCGGACGAGCCCTTCAATTGGCTCAGCAACCGGTTCCAGCGGCTTCCATGGAAAAAAAAACTCCAATAACTAAGGAAACCCCTGTTTCTCCACCTAAAATGGAGGAAAAAAAGCCTACTGAAGCGCCAACTCCAGTCGAAATTAAAGCCCCTGAAAAGGTGGTAGTCGAGGAGGAGAAACCGGTAAAAAAGATTCCGGGAGCACCTAAATCGGCTATCCCAAGCATTAGTCTTTCCTTTACACCAGGCGTTACCAAAGTTGAAGCGCGCAAGGAAGAAAGCAATCCGAATGCAGTCAGTGCCCCTGATGCACAAGGCATCGCACGGGTTCCGCTAAATCCGGATAAGGCCAAAAGCATCTGGTTCGAATTTGCCGATGGCATGGAAAAGCAAAAGAAAATGAGCTTAGCAACGGGCATGCGCAAAGCTGAAATCCGATTGGAGGAAGGTCAGGTTCACGCTGTTGTGGCCTCCAAGCACGTGGCGGATTATATCACTGAAATCAAAACCGAATTGGTGGCCTACTTCAATAGCCGTTTAGAAACCGAAGTAGACGGCATCTATTTGGAAGTAGGCAAAATGGAGCAAGAATCCAGTAATCCTTATACCTACGAAGACAAGCTCAACCACCTCGTAGAAAAAAACACCAAGCTTCCCGACTTCATGCGCGACCTTGGTTTAGAGCTCGACTATTAGTTCAACCATCTTGACTATCCGTTTAATTGTCACCTCGTAGTTTTAATTCCGATAGCTCCTAGATTCCGCAGGTTATAAATAAAAAAAGCTGCAAAGCATTTGT
>CAZUIT010000066.1:15582-16702 GCA_964620355.1 uncultured Burkholderiales bacterium | reverse complement strand
GACCTTCAAAATCCAGAAAGTTCAGTTAAAGGAGCAAACTTGCGGATTTTAGGAGTGATCGGGACGTTTCGGCGGACGCAGACGGAGCCGCAATAGTGTTGCTTTCGCCAGCAAAGCACAACTAAGCCGAGCAAACACAGCGACGGAACAACAAAAAGTTGCCACCGACGTTAAAATTCAAATGAAAAAGCGTTTAGGATATCAGCGAATACTCATCGTGGCCTTGTTGCTTATTGCTGGGGTAGTGGCATTAAGAGCCTGTTTCTCCGATCAAATGCATGTAGGGCTGGTTCAGAAGAAATTGGGTGACCCTGTAGATTCCATGAATGGTGTATTGGTCTATTATAATGGATCGGTAAGCAATGTTTCGGGGAGGAACTTGGCTCCAGATGGGTATAACGTCGGACTCAAATACCAATGTGTAGAATTTGTCAAACGCTACTATTACGAACACTATCATCATAAAATGCCCGATTCATATGGACATGCCAAATCGTTTTATGATAGAAGTCTAGAAGGAGAGAGCCTCAACAAAATGCGCGGTCTGACTCAATATGCAAATGGAGGAAAGATTAAACCCGCGGTAGGCGACCTAATCGTTTTTGATGGAACAATCTGGAATGAGTTCGGACATGTGGCCATCATCTCGGCTGTAGAAGCAGACCAGATTCAAATCATTCAACAGAACCCAGGACCGAGTGCTGCTTCGCGTATTTATATTGATATGGATATCTCGGAAGGCAATTATACCGTGGGGCGTAGTGATTGTTTAGGTTGGCTACGGATGCCTTAAGTCGGATTATTCGTTTGTTGCGGGTTCATTGCTTTCGCTAGCTTGGGATACCGTCGCGGAGTAAAAAAGGACGCGGAGCCGCGGAGCCGCAATAGTGTTGCTTTCGCCAGCATAGCAAAACTAAGCCGAGCAAACACCGCGACGGAACAACAAAAATGAATTGCGCCTCCGCGTCTCCGCGTCAAATAGGCTGGGCAAAATGGGCCGAGCAAACACCTCGACGGAACAACAAAATGAATTGCGTCTCCGCGTCAAATAGGCTGGGCATAATGGGCCGAGCAAACACCGCGGCGGAACATCAAAAATGAATTGCGCCTCCGCGTCTCC
>CAZUIT010000066.1:0-15482 GCA_964620355.1 uncultured Burkholderiales bacterium | reverse complement strand
ACATCAAAAATGAATTGCGCCTCCGCGTCTCCGCGTCAAATAGGCTGGGCATAATGGGCCGAACAAACACAGCGAAGGATCCACTATTTCGATGAATAAAAGCAGAAGACTTGCATAAACTAAAACTTTAGTTAATATTTGAACTAAGAATTTAGTTCATGAAAGATTTAACCAAAGCAGAAGAGCAAATTATGATGATACTCTGGGAAAGGGAAGAAGCCTTTGTCAAAGATATCTTGAGTGATATGCCGGAGCCGAAGCCAGCATATAATACGGTTTCAACCATCGTTCGTATTTTAGAAAGCAAAGGATTTGTTGGCTATACCACGGAAGGGAAATCACATCGCTATCATCCGCTGGTGCAAAAAGAATCGTATATGAAACATGCGGCAGGTGGATTGCTCAAATCCTATTTCAATGATTCTTTGAGCGGGCTTGTCTCTTTCTTTAGCAAACAAGGCGATATCAATGCTCATGAACTCGATGAATTAATGGAACTCATTAAAAAAGAAAGGGAGAAAAAATGAATTTCTGGACTGGACTATTATGGATTTATGGCATGCATACGGTACTGATGGCCATCTTCTTGTTATTTAAAAAGAAGCTGAATAATGCACAGAATAATCGCTTCCTTTTTCTAGCAATTTTGCTTTTGCCTTTAGCTGTATGGATTCCCCTTCCTTCATTTGAAATCGTTCAAGAGAGTCTGTTCATCGTACAATTGCCCGAAGTGGATACAGCTTATTTTGGGGTGAATGAACCGACTTTTTCTTTCTCTATCCTCTATATTATCCCTGTCATTTTGCTAGGAATTCACTTGCTCTATACCTTCATAAAACTGCTTCTTATTTTACGAAGCAATGCAGTTGAAAAAGAACAAGGGCTTTGGGTGATAAACATTCCAAGGCAACAAGGAGCAAAGTCTTTCTTTAAATTTCTCTTGCTTTCTAAGCATCTAGATGACTCGAGCCGCTCACTCATATTTGCTCATGAGAAAATTCATGCTGAGCAATGGCATAGCTTAGACCGAATGCTCATGCGTTTTGCAAGAATATTCTTTTGGGCCAATCCCATGCTCTATTTACTGGAGCGCGAAATGATGCTCAATCATGAGTATTTGGCAGATCAGGGTGTGTTAGAACAACAAGTAGATAAATCGAATTATATGGAGTTGATGCTAGCTGAGGCATTGCATGTTCGTCCGGATATGCTTACGCATGCATTCTCTCTTCATCATCAAGTAAAAAATAGAATCAATCATATGTATCAATCACAAACACGAAGTAAGCTTTATTGGGCATGGGTCCCAGTAATTGCCCTGGCATTGGGCTTTGCCGCATGCAACCAAGAAAGTGCTCAAGAAGAGTTTCATCAATCTGAAGCTCCTTCTGGCGCGACAGAAGAAGAAACAATGAATGCCGGTCAGGTTGATGAAATGCCCGAAATGGAAGGGGGCATGAATGCTTTAATGGATTTCTTGAAAACAGAATTGAAATACCCTGAATCCATGAAAGAAGAAGGTCCCGATGCGAAGGTGGTCGTGGAATTCACGGTCCAAACTGATGGTTCCATTTCGGATGTACATGCCTTAAAAAGTGATGCGGATGATGCCTTTAAAGAAGAAGCCATTCGCGCCGTGAAAAGCATGCAAGGTTGGACTGCGGGAACCAAAGGGGGAAAGGCAGTGGCAGTGAAGATGGTTTTGCCGATCACATTTACAATGAAATAATGAGCAATCCTTTGTTAGAGAATAAGTCGGGGGTGAAAACTTCCGGCTTTTTTTATAGAACAGGATAGGTATTTAAGTCAAGTTTTCAGCTTCTTTGTAAATCAATCTTTATGGCAGAAGCACTTAAAAACATGTATTCGGCAGACTTCATTTTTGGTCTAGCAAATGACATTTCTGGTATTTCGAACGTTTCACGAGATGCTTTTCAAGCATTGGTTTTCGATGAAATGTGGGGAAGCCGCGAATTAAAAGAGCGCGGTAGACATATTGCTCGCTGCTTGCACCAAGTTATTCCTGGGAGTTTTGAGGAGCAAGTGAAACCCTTGTACGATGTAGCCCAGAATTATTCAGGGTATACAGCGATTATATTTTCAGATTTTGTCGAACTATTTGGTTTGAATCATTGGGCGAGCTCGATGGAAGCTATGGAAGTTTTTACCCAACGGTGCACAGCCGAGTTTGCGGTTCGTCCGTTTTTCAAATTAGACTTCGAGCGCATGGTGATGCAACATTTGCACTGGAGCAAGAGCACGAATGAACATATCCGCCGTTTGGCCAGTGAGGGAATTCGTCCGCGCTTGCCTTGGGGCGCAGGTATTCCGCGTCTCAAAAAGGAGCCTGAGCATATCTTTCCAATTCTTGAAAATTTAATGATGGATGATTCGGAATATGTCCGTCGCTCAGTAGCCAATAACTTGAATGATATTTCGAAAGATTATCCTGAGCTGGTTCTTGATTTTGTGAAAGACCGAGACTTGAATCACCGCAATACTCAGCGCCTTGTAAAACATGCTTTGCGAGGCTTGCTAAAGAAAGCGCACCCAGAAGCCCTTGCGCTCTTTGGCTTCCATGATTCAGTTGAACTTTCGCATGTGGTCTTAAATACCGCACAATCATCTATACAGCTGGGAGAAACGCTCAATTGGAATTTCAGTCTGGAAGCGAAAGGCTCCGGCAAGCTGCGACTTGAATACCATGTTCATTATCAAAAAGCCAATGGTAAAACCTCGGTGAAAGTCTTTCAACTTAGTGAGCAGTCTATCGAAGGATTCAAGAAGTTAGGTATGGATAAGAAGCTAAGCTTTCAAGACCTCAGCACACGGAAACATTATCCCGGCATGCATCGAATCGTGTTGGTGGCAAATGGGAAAGATGTGGGGGAGGTAGAGGTTTCCGCCTTCGCTGAAAAAGCTCACACCTCAGCTGACGCTTCTGTGCACAGGCTGGCGGACGGAGAAAGCTGAGGTTAATACGCTCAGGGTGACGGCATTTTTCTTAATCCCACTGAATCTTCAAGCGGTAGCGTCCTAGTTCCGTTTTATGATCAGGTGTGGTGGCAACAAAGAATAAGTAGATATCCTTTTTATTCTTTTTAATGGTCAGTGCTTTGTCGGCTGCTTTATCATAGAGTTTTTCTACCGACTTAGTTCCAGTAAAATAGCCCTCGCCAGTTTCAATTTGATCAAAGCTAGAATGCGCTTCATCATTGGCCATGAAAGAGTAATAGCCATTGGTTACGATCAGCTCTTTGTTTTTATTGGCTGGATCTTCGGTCATGGTTTTTGAACTGATAAAGGCGAAATCTACCAGTTTTCCATCTTGTCCTAATTCAAAAAGCTTCTCTTCAAAGGAGGCATTCATAAAAACACCGTCCATCTCATAGCACTTCACCTGAATCGAGAAGGGGGCTTTTTCAAGCGTAACCATATTTTCATCGATGTCCAGGCTCTCATCATTCTGGATGATTTCAATCTCAAACTTCGGCTTCACAACTGGGCTAAAGCTACTTCCAACTAAAAGAGCCATCATACAAATAAGGAATACGTTTCTTTTCATATTGAATATCTTTTTAATCAAGTTCGTCATATCCATTGTCCCCTTCTTAACCGTGGTCCGTTGCTAGTCGACATTGAACGTTTTCTCTCCGGCCTTCTCCCTCCGCTACGTTACTCCTGCGCTTCCTACGTCAATTCCGGCGTACGCAGTAGGGATGTCGGCTGACTCATGTCTTGCTTCACCTTACTTTTTGCCGTGGACTGTGGTCAATCGACCGTGGACTTTTTTAACTATGGTCTATCGTCCATGGACTATGGTCTAATACCGCGACTGAATAGTAATTTTCCGCTCCCTATACGCCATCAATCCTACCATCATCAATACAGAGGTGGCAAGAATGGTGAAGAAAAGGATACCCTCATCAAAATTAGCAATCTTATATTCATCTGGTATGCTGTAGAATAAGGTAATGGTAATCAATCCACGTGGTGCGATGAGCACTTCTGGGAATATCCGGGATTTGAGGAAGATGCTCAGATTTATCAGACGCATAAGGATGAATATCAATACAATGATACTTCCTGCGATGATGATTTCTTTTTCGCTCAATAAAGAGAGATTCATGGAGAATCCGAATACCATAAAGAAGAGCGTACGCACCACAAAGGAGAACTCCAGCGTGATGACTTTGAATTCGCGAAGGACAGTACTCGTGTTTTCCCAATTGTATTTGAACCAAGCGCCGAATTTGTTTTCGAAAACCAGTTTAGAGTTATTCAGGATTAATCCGAAGAAGAAAATGAGCAAGAGTGAGCTCAAGTGCATCATTTTTCCTAAGGAGTAAAATAAGGTAATTAAGGCAAGCAGGAATAAGAATTTCACCTTCAACTTAATGCGATCCATAAAGATGAAAAGCAATACAGCCCCAACAATAGAAACGATGATGGTGCTCCCAATTTCTATAATAGGTTTATACCAGCTGATAGACTCCTGAGGATGACTGAAGGCCACCAAGTTGAAGATCATGATGCCAATGATATCGGAAAAAACCGACTCATAAATCATGAACTCTTTCTTATCTAATGGCAAGGCTTCGACACTCGGAATAACAATGGCCGAGCTAATTACCGACAAACTCAATCCATATAAGAAGGCTGAACGGTAATCGGAATCAGTAAAATATTGAATGAGATAGGTAATGGTAAAGGATGATAGCAAGAGCAGGAGCACCGATACAAAGAGCGCCATGAGAATCATTTTCTTCTTTTCCTTTTCGAGATGTAAGTCAAAAGTGCCTTCTAGAACAATCAAGATTAATCCGACCGTCCCTAAAATAGACAAGAAACTCATGGGAATGTTCCAGCTAATGCCAGAATATTCAAATCCGTACTTGAGTCCGATTCCAGTACCAATCAAAAGCAGTACAGAGGGAATGCGGGTGCTGCTCGAAATCAAATTGAAGACATACGACAAAATGATGAGGGAGCAGACAATGATGATACTTAAATAATCGTTCGGCATAGCAGATTGCTCCAAAAATACCGAAAAGCACGACATTGTGGGGCCTGTCGGAACGTTATTTTCTAAAAACACAAATAATTTGTGGGTAAATGAAACTTTTTGACCTTAATCAGACACTATACAAGTAGACAAGCGGTTAATTCCTAATTGAGACGAAGTGAGAGAAGAATTCCTGAACCAATACCGAACGAGTCATAAAGCCCTGGAAAGATTTTGCAGGGTGCTATGTCGAGACCGGGAAGCTGCGCGCGAGCTGGTTCAGGAAACCTTGCTTCGTGGCCTTGAGGGCTATGATCGTTTGAAAGAGAAGGAAAAGTTTCAGTCTTGGCTGATGGGTATCGCGATTCGCCAAAAGCATAATCAAGATCGGAAATGGAGAAACTGGGTGGTGATGGATGAGGTGCCTGAGCGTGCGTCTTCAGAGCAAACTGATTCCGAAATTGGCCTTTACATGCTCCGCAAATTATGCCGCAAGCTGAATGATTCCGAGCGTGAAGCTTTTTTACTTTTCGAACTTTCTGATCTTTCGCTAGAAGCCATTGCGGAAGTACAAGAATGCAATATTAATACAGTGAAAACGCGCCTTCGAAGGGCACGAGAGAAGCTGAAAAAATGGCTTGAAAAAGAATACAATAACGACGACCCGCTTGTCAACTGGTCGAATCTCAAACTAACTATGGAGGCCAAAGAAAATGGATAAAAAGAAACATCCGTCTTTAGATGATTTGCTGAACCAGGTTCGGCATTCGGAGCCCGTAATTGGCGAGGACGAAGCCATTGAATGGTTAAATACACAAGAAGGAAAACCGCTTTCTAAATCTCGTGTAAAAACAAAAACAATTATTATGACAAGCATTATTGCCACAATCGGATTGATTGGCCTCGTATGGGTCAATGGTCCTAACGATAAATTCGTCGACCAATCGACGACTAACGGTATTTCTTCCCCTAACGTAAGGGCAGATGATTATCAACCCCAACCAAATGAAAACAAATCCCCATCCGTAGGGACAGATAATCATCTGCCCTCGTCATCGACAAATAATTTAACGTCCACGAATGGGGCAGATGATTATCAACCCCAACCAAATGAAAACAAATCCCCATCCGTAGGGGCAGATAATCATCTGCCCTCGTCATCAACGAATAATTTAACGTCCACGAATGGGGTTGATGATTATCAACCCCAACCATCAATAAATAAAATATCCCCATCCGTAGGGGCAGATAATCATCTGCCCGGGCCAACGAACAAAAATCCCCATATAACAGGAACGGGTAATCACCTTCCCCCACCAGAAACCATAAATCCGATTACCCCAATCGATACCCCGGGTATGGATACGGTGCGCGTAGTCCGTGAAATTGTCCTTGAAACCGAAGAAATAATAGAAGGTTCTGGCGAAGAAAACGTGGAAGTTGAGGAAATTGAAATGCTTGTTTCGGATGAAAAAGTCGAATGCCAAGCAGCCCCTATAGGCGTACTAAGACTTGATCAAAAAGCCCTGCAAAACATTGGCATAATTGCAGACAAGGGCTTGGTTCTTTACAAGCGGGAAAAAACTGAACAAGGAACCGTTGAAATTCAGTTTGAAAATCAGAATTTATATCGATCCAATTACAGAATTTCAGGTCTTAAACACCTATGGGGTGACAAAGTGATTCCAATTGCTGTAACCGCCTGCGATGGAAATTTAGTTTATGCCCCTAAAAGAGGGGATACAGACTTTAGCAAGAAAATAGAGGATGCAATTGCTGTCTATGTTCCAGCAGATAAGGAAGACAGCTATTATATCTTTTGGTTTGAAAGGAACAAAGACTTTATGAAGTTATTGCCAAAAGAACTGAGTGAGAACTCGAAATATGAAGACTTATATCATGTCGAGTTGCCCGAAGCGATAGAACGAAATACTCCCCCTACTTACGGTGCACACAATCCGTTGTTGCGTAATGTATGGTTAGATAAATCGGAATTGATTCAAAACGAAAGCTTCGCGAATAAGCTCGGAATCGAACATAATGGCGATGGTTTTGTCGTGCAACGCAATGGAATTAAGATGAGTCAGGGTGGAAGCTATATGTCATCGGTTAACATCGTTAGATTCAAAAAATTCGATGAAGTAGAACAGTGGGAAAATGAGGATATCAATAAGCAAATTCCATTTTACATTACCTCAGATAGTTTTTACTTAAATGGTTTCGATATTATCACAACTCCCCGAGTTGGGCTGGAAAATTTGGAGCCCCAAGATGAGCTTATGTTCGAAAGGTATCGTTTAGTTGGGTTCTCGTTTAATATTCCAGAATTAGGAACGAGGATATTTTGGTATCCCTATTCTCCTGCTATTAAATCCATTCTTTCCCCTGAACAAAGGGCAATGGTTGAGGCTCGTTTAGAGAAGGTTGATCCAAAATTGAGGTATGGGTACATTCGTCCTGAGTATAAAAATATTGAGAATCTCTTGATAGATGAAAAAGCGGTTACTGAGGCCTTAAATGCAATCCAATTAAGTCCAAATATTTTAAAAAGCCTTGGAGTTGAAGTGAATTCTAATGGCACTATTTTGGTTGAAAGCATGGATTTTAAGGAAAATTATTCCACTTTGGAATTTAGCAAACTATCATCAAGGTTTGGGGGATTCGAGAAAGTTTCAAACATGGATAGCACCACTAAAAAGAACTTGAAAACGGCCACCACAAACTTGATGTGCATTACAGATGATCTTGGCCTTTTACCCAGAATGTTTACGAATCAGGAATACACTATGAATGAACTGATTCCGGTGCTCGTGCGTTCTGGACAAACCTATACACTTTATGATAAAATACACCGCTACTATCGTCCTGACCTGATCCTCTGGTTCAAACCAACCCCAGAAATTCTTGCCATCATCGAATCTGGCGGACAAGAAGCAGTATGGGGAGATATAAAATCCACCGAAATTCCAGATACTACTTCTGAAGGGGTAGACTGCCGCTATACCGAAGTATGCCGCAATAAAGTGGGTGTTTTCCGTGATCAGAAAATCTTCCCAAATCCAGCTGTTGGCTATAGCAATTTCAGCTGGACTGCAGAAGAAGCCTCCGACTATAGCATTAAACTTTATGCATTGAACGGCAAAGAGGTAAGAGCATATGAAGGCTTAAAAGCAAGCGAAGGCAAGAATCAATACATGATGGATTTGAGCAATCTTCCTCCAGGCATTTATATGGTTATTCTGACTTCAGCCAAAGGCGATGAGATGCATGAGCGGCTGGTGGTAAGGGAATAGAAGGGGTTCTGGGTAACGGGTTAGAGTGGTTTTTTGTGAGCTAAGCTTCATATTTTCCGGTCCCTGAGCTTGTCGAAGGGGGGAATGGTTACACTCACTTCGACAAGCCACTTCTTCGCTGAAAAAGTTCACACTTTCGCTTCTCCCGAATAGCCATCGGGATCAGCTCCAGCACACGCAGTCAGTGAACGGCCGAAATTCCATCTTTTTTTCTCTAACCCGTAACCTAGAACCCAATACCTATTCTAAAATCAGCAGTTTCTGGGAATAAACTTCCCGGCTGCTGATTTTTGCTTGTAAGAAGTATAGCCCCGGAATGAGGGGTGTTTGTTGAATCGAAATGGATTCACCTGGTCTTTGCTCAGACTCCCAGATTTTTTGTCCGTTTATAGAATAGAAAACCAGAGAAACTTTTTCGTCTAAATCAAAGTCACCTCCAATATGAAGCACAGAGCGGCAGGGATTTGGAAAAAGTAGGAGCCTTTCTTTTACAGGTGTTTCGAGTCTTGTGGCCAAGGAGGATGCGGAGCTCAGAAGGTCCTCGAATGCCGGGTTTAAAATGTCATCGTTCCAGATTTCCCAGTAGTAGATACCATCCTGTTGGGCTAATTGCATAGCACCAGGCATTCCTCCTGATCCAAAAGCTGCCGAGTCTTTTGTTCCGCTTTTCGCGAATTGTACGCCATTAAAAGCATGTTCTGTGGTGGATTGCTTAAGCAGGGCATATTGAGCAGGGTACAAGGTCGTATTCTTTTGTGTCCACCACCAAGCATTGGCTCCATAGCGAGAACCGATTTTTGTGCTCGCGTAGGCGTAAACTGAATCGGCCACCACATCACTTCCGTTTACCGGGTGAAAATCATTGGTGAGGTAATGATTCGGAAAAGCGGCATCGAAGGCATCAACAACTTGTTTCCAAGAAGCAATCATTTTGCTATCACTATAATTTAGGTCGGCTAAGGTGGGAAAGGTGGAAAAAGGCAATTGCATCTCAAATCCATTGGAAGATGCATTGGTGATATAAACTAGACGAATGGTGGTGTCTTGATTAAACTCTTGTCCGAATGCTTGAATGAATTTGATCCAATGATGCAGATGGATTGAGTCCCAAGGCACGGCAATGGTATCATTGGTTTTTGGAACAAGAACTTCCATAAATGCTGCTCCTTCCTCAAAAACCCATTGCGGAATCATGCCTCCATTTCCAATGCCTAAGGAGATTTTTTTACCGTATTGCTTGGCACGTGCTATTTGATCATGGATAATGCTCCAATCGTATTGTCCCTCAAGAGGTTCTAAATATTCCCAGCCAGTACGAACCAAAATACCTTCAACAAAATCTTTTTCGGCAACTTTGGGATCGACAGAACCATTCCCTTGGCCAGTGCTTGGTCCGCAACTACAATATACACCCCTTGGAGCTGGGTAATTGGGCTGCGCCATGGCTATCATACTAAAGAGAAAAAATGGAAGAAGGGCTGTTATACGATTTAGGTTCATGCGTGTTGGATGCATACTTGGCGTATTGGTTTAATAAGGTAGGGGTTTTGGGTTCTGGGTTACGGGTTAGAGTGGGTTTTTGTGAGCTAAGCTTCATGTTTTCCGGTCCCTGAGCTTGTCGAAGGGGGGAATGGTTACACTCACTTCGACAAGCTCAGTGAACGGAATAAGAGCAGGTAGGAGGCAAAATCACATAATAGTCAGGTCTAGCTTGGCCTTTTTTGTGCATGCCGAAGGGTCGAGATCCGAGTTATCACTTGGCCCATGTGGTTGCCGCTTCTCGATAAACTACTCCTTCGCTCCCGATGGCAATCGAGACGCTGCGGCGCACGCGGTCGAAGTGACTCAATATTGTCTGGCAGGCTTTTGTCTGGCAATCTTTTGTCTGGTAGTCTTTTGTTTGGCAGTCTTTTGTCTAGCAGTCTGTCGTCTATTTGTCTAATAGTCTAATGCACTCTATCGCCCCTCAATTCAAGTCCTGCCAAAATCTGCGCTTCTCCATCAAGAATTTCCTCCCAGCGTATTTTAACTTCTTCAGCGGGAAAGTACTTTTTAGCAAGATCAATAAACATGCGGTAATGACCCGCTTCGGAAACCATAAACTCATGGTAGAATTCCCGAAGTTCTTCATCGATACAATGCAAGGAGAGCAGTCGAAAGCGCTCGCAGCTGCGGGCTTCAATCATCGCCATAATTAGCAAGTCATCTAAGAGGGCTTCTTCGCGGTGGAGTCCTTTGCGCTTGAGCAGAATGAGTTGGTTGACATAGCTGTCTTTTCGCTGTCGGCCAAGCTTGAGTCCACGTCGTTTAAGTTCTTTGAGTACCTTGCGGAAATGTCCCCATTCTTCGGCCACGAGGGGCGTTACTTCATCGACTAGGTCTTCCAATTCGGAGTGGTGACTGATTAAACTTATGCCACTAGTTGCTGCTTTCTGCTCGCAAAAGGCGTGGTCGGTAAGAATTTCTTCGAGCGACTTTTCTGCAATATTGGCCCAACGTGGGTCGGTGGCTAATTTTAATCCGAGCATGAGGCAAAGATAAGTAAGAAGGGATTATAGAATGCGCTAATAGGTGGCGAGTCCGATGATTTCTGCATCGGGGAAACGCTTGTTCAAAACTGCTTTCCCATCCAAGAAACTTAGGTCTACCAAAAAGGAGAATCCCGTTACCTTGGCGCCAGCTTGTTCGCATAATTGAGCAGCTGCTGTGGCGGTTCCTCCTGTAGCGAGCAAATCATCATGCACCAAAACATTCCATCCCTTTTCAATCGCATCTTCATGGATTTCGATAGTTGCTTCTCCATATTCCAAGGCATAGCTCAGTTGAATGGTTTTGGCGGGCAATTTTCCTGCTTTTCGCACAAGGATGAAAGGCAATCTCATGCGGGTTGCGAGTGCCAAGCCGAACAAGAATCCGCGGGACTCAATACCCACAATCGCATCAATCCCTTTGTTTTCAAAGTCTGCGCTAAATCCTTCGAGGATGCGTGTGCACAGAGCTGGGTCTTTAAAAATCGGCGTTACGTCTTTGAAGTTAATCCCCGGTTTTGGGAAATCAGGAATATTCCGAATGGCGGCTTTGATGTCTTGTTCCAATTGAAGCATGAGGGCAAAGCTAGAAAAAATTGCAGGATCATTTGCATAGATAAATTAGATGCGAAGTATTGCTTAATTTCGTTTCTTCCTTATGAAATATCCGTCGCTACTAATTTTTTTCATCTTGCTTCTTGCCTGTGAAAAGCCAGGGCCTGAACCAGAACCAAGCCCAACGGATTATAGTTTTAGCATTCCCTCTCAAGGGGATGAAATTGCCACCTGCATGGCGCGGAACGTCTATTTTAATGCGATACTCATTAAATCGAGTAAGGGCTTTCGAATTGAATACATGAATGAGAATGGCCAACCAGGAGTCAGATTGACCCTAGCAGAAATAGCTGGAGATTATGTTCCTCAAGGACTCAAGGTCATGCCGAACGGACAATATCTAACCTACGGAGCCTTGGATGGAAGACCGGCCTGGGGAATCATTCAAATCAATGGAACATGGGATTTACAAAGTCTCAGTACGGAGAAAGGGGTATTGTATGATGCCTTGTATGATCCCGTGCAGGATACAGATGGAAAAATAGAATTCTGCGGTCAAATTGAAGTGGATTCTGATCTTCAAAACTATGTACAGCGGACCGACTATCAAGGATTGTTTTTAGACAGTAGCAGTTTTGGTAGCATTAAAAATGACGGGGCGGTGAGTTTGCTGAGGTTTGAAGACCGCATACTGATGCTCTCCTATACCTATGATGGTCCAGGAGGGGACAGGGATATTGAGTTAAGGGAATTCGATGAATCCTTGAATTTGATTCGTGTAAAGGCATGGGGAGGGGTTGGATATGATCAACCACAAATGATAGTCGCTCAAAATAGGAAACTATTTATTTGTGGGCATACAACCAGTTTTGGTGATCCCATGCATGATGCTTATTTCGCGAGATTGGATTTGGATGATTTTTCTCTCGATTTCGAAAATGCCATTAAATTGGATGGTCATGAAGGAGCGGATGACATGAAGGTTACCAAAGATGGGAATCTCGCCATCTGCAGCTTTGCTCAAATGAATCCATACAAAGGAGGGTATTATGCACTTATTCACCCTGATGGTCGTGCCATTTATCAAGAAAAATTCATGGAATACGAGCGGTTCTATCAGCTCCAAGTATTCGATGATAGGGTGGTGTTCCTAGGACAAAAAAAGAACGACGATTTGGATGTCGCCGTTCATATCAAGTTTTTTTAGACCATAGTGGCTCTGTTCCAATTGGTAGTTGAACGTGAATTAGCGGCAGAGCCTCGGTACTCGGTTAGTCCCGATAACTATCGGGAACAGGTTAGAGCAATTTAGCATGCAGACTTTCATTCGTTTATTGACTTATAATCAGTCTGATCTGCCAGCTAATAGATGTTTACGGAAAATCAACCCTAAGTTTGTTTTAAGGAAATATAGAGCTGCGTCTTTTAAGCTTGCGAAAGCAGCACCCTCCGTCTACGTCCGCCGAAGCTTTTTCAGCGAAGGTGGGGGCTTTGCGCCTTCCGTCCGCGTCCGCCGAAGCCTTTTTGGCGAAGGTGGAGTCAAAATGGGCAGAGACATATGAAGTGCGCATATAATCGCAAAACGCAATCTGTCAGCTATTTATATATTACACTACAAACTAGAACAGAGCCACTATGGACTATGGACTATGGTCCATGGTCCATGGTCAGCTCATTACCGCCGAATTCACCTCAGCAAGAAAACGCTCCGCATCCAAAGCTGCCATACAACCAGTGCCTGCAGCGGTAATCGCTTGACGGTAAACTTTGTCTTGGGCATCTCCACAAGCAAATACACCTTCAACATTCGTTTTGGCTGTTCCTGGAGTGGTTTTGATATAGCCTTGTTCGTCGAGGGTGATATAGTCTTTAAAAATCCAGGTATTTGGGGTATGACCAATTGCCACGAAGAATCCTTGAACAGGAAGGGTAGTGGTTTCGCCGGTATTTACATTTTTAATGCGTGCCCCTTCAACAACCGTATCTCCTAAGATTTCGTCGGTTGTGGATTCATAATGGATCACAATATTCGGGGTAGTTTCAACACGGTGTTGCATGGCCTTCGATGCGCGAAAATGGTCTTTGCGGACAATCATATGCACTTTCGAACAGATTTTAGCCAAGTAAGACGCTTCTTCACAAGCAGTATCTCCACCACCGACAATTGCTACTTCCTTCTGACGGTAGAAGAATCCATCACACACAACACAGGCAGAAACTCCGCCACCATTGGATTTGAATTTCTCTTCAGAAGGAATGCCCAACCATTTGGCTGAAGCACCTGTGGCAATAATTACTGATTCTGCAATGATTTCTTTGCTTTCGTCTACAATCACTTTAAACGGACGGCTAGAAAAATCTACCGAAGTAGCAAGTCCAAAACGGACATCTGCCCCCAAACGAACAGCTTGCTCCTTGAACATGGTCATCATTTCTGGACCTTCAACGCCATTAGGAAAACCGGGGTAATTTTCAACATCGGTTGTAATGGTAAGCTGTCCGCCAGGCTGTAAACCTTCGTACATCACCGGGTGCATATCAGCACGGGCTGCGTAGATGGCCGCTGTATATCCAGCAGGTCCGGATCCAATAATTAGGCATTCAACATGTTCAACTTGTTCGCTCATTGTTTAATCTTTTAATAGGTGCAAAGTTGTCGAATTCAGTGCATAATCCTGACACATTTTATAAACAAAGAATGAACTTCCCTTCAATTACATCCTACTTTCAATAAAATAGTTCCATCCATCTTATCATCAGGTCCATTGAATACTTTGCGCCGAATCACAAAAACCAGAGAAGTGATTTCTGCACCAGGAGGAATAGGGAAAAAGTCCTCAGGAATAAAAGTCAGGGTAAACTTTCCTTCGCCCTCATCGGTCATGAGAAGATCGGGGTTACTCGCTACATCGGCAAAGGCGCTGACTTCGTAAAGCTGACCATCGGCCACACAGCGAGCGAAGAGGTATACATCGCCTGCTTGCAAATTCTGCATGCTTACTTTTTCTTCCTTTTTATTGTCGTAAGTAACCGTGAAATAATCATCTTGTCCGAAGTTTATCGGAAAGGGACAAAGTTTGTCATCGCAGCCAGGAACTGGATCGATGTCAACTGTTAAATCGGCACTTTTATTTTCATTGGCCGTTCCTCCTCCGCTGCCTCCATCCTTCAGCTTGACGAGCATACTGATACCTTCGGTATAGAATTTCTGAACATCGGTGATTTCATAAAATTCGGCAGGAATCATCTTAAAGCTCCAGAGATTATTTCCTTCATCCGTCATTTTCAGCGCATCGTTTGAAGCACCCCAATCGCCATTCCCTACTTTCGGGTCGGAAGGATTCCAACTCCAGATATAGATAGGACCAGCCTTATCAACCAAATTAGGGCAGTCGCAGCCAGGATCTTTTAAGTTCACATAGATGGTGACTTCTTGGTTTATATCGGCCTCTTTTGGCACCACATAAGCCGTTTGTGCCGAGACAATATTCCCGACAAACAAGAGGCTAGCTAAGAATTTTAGTTTTTTCATGACTTAATTTTGACGGTCAAAATAATAGCTATACGAAAGTTTGCATCGAATGATTTTTATTCCCAATTGCTGGTCGTACGAACGAATAGGAGCAAGTAGTTCGACATGTACGGTATCGCCAAAATCATTGATCATATCAATTCCTTTGGGGGCATAATCGGAATAATTAGGACTGACTTCATTGCTGAAGTTCCAATTTCCTTTGAGGCGCAGAGAATCACTGCTATTGATATCGCGGAAACCCGGTGCGAGGAAATTTTTGCCTTTGCCGGGAGTCATACGAAATGCCTTGGAGCTAGCGTCGAATTGGATTCCCAACAAGGGGTCCATTCCACCAATGCCGTAGATGCTGCTTAAATCGCGTGAATCTTTCAAGGGACTAGCTTCATCAATCTGAACCACTTTTGAAAGCATCCAGGAACCATTCAGCCCGTCAGTGGCAGTGTATCGATCTCCAATGGGTGCGTACTCCTTTTTGCAGGAAGAAACCCCGATGAGGGCAACTCCTAAGAAAAGTAGTAGATGCTGTAGTTTAAGTATCTTCATTAGTTACATCCTCCTTCCTGATT
>CAZUIT010000065.1:0-16720 GCA_964620355.1 uncultured Burkholderiales bacterium | reverse complement strand
ACAACTCATTCATCTATCAACTGATTTTATCTTTGACGGTACAGCTGGTCCATACAAAGAAAACGACCTGGCGCATCCGATTAGTTATTACGGAGAATCGAAATTAGCAGGAGAGAAGCTCATTGAAGAAAAGGCCTTACGCTGGGCCATTGCACGTACCATTTTGGTCTATGGCATTGTCAATGATATGAGTCGGAGTAATATCGTGCTTTGGGCCAAGGGAGCGCTCGAATCCGGTAAAGAAATTAATGTAGTAACCGATCAGTTTCGCTCACCTACCTTGGCAGAAGACTTGGCGATGGGATGCCGTTTGATTGAAGAAAAAGAAGCTCAAGGTATTTACCATATATCTGGAAAGGAGTTTATGTCTGTTTACGAATTGGTAGAACGGGTAGCCAAATTTTGGAATTTGAGCACGGCGAATATGCATCCAAGCACTTCTGAAGGCATTAAACAACCAGCCAAGCGACCTCCAATTACTGGGTTTGTGCTCGATAAGGCCATTCGCGACCTATCCTATTCACCTCACTCATTTGAAGAGGGACTTGAGGTGCTTCTCAAACAATTGGAATTGAGGGGCTAGAATCACTTCATAAGGCTGTTTGATATTACGTATTTTTTCAAACAAAATCCGCCACAGTTAAATTAACTAGGTATGCTTAGTTGCGATTTTCGGCTTGTGAAAAATCGGGGTCGTATCTACGTACAATTCTCTGAATATTGCTGAGGAAAATAGTGCTGGTAGAGTTCCTTTTTTCACAAATAATAACGCCGCGTTATTTGCCCAACTATGAAGAAAAAACTTACTTATCTCATCCTTTTTGGAGGAGTCATTTTAAGCCTTCAAGCTTGCTTCAGGACAGTTCCCAGTGAACTAAGTAATTATGGACTCGAGAAACCCTTTATTTCGCTCGAAAACAGGGAAAAGGCTGTAGGGCTGAGCCAGAAATTCCCAGATGATCCATTTTATGGCAATGAAACAGAAGTGTTGGTGGAATTCTATCGGGAAGGAGATGAGCCGAAAAAGTCAAGATCCAAAAGAAGTAGTGATAAGAATAAGAAGGATGAAAAAGAATTAGATCCTCAGCTTAAAACGGAGCTAAAAGCGAAAGTCACCTATTACCACTCAATCTTGTCTATCGATGATTTCTCCCACTTTTACGATAATGTATATTATAACGACATGATGAAGGTTTCGCCTATTTATGCGTGTTATAATGCCTTTCAAGACGATCCGAAATGGTTGAAAAAATATGCTTTTTCCTCCAGTTATGAAGTGGATGGTTTATTCTATACCGATGCAAGGGTCAAGTCCTGGAATTCAAAAATCCCGGCCAGAGCAACGGAGCTACATTATACCTACACAGTAACGTATGAGAATATTAACTACCTCACCAACCTCTTCTTTCTCGACAACATGCCAACCGGGAAGAAGAATATTGTTTTCAAAGTACCGGATTGGATGGAAATAAATGTTCTGGAAAGGAACTTAGAAAACTTTAGCGTTACCAAGAATACCAAGAGACTCCGTAATAGTAAAATTCTAGAATTTAGAGATTACCTAAATATGGAAGACGACGATGACGAAGAGGAAGAAACAGGAGGGAGACGTAAACGCAAAAAACGCGTGAAGTATACCTATATGCAATATGAGGCGGCCAATCTTCCAGCTTACCCAAGTGAGCGCATGTCGCCAGGCCCGACGCACAATCAGCCACATTTATTATTGGCTATTAAAAAATTCACCAATGGAGATGGGAAAGAAGTGAATGTACTTTCCTCTTTATCTGATTTATATGGATGGTATCATTCTTTGGTAAAAACGGTTGAAAATGATACTACCGCAGTAAAAGAGAAAGCACTGAGCCTGGTTGAAGGTATAACTGATGACAAGGAAAGGGTGAAAAAACTCTTTTACTGGGTGCAGGATAATGTGCGCTATATCGCCTATGAAGATGGGGTGGCTGGATTTAAGCCAGAAGCCTGTCAGTCGGTATTTGAAAACCGTTATGGCGATTGCAAGGGTATGGCCAATTTACTTGCGCAAATGCTTAAAAGCTTAGGGTATGATGCCCGGCTGACATGGATTGGAACTCGACGAATTGCTTACGATTATTCTACGCCGAGTTTAGCGGTTGACAACCACATGATTTGTACCTTGATTTTAGATGGTAAGCGTTATTTCTTGGATCCAACGGAAGACTTTATCGAATTCGGTGATTATGCGCACCGGATCCAAGGGCGACAAGTTTTGATAGAAAATGGAGATACATTTATCCTTGATTCTATTCCAAATCTCTCCTTCGAAAGGAATAAAAATGAGAAAATTGAAAAGTTCACGCTAGATGGTCATGATTTGGTCGGCTCTGTACACGATACGTATACTGGGGAAAGCAAAACACGCTTGCTGCGGTATTATAATGGATTAAAGAGCGATCGCCGGGCAACAGCATTAGAACGCTTTTTGAACGATGAGAATATCAACTTGAAGGTAAGCGGTATCAAACATTCTACCTTCAGTGAACGGGCTGAGAATATTGAGTTTGACTACCAGTTACGGGTCAAAAATCAGGTCCTTACAGAGAATAAAGACTGGCTAATAAAGCTCGATTGGGAAGGTGATTATGCCCGTATGGAAATTGATAGCAACCGAATTGCAGACGTCGACCTGGGTTCCAAAGTTTACCAAACAACGATCAGAACTTTAATTCTCCCTAGTTCTGCAAGCCTCTTCTATGTACCCCAGAAAGTGGACATCAAGAATGATGACTTTAGGGTTCTTATGGAGTACTCCCTAAAAGGAACAACATTGACCTATACCAAAACCATCATTTTCTATAATGGAACCATTCCAGTTGAGAACCGTGAAAAATGGAATGAAGCCCATGAAGCAATGACGAAGTTCTATACCGATTACGTAGTGCTAAACCGCCGCTAACGATGAGAAAAATACTATTTATTTGCGCGGCACTGCTACTGGCACAAAGCGCTGTTTGGGGACAAGATGTTGCCAAGAAAAAAACAAAATTAGAGAAGGCCTTAGAAAAGGGCTGTCGAAAAATATTAAGCAAGGTAGATCTTGATCAACCCGGATTTGTTACCATGGAGGCCCCACAGAAATGGGTCAAAGAATCAGCTGTGGTACTGTTGAATTTTACGAAGATTCAACGTATGGATGAAAAACGAGCGAGTCCTTCGGGAAGCATTTGGAGAATTTATAACCGCAAACGCATTCTCTTGCAAGACCAATTTGCTATCAATGACTTTTCCTACTTTCAAATTAGCAAAGGAGAATACCTCGAAATTACCGTCATTAAGCCGGATGGAACGAAGTTCATTCTAGACAAATCAAAGGCTGTTTCAAGTGATACACGACTCGAAGATTTCAGTTTCTTGAATTATGTCGTGTTAAATTCAGAACAACGCATCCCTGTGCCTAATCTGGAACCTGGAGATATCATAGAAATTGAGCGTTTTTGGGAGAATGTCGCAGAAGGCTATAATGGCCAGCTCTACCGCACAGCGTTTAGTAATTATTATTCGGTTATAGAATTAAATGACCGTTACCCGACATATCAACGCATCATAGAGTATGAATTAAATGCAGCGAATAGAATTAGCTGGAAGTCCTTGAATGGAGCTCCTGATTTGCAGTCGGTTAAGATAAAAAAGGATTACGGCTATTATCGCTTTCAAGACAGCCTCAGAGACAGAGTAAAAGGGGAATATTGGAGTCCGGGCTTATTGAAACAACCAAGTATCAAGTATGCACTAACCCAAAGGTATACGAGAAATGATTTCTCCCATAGAAGCTTTGAGCCTTTGAAAGAAGTAACTTCAGATGATATCAAATCATCAGTCTATGAATTAATTTCAAAAAGAGAGTTGATTCATTCCGGTGTTATTCGCGAATTTGTATTGGCCTATAAGAATGAAGAAATGGATGATGAAACGTATATCAACCGTTTCTATGAGTTTTACCGTGCTCACTTCTATTTCCGCGTGGCAGAGGATTTTGATGACAAAATAAATAATGCCCGCTTTTTTATGATCATGAAAGGGATCTTAGAGAAGAGAAAAATTGAGTATGATATTTTGGTCGGAATTCCGCGTGACTTGGGCACATTAGATCAGATTATATCCTCTCGTGAACTAACCTTAGGACTCAGAATTCGGGAATCAGGAGAAATTATCCATGTGTTTAATGCCTATTCCACCATGGGGGAAGTAGGTGAGGATCTATTAGGCACGGAAGTGTATGTGCTCAACTCTGCTTCAAAATATAAAAGGCTCACTATTGAAAAGGAGCGTCTACCAAGTTCACAATTTGATCAACATGTGTATTCGCATGATATTCGTGCTTCATTGCTGCCTGGATACACTAAAATAAAATTGGAAGTCACCAATAAAATGAAGGGTTTACCGCGCTATAATTATATGTCGCGTATGCCATATACCTTATTTAATGCCGACCTCAGCTTGCTCTATGGTGAAGATGCACTCCGTATCAATCTATCGCCTGTGTATTATGAGGATATGGAGAAAGAAGAACTCAAAGAGGAAGAACACCGTGTTGATACCATGTTCCGGTATACTTTAACTAAAGTAGCCAAGAAAAAAATGGAGCGCAGTCATGGATCCAAGTATTTTGAAGTAGCAGATTATGAGGAGTTGACAGTCCTTAAAAATGGTCGCTCCTATGAAAATAAGGAGCTAGAGTACAAAGAAGTTTATGAGATAGAAGGCCTAAGTGGCAGAGCAGGAAATTACTATGTAATTGAGCTAGGCCGTTTATTGGGGAACCAGATGGAGATTGTAGATAGTGAAGACTCCATTCGTACCCAAGACATCTATTTTGGATATCCAAGAACGATTGAATATACCCTCAAGTTTGATCTGCCACCCGGCATGCAAGTGGAAGGGTTGGATCAATTTAATGTTAACGTAGACAACGAAGCAGGCGCATATATCGTGAGCTCAGAGATAAATAATGGGATGCTTATCGTGAAGGCGAAAAAAGTGTATAAGGCGGCCCTTTTAGATAAATCAGACTGGCCAAAAGTCCTTGAGTTTATTGATGCCGCCAGTGAACTAAATAATAAAAAAATCATCCTCAAACGTTAAATCATGAAGCATATTAGAATAATAGTTGGCCTCATCTTTATACTAGGAATAACGGAGCTTAAAGCACAAACAAGAAACGGAGTGCAAGTAACCCTTCCTGCCGTTAAAATTGCACTTGAAGAAATTTTGGGTGGTGCAAAGATTAACCATTACCCCCATGTTGGTTTTTATCATCAGAGGTGGATCACAGATAGGGTTTTTAAATATAAATCAGTATGTTTTCAGCATATACGTGGAAGAGAATTTTATTCCAATGGTGAAGTAGAAAGCAAATATAGCTTGAGCATGTTAGACTATAATTTTGGTCGTGGAATGTACTGGAATCATCACGAGTTTGAAGATGATTATGCTTGGTATACCACACTTGGAATGGGAGTAGGGCTTGGCTGGGGCACGGGAAAAAATTATTCCGCAAGTGGAGAAGTGCATGAACAAGATGCGATTCCTTTTGCCACATTTACGGTATTTCGATTGGGAATTGGGTTCGAAAAGAAAATTAATAAAGACTTAGTTGGTAATTTCTCCACAGAGTTGAATGCGGGAGTAATCAGTTATGTGGCAATAAATTTCCGATTGCTGAAAAACAATTATTAGTCTTTCTTATGTCGAATGATTCGCGGTATCAGCACGATGCAAATTAGTTAGGCCTTGTTGCGAAATAGTACGGAAGGAATATATTTGATAAAGCCGTAAAAAGCACTTAGATTTTATAAATTAATCCGTATAATTTAAACTAACTAGTCAATTTTGAAGCGAATTTGAACCCGTGAAAATCTGGAACCAATTCGCCATACTTTTAGTGGCTTTGTTGCTGCTTTCTGGTATGGGGTGCAAGTACTCGAGGAGCAAGCAAAAGTACTTTAAGCGCTTTAACACCATACGTCCTTTCGTAACGAACGAAAATGTCCGTCAGGCTGAGTCTTGGCGCGAAGACTTTCCCTTGGAGGAAGTAAAAGAAAGTCATGGTGAAACCTTAATTGAGTTTTTTCTTTCCGAAGAAGATGAACAAAAAATTAAGGAGCAGGGCATTGTCGACGAAAACTTAATTAAAACACATCTTAAAGCACGCGTATCCTATCATCATACCTTGCTTTCACTGCAAGATGGGGTGAGTTTACAATATCCTATTTTCTATAATGATCAAATGAGTGTCGGGAATATTAGAATAAACTATGTTCCAAACGATCAAGGAAATTGGGCCGGTGTAACCGAAAGGGATTTTAGCTATGAAGTGGATGGGTTATATTACAGTGATGCACGTGTTAAAACCTTTTCCGTATATATGCCCACTTTGGGTACGCAAGTAAGAATTAGCTACGACATAGTTTATGAAAATGTCAATTACTTGGCCAACCTATTTGCTCACGAATCATTTCCAACGGAGTCACGCCGAATTATCGTTCGCATTCCAGAATGGCTCGATATGAAGATCAAAGCAAAAAATACCGATGCTTTTAAAATGAATCATTCGACTACTCGGCCTTCCTTCAGTGATATCGCCAAATACCGTCGCCAGTTCCGTCGCACAGCAAACTTGGATTATAATTGGGATGAAGCGTATATCAAACGCTATCGAAATGGAGAGAAAGAAGGAGAGTACCGTTATGAGGTTTTTGATTTTTCTGAGCTTGGACCTCGTTCACGAGAATTGGCTGAAGCTGGGGCCACCTACAATTACCCGCATCTATTCTTTCAAATAAATTCCTATAAGAACAAGAAAGGTGAAGAGGTTCCGGTGCTTGGCTCGGTGGCTAATTTATATGCATGGTACCATCAATTGGTTCAGCGAATTGGAAATGAACCAGCTGTGGTTGCCGAAAAAGCAAAAAGCCTTATTGAAGGGTTAAATACCGATGAGGATAAATTAAGAGCAATCTTCTATTGGGTGCAAGATAATGTGCGGTATATCGCTTATGAGGATGGAATCGCAGGGTTTAAACCTGAGCCATGTCAAATGGTTTTTGAAAACCGTTATGGCGACTGTAAGGGGATGGCCAATCTATTGTCCGAAATGCTTAAAAGTGTGGGCTATGATGCGCGATTAACTTGGATCGGAACGCGTCATATTGCATATGATTATTCTGAACCTAGCATGGCGGTGGATAATCACATGATTTGCACCGTATTCTTGAATGGAAAAAAATACTTTCTCGATGGTACTGAGGAATTCATCGCGCTTAACGACTATGCAAATCGAATCCAAGGCCGACAGGTTTTGATTGAAAATGGAAAAGATTTTCTAATTGATACCATTCCAAACCTGCCTTCTAGTCGTAACAAAACATCCTTTTCTGGCTCATTCCGGGTCGACCAAACGAGCCTGGTTGGAAAGATGACGGATCATTATAGCGGTGAACGTAAAACGCAGCTTCTTCGTTATTTCTATGGATTGAAGAGTGAACGCAAAGCAAATGCAACCGAGCGCTTCCTCAATAGAGGAAATCCCAGTTTCGTGGTAAGTAAGTTGAAACAAACCTTTACTGGCAAAAGGGAGGATGATATTGTATTCGATTACGCACTTGCCATCGAAAACAGGGTGATTGAGCAGGAGAATGCCCTTTGGGTAAAACTTCAGGTGCTTGAATTGCCGCTGCAATTTGATGTCAAAAGAAAGCGAATAAGCGATATAGATGTTGGGTATAAAGTCAATGAATCGCATACCTATAGTCTCGAAATTCCACAAGGGTGGACAGTGGCTACATTGCCTGATTCTGTATTATTTGATAATGAAGACTTTAAAATCAATTTGTTTTATACACAAGAAAAAGGAAGAGTCGTATTGCACTCGAACTTAGTTATTCATGATGGCTTTATTCGCGGGGAGAATCGCTTCGTTTGGGAAGAAGCCGTGTTGGCAATGGATGAGTTTTATCAACGGTTTATCACCTTTAAAAAGAACTAAACGATGAAAAAAGTATACTATTTCTTCTTCGTGAGCTTCCTTGCTTCAAGCCTATCTTATGCTCAAGGAATTGATTCAACCTATTTACAGGTCTTAAAAACAATGCGCGATGCCCGTGTAGCTGATATTGCCGATATCGATGCACTATTTTCAACCAAAACTCTTCCAAGCGAATGGGATAAGGCTTCGGCTGTAATTCTGGTTCATTATTCTAAATATTACGTGGAGACTCAGGATGGAAAACCTGCCTTTGGTGCATATTCGAAAACAAGGGTGCTACTGAATGATGCCTTCGCGGTGAACGATTTTTCATCCTTTACCCTGGATGAGGATGAATGGCTGGAAGTGAAGGTCATAAAAAAGGATGGAAAGGTAATCGAACTGGATCCGAGCCGAGCGGTAAAAGGGGATGTGCGTGTGGTGAATCGCAAAAAGAAATTGGATTTTAGTTTTACTACCAATGTCCGTATTCCAGTTCCAAGCTTGGAAGTAGGCGACATCATTGAATATGAGCGGTTTTGGGAGAATAAATATATCGATGCAAAGGGAAAAGAGCAGCGAAAAGCATTCAAAGAGCGTTTTAATCGTATTCAACTTACTGAATCGTACCCAGTCCTACTGCGTGTAATGGACTTTGATATTGCCAGTCCTTTTGTTCTAAAATGGCTGTCAAAGAATGAGGCTCCAGAAATTAAGGAACTCTCATCAAATTCCGTTTCAAAACAATACCGTTTCAAGGATGAGGAGAGAGCTGCGGTAAAAGGGGAGTATTGGACCGCGAAATACCAAGAATTGCCTTTTGTAAAGTTTGCCATCGTTGATGCTGCTGGAAATGTAAAAATGGTGAACGAGAAATCCTTGGGCGCTTATTCCGATGATTGGTTCATCGCCTTAGCAAAAGAAACCTTGAATAATAAGGCAGAGAGCCATTCTCATGTGTATCTCGATTATATCAAACAGCATGAACCCAAACGAAAATCTGAATACGAGGTCCGTTCTTTCTATGAGTATTACCGGCGTAAATTCTTTCTCCTAGAGAATAGTCCGAACGATGAAATGGCCAATAAGCGCTTCATTCAAGTGATGAGCCGGATATTAAAAAAGTGGAATATTGAGCATGAAGTGATTATTGCCATGCCAAAGCATCGTGGAACCCTTCAGGAAGTTGTTTCGGATATGGAATTATATTGGGCAATTCGTTTGCCAAGTGGTGATATTTTAGGGGAGTTTGATGCCTATTCGGCTATGAATACCTTCTATACACGGATTTATGGCACGGAGTATTACGCCTTTGATACCGAGAATTGGACGCTCAAGAAAGAAAAACTGGAGCAGATGAAGCCGGAAGAAAATGTGTACAGTCACCGCTTGAATGTTAACCTAAGTGGATCAGTGCTTGAAGTAGAACAAGAAAACTCTTTTTCTGGCTTTTCTCGCTATGCGTATTTGTCTGATTTGCCTGCCTTTATCTATAATAGCGATTATATCGACCTATACGGCAAGTATTACGGAGTAGTTTCATTTTCAGGATATAAGGATCCAGGTGATCTCTTAACTCTATTGACTCGAATTAAAAAACGGTATTGGCGTTATAAATTCGATCTCGCCGGAAAAAGGTTGGTGAGCCATGTGAGAAGTCCATATTATTCTGTGAAAAATTATTCCCTTCAAGATATTGAAGATGGCGCTCGATCGATAAAAGATCCAAGGCTCGAATACAGTGAAACCTTCAATGCTCATGGTTTAGTGAGTATAGCTGATAGCTCTATCATTATCGACATAGGCCGATTCCTTGGGTCGTCATTTGATATCATCGACAGCGAAGACACGATTCGCGAAACAGGCATTGATTTCCGATTACCACGCAGAATCGAACAGTCATTGTACTTTAATATTCCCGACGGCTATGAAATCGCGGGAGGTAAGGACCTCGATACTCTAATCGAAAATAGCACGGGAAGCTTTGAAGTGAATTTCATCAATGATGGTATGGGAATTAAAATTAAAACCACCCGCACCTATGCGTCTGATTATTACCCGAAGGAATATTGGGATGAGGTGGTGGAGATTGTGAAAGCCAGTGCCAGAACCAATGAAAAGAGAATTGTGTTAATTAAAAAAACAAAATGAAAAAGAGCCTCATATTACTCGCCTTTCTAGGTTCAGCAATCTGTGCCCATGCTCAGTTTCATACCGGGCCTTATTATTCGGTTACTGTTCTTCCTCTAAATAGAAGCATCAAAATAGAACCGAGACTCCAAGATATCAAACAACAAGTGAACCTTGGTTGGCACCGCGAGAAATGGATAAACGAGTCCTTTTTCAGAGTCTGGAATATTCACGCAGAAAGCATTAAAGGAAAATTCTCTCAACAATATGAACGGGATTTTTATAAGTTTAATGGCATTAGAGATGGCGACTTTGGTATGTACATCGCTCAAACGAATTTTAACTTAGGCAAGCCCTTATTTAACGGTGAAATCGACGATCCTTTTTTATGGTATGTGGTCGGTGGCGTTGGGGTAAGTTATTTGAACTATTATGGTGAGAATTTTTATCACCTTCCGGGTGCGAAGTATGCGACCTATACGAAGATTGAAGGAAATAAAATGCTTCCAAATTTCAATTTAGGTATTGGTATGGAGACCCGTATGGGAAGGCGATGGTACTTAAACTTGCTGGCGAATGCAGAATATACAGTTCAACCCAGGCTCGTTATCAGTGCACGCCTTTTGCGTAAAAAGCCGCTTTCTGGTGGTTTTTGGAGACAGTTTTTCGGGGCATTTGCTCAATAAATAGATTTCAATTATGTTAAGAATTAATATCAAAGCAATTCCCTTATATCTAATTTTCCTTGGTGCTACGCTATTAAGTGGAACAAGCGCTAATGCGCAAGATCGAATTGGAATTGGTTTTACCCATACCGTATACAATGCCGCTCATTTTATTTATCGTGCCGACGAATCATCCTCGAAAATTCGACCCGTAATTGCCATGCAAAGGTGGTTGAGCGATAAGTATTTCAACTATTATACATTAGACTTCAGTCAAACGACACTCACTACTAATAATAATCAAGCTACGGGTATCATAGGCACTGAAAAAGTTACCGCCATTAATTTTCATTTTGGACAGGGTGCTTATTTTGGGAAAAAGAGGTTTGAAGACAATACCGCCATTTTTGGAACCTATGGATTTGCATTAGGAGCGGGGCTACTTAAAACAGAAAATTGGCGAGATAATTTCAATGGAAATATTGAGCATCATACATATTATACCCCTTTTGCCGATGCATCATTCATAGAATTGGGATTGGGTTTAGAGCAAAGAATTTCAGACCGCTATTTTGCCAATGTCTCATTCAATATTAATCTTGGACTGCTGAGTTATGCATCATTAAACATGCGGCTCTACTATTCGAGATACCAGCATTAGTCTCTGCAAGTATCCCAATTGAAAGGCTTAGCGAATAAATCGAACAATTGCACTAATTACTTTCGGGTCGACCTCGTGTTGTTGTTGGTATTGGGCTGGACCTTTGATACCCTCGCTCGCAAAGAAGCCGTGGCCTATGCCGGGAAAGGATTGATAATAAACGTTTTTTGAAGCGCCTATTCCATTCTTCCAACAACGGTATTCATCCATACTTACTTGGTAGTCGTCTTCTCCATTTAGCACAAGCATTCGTGTTGGGTGCGATTGCCACATGGCGATTGGGTCGTACTGTATTATATCCATCCAATAATGGGCATTTAATCCGAGAGGAAGCCAGCTTGGGTCGCTGTCTAAATCAAAATCTTCAGAACGCAGAAATGCCACTTCCTCTGTAATATTCTTTAAGGGACGGTAATACGTTCCTGTGGTATCAATAGAGTTCAAATAGGTGATTTGGTTCAGCAGAACACTATCTAAAGGCTGACATGGGGCTCCAGCAAGGATTATGCCTGCTAACTTCTCCTGAGTGGCGGCCACTCGTGGGGCAAGGTAGCCACCCAAACTATGACCAAGCAAATAGACCTTTTTGCCATGTATAGATGGGTAATTTGAGAAGGTATCAATCGCAGCATACAAATCCTCCAGGTACTCTTCATTGACCGTGAGTTTATCCGGGTCAGGTGCGCTATTGTGTCCGTACACTGCAGTACGTTTATTAAACCGAAAAACAGCAATCCCTTTGCTTGCCAATCCATAAGCAAGGTCTTTAAACACACGGTTAGGTCCCATTTTCTCATCCATTTCATTTGGGCCTGAGCCATGAGAGAGAATACAAATAGGGTGAGGACCTTTGGCTCTAGGAATACACAGTTTTCCAGGTAAGCTATAAGGACCGCTAATTAATACGAAGTCCTGTTCAATAAACAAGCTTGTATCGGCATAGGATGGTAAGAGGTAGGCTCTTTTATCAGAAGGAGGTACAAAGAAGAACCCATTAATATGGTTGCTTTTTGAGAAAACCACCTTGAAATCCAAAGCGTTTTTTTCAAATACAACGCCCAGAAGCAAGGTGTTTCCGTCTAAGAGGTAGCCGTTTGTGTCTTGAAATGCACCCAATTGCATTCCACTTTCAATTTGACGCCAAATGCCATTTAATTGACTCGGACTTGTTTTTTCATGAACACTGCTATCTAACAAAGCAAAAGCTTCTTCACCTTGTCCAGAATGCAAGGCAATTAAAAAGGAATAAGCTTGAGAAAGTTTTGAATCAGAAGGGTTTTGCGCAAGGATAAACTTGGCAAAGAGAAGTAAAGAAAATAAAAAGTTAAATCTCATTGTAATTCTAATGCGTATCCATTTTTCGAAATGGAAAAGCTTAAATGTTCTTGCAAAGTGGTGGCCATTGAAATTCCAACGAAATTGGCAGCCACAGGAAACTTTTTATGATTTCTATCGGCCAAAACAGCGGTGCGAATAATGCTGCTGCCATCGCGAATAAAAGCTGAGATGGCATAAACCATAGTTTTGCCCGTATTCAAGACATCGTCGACAATCAAAACGGGCTTATTTTTCACTTCTTCGCCAGAAATAGACAAGGAAGTACTCGCGGCACTCGGATTTTGTTTGTCGAGCTGAATTTCTACTAAAGTGCATTGAATCGGACTGATGTTTTCCAATTGTTCGCATAGAATCTTAGCAAGCTCAAAGCCGTTTCCGTTGATACCCGCCACTATCAGTGCGTTTTCTTCTAAGAAGTCTTCATATACTTGAAAAGCCAAGCGATGGATTTTTTTCTGAATTTGGTCGTTGTCGAGTACTAACATGGATGAAATTTCCCTTCAATATTAATAAAGTCGGGCCGATACATTTGAATTTTGAAAAAAGAATTGCATTTTCACTCGCAATATGAAGACCAAACAAGATGCCTGGGGTAGCCGGGTTGGATTAATTCTGGCTATGGCTGGAAATGCTGTCGGACTCGGAAACTTCTTACGTTTCCCCGTACAAGCAGTGCAGAATGGAGGGGGTACTTTCATTATTCCATACCTCGTATGTTTTTTATTGATGGGTATTCCATTATTATGGATGGAATGGTCTATGGGCCGTTTTGGTGGAAAAAGAGGGAATCACTCAACGCCATTCATATTGGATACCATGGGTAAAAGGCGCTTTTGGAAGTATTTCGGCGTTTTTGGGATTTTTACCAATATTGCCGTGGCATCCTACTATTGTTATATTGAATCATGGACATTAAGTTATGTGTTTCATTCCGTTGTTGGTACTTTTTCAGGAATGGACCAGGGGCAGGTAGCGGCATTCTTTAATTCGTATTTGAAGCTTGGGAAGTCCACCACAGGAATACCCTATGAAGCAGTAGTATTCTACTTAGTATGCCTTGGGCTGAATACTTATATCTTAAGTAGAGGACTAAAAGGTGTTGAAAAAGCGGCGAAAATTGGGGTGCCATTGCTGCTCGTATTTGGTGCAGTATTGGCCTTCAAAGGTTTGACCCTAGGTACGGACGGGGCTTCCGCAGCACATCCTGATGCATCGGCTTGGGACGGATTGAATTTTCTGTGGACGCCGCAATTGGGTTCAATTTGGAATATCAACGTGTGGCTTGCAGCAGCAGGACAGATGTTCTTTACTCTTTCTGTTGGAATGGGCACCATTCACTGTTATTCTTCTTACCTGAAATCAAAAGATGATGTTGCTTTAAATGCGGTGTCGGCTGGGTTTATGAATGAATTTGTTGAAGTAGTCTTGGGTAGCTTAATTGTTATTCCAATTGCCGCTGGATATCTTGGTCTTGACTGGGTTAAAGAAAATGCAGGTTTCGGAATGGCATTTCAAACCATGCCGTATCTCTTTGATCAATGGGGACCTATAATTAGCCGATTCGCAGGCGTGTTTTGGTTTGGACTCTTGTTTTTTGCAGGAATTACTTCGTCATTGGCAATGGGGACCCCCTGGATGGGATTCATGCAGGATGAGTATAATTTTAAGCGAAAGGCGGCGGCATGGACATTTGGAGGAATGATATTGTTCTTCGGTTTACCTACTGTGCTTATTTATCAAGTGGCCATAGATGGTACAGTAGATCAGGTTTTCTTTAATCAATATGATTATTGGGCTGGGACTGTTTCATTGGTGGTTTTCGCACTCGCAGAGGCCGTGTTATTCTCTTGGATATTCGGCATCAAAAAAGGTTGGGCAGAATTATTGTCAGGAGCCGATATTAAAATTCCAATCTTCTTTAAGTATATCATGCTTTACATTACACCTGTCATGTTAATCATCGTTTTCTTGGGAGCTTTATTTGTTCCAGAAGGAAATGATTGGGCTCAGGCAATTTCAGGATTGTTTCATGGAGAAGGATGGACTTTAGACCACAATTCGATGATCAAGATGATTACGAATTCAGGGATTAAAGAACAGCTAAGCGCTGCTACAGATCCAGCTCAAATTAAGTTTTTGAAGAATAAAATAATCATAGTCAATGCAGCTCGTGCGTTGTTGGCGAGTATGTTTATAGGAATTTCATTATTGGTATACATTGCCTATCGCAGGCGCAATAAATCAGGAGAGGAGCAAGCATCATGAATTCAAGTGCATTAATTTTTATGGTTATTATACAAGCCACAGTCACGATTTTTACAGCAATGTTTTTTCGGAAAGTGTTAAAAACACCTAAACAACCTGAACCAGATAGTTATACTGAAAATGACGATGAGTCATAAATAATTGATGAAAAAGCTAGGTTTGTCGAAAATATTTGGCAAATTCGTGCTCGGGAGAAAACAAAATGGCTAGGAGCACAAATAGTTCGGGCAAAAAACGATTGTCCGCATATGAAAAACATGTAAAACGACAGAAACAGATTAAGCTGGCATTTTATTCTGTATTAGGAATAATTTTGCTTGTTTTAATAATTCTAATTGTATTAAGCGAATAAAAAAAAGGCCAGCTATATGCTGGCCTTTTTAGTAAAATATTTAGTACAAGATCATTCGTTAGAATGATCCAGAAATTCAGCTCTATCTTATCCTGAATCCTTTAGCGTTACAGATAAACCCACTATTACACTCATTCAATTTCATTGCCAAGAATGCTAGTTATTATATGAGCATGCCAATGCAATGAGTCGAATTTTTTGTTCAGATTTATTTTAGTCGTTCCTTAAAAACACACAACATATTGACAATAAACATATTATGTTGAAAAGTATGTGTTTTATTAGATGATTATTTGCAAGGTTTTGAGGAAATTGGAGAAAAATCTTGCAGAATATGTTGGGAAAATTGAAGTCGCAAAATCAACGGGATATTTTTAAACCGATGCTGAGGGATTTTATCGATCCGAGGCACGAGCTGGTGGTTTTAGCAGGCCAAGTGGACTGGAAATGGATAGAGAATGAGCTGTCAGACAAATACTCCCACACCGGCCAACCTTCTAAGCCAGTTCGTTTAATGGTCGGCTTGTTATTGCTCAAGCAGATGTACAATCTGGGAGATGAAACGGTAATGGAAGCGTGGATACGAGACCCTTACATGCAGTACTTCTGTGGTGAATCAATCTTTCAATGGCAGCAGCCATGTGACCCGAGCGATTTGGTACACTTTAGAAACCGAATTGGAAAAGAGGGGGCGGAAAAGATCCTTCAATTGAGTTTTGGTGGCCATAAAGACGATATTCAAAAAGCCGACAAGGTGATTGTTGACACGACTGTTCAAGAGAAGAATGTCACCTTTCCGACGGATGTAAAAATGCAATGCAAAGTGATGGAAGCTTGTCGAGAGATAGCTCGTGAGCATAACATTGAGCTTCGTCAGAGTTATGTTCGAGTAGAGCAACAGACCTTACTCAAACTACGCTTTGGGCATCATCCAAGAAAAATAAAGCAAGCCAAGAAGGCTAGGAAAAAGATAAAAACCATTTGCGGTCGTTTGGTTAGAGAAATCAGAAGAAAACTCCCTGATGACTTACTTCCTGTTTATTGGGATCAACTAAAACGCTTCGAACAAATAGTGAAACAACAGCGCCACGATAAGGATAAGATTTACAGTGTACATGAACCGGATGTTTGGTGTATCGCCAAGGGTAAGCAGCACAAACCCTACGAATTTGGAAGTAAGACCAGCGTGAGTATGCTCCCAGGAAGTAACATTGTTGTGGGGGTGATGAGCTTTAAAGGAAATCCTTATGATGGAGACACCATGCAGCCCGCTCTGGAACAAACGGAGAGACTAACTGAAAAGA
>CAZUIT010000064.1:0-17288 GCA_964620355.1 uncultured Burkholderiales bacterium | reverse complement strand
AAGCCAAAAAATTCAGTTAAAAGAGCCGACATGCGGATTTTAGGAGTTATCGGGATCGGCTCCGGCGCACGCAGCCAGCAGGCGCAGCAAATCACAATTCACAATTCACAAATCACAAATCATAAATCACAAATCATAAATCATAAATGCCCACGGCCCTCATCACCGGCGCTTCCTCCGGATTAGGAATTGACTTTGCCCGCCTCTTTGCCAAAGATGGAATAGACGTGGTTTTACTTGCACGCAGTTCAGAAAAGCTCGAGAAAATAGCCTTAGAGCTTCAAAAATCATACGGCATCAATACCCATGTTTTGGTCAAAGACTTAAGCAATGAAGCCGATCTCAACTCCATCTTTCCGGAACTTCAATCCCAAAAAATTGAAATTGACTATCTGGTAAATAATGCCGGATTTGGACATCATACTGCGTTCGCCGACCTTTCATGGAAAGATCACCAAGCGCTGATACGGGTGAATATAGAAGCACTCACGCAGCTTACCCATGAATTCCTTACACCCATGCTTGAGAAAAGAAAAGGACGCATCTTACAAATTGCCTCAACTGCATCCTTTCAACCCGGACCATATATGGCCTTATACTATGCTTCGAAAGCTTATGTACGTTCTTTTGGGGAAGCATTGAGTAAAGAGTTAGAAGACACAGGAGTCAGTGTAACAATCCTTTGTCCTGGGCCAACTAAAACAGCCTTTTTTGATAAGGCAGGAATGAATCAAATGCGCTTACTTAAAGCCGGTCAGATGCAAACGTCTGAGGAAGTTGCGAAGTTCGGTTATCGAAAAATGATGCAGGGTAAACGAACCGTCATTTCTGGAATGATGAATAAGATGGGAGCAATGGCTGTTCGCTTTGTGCCAAAAGGAATTATTCTAAATGCGGTGAAAGCGCTCCATAATAGCGTTTAATTCTCCTTCATCTAAAGAACTTGTACTAATTTCGGCATATGGCAGAGTATTCAATGGGAATTGCACTTGGTGGTGGCGGAGCTCGAGGCTACGCACATCTCGGTGTATTACAAGCATTAAAGGAAAAAGGGATTGAGGCCGACATCTATAGCGGTACAAGTGCTGGATCAATTGTCGGAGCATTTATGGCCTCTGGAATGGCCCCTGAAGAAGTTTTTAAGTTGATGAAACGTAATTCAATCTTTGATTTTGCGAAACTTACCATTCCTTCTATCGGACTTTTTAGTTTAGACAACCTGACGAAACACCTCAAGAAACATATTGAATACGAGAACTTGGAAGACCTGCCAATTCCACTCATTGTAACCATTTCGAATATGTATTCTGGTAAGGTGCATTATATGGATAAGGGACCCTTGCTTCAAACAGTTCAGGCTTCCTCCTCCATTCCAGTGCTTTTTGCTCCTGTAGAGATTGATGGCGATTTGTACAACGATGGGGGGATTTTCGACAACCTTCCCTATAAACCACTGGAGAAAAAATGCGATCATGTGATTGCCATTCATATCAGTCCGATTCGTCCCATCAAACAACTTAAAAATTTGGCTCAAGTGGCTACGCGAACTTTTGAGCTGAGTGTAAATGGACATATTCGTGAAAGTCGCGATGAAAAACGAACCATCATCGCTCCGAAGGGAGTCGAATCCTATGATCTGTTGGATGCACGAAATGCAGACAAGCTTTTTGAAATGGCTTACGAGCATACCAAGGAGCTTGACTTAAGCTGAAAAAAGTCCTCGGAAATATGTCCGAAAATTCTTATATTAAGACAAAAATCAAGCGAATATGAACAGAGAAGAATTTCATGCTTATGCCGATAAGAAAATCGACGAGCTGTACGACACCATTGAAGAACTCGATAAGAAAAAAGAGACCGCGACGGAATCTGCTAAAGCAAAATACGCTGAGCAAATTGAAGCTGCGAAGAAAAAACGCACAGAATTGAGTGAACAATTGTCCTCATTGAAAAATGCAAGTGGTGATTCTTGGGAGGAATTAAAATTGGCCTTCACTGAAAGCAGTGAGTCGTTTAAGTCTCATCTAGCAAATATTAAGGCACGTTTTGCCGAATAATTAACGCAGGCGCACAATTCGCGCTTTCTCTTCCGTTTCTAACCATTCCGCCTCAGGGTCCGACTTCCCAGTTAAGCCAGCCCCGACATAGATGTATTGATGCTGACCGAGTACTTGCATGCAGCGTAAATTCACATATAGGCAGGAATCTGTTTTCGAATGGAGCCCCAAATAACCGGAATAATAGCTTCTTGAGAAGCCTTCTTCTTTAGCAATAAAGTCGATGGCTTTCTCTTTAGGCAAACCTGCCACTGCTGGGGTTGGATGCAATGCCTGAATCAGTGGATAGATGGATTCACTATCCGATTTAAGCCGGCCATTGATTTCGTTTTTAAGATGAGTAAGATGACCAGATTGCGCTTTGGTTTTCTTGGCCGTTTCTGTGGTAATGGCAAAATGACTCAAGGTTTCTTCCAAAAAATTCACGACCAAATCCTGCTCTTCAATTTCTTTAGATCCAAAATCTCCCTGGCTCCCAGAACGGGTTCCAGCCAGTGCTACCGTTCGAATTTTCGCTCCTTTTCTATCGACTAATAACTCCGGACTCACTCCCATCCAAAAACCAGTTGATGGACTGTACCATAAATAACAAAAGGCATTAGGGTGGGCATCCATCAATAAAGAAAAGTGATGCGTAATATCAAAATCTGGGTTTCTCTCCTCAATCACCCGAGCAGCCACAATTTTATCAAATGCCCCCTGCTGAATATTGGTAATCGCTCTTTTAACCAAATCTTTATAATGTACTGAATCAAAACTAGTTGGGTGCTCTGGATCGCTTTGAATATGGTATTCTCTTCCTGCAGTTCCGATACAAAAAGCAGGCATTTCATTCGAAAAGGGGGCAAAAATAAAACTAGAATTTTCAGAGGCTTCTCCCTGCCAATGCATTTCCTTGGCCGGACCCATTTCACTTAGGGTCGTATCATTCGGCAAACGCCAAACTACCATGCTCAAGCCCATTTCTAGGGCATGGGTAAATTTATCCTTTAAGTCGGAGTGCATCTTCATTAATTTCCACCACCGCCATGGTCAAGCGACTGATACAGACGCGGTCGCCTTCCTCATCACGAATTTCAATTTCCCAAACCTGTGTCGTTTTTCCCACATGAAAAGGACGCGCAGTTCCATAAACAAAACCCGAACGAGCTGGCTTCAAGTGATTCGCGTTAATCTCCATTCCGAAAGCCACGTAACGCTCTCTATCCAAGACCATATTTGCGGCCATACTACCTAAGGTTTCGGCAAGAGCCAAGGAAGCACCACCATTTAACATCTTCAAAGGCTGGAAAGTTCGCTCATCAACCGGCATCTTAGCCACGAGGTAGTCCTCATGAATTTCAGTGTATTCAATGCCAATATGTTCTGCCATGCTACCTTTCATGCGGTCATTTAGAGCGCTGAGCGGTATATTCGTGTCGATTTTTGGTAATTGTCTCATGTATGAAAGGAGTGTTGCAAAGTTCTTCTAAGCCACAGAAAAAAACAATTTATCTCATCCGCCACGGAGAAACAGAGTATAACCGCCTTGGAATTGTACAAGGCAGTGGGGTTGACAGCGATTTAAACGGGAAAGGTCAACTACAGGCTGAGCGTTTTTTTATGCGTTACGGAGCATTTCCCTTCCATCGCATTTATACCTCAGCGCTTAAACGCACCCATCAATCCGTCGCTGGATTTTTAAATTTAGGCCTGCCTCATACCATACTACCAGAACTCAATGAGATTTCTTGGGGTGACTATGAAGGGAAAGAAAGTAAGAAATTCTGGAAGGCCGATTACCATCACATGGTGGATCAATGGAAATCAGGCAACTTGGAATTCAGAATTCCTGGGGGCGAAAATCCGCTAGAACTGCAAGCGCGACAGAAAGTAGCGCTTCAGCATATTATGTCTCGCCCACATGAAGAGCAAATACTCATTTGCATGCATGGAAGAGCCATGAAAAGCTTTCTTTGCTTAATGCTTGACTTACCGCTCTCGAAAATGGATGAATTTGTTCATCATAATTTGGGACTGTACTTATTGGAATACAATGAAGAAGGATTTCAACTTAAAATAACCAATAGTCTCGAGCATCTCTAAACCCAAACTCATTGGCGTTTTTAATGTTATAACGCATAGACTATATTTGTAGCAATTTATAAGACGACATGAATTTCGAACTGAGTGAAGAACATCTAATGATCCAACAAGCCGCTCGCGATTTTGCGAACGCGGAATTGTTACCTGGCGTATGTGAGCGCGACGAAAAAGGAATTTTCCCTATGGCACAAATCCGTGCGATGGGAGAACTTGGCTTTATGGGCATGATGGTTAGTCCGGATTACGGCGGTGGTGGTATGGATTCTATTTCATACGTTCTTGCCATGGAAGAAATTTCCAAAGTAGACGCTTCTGCTTCAGTGGTGATGTCAGTAAATAACTCTTTGGTTTGTTGGGGACTAGAAACCTTTGCAAGCGAAGAGCAAAAACAAAAATATTTGGTACCCTTGGCGCAGGGAAAAATCCATGGAGCCTTCTGCCTTTCTGAGCCAGAAGCTGGATCTGACGCCACTTCACAAAGTACCACCGCTATCGAAGATGGAGACCATTATATCTTGAACGGAACAAAAAACTGGATCACAAACGGACAAACCGGTGATGTATACTTGGTTATTGCCCAATCCAATGTGGAGGCAGGTCACCGTGGAATCAATGCCTTCATCGTTGAGAAATCATGGGAAGGTGTAACCGTTGGAAAGAAAGAAGATAAAATGGGAATTCGCGGATCTGATACCCATTCGATCATGTTCCAAGATGTAAAAGTTCCAAAAGCGAATCGCATCGGTGAAGAAGGATTCGGTTTCAAATTCGCCATGAAAACTCTTGCCGGCGGACGTATCGGCATTGCTTCTCAAGCCTTAGGGATTGCTTCTGGAGCATATGAAAGAGCCCTTGCATACTCGAAAGAACGTAAGGCCTTCGGAAAAGAAATCATGCATCACCAGGCGATTCAGTTTAAATTGGCTGATATGGCAACTGAAATCGAAGCAGCACGTTTGCTTTGTTTGAAAGCCGCTTGGTTAAAAGATACCAAACAAGATTATGCCTTGGCGTCTTCCATGGCAAAAGTATTTGCTTCGGAGACTGCCATGAAAACCACCACCGAAGCCGTTCAGGTTCACGGAGGGTATGGATATGTACGTGAATACCATGTAGAACGTATGATGCGTGACGCTAAAATCACCCAGATCTACGAAGGAACCTCAGAGGTGAACCGTATCGTTATTTCAAGAGCGATTTTGAAATAAGGCTTCCTCCTTCGCTGAAAAAGCTTCGGCGGACTGAGAAGGTTGAGAAAAAGATGAAGAATCAGAAGAGAGTCCCGGTTAGCGCCGGGACTTTTTTGAAACGGAATTTCTAGTTGATGAACGGTTGTCGTTCGGTCCAGAGGACCAGAAAACGTCAGGGAAAAACCGAAAACTCAAGGCTCATCGGGTCCGTTTCGAACTCGAACGATTCTGTCGATGAAAAACTTGACGCTCAGCTGACCTTCTTTCTCTGATTTTGACAGTCTGCTAACAGTAGCATTCGGAATTTTGTGAAATGCTTACCCAGTTTTTCACTTGTGTTACAAAAGACAGAATGCCGTTCTTCACAAAGAATGATCCTGACTTCGTGTCAATAATTGTCGATTCCCTCGCCTTTTTCAATAGTCGGGATGATTTTATCATTCACGCAATCAGCATCATGCCAAATCACGTGCACCTGCTGATTTCTATGATTGACATTCGATATGAATTTCAGATTCGGTTCTTTCGATTTACCACCAAGAAAATTCTTGAAGCTAACAAACAAAGAGCGCTTGAAAATAGAGTTCATTTTGAAGTCAATCGGTGTGATAGAAAGCATCAAGTATGGAGAAAAAGATTCAAGGATATTCGCGTTCGAGATGCCAGAGCATTCTACGCTATCCAAAATTATATCAAGAGGAACCCAGAATCTAAATATTGGAAGAATCGCTGCTGTGACCAAAGTTTCCCTTCTCTGAAAATCAGTCCGCGTTTTCCGAATTGAAAACCAGAAGTCGCGGCTTCGACAGGCGTTTCTAGTCGATGAACGATTGTCGGTCGGTCCAGAGGACCAGACCGCCTTTCTAGTTGCTTTCGAGAAAGTTTTCTTCCGAAAAGGGCTTTCTTTTCGCGGAACAAGTCCACCCAAAGCGGTCTGGTCCTCTGGACCTACCGCTCCTCGTTCGGGGAGAAGGGAACGCCAGAAAAAACTCCGTCAGCGGAGTTTGATGGAAACGAAATCATTCTTGATGCGAACCTCTGCCTTGTCATCACAAGAGCCATTGCCATAGGTGACAACGTGAGGCACCAAACCCGGTCGGACCAGCTCTGCAGCCCCCTTATCGATAAATCGACAATCCATTAAGCGATGAAGAGGCTTGTCGATATTCGCTTTCCAGCCATATCCATCTTTGGTAATTAGATTACCCCTTCCAGTAATGTCCCATTCATCGTCTGACCAATCTTCTGGCGTTTGATCTCCATTTATCCAATGCAGAATTTGATCACTCGACCAAACCGTGCTATCCTTACTATTCGGACTTAAAATTGCCCCATCAATACGTAATTGCCAACATTGTGCGCCTTTGGCATCCAGCCCGATCGCGCTTGAAATAATCATTCCCCGAACCTCATGTTCATTCACAAAATAGCGCTGTGGACGAATAGTAACTGCTGAATTTAGCGCTCCATACTCCCCGATAAAACTGACTTCAAGCTTGCCACGTCGAGTGCGCAGGTCTTTACACAGGCAATTATTCTTTCCAAAATCTATCGTAAACTTATTACTTGAAGAATCTGTAGTAATTGTAGCACAATCTGATTTTGGGGGAGCACCATTTTTATAAACACTCATGTTTTCTGATTTCGCCTGGTCTACAATCCATTTCAAGTCTAAAAAACACTGCTCAGCCAAAGAAAACTCATCTCCAACCCAAGCTTCAATCCTTGGTTGTAAAGGGACTGGAGAATCCTCCTCCTCACATGAGGAAACGAAGAAGCAGAATCCGAAAAGGACAACAACTCCCCCAAGTTGCAGGTAATTTTTCATGGTAAATTGGATTAGTCTATGCAAGATATTTAATCCAATGGTCCTTGCATCGCTCCTACGCAATGCCTCAATTCGTTTACACCTTAGTGATTTTATGGGTATTGTTAAGGATTGCCGACTATCACGCTAATAAGATTTGAAGGAACCGCTACAGATGCGCTCCAATCAGTAAATCGATGTCTTTGAACTTCAGATTAAAGCGTTCGCCAATATGACGTTTCACCAAATTTCCTTTATAAACATATACTCCATTTCGGATGATGCTGCTATCCCAGAAATAATTTTTAAAACCACCAGATTCGGCGATATCAATAAGAATTGGGGTAAAAATATTGCTCAAGGCATAGCTCGCAGTTCGTGCTACACGGGAAGGGATATTTGGAACGCCATAATGAATCACGTCGTGCTTAATCACTGTGGGGTTCGTATGCGTGGTGACCTCAGAGGTTTCAAAGCACCCTCCTTGGTCGATACTCACATCAACAATGACTGCTCCTGCTTTCATGCGTGTGACCATTTCTTCGCTCACTACATTCGGACTCCTACCTTCATCGCTTCGCAAGGCACCAATGGCCAAGTCGCAACTGGCAAGTGCCTTTCCTAAAATGTTTGGTTGAATCACAGAAGTGAAAACGGGCATACCTAAATGGTTCTGAAGGCGGCGCAATTTCGCCAAGGAATTATCAAATACTTTAACGCTGGCGCCTAAGGCTACCGCCGTTCTTGCCGCATATTCACCCACGGTACCTGCTCCGATAATCACAACTTCCGTGGGAGGAATTCCAGAAACCCCACCCAAGAGTTCGCCTTTCCCTCCATGTGTGTTCCCTAAATACTCAGCGCCAATCAAGACTGCAGAGCGGCCGGCAATTTCACTCATACTTCGAATGATTGACAAGGTGTCTTCCTGGTCTTTCAAAAATTCATAAGCAATGGCCGTAATCTTTTTATTGATGAGCTGCTTGATATAAGAATCGGTGAGGTTGGTCATTTGAATGGCCGAAAACAAATGTTGCCCAGGGACCATTAAATCGATTTCTTCTTTGGTCGGTGGGTCTATCTTAAGAATAATATCTGATTTATAGACTTCCTCTTTACCGTATACAATGCGCGCGCCAGCCTCACTGTACTGACGATCTAAAAAATTTGCATTTTTTCCCGCGCCTGACTCAATGGTAATCACATGACCTGAGTTCACCAATAGACTAACAGAAGACGGAGTTAAAGGCACACGATTCTCCTGGTAGGTGATTTCTTTCGGCACTCCCACCGAGAGCTGTGTTTCATGCTTTCTGATTTCTAAAAGCTGTTCTTGAGGTTGCAATGAAGCTTGTTTAGCAAGCTCTTGAAATGGAGATTTAGGCGTTTCTTTCATGCAGGCCGAATGGGTCTTCTAAAGGTACAAAAAGTAGTTGGATAAATTGCTTGAATCGAAAGGCGAACCAATGAATTATAACCGCTACCTAATCCTCAAAGTTAGGGAAATCACCTAGTAATCTTACCAGCTGATACTCCTTTTTCCCTCAGCCTCATGTGCCAATATCACTGAAACAGTTTCCTCTGGTAAAAGTTCAGCCGCAATTTCTGGCCATTCAATCAAACAAATACTTCCTGAGTCGAGGTATTCTAAAAGTCCAATATCCAATGCCTCTTCCATGGATTTTAAACGGTAGAGGTCGAAATGAAAAATCTGTTCCTCATCTCCTTGGTATTCGTTCACTAAGCCAAAACTCGGACTAGAAACTTCTCCATCAACCCCCAAAACGGCACAGATATGTTGAATTAGCGTGGTTTTTCCAGCTCCTAGATTTCCCGTAAAAGTCATGATTCGCGCTTCTTGAACCACGTGACATAGTTCCTGCGCGATGGGATTAATCTCTTCGAGACTAGTTAAGAGCTGCTTTTTCATCAGCCTTTTCCCTTCATGGAAATAATCGGACACATCATTTCTTCAATAGAAATTCCTCCATGCTGGAAGGTGTCGCGGTAGTATTTCACGTAGTAATTATAGTTGTTCGGGTAGGCAAAAAAGTGACTTTCTTCCGCAAACACATAGGCCGAGCTCACATGAAGTTTCGGCAAGAATCCTTCTTCCGGTTTCTTGATTTCAAAAACAGCTTTGCGGTCGTAGCTCAGGTTTTTACCTTGCTTATAGCGCAGGTTAGTATTCGTATTTTTATCGCCAATAATTTTAATCGGGTCTTTCACACGAACTGAACCGTGGTCTGTTGAGATGATCAACTTCACCTTTTTATCGCTTATTCGTTTTAAGGCCTCCAATAACGGAGAATGTTCAAACCAAGAAAGCGTAACCGAACGGTAGGCCGCCTCATCTTCCGACAATTCACGCATCAATGAAACATCAGTACGTGCATGAGAGAGGGCATCCACAAAATTGTAGACGATAACGCTCAAGTCGTTTTTCATCATGTTCGGGATGGTGTCTACCAAATTTTTTCCAGCATCGAGGTTGGTGATTTTGGTATAGCTCAACTTAGTTCCTTTGCGGGTGCGGTTCAACTGATCAATCAAGAAATCTTCTTCGAAATTGTTCTTTCCGCCTTCATCTTCGTCATTACTCCACATTTTTGGAAAACGCTTTTCAATCTCAGAAGGCATCAATCCAGAAAATATTGAATTACGACAATACTGCGTGGTGGTGGGAAGAATACTCATATAGAGATCATCTTCTTCCATCGTGAAGTACTCGGCCAATACAGGCTGAATTACTTTCCACTGGTCGTAACGCAGGTTATCAATCAATAAAAAGATAACTGGAGTTTCTCCATCTATATGAGGAATCACCTTTCTTCGGAACAACTCATTGCTCATCATCGGAGCTTTGGGGTTGCGGTTATTGACGAAGTCGAGGTAGTTCTTCCGCACAAAGCTCGACCAGTTATTATTGGCCTCTTCTTTTTGCGCGTTAAGCACTTCATCCATGCCGCTGTCTTTGGAAGCACGTAACTCCAAATCCCAGTAAACTAATTTTCTATAGACGGCCTTCCATGCTTCGAAATCCAGCTCATCCATAAAGGTCATGGAGATATTGCGGAAATCTTGTTGGTAGCCTTGGGCCGTTTTTTCCGAAACCAAGCGGCGGTTATCAGTAATCTTTTTGATGGATAGAAGAATCTGATTTGGGTTTACTGGCTTTATCAGATAATCGGCGATTTTTGAACCGATGGCTTCTTCCATGATATACTCTTCCTCACTTTTGGTAATCATCACCACAGGAACCTCATTCATGGTTTCTTTTATCCGGCTCAAGGTTTCAAGACCAGATAGTCCGGGCATGTTTTCATCTAAGAAGATAACGTCGAAGCGCGTTTTCTGAACTTCCTCAATCGCGTCGAGACCACTATTTACAGTAGTTAATTCGTAGCCTTTTGCTTCAAGAAAGAGAATATGTGGTTTAAGAAGATCAATTTCGTCGTCAGCCCAGAGTATTTTGATTGCCATATGTGTATGTGTAACGGATGATTACCAATTTCCGTGCGCAAAGGTGGGAAAAAAGATACAGAGTCCATGGACCATGGACCATAGACCATGGAAAATCGTTGAAATTACGGATGAATTCATTCCGAAATTGTATGCCTCGCCTGCCTTTTTCATGGATTCGATCCAATTTTCATGTTCCCTTGAATTTTTCCCTGTAGTTTTGCGCAGCTTTTACGCCTTGAACAAACGCAAAAATATCAACGACCCCTTGTATGGCTTCCTTACCCTGCCATACGACATCTTGTTTGACCTCATTGAACACCCCTATTTTCAGCGCTTGCGGAGAATTCGGCAATTGGGCATGAGTCATCTGGTATTTCCGGGTGCGAACCACACGCGTTTCCATCATGCTTTGGGTGCTTTATTCTTGATGAATGAGGCCATCAAAAACCTGCGAATTAAAGACGTGGAGATTTCTGAGGAAGAAGCTGAAGGAGCCTGCATCGCCATTCTTTTGCATGATATCGGACATGGTCCTTTTTCGCATACTTTGGAGAAAACCATTGTGAGCGGGGTGCATCATGAAGATATTTCTTTGGCCATGATGCGGCAGATGAATGCTGATTTTGGTGGTCGACTTGATTTGGCCATTTCAATCTTTACCAATCAATACCAAAAACATTTCTTGCATCAGCTGGTCAGTTCTCAGTTGGATATGGACCGCCTCGACTACCTGCGCAGAGACAGCTTTTATTCGGGCGTATCTGAAGGAGTGGTGAGTTCCGATCGTATCATCAAAATGCTTTATGTGGTGAATGATGAGTTGGTGGTAGAAGAAAAAGGCATTTATTCCATAGAGAAGTTTATCATCGCCAGAAGGTTAATGTACTGGCAAGTCTACCTCCATAAAACGGTGGTAGCTGCCGAAGAACTTTTGTTGAAAATCCTCCAAAGAGCCAAGGAGTTAGCCAGTCGTGGTGAGCAGTTATTTGCTACACCTGCTTTTCATTATTTCCTCTTTGAACACCCTGAAAGGGAAGACTTTATCCATAACCGAAAATTGCTCGACCGCTTTTCTATGTTGGATGATAATGATGTGGTGAGTTCCATTAAAGTATGGATGAGTCATGACGATGTGGTTTTGCGCACGCTTTGCAGTAACCTAATTGACCGGCATTTACCCAAGATTCAAGTACAAAAAACCAGCTTCGCGAAAGAAGAGATTCAAGCACAACGGGAACGCATCATGAAGAAACTGAAAATCTCTGAAAAGGAAGCATCGTATTTTGTGTACTCCGGAAAGCTGGAAAACAAGGCCTACGATATCAATACACAAGGCATCTCATTATTGATGAAGAATGGCGATGTGGTAGATATTGCTGAAGCTTCCGATAATTACAATTTAAGAGCGCTTAGAGGCAGTGTACTCAAGCACTTCCTATGTTACTACAAATAGCTAACTTGCACCAATATTTCGACCATGCAGATTACCGCCGCCGCTTTATGTGAAATGCTCCAAGGAAGCCTCGAAGGAAACGCCGATACGGTAGTTGACTCCGTCGCGAAAATCGAAGAAGGACATAGCCGCGCGCTATCTTTTCTTGCGAATCCAAAATATGAGGAGCATATCTATACCACCGAATCAGGAATCGTTCTGGTAAGTCGGGAATTTATACCCAGCAAACCCGTCAAGGCGACCATGGTGAGAGTGGATGATCCTTATGTGGCTTTTACCGCAATCCTTTCCGAATATGTGGCTCAAATCAATAATAAAGTAGGAGTCGAAGAACCTTCTTTTATTGGCGAGAACACGAACGTAGGAGAAGATCTCTATTTGGGTGTATTCGCCTCCATAGGAAAAAACTGCAAGATTGGAAAAAATGTAAAAATATATTCCAATGTGGTGATTGGAGATAACGTAGAGATTGGTGATAATACTGTCATCTATGCTAACGTGAGCATATACTTGCATTGCACTGTTGGTGCGAATTGTATTATCCATGCTGGGGCAGTTATTGGTTCTGATGGATTTGGCTTTGCTCCACAGCCTGACGGTACCTATGCAAAAATTCCTCAAACCGGGAACGTCATCCTAGAAGATGATGTGGAAATCGGAGCTAATACCTGCCTTGATAGGGCCACGATGGGTTCAACCATCATCCGTAAAGGAGCAAAACTTGATAACCTCGTACAGATTGCGCATAATGTAGAGATTGGACAAAACACTGTAATCGCTGGTGGTTCAGCAATTGCAGGAAGTGCCAAGCTCGGCAAAAATGTAGTGATAGGTGGTCAGGTTGGCGTTGCGGGACACATCACCATTGCCGATTACACACAAATTGGCGGACAAAGTGGAATATTAAGTTCCATCAAAGAGCCCAAGAAAGCGTGGATTGGATCGCCAGCTACCGAGTTTAAACAGAATTTTAAATCGCTGGCAGTATTTAGAAACTTGCCTGAATTAGATAAAAAAGTACATGCTCTTCAAAAGGAGTTAGAGGCTCTTCGCGAAGCATTAAATAACAAAGGATAACCGTGAAACAGACTACGTTAAAAGGGAAGATTGAATTTAGAGGAGTCGGGCTTCATACTGGAGCAGACACCCTCATGACAGTATTGCCAGCAGATGATAACCATGGCTATAAATTTCAACGCATGGACATTGAAGGCGAACCTATTATCGATGCGGATTGCGATTTGGTGGTGGACACTTCTCGTGGAACAACCCTCGAAAAAAATGGGGCACGCGTTTATACTGTGGAACATATTCTTGCTGCATTAGCGGGTCAGGAGGTCGACAATGCTTTGATTCAACTTAGCGGTCCGGAAATTCCAATTATGGATGGAAGTGCAGAAATATTTGTGCGTGAAATCCTCGCCATGGGAACGGTAGAGCAAGAAAGCGAACGTGAATACTTTGTCGTTCCATCCAATATTACCTACCAAGAAAACGACCGTGGCGTGGAGATGATTGCCATGCCTTTGGATGATTACCGATTGACCGTAATGGTGGATTATAATTCTCCAGTCCTCGGAAGTCAGCACGCATCCATCACCAGCCTAAAAGACTTCAAAGATGAAGTTGCTGCAAGTCGTACGTTTTGCTTTTTACATGAATTGGAAGCCTTGCTAAAAGCCAACCTCATCAAAGGCGGTGACCTGAGCAATGCGATTGTGATTGTAGACCGCCATGTGGAGAAGCATGAGCTCGACCACCTTGCTGAACTCTTTAATAAGCCTTCTGTAGAGGTACGCAAAGAAGGCATACTGAATAATGTAGACCTCCGTTTCCAAAATGAACCAGCACGTCATAAACTGCTCGATCTAGTTGGTGACCTCGCCTTAGTAGGCATGCCGATTAAAGCCCAAGTGATGGCAGCTCGTCCGGGACATGCGGCTAACGTGGCTTTTGCGAAAAAGATCAAAGCCCTAATTAAGAAAAAACGCAGCAAGGCCAATGTGCCTGCATACGACGCGAATAAAAAACCGGTATTGGATCACGTGGCTATTGGGAACTTATTGCCGCATAAATTCCCATTTCTGCTCGTCGATAAAGTAATTGAATTGAGCAGCACCCATGTAGTGGCCATCAAAAACATTACTGCAGATCAGTATTTTTTCCCGGGTCATTTCCCTGGAAACCCAATTATGCCGGGTGTATTGATGGTTGAAGCCATGGCCCAATCGGGGGGTGTACTCGTATTGAGTGATGTGCCTGATCCAGAGAACTACAGTACCTATTTCATGAAGATTGACAATGTGAAATTTAAGGACAAAGTAGTACCTGGCGATACGCTGATTATCCGTATGGACCTTACCGCTCCTATCCGCCGTGGAGTATGTGTGATGAAAGGAACCGGTTTTGTGGGTGAAAAAGTCGTAATTGAAGCCGAATTAATGGCACAGGTAATTCGCGACAGAGCGCCGAAAGAAGAACCAAGCCCAGCTACTGCTAACTAATTAACGAATAAAGAGAACCTGGAACGATGATACAGCCCTTGGCCTATGTAGACCCACAAGCAAAGATTGCCGATAATGTGGTAATTGAGCCCTTTGTTACCATCCATAGAAATGTTGAAATAGGTGAAGGCACCTGGATTGGCTCCAATGTGACCATCTTCGAAGGGGCACGCATTGGAAAAAATTGCAAGATTTTCCCTGGCGCGGTAATTTCAGCGGCTCCACAAGACTTAAAATACAAAGGAGAAGAAAGCTTTCTTTTTATTGGCGACAATACTGTAATCCGCGAATGCGTGACCTTGAATAAGGGGACTGCTTTGGATAAAAATAAAACCGTGATTGGCTCCAATTGCCTGATTATGGCCTATGTGCATGTTGGTCATGATTGTATCATCGGCGACAATGTGATCATTGCCAATTCAGTACAGTTAGCTGGTCATATTGAAGTGCAAGACCATGTCTATATTGCCGGAACCTGCGCCGTGCATCAATTTGTGAAGATTGGTGCACATGTAATGGTAGCTGGTGGTTCTCTCGTGAGAAAAGACGTTCCTCCTTATACCAAAGCAGGTCGTGAACCGCTTTCTTATGAAGGGGTGAATTCTATCGGCTTGCGTCGAAGAGGATATACCACAGAAAAAATTTCTGAGATTCAAGAAATCTACCGCATACTCTATCTCCGCGGACATAATAACTCCAAAGCGATATCCATCATCGAAAAAGAGATGGCACCGACTCGAGAACGCGATGAGATTGTTTCCTTCATCCGCGATTCAGACCGAGGCGTTATGAAAGGTTATATTTCTAGAAGCTAGCATGTCCGATTCTTTCGAAATTCGTTGTGAGGATATCGGAAAGAAATTTGGTCGTGACTGGATTTTTAAAGGCTACAGCGAATCTTTTCAACGAGGCGAAAAAGTAGCCATCCTCGGTCAGAATGGTTCGGGAAAAAGCACCTTTTTGATGAGCCTTTCTGGATTCTATGCCCTATCAAAAGGAAATATTTCTTGGGTGATAGATGGTCAAACAGCCGAAGACCTCGATTGGTACCAGCATTATGCCCTCGTTTCTCCCCTCTTAGAACTCCCAGAAGATTTTACAGTTGATGAGTTTTTCGACCTGCATTTCCAGCTCAAAACCAAAAAAGCGGACTGGGACAAAGCCCGCATGTACGAGCGCACTGGACTCGAAAAAGCAAAAAACAAATTCATCAAACAACTCTCTTCCGGCATGCGTCAACGTCTAAAACTGATGGCCGCCTTTGTACCGGATGTCCCCGTTATTTTCCTCGACGAACCCTGCACCAATCTCGATGACAAAGGCATTGCCCTGTATGAAGAATTGGTGGCAGAGTGTCAAGATCAGTTATTGATGGTAGCCTCTAATATGAAGGTTGAATACGCATTTTGTGAGCGTATTCTCGAGATGGAAAAGCTTCGCTAGACCATAGTACATAGACCACCGCGTGCGCCATAGCCTTTTCGGTGGAGGTGCATGGTTGGTTGTGCCGCTGCAAAAGTCCACGGTCGACGGTCCTCAGACCACGGTAAAAAAGACCCTGGAAGTTGTTCCTCTGATAATGTCCACGGTCCACAGAGCATAGCACACATGCCTTCTAGGCAATCTTTTACTATCGTCCGTGGACCGTAAGACTGTGGTCAACATTGCTATGGTCTATGGTCCAAAATGATTTTACCTTGAAACAAATTCCCTTCCTCATCATTTCCATAAAGGAAATAAACGCCAGATGCTGAAGGTGGCAGAGCAAAGAATTGTCCATCATACGAAACTTCTATAGTTCGCCCCATCATATCGACTGCTTTTAATTCGTTGATCCCTGTTTCGGAAAGCTGGAATTTGCCTGTAGATGGATTCGGGTAGCATGTCATGGAAATCTTTTGCTTTACTTCTTTTACGCTATTTGGAGTTGCTGAAAAACGATACACCACCCCTGTGCTTGGAATACCATTGACCTTAAAAGCAGCGTTTTCATTCAGTTGTGGATTGTCTGGATTACCACCCAACCAATATGCATCATGGACAGCAGAAAAGTCTGCAGTGAGAAAAAATATTCCCGATTGAGCAACAGCACTGCAAACAGAATTTCCGAAGTGAAACTCAATACTACCATCCTGTTCCTTGAACCATGCCTGCATGTTGATCTTTTCATTTGGCATGTTTTTAATGCCCATGTCCTTCCATTGAATCTTGAAAACCCTTGACCCAGCGCTCCCAGTGGTAGCATAAGCCACCTGTGAATTTTGGTCGAGATAATGCATGCCAACTACAAAAGGATCAAATGCAAATCCATTCTGAGCATTTCCGGCCAATACAAAACCATCCATACTTATTAGAAACGTGTCACCAATATTGTCGCGAAATGCGGTAAAAGGAAAAGGTACTCGCATCTCATAGTAGCCCACTGCCGTGTCGATGGGGATTTCAAGTGGGTTTTGCAAGTCGGCATAAGTCTCCGATTCTAAACTAAACTGATACGATTGTGCCTGCGTTGCAGTAGAGAAGCAAATGGCACTGAATAGTGTGTAAATAATTTTTTTCATAATGATATTAATTTGTGCTCATTACGAAAAGCTTTTGCAGCAGGTTGGTATTCAGACCCTTTGCTTTGACCACTGGTAGGTTTTAGTCGACGATCGACAGATCACAGCATTTAACATGACTCACCGCTTTCTTGCCACTAAATTGATTTATAGCCAAATTTGAAAT
>CAZUIT010000063.1:0-18097 GCA_964620355.1 uncultured Burkholderiales bacterium | reverse complement strand
TAAACGGGTTTGGGTTGAATGATTCTTGTGTTTCCGTTTTTCCCATCTGATCTAATTTGTCCATTTAACTACATTTTTAAACATAGTTCATCTGGAGTCAAAACCGCAATTTCACTTGTTTTAAAATCCTTGGTATTTCTGGTCACAATGAAACTAATTCCAGCAATTGAAGAAGCGCAAAGGATTTGTATAGCGTCTTCAAAGTCTTTATGCTTGGAGCGTAAACCTTTTTTCAGCACATCGAGGTCGACCGGAATCACTTCAAGAAATTCCATTAGCGTGAAAAGGATACCCCTGAGTTCCTTTTCTTCCACATATTTTTATAATAGATAATGTGACGTGGCAATGGAATGTGATGATGTGAAAAGCTGAATTTTATGCTCCTCAGCAAGTTTAAAAATTTCAATAGCATGTTTACTGAACGGCTTTCTATCCGCGATCAAATCCACAAGTATATTGGTGTCAAGAAATACTTTTATCATATCAAGTGTTTCTTTTCAATTGCGTTGCGTAATTCTTTCTCCTCATCAAAGTCTGCAGGTAACTTAACGGAACCCACTAACTTCCTAAGTTTTGGAGACATTTCTGAATTATCGTTTTCTTCAGTCAGGTTTTCAAGATAGTTCTCAATCAATTCAGACAGACTCCGACCCGTTTTTTTGGCATAAGATTTAGCCCTTTCTATAATTGTCTTATCTACGGTCAATGTGAGCTTGGTCGTCATAATTCGTGTCTTTTTATCAAAAATACGTTTAGTGTGATAAACATCCAATTGGCTTATCTAAAGTAAAAGCGCTGCTCTGGAATAAACGCTGAAATTGACTCCGCTTAGACGGAAGAGGCCGATACCTTCAAACATTAGGTTATCAGGATTACATACGGGTTTGGCTTGAACGATTATTGGGTAGCTTGTTTGCGTTTTTTCCACTTTTGGCTCTAAACAACGTGAGAACAGCCTAAAACAACTCCTCGATAATGGATTGGCAAACGAATCACCATCATCCAAGGCAATTACCCGACAAATCGTGAACAACACGATTTTATGAAGCGAATAACTGACTGGCTGAATCGCGCTCCGAAGCGCTAGTCATGCACAGAACTAAACAAAAACCTATCAGTGATTGGCTGGTAACAGAAAGCGCGGTATTTCTTCTCTTCCGTGATGGATACCGTATATCCTATAATCCCTCTACCATCTACACGATGAATCACAAAAAGATGAGAGATCCTGACTTCAATTTCCCTGAAGACATTGACTCAGAAGAAACTGCACTTTATATCCAGAACAGAGACTGCTACCTCATCTTAGATGGCGATTTCAGAGAAGAATTTGAAGACTGCACGACCATAAAACAATGTTTGGCAGTTTACAAAAGCTATGCTCCACAATACCGGTCGAAATGGAGTATGGATTAAATTTAACGTTTAAAATATGTGCGAACTTGAACTTCATTCAATTCGTTTTAAGCCAATACATTGAACAGAGTGTTAGCTTAAAAGATCCTCAAAGACTTGGATAATTGGCAAATTTTCAAGAATTTTAATCACCTTTGAATTACTAATCTGAATAATCTATTTTACTAAAATTATGGCTAGAGCTGATCTTTTGTTAAAACTGGTAAAGGCAGGGAGCACTGGAGACCAAGGTTTATTTAGAAAAGTAGTTGAGTCAATTATTGCAGAAGAAAGAACCAAACATCATAATATAGTTGCAGACCAGTTATTAGAACTAATTCAACATCAAGACATTACCAAAAACTTAAATAACAATTTCCAATCAAAAACATTACTTGATGAAAAGTTGGAAAGTTTTTTATTCAGAATTTATCCCTCAAAAAATATAAATGATATAATTCTAACTGGTGATAACAGAAGAATTTTAGAATCACTAGTCCAAGAACAACACCGGAGTGATTTACTTAGGTCATATAATTTAGAACCTCGTAATAGGCTATTATTTGCTGGTGCACCCGGAAATGGTAAGACATCATTAGCTGAAGCATTAGCTCATTCCTTAATGGTTCCTTTTTACGTTATTAGATATGATGGTATCATTGGGAGTTATCTAGGAGAAACTGCATCACGATTAAAGGCCATGTTTGACTTCATTAGAACTCAAGAATGTGTACTGTTTTTTGACGAATTTGACGCTATAGGTAAAGAACGTGGGGATGTTCACGAAACAGGCGAGATTAAACGTGTAGTGAGTTCTTTGCTGCTTCAAATCGATAGATTACCAAGTTATGTAGTAGTAGTTGCGGCAACGAATCACCCCGAACTTCTTGATAAAGCGGTATGGAGGAGATTTCAAGTTCGATTAGAGTTGGAAAAGCCAAATAGGTTGATGATTGAATCTTGGCTCAAATCTTTCGAAATGAAAGTAAAGTATAAATTAGAACATTCCCATAAATCTTTATCTCAAAAACTATTAGGATTAAGCTTTTCTGAAATTGAAGAATTTGTATTAGATATTCAAAGAAAGTATATATTAGCATTACCTGAAGTGGACGTGAAAAAAATTGTAAACGAATCACTTACTCAAATAGCTAATAAGTACCAAGTTCGAAATGAATAATAAGCCGCTGCTACTTTTTCCTCGCCCATCTTCAATTGATCGTTTTAAATTTTCACCACAGTACTTTGAAAATACTCACTATCCGTCGAAAGAGAGGATAATTGAATTAAATGATTCTAAAATTTCAAATTTAGAAAGGGTATTTCATAACCAGACTGCACGATTAAGTTCAAGTTCTACAACAACAATTCCTGAAATGTTGTTAGTGCTTGAAGTAGTAGGAGATGTGAAAGATTTTTTTGGTGCTGTTAGAAACACTCCTGGTATGGAGTTCTTAAGTGTCATGCAAAATCAAATTCCACCTGATGAAGATTTCTATATGCTGAAAGATAATGAAAGAATCGAAGGTGATATGACTACTCGGCTTTTTCTAACAATGACCAATCAATCTGCAATACGTGAATTAAGATCCTATTGGAATGAATTCAAAAAAGAAAAAGACGAACAAAACTTCAGACAAGGTACTGCAAAATTTAAAGATCTATTCTCCAAGCTAAAAGACATACGTCCATACAGTGTTATTGATAGATTCCTTGATACAGGCATGGATGAATATCTGGATCAAATGCGTACTTTAAATGATGGATTACCAGTAAAATTTGAAATTGAATTAGCATACAAAAATAGTCCAGCAAGGAATAATCACGCGTTTCAAGAAATATCTAATTTAATCGAACAATATAGTGGCGCTGTTATTCAGAATTCAAGAGTTGAGATTTCAGAAATCGGATATCATGCTTTTATTGCCGAGGCACCAATAAACTGCTTTAATGATTTAAGTGAGAACACAGATGTAACATTCTTAAAGTCACAACAAGTAATACATTTCAGACCAGTAGGTCAATCAATTTATACTGAATCTGATCCTCAAGAATTGAATACATTCAATGATGAAATCACTATTTTACCTAATAGTAATCAACCAATAATTGCTTTATTAGATGGCGTTCCACTAGAAAATCACACATTACTAGCGAATCGACTGATTATTGATGACCCAGATGAAATAGCATCGGGATACTTATCAAATTGCAGAGTTCATGGAACAGCAATGGCCTCATTAATTTTGAACGGGGATCTAGAAAATCCAAAATTTTCTAATAGGCCAATCTATGTTAGACCCATATTAAAATCCTATTTCAATGATGTAGAAAAGATTGAGATGTTACCGGAAGACAAATTGCCAATAGACTTAATTCATAGTGCATTGAAACGAATGTTCGAAGGGGATAACATGATTGACCCAACCGCACCAAGTGTAAGAGTAATTAATTTATCCATAGGAGATCCCTACCGTCCTTTCCAAAGAAATATGAGTACTTGGGCGAGAGCTATTGATTGGTTTTCATACAAATACAATGTTCTATTTATAATTAGTGCAGGAAATTTTACAGAAGATTTAACATTACAAATTTCCAATTCAGAATTTGACCCAAATAGAATTCAAAACAATCAGGAGGAAACTATAAAATCAATAATTCAAAATAGTTTCAATAGAAGAATTTTAAGTCCATCAGAATCAATAAATAGTTTGACCGTTGGTGCGGCTCATAATGACGAAATAACTAATATAAATTTTCATCAACGGATTGATTTAATTCAGAATAAGTCATTATTGAGTCCAATAAGCAGAATTGGTTTTGGTTATAATAATTCAATTAAACCAGACATTTTGATGCCTGGTGGTAGAAAATTATTTCGAAAACATGTTATTCAAAGGAATAACTCAGCAACTGAACTTAGACTTGAAGGGAATTTTAATGGAATTCCTCCAGGAAACAAGGTTGCGCTACCCGGATCTTCTGGGGATGGAAATTACACAGGTTATCTGTCAGGTACTAGTAATGCTGCCGCTCTAACTTCACACCTAGCCGGCCAGCTTTATGATATGCTTCAAGATTTAAATGATGAACTTGACTTTGAAAGAAAAATTCCTTCCAAGTATTTCACGGTTATTTTGAAATCATTACTTGTACATGGCGCGGAATGGGGTTCTGCTCAGGAATTAATGAAAACACTTCTTAGACAACAGTCATATGTCTCGCCCAACACAGTAAATAAACACATATACCCATATTTAGGGAATGGGTTGGTAAATTCAGAAAAAGTACTATACTGTACTAATCAAAGAGTCACTTTAATTGGCTACGGGGAGCTTTCACATCGTGATAATCAAAACGCTCACATATATTCTCTTCCGTTACCTCCTTCGATGGGTCAAATAATTCTTCAAAAAAAACTTACCATCACCCTGTCTTGGCTCAGTCCATTGAATTTTAATTCTTCTCAATACAGAAAGGCACATTTGTTCTTTGATAATTTACAAAGCAATAATGATTACCTGGCATTAGAAAGGAATGGAAGTGACTATCGTGTTGGTCTTAAGGGAACCGTACAACATGATATTCTTACTGGTGATAAAGCTGATGCATATCAAGATGGTGATACAATTCAAATTAAAGTTTCCTGCCGACAGGATGCTTCAGGATTATCAATCAATGAATTAATACCATATTGTATTTCAGTAACTCTCGAAATTCAAGAGAATTCTACAATTGAGATTTATGAGGAAGTAAAGGTTAGGCTTCAAACAAGGGTAACAGTTTAATTTTCAGAGATTCGATATTTATTTAATGAATATAATCAAACGATGTCGAATAAATTCTTATTGACAAAATTAAGAAGTCAACTACAAGTTTGTTATAAGCGTAGTCGCTTTGTAAATATAGACCAACATTGAGTGCAACGAAAAAACAAAAACCCTCACAGCAACGCTGCAAGGGCTTATTTTAATGGTACACCCAACAGGATTCGAACCTGTGACCTACTGCTTAGAAGGCAGTTGCTCTATCCAGCTGAGCTATGGATGCATTCCTTTATTAAGGGCTGCAAAGGTAAGCGGAAGAATGATTATTCACAAACAAGAATTTGATTCGCTAAAACTATCTTTGGGCCATGCGTTGGGCAATCCTTGTTTTGGGCTTTTTATTCACCTGCTCGGTTCAGGCACAGTCGGGTTATGATGTGCTTGTAAAGACCCATATACACCGCAATAGCAAGTTCGATCCTTTCTTTAAAGGAATCAGTGCATCTGTGGTTCCCATTACTCTTGGCACTCCCCTAGCCATCTATGCAGGCGGATTGTATCATAAAGACATCTCCTTAAAACAAAAGGCCTATGTCAGTGGCTCAGCTGTTTTGGTTTCTGGAGGTATCAGTTTGTTCTTGAAGCTCACGGTGAATCGGCCGCGTCCTTACGCAGAACATGCCGATATACAGGCCTTGGTGCATAGCGGTCCGCATTCCTTTCCATCAGCGCATGCTTCCAATGCCTTTGCTACGGCCACTTCCCTTAGCCTCCTCTTTCCTAAATGGTACGTGATTGCTCCGGCCTATACCTGGGCAGGATTGGTTGGTTATTCACGGATGCATCTGGGCGTTCACTACCCAGGTGATGTTGCGGCAGGAGCTTTAATTGGCGCTGGATCTTCTGTGGCTTGTTATTATGCCAATCGCTGGCTGAGGAGGAGGTTAGGAGATAAGTGAGTAAGTAGGTGAGTGAGTAAGTAAGTAAGTAGGTAGGTAAGGCTATGCAGAGGTTTGGCTGGGATTACTTTGTTGGCAACACTGGTTTAACCCAGATGTTTCTACTTCACCCTTTTGGGACACCCCTTCAGGGTGGTTTTTGCGTTTCACGATGGTGTTAAGGATGGGGAGCCCTTTAAGGATGGGGAGCCCTTTAAGGATAGGGAGCCCCTTCGGGGATGAAGGGTGTTGCCTTTCGGCTTTTTTTTCTGTGACGGCAGAACGCTACATCATAAACTGCTCCAAACAATAACCTCTAACTCATCACCAGCTTAAATAAATTCGTGCTATCCACTAGCAACCGGAATAGAGCATGCTTAGAACGAGGACTTTTTTTGCCGTGGTCTGCGGTCGGTTGACTGTGGACTTTTTTCCACTATGGTCTATGGACTATACGCCTTCGCCGAAAAGGCTTTGGCGCACGCGGTGGACTATGGTCTTTTTAAACCAGAAAATCGTAATCTTGCAGCGTGAATTTCTATCGGGACAAAACGATACTTATTACAGGTGCTTCTTCCGGAATCGGTGAAGCAATTGCCCGTGAAGTCGCGAGTGCCGGTCCGATTCTTATCTTGGCCGCTCGGCGAATGAATGAACTGGAACGTGTGGCCGATATTTGTCTAGAATCGGGTGCTACGGATGTTTTCTGTTTTCCGATGGATGTAACAAATACCGATCAAATCGCACAGCTGGTCAAGGAAATTGAGTCGCGTAAATGGAAGATTGATGTTTTCTTCAATAATGCCGGCATCTCCCAGCGTTCAGAGGTGCTCGATGCCAAAGAAGACGTAGAAAGGCAGATTATGGAGGTGAACTATTTTGCTCCGGTTAACTTGAGCAAGGCCCTCTATCCCCTATTCAATGAAGATGCACGCATGGTGATCATATCTAGCCTCAGTGGCTTATTTGGCTTCCCATTACGGACCACCTATGCCGCTAGCAAACATGCGTTGAAAGGATTTTTTCAGAGCTGGCAGGTAGAACATCCTTTTCCAGCAATCTGCTTGGTTTATCCAGGAAGAATCAATTCAAATATCTCCATTAATGCCCTGCATGGCGATGGCGTAAAGCATGCGGTTTTAGATAAAGCCCAAGAAGAAGGAATGCCTGCCGATAAATGCGCGCGCATTATTCTTCAGGGAGTCGCCAAAAAGAAAAAGCAAATCTTGGTGGGACAAAAAGAACTGATTCTGTATTGGTTCTACCGATATATTCCCTCCATTTATTATAAAATAGCCTCAAATATTAAAGCAAACGGATGAGTCAAGTAATCACAGGAATTCAACAAGTCGGTATCGGATGTGCCGATGTATATGCCAATTGGAAATGGTATCGCCAAACTTTCGGTATGGATGTACCCGTATTTGACGACGCCGCTCCTGCCCCACTCATGACCCGCTATACTGGCGGCGAAGTGCATACACGACAAGCCGTTTTGGCCCTCAATATGAACGGTGGCGGTGGTTTCGAAATTTGGAGCTTCAAAAGTCGTACACCTGAAGCACCAGCCTTTACACCGCAATTGGGCGATTTAGGAATAAATGTGGTGAAGATGAAAGCCCGCAATGTGGCCCATGTTCATTCGGTATTGAAGGCAAGAAAAACAGAAGGCTTGGGCGAATTGGTTAAAGATCCATCCGGACAAGACAGCTTCTGGATTACCGACCCTTGGGGAAACCCTTTTCAAGTAGTCAAAGGCGATTCATGGTTCAAGTCGAATGCCGAGATGACAGGCGGAACCTGTGGCGTTTTTATCGGCGTAAGTGATATCGATCGTACCCTTGACCTCTATACCAAGGCTTTAGGTTTCGATCAGATTGTTTATGATAAAAGTGGACAGTTTGATGACTTAGACGGACAACGCTACCGCCGTGTGCTCTTGCGCAAGGCCCAAAAGAATGTGGGTGCTTTTAGCAAGCTTATCGGACATGTTGATATCGAATTGATTCAAGCATTAGAGCGTACACCAAAAAACATCTTCGAAAACCGCTTTTGGGGCGACCTCGGCTATATCCATGTATGTTTTGATACAGTAGATATGGATGAACTCCAAAAACGCTTAGAACCTCTCGGATACAAGTTTACAGTGGACAGCGCCAACTCTTTCGACATGGGTGAAGCAGCGGGTAGATTCTCTTATATTGAAGACCCGGATGGAACCTGGATTGAATTCGTTCAAACCCACCGTGTTCCAGTCTTGAAGAAAATTGGTTGGTATATCCGATTGAAAGACAAAGAAAATCCGAAACCATTGCCAAATTGGATGATTAAGGCGATGGGATTGAATCGGGTGAAGGAGTAGACTTGGAGAGATTGAGAGATTGCGAGGTTTCGAGAGTTTGTACTTTCAGACAATTAGACTTTCAGACAGACAGACTTTCAGACAGACAGACTTTCAGACAGACAGACATTGAGACAGCCAGACTTTCGGACAGACAGACTTTCGGAATATTTATTGGGCTGCTTGTCGGAAAGTTGAATTGCAAATTTTCGATTCGTTTGCGATAAATCGCATACCTACTGGGAAAATTAACAGCAGTTTGTTTGAAGAAGCCCTATCCCAACATCAAAATGTCGTGATGTCGCAATGTCGTAAAATCGATTATAGTCCGTTGAGGATCTTGTCTTTTGGGTATTTGACCTCGTATTCAATACGAAGCTTGAGCGTTTCTCCTGGTGCTAGGGTTTTATCCCAAATGAGTTTGCCGCTGTTTTCAATAAAACGCGCGCCGCTAATATTGGTCACTTCTACCGAGATATCCTTATTGCTGGCTACAGGAATTTGATCTTGGATTTGCACTTGCACGGCTTCCTTCTTATTGTTTTTTACCAGAATTTCATAAACGATAACTTCTTTCTTTTTTGAACCACTGAAATTACTGCTACAGAATTCTTTAAGCTTATTCCGCTCAATCACAACGCCTTTATCTCTTCCTAAAGAAACAGAAAGTGTATCCGAAGTAGTGGTTGGATCAATATGGGTTTTTCCGAGGAAGGTTCCTTCAAAATAGATGTTTGCATCGCCAATTAATAGATTGAGCGATTCCCAGCCTGTTACTCGGGTTAAAAGAAAGGCATCCTTATCCATTTTTGGAACAGCGAAGTATTGATAACTGCCTTTTAAGTCAAATTGCAATAAATCGACATTCTGTGCTTGGTTATTGGCAGCAACCTTTAAACGGGTTGGAATCACAAACTCAAAGCTGGTATTCTTCTGATCGAATCCTTGAACTGTTTGCGTACTTTCAAATACTCCATCCAATACACTATTATTGGAAAGAAACTTTTTATCATTGTCAAAATCGTAGGTATAGCCGTTCGAATTATCTTGACGCTCTTGTAGTCCGAGCACTTGCGAAGTCAAGGCAGGCGGCACCCCACCAAGGTTTGGGTTGCCTGATGAAAGAATCATTTTAACATTGTCCCAGTTTTCTCCGGTATTATTATAGATATCGGCTTTATAATGCAGCTTCACCGGTTTATTCAGGTCTGCTACCCGTAAATCATAATTTGGAACCCAAGTGGCATTGTTGACGAAATAACTCAATTCAAAACTTTCCATCATAGAGGCCGTTGGTGTGGAGACTGTTACCACGACTTCATAGCTGGGCACCTGATTACTCAAACGGAATTCTTGAAGCTGGGCATTCATGCGGCGAATACGGTCGGTTAATCGCAGCTCCTTTACTCTTGAATCCAATTGGGCTTGTTTGATTTGAGTAAGGTTTTTTTGATAGATAATAAGCGCATCCTCCAAGTCAATCAATACCAAGCCCTTATCTCCTTTTAATTGCTTGTTCAGCAGCAATAATGATTCTTGCTGCTCCAATACAAAACGGGTATTTTTTTCCTGCTCCAATTGGTAATTCAAGAGCGTCAGAGAATCTTCTATCATACGAATGATAGGTGCCTTTTTGGGGTTTGATTGAATGGTATTGCTGCTGGTAACGGACAAGATAACCACCTGCTTGCGCGCCGAGACACGAATGCTATTCGGGTCGAGTTGGTTCGTAATTCCTGTGAATACCAAACGAGTGATTCCATCTTTCAGCGGGCTTGTTGCTTTTCGAGTGACTTGCGCACCTTGCAGGAACAACTGAACTTCTTCAATATCTGAACTCACTTCTGTGAATCGATCTTGACCGAAAAGGAGTGCTGGACTATAAATAAGTAGGAAGAAGATGAGTTTTTTCATGTTGTGTCGTTAACGAATTAGTTGCCGCGTAATTGTGCTGCCTGCTGGAACATTTGCTGGGCTGCTTGTTCATTGCCCTGTGATTGATAACATTGGCCAAGATACTGATACGCCTCTGCATCGTTGCCATTTTGTGCCGCAAAGGTGAGGAACTGAATCGCGTCTGGTAACTGATTCATATTCATCTTACTCATACCAAGGAGTTTATAATAGAGTGGCTGCTGTCCGCCAAAGCGAATACAATTCTCAAACTCTTCAGCAGCCTTCAAGAAATTATTCATGTTATAATAGGCCACTCCCAAATTATAATGGGCATTGGTATAGTTAATTTTATAACTGATTGCCTTCTCAAATAAGGTGGCTGCCGTATCATGTCTTCCTTGAGCTGACAAAACCATTCCTGAAATATCATAAGCGATAAAGTTCTCTGGCAAAACTTCTATGGATTTACGCAATGCTGCCAAGGCTGAGTCGGAAGCAGACGGTCCTCTATTCGCTAAGGCCATGCCATACATTCTCCAAGCTTCATCATTTCCTGGGTCGTATTCAGTAGCCTTCCTGAAAAGGTCTATCGATAAATTAATATTTCCTGCATCGAGTGCTAAATAGCCTTCTGCGATATAGTTATTATCATGTTTGATGATGGCACATAATGGAACATCATCAACTTTAATGGTATGGATGGTTCCATTTGGTGGCCAATAGCCTTCCAATAAGGTAGTCTTCGACATGGTTCTACTGGTAAAAAACGAATAATCACCAGCCTTCTTGAACAATTCGTATTCCCTTGTCCACACAATATCGACACTGTCAGTATACTTATCCATATAATACTGCGCCGTTAAAGGCTCATTATTGGTATGAATTACGATATGCCTTCCATTGGTTTTTGGGAGTTCATTTTCTACAAACCATTCCACTGCTTCACGCATGGTGTTTGAATAGTAGTCGGTTTCATAATAACCATAGGCTCCCTTCAAGCCACCAGTAAGTTCATTGAAATAGATGTATTGATTTGGGTGACTGCGCACCATCCACCAGGTCATGTTCCCGACACCGATCGTTACAATTGCAATCCCAAGATAGCGCATCCAAACCCGTTTGTTTTCAATGACCCAAGTCCAACCCCAAGCTGCCATTACGGCTAGGTTTACATAGACAAAGAACCAATGCCTCCATCCATTATACAACATAGATTCTTTGTAGGCCGCGTATAATACTGGGAATAAGAACATGAAGATGAGCATCAAGTTCCAGCCTCCCATTTTCTTGAAAGTAAACGGAATCCGCAGCAATTGGATGATACCTCCGACCAATACAATCAGCGCAGAGCCAAACATCATCAATTTGAGTGAATAGTACCAAGGCACCTTACTCATGTATGTTCTCACTCCTTCAAAGGTTTCGTAGGAAGTAGTATAGTTAACATTCGAAAGGCCTTTAAGTGCTGCCAGTGGGTTGGCAATCGGGTCTTGTAAGGCATAGGGCCAAAAAACCAGTCCGAGCAGGTAACCAAATACCAATACAGGAATGAAGTACAGAATATACTTACTAAACTGAGCGAATGCCGTTCCTGAGCCTTGGTTCTTCCAAACACCCAACCATTTCACACCGGCAAAAAGCAAAATGTATGGATAGATAAGAATCCCTCCAACACGGATAGAAATACTAAGTGCGATACCTAGAATCATCATCAATATGGTGGAGAATCGCGGACTAGGAAGTTCACGAATGAAGTGTATCATATAATACATCGCCATGAAGAACCCGGTAGCAAAAGGAATATCCTTGGGGTTAAACATACTATGACCGAAGTACGATGGAGTGAGTAGTAAAAACAGAAAGGTAAGAAATGCTGTGAACCAGTTTTTTGTGATAGCACGGGCAATCAAACCAGCAAAGAGCAGTCCGAATACGCCGAATAGCGCATTCAAAAAGTGCCTTAATTCAAATTCGTTTTCAATACCAAAAACATCAACAATTGCCACCGTAAGCAGATCGAAGAACGAGCCATAATACTGCATTGGTTGCCATAACGCGCTCTTATTTTTAAAATCGAAAATGGTTTCATCCTCCCCAAAACTTGTCAGGTAGGCATAGATATCGTGTGCATATTCATATTGGAGCTTCTCATCCCAGCTAATTCCATAATCAAAGCTGAGCAATGGCATGGCAAACAAACAGAGGAAAAAGAAACTCGCAAAGAGGAAACGAGATAAGGCATGGAGTCGCGTTTTAAATTCTGCCCCTTGGTTTTTGGCCGTTTTAATGGCATCGCTAAAAAACCAGCGGGCATAAAAGCCAATACCAGCCTTCGCCGTTTTGTTCCCTTCTTGGATATAATTGGGATATTCATGCGCCACCAGATCAAAACCGGTATAATCTATGTCCGCTACACAAATGCGGTGATACAAACTGAGTAGTGTATTGTATTGTCCGAATTGAATGAGCTCCAACAAACGTGATTTCTCAATCAAAAAAGCCTTCCATACCGAATCACGCAAGGTGGAAGGAGAGAAAAATGCTTGAAGTTTACTGTAGTACAAGCGACTGAATTGGGTTCCGATAGTCGGTTTCCCTGCATCAATCTTATGCGACTCAGGGAGGTATAGCGAAGTTTCGCCGTCAACCTGAATGCTATGAATGCTTTTTTGGATATTCCAGGAAGTACTTGCGTCGGCACCTAACCAGTATTCTGCTTCACTATTCTGTATGGATGAAACCATATCAGACGATGGAATACAGCTTAGCTTTCCTTGCTCTTGCCACCTTTTAAGTGTTTCTTGGTCGCCTGCATTAATAACGAGCACTTGGTATCCCCTATTGGAATTCAATAATGACTCAAGAACTGGGAATTGATTTTCTTCCTTATTCGCAAAATAAAGCACCCCAGCCTTGAAGCTGCTTACTTGAGAGGGGCCTGTACTAAGTTTCTTTCCAGCTTTTTTCATTCACCAATTTTTTTCCATTGTCCTACCACGATGCACGACCCAAATTTTCCTTGGATGGGTTCACAAACTCGGTCGAGCCATAGTAAAAATGGAGAATAATATTTTTTCCAGCCCAATGGCATGCGGAAGACATAAGAATTATATACCAGTAAAAAGGCCAAGAATCCGGTATATACCGTTTGGGTATATTCAAAGCGGCCTTCGAAGCGTTTTTTAAGATGTTCGATATCTACTGACGCCTCATTTTCTTCAAAGTAGGATGTATCAGTCTTGTACCAGATTTTGCGGAATACATCAGGCAATGAGCCTGAATGCGGTTCCATAAACATAAAATGCCCACCTGGTTTTAGCATGCGATAAACTTCTTCTACGCAGTCATCCACTCTCGGGTGTAAATGGTGCAAGCCCGCAATGATGCTCACTACATCAAAAGATTTATCCGGAATTTCATTATCGAATATAGACTGGCAGATAGCCGTACTATCTGGGAATTGTCTTTTAAAAGATTCGATAAGCTTTTCAGAGATATCGAGTCCCGTAATTTTTGCACCGTGCTCCAAAAAGAAAGGAGTGGCTTGTCCGCTTCCGCACATGGCTTCCATGACCTCTTTGCCTTTTAGGTCAAGCCCTTTAATCATGGTGCCGTAAACAAAGCGGCGGCGGTATTCTTCAGTATATTTATCAGAGTAATGTGCTTCAAACAGATCGGCTTTTTGATCAAATAATTCCTTCTGCTTCAGTTCGGTTGCGTCCATCTAATGAATTAAAATTTCCCCGAATATAAAGAGGCAAGATTAAACCTACTAGCAAGTGGACAAATTCTACGATTAACTGCTGCTTTTCGCAAGAAAATTTCCGTCGACAAGTCGACTGATCGATCAATCGACTTTTCGAATAGAATAGCAGAAAACACTCCTAAATCCTACTCTGATAGGTATACAGCTCATAATACCTTCCTTCTTTAGCTATGAGCTCATCATGGGTACCGCGCTCTGCGATTTGACCGTCTTCGATGACCAAAATTTGATTGGCTTTTCGAATGGTACTCAGGCGGTGGGCAATAACAAAAGTGGTACGGTCTTGCATCAGTCCATCCAAACTTTTCTGGATGAAGGTTTCGCTTTCCGTATCTAAGTTCGAAGTAGCTTCATCCAAGATGATCACTTTTGGGTTAGCCAATAGGGCTCTGGCAATTGAGATGCGCTGTTTTTGTCCACCAGACAGTTTCACGCCACGTTCTCCAATAACGGTTTCTAGTCCGTCTTCAAAACGATCGGTAAACTCATCCACATAAGCTCCTTTGATTGCTTCTAACAATTCCGCTTCGCTGGCATTCGGTCGTGGGAAAAGGATATTCTCGCGAATGGTTCCTTCAAAGAGGAAGTCATCTTGCAGCACAACACCCAAATGTTTGCGGTAGCTGGAAAGATTTACTTTAGAAATATCATGTCCATCTATCGTAATCAAACCGCTTTTCGGTGTCAGAAAAGTAGCCGCCAAGCTGGCCGTAGTCGATTTACCAGAACCTGAGCTTCCAACCAAAGCCGTAACGGAGCCTGGAGGAGCATTGAAGCTAATTTCCCTTAATACATCTTTGTCTTTTTCATACGCAAAGGAAACCTTATCAAATACGATATCACCTACAACCTTGTCCAGAACAATGGGACGTGATTCCGACATGTCTTCTGGATCCATTTTCATGATTTCCTCGGTACGATCAAGTCCGGCAAAGGCTTCTGTTAACTGACTGCCAATATTGCTCATTTGAACAATTGGGGCAATCATAAAAGCCAGTAAGGAGATAAAAGAAATCAACTCTCCTGAGCTGAGCTTATCTTCCATCATATAATAGCCACCCATTGCCAAAATCCCCGCACTGGCAAAGCCAATCAGAAAAGTACCGGCGCTAGTAACAAAAGCTGTAGCTGTTAAACTGGATTTTACATTTTCGAATAAGCTTCTAGCGCCTGCCTCAAAGGTGCGGTTCTCCGAATCTTCAGCATTAAACCCTTTGATAACACGAACGCCATTTAAGGTCTCAGTTAAACGTCCTGTTACCTCTGCATTCAATTTCCCCCGTTCCTTAAAAATCGGACGAATTCTGCCAAATGCTTTCATGGCAATAAAGGCGAAAAGTCCCAAAGGAACCACGGTAAAGAGGGTCATTGTAGGACTAATCTTCAATAATAAAATCATGGCAAGGACAGAGGTAAAAACTCCTCCAATCAGCTGCACCAAGCCTGTACCTACTAAGTTTCGCACACCTTCTACGTCGCTCATGATGCGCGACACCAGGGCTCCGGATTTATTATTATCGAAAAAGTTAATGGGTAGCGAGAGTATTTTCTTTTGGACTTTTACGCGCAATTCAGAGATGAGAAATTGAGCTTCAACACTCAAGATTCGGGTCAATAAAAACGCAGAAACCGCTTGAATGATGAGTGAAATCAGGATTACAATAAAGATGAGCTGCAGCATGGCAAAGTCCTTATTCGGCACGGCGTCATCCAATAGGTATTTGGTGGCAGCGGGCAATACCAATCCTGCTGGTCTGCTTATGAGTATGAGCAGGAGTCCGATGGAGAGGGTTTTTCTTCTCGGCCATATGATATTTTTCACTGCCCAAGCAAAGGTGACATTCTTATTTTTGCTCATGAAGGAGTATTGGCGATAAGTGTACCTTTATTGTATTTCCGTCAAATCGGCAGGATTCTTCTTTAATGCTGACGAGAGTTCAAGAGATCGAGCGTTCGAGGATTCGAGAGTTCGAGTCCCCGGTCCCTGAGCGGCCAAACGCAATTTTCATTTACTACAACTCTAACGGCCAGTCGAAGGCACGGTTTCGAGAATTCTAAATAATCAGATTGTCAGACAATCAGACTACAGACAATCAGACTCCAGACAATCAGACTTCCGACAGGTCACTGACCGCGTGCACCGACCGCGTAAGCCGAAGCCTATGCGAAGGTTTAAGCGATTAGCGAAGGAGCAAGCTGACGTAGGAGGCGAAGGTGTAGCTTGTCGAAGTGCGAGCTTGCTAGATATTGAAGTTGACAAAACCTGCCGTCATTTCGGGTCTCCACAGCCATACATTTCTCGAATAAAAAAGACACCATCATAGGTGTTTTTCCATTCTTTTTTGAAGGGAGTGATTGGCATGATGCCTCGCATATAGAATATTGATTTGGCGGGCATTGCTCTTAAATCGGTGAAAGCATAAGAATATCCTTGATCAGCCATTAATCGCTCATAATTCTTTCCATTGTAAGGACCAATCGAGTAGCTTGTGTCCCAAGCAGCAAAGCGACTAAATCCTTCATTGGAGACAAAGCCTATCGAATAGAGGCTATCCGATAATTCTCGGTGAATAACATCTCCTAAGCTTGGCGTATAATCCGGAAATAAGACCATACCCTTTTTCGTCTTGAAAGATTCCAAATCCCTGGCAACATGTCCGTTATGCGCCCAAACAATGAGCTTCTCTCCTTTGTACTTATGTCTGTAAATCCAAAGTAAATTTTGCGCCATAATCGCGTCTCGGTTTAATTCTGGCTTTCCTAATTTCCATGAATTATTCGCAAAGGCAGCCAAATTATTCAACTCCTGTTTCCAAAAATCATCTGCAGTATGTTCTTCCTTTAGCTTGTTTAGGTAGTCTACAAAAAAGTCCTTTCCTTCAGGTGAAGCGGTGCTTTTGTATTCGTTTCTGATTAATTCAGTCAACAAGTCAATGAAGTGCTGGAAACTTGAACTGTCTGCCCTTGGCTCTGGGAAGTCTTTGAAATGATGTTTGAATTCATCGGAATAGTGTTTTCGCGAATACCTCAGACTATGGCGGGTATCCATGCCCGCTACGTATAAGGGAGCCATAGATTTAGAATCATCGATATAGTCAAACAAAGGCGAAACATAATTGCACCCCGACCAAATACTATAGATATTATGCTTGAGAATTTCGACCGAACTATCCCTGATAAAATAATCCTCCCAAGCCTCATTTAAGCCATAGAAATCGCTTTCAAAAACGAGCACATTGAAGCCTTTTTTCTCGTGCAGGTATTTGATAATTCTCGTTTTCGCTTGAAAAGCCGCGGCATCGCCATGACTCTGTTCCCCGAGCATCACAATCCTCGAATCGCCAATTGCTGACCCCAAGACCTCAAGATCATCATAGACACTGTCTGCTGGATTGATACTGTGAATTTCCGCGCTATGTTCCAGAATAAGCGCGTTGGTCTTCCTTTGCGCCAATGCCTGATTCAGCATCAAGTACAATAAGAAAAAGGCAATGGCACGCATGAAAACAAATATAAAGGGAATGACTAAACAATAGTTGATGAATAATTGAAAGTAATCGGGAGTCGAAACAGCTGCTGCATCTCGACAGACTTCACCCTCGCTAAAAAAATTATGGCCCACCCTGTCGGCAAGAATTTACCTAATCTTAATCTCTCTCGTTAGCTCCTAAAATCCGTTTGTCTGCTCTCTAAATGTCTTTTCTGGCTTTTGACAGTTATTTTGATATTGAAGGAGTGGATTTTTCTTAAATCGTGCTCTTTCTTGTCTCCGTTTTATTGTGATAGCTTGGGCACCACCTTATTTTAGAGTTTTCGTTGCTTATTGGACATACCTCTTCCCTCAGATGGATATTGTTTACTGATATTCAGCAAGTTGATGGATTTTATTGTTATGTCGTGAAATTTATTTTTACGAAGAGTTTTAAACATGCGCATCAGTGTTTCCTTCTGGAAAGACTTAGCATCGCTATTACCATTTCTATTTTCAACGCCT
>CAZUIT010000062.1:15819-18212 GCA_964620355.1 uncultured Burkholderiales bacterium | reverse complement strand
AAACAAATGCTTTGCAGCTTTTTTTATTTATAACCTGCGGAATCTAGGAGCTATGCCGGACCAGCTATGGCGGACGGAAAGGAGATAAGGAGAAATTACCACCCTCAGCCTCAGCCTCGCCCTTAACGCAAAAAAGCCACCCCTTTCGGAATGGCTCTTTATCTATTAATTTCTATTAAATGCTATACTGCAAAGCTTTCACCGCAACCGCAGGTGCGGGAAGCATTTGGATTATTGAAGGCAAATCCTTTTCCGTTCAGTCCATCGCTAAAATCTAGCTCGGTACCGCAGAGGTAAAGGAAGCTCTTCATGTCGACTACGATTTTTACGCCATTGCTTTCAAAGGCTTGATCCCCAGCTTTTTCTTCGTTGTCAAAATCTAATTTATAGGATAATCCCGAACAGCCTCCGCCTTCAACCGCAACACGAATGAAGTGAGTATCGTCGAGATTCGCTTCTCTTTTCAGCTCATCAACCCTTGCTGCCGCTTTATCGGTAGCCGTGATCATGCTGCTTGTGTCTGTTGTTGTTACCATAATTAAATCTTTTCAAGTGCAGGAAGACCGTTTTTCACGCGGTAATCGTTGATCGCTGCTTTGATTGCGTCTTCCGCCAACACAGAGCAGTGAATTTTAACTGGCGGCAAAGCCAATTCTTCCACAATATCCATATTATCAATTTTCATCGCATCATCAATGCTCTTACCTTTTAACCACTCGGTGGCCAATGAAGAAGAGGCAATTGCAGACCCACAACCAAAGGTTTTAAACTTTGCGTCGCGAATGGTTCCAGTGGCATCGTCTACCTCAATTTGAAGACGCATTACGTCACCACATTCAGGAGCTCCTACCAACCCGGTACCTACCGCATTGCTGCTTTTATCTAAGGTTCCAATATTTCTTGGATTGCTATAATGATCAATTACTTTTTCTGAGTAAGCCATATTCTTGAGTTTGGATTATGGGCTTCGGGTTTTCGCCCTGGCCCAAATTTAATATTCTTTTATTTATTCAACCTTCCAGCTCAAACTCTTTGGAATTTGGAGCTTTCAAATTGGAATTTAGTTTTAGTGTTCAGACCACTCGATGCTTTTGAGATCGATGCCTTCTTTAAACATCTCCCACAAAGGACTCATTTCACGCAGCTTCGTTACAGCTTCTTTCACATGCTCAATAGCATAGTCGATTTCCTCGTCTTTGGTAAAACGGCTCAAGCCAAAACGAAGAGAAGAGTGAGCGAGCTCATCATCTAATCCGAGGTTTTTCAATACATAACTAGGCTCAAGAGATGCTGAAGTACATGCAGAACCCGACGAAACTGCCAAGTCTTTCACACCCATCATCAACCCTTCTCCTTCTACATATTTAAACGAGATATTCGCTACATGCGGCAAGCGGTGTTCTTTGCTTCCGTTCAAATAGGCTTCTTCCATTTTCAATAATTCAGTTTCCAAACGGTCACGCATCGCAATGATTCGCTTGGTATCAGATTCCATATCTTGTTGACAGATTTCACAGGCTTTTCCAAGTCCAACGATACCAGGAACGTTCAATGTTCCAGAACGCATCCCTCTTTCGTGGCCACCGCCATCCATTTGAGCAGTTACTTTGACACGTGGATTCTTACGACGCACGTACAATGCACCAACGCCTTTCGGACCGTACATTTTATGCGCCGAGAAAGCCATCAAGTCGATGCCATCCGCATTCACGTCAACTGGAATTTTTCCAACTGCCTGAGTTGCATCCGTCATGAACAATGCACCATGCTTATGGGCAATCGCAGAGATTTCACGCACTGGTTGAACGACACCTATTTCGTTGTTTCCATACATCACACTCACCAAGATAGTATCCGGACGCATGGCTGCTTCTAAATCGGCAAGATCCAAAAGCCCGTTTTCTCCAACGGACAGATACGTTACCTCAGCTCCCAGTTTTTCCAAATGCTTGCATGCATCAAGAACTGCTTTATGCTCGGTATTGAGGGTGATAATATGCTTTCCCTTCTGGCCATACATTTCAAATACTCCTTTCAAAGCAAGGTTATCTGATTCTGTAGCACCCGAAGTAAAGATGATTTCTTTTGGATTGGCTCCGATTAGGTTTGCGATTTGCTCGCGTGCATAGTCTACCGCCTCTTCCGCTGCCCAGCCAAAGCTATGTGAACGACTCGCAGCATTCCCGAAATTATTGGTTAAATATGGCATCATCGCCTCCAGAACTCTAGGATCCAAAGGGGTTGTGGCATTATTATCCAGATAGATGGGTAAGTTTAACATATTCCTTATTTAGACTAATTCTACACAAAGGTAACATCTTATTGGAAATAGATGTTCATAGAGAAGAAAAATATAGTGTTAGTCGACGGTCGACCGTCGACAGACCACGGCA
>CAZUIT010000062.1:0-15719 GCA_964620355.1 uncultured Burkholderiales bacterium | reverse complement strand
ATAAATATGACCATAGTCCATAGACCATGGACCATGGCTTGTTGTTCCGAAGAGGTAGTCCATGGTCGACCGTCGACAGACCACGGCAATAAATATGACCACAGACCATGGACCGTGGCTTGTTGTTCCGAAGAGGAAGTCTACGGTCAACTGCCGACCGACCACGGCAATAAATATGACCATAGTCCATAGACCATGGACCATGGCTTGTTGTTCCGAAGAGGAAGTCTACGGTCGACAGTCGACCGACCACGGCAATAAATAAGTCGATCGAAGAGCTTTTCCTCGGCCTTAACATCAAGCTTAACCTTCCCCGTCCGCCATAGCTTTTTCAGCGAAGGCGGAAACTTATTCCCTATTTTCGCCTCATGATTGGAAAAATCGAACACCTCGGAATTGCTGTCAAGGATATCGAAGCCTCAAACGCTCTTTTTACAAAACTGTTAGGGAGACCTCCTTACAAAGAAGAAGCCGTGGAATCAGAACATGTGATCACCTCCTTCTTCCAAAGTGGCACCAACAAAATCGAGCTGCTCCAAGCGACTCATCCTGATTCAGCCATCGCCAAGTTTATAGAAAAGAAGGGCGAAGGAATCCATCATATTGCATTTGACGTGGACGATATTGAAGCAGAAATTGTCCGATTAAAGTCTGAAGGTTTCCAAATGATTCATGAGGTACCTAAAGATGGAGCAGACAATAAGCGTATCGCCTTCCTTCATCCGAAAGGGACCAACGGAGTATTAATTGAACTCTGCCAAGACAAAGGCTAGCGCTTCACAACCTAAATTCTGCAATTCATCCCCAAATTTCTAGCTATCATCAAAGAAGTCAGGCATTTCATAAAGAAATTTGACATTTTTGAACAATGAAATTTGATGCATTACGCAATTGGGCGATGTCGCTGGTAAGCCTTGTATTAGTTGGTTCAGCTCATGCACAACAAACACAAACAGTGCGCGGGTCAATTATCGATGCTCAAAGCCATACCCCTCTAATCGGCGCCACGATAGTCTTGGTCAACTCCGACCCTCTTATTGGCACAACGTCGGATTTAGAAGGAAACTTCCGACTAGAAAATGTTCCTATTGGCCGACAATCGCTTCGTATCAATTACCTTGGATACAAAGAGGTAATGGTAAATAACCTGATTGTAAACTCGGGTAAGGAAGTTATTCTCAACTTAGAGATGGAAGAAGAATTACTCTCTACCGGTGAGGCCATTGTCAAATCAAAGGAAAAGTCGGAAACCAATAACGAGCTGGTATCGGTAAGCGGAAGAACCTTTAGCATCGATGAAACCAATCGTTTTGCTGGATCTTTGGGAGACCCGAGCCGCATGGCCTCTAATTATGCGGGTGTTGCAGGAGGTGGGAACGACCAAAGAAATGATATTGTTATCCGTGGAAATTCTCCTTTAGGAATGCTCTGGCGCTTAGAAGGTGCCGACATTCCAAACCCGAATCACTTCAGTAACCAGGGGGCAAATGGCGGACCCGTTTCCATATTGAACAATAACACATTGGCGAATTCCGACTTTCTCACAGGCGCATGGCCGGCAGAATATGGAGCGGCAATTTCGGGTGTATTCGATCTGAAAATGCGAAATGGAAACAACGAAAAACGCGAACACACCTTTCAAATGGGCTTCAATGGCATAGAACTCACTACAGAAGGACCCATTAAAAAAGGCGGGGCCTCGTATCTATTCTCCTACCGCTATTCTACCCTATCCATCTTTGACAAATTAGGCTTCAATTTTGGCGCGTCTGGAATTCCTGCTTACCAAGACTTTTCCCTCAAAGTAAATCTGCCCACTAAAAAACTAGGAACCTTTGGCATCTGGGGAATTGGCGGCATCAGCGCAACGGATATATTTGACTCCGCCCTCGATAGTATTGAAAGAAGTAAAAGTGTCCGCCCCCAAGACATTGAATTTTCTAGCGGCATGTTTGCCAGTGGAATAACTCACCTTATTCCTATTAGAAAAAACGGCTATATCAAAACTGTGCTCAGCTTTTCAGGAGAAAGCAATAGATCGGCAGTGGATACCCTTTCTGAAGGTACAGGAGATGCAAAATCCCTTTTCTTCAGCTCATCCAGCAAAGTATTTCGTACAAGCATCCATAGCTTCTATAACCATAAGTTCAATGCCCGGCATAGTGTCAAGCTTGGCGTAATTGCCACCCGCTATCAAACAACCATGCGAGACAGCACACGAGATTGGAGAGAGACAAGACCGAGTGGATTCCGAATCAATTATAACTTTCAAGAAGCAGCCTTTAGCACCCAAGGCTATATCAATTGGAATTACCGCATCAGCACACGACTCACATTAAATAGCGGAGTGCATGTTCAGGCACTTTTGGTCAATAATACAGGCAGTATTGAGCCGCGTGTTGGTTTGAAATTCGCTGCATCGAGCAAAACTAGAATAAGCTTTGCCTATGGATTACACGGTCAGGGCCAGCCGCTCCCGGTGTATTTTCAGAACACCAAACTGGCTAATGGCGCTAATGTGCTCACGAACATGGACCTCAAATTCACTAAAAACCATCATTTCGTGCTTGGCGTTGATCAAAATATTGGAAAAAATTATCATCTAAAATTAGAGACCTATTATCAATACCTCACCAACGTGCCTGTTACGCAATCGCCGAGCTTCTATAGCGTAATTAATTTTGGCTCCGACTTTGGTGGACTACCAAATATCGACAGTTTAGTGAGTACGGGTGAAGGAAGGAACTATGGAGTGGAGCTTACTTTTGAACGATTTTTTGCGAAAGGATTCTATTTCCTTGCTACTGCTTCCCTCTTCGAAAGTGAATACTTAGCAAGTGATCATGTTTGGAGAAATACCGCCTATAGCAGCAATTTTGTCTATAATATTCTCGGTGGAAAAGAATGGCAGATCAAAGGAAAAAATACATTATCCGTTAACATTAAAGGCACCTATGCTGGCGGACGGCGCGCTATCCCGCTTGACATTCCTCAGTCACAAACAGAAAAAAGGGCAGTTTATGATTTCAATAATGCCTACGAAGAACGCCTTCCATCCTATGGCCGTATTGATGTCCGCATAGGCTATAAAGTTAATGGAAAAAGAATCACACAAGAGTGGGCATTGGACCTTCGAAATGTGCTCAATACACAGAATATTCTAACCCGCCAATTCGACCCAGCCACTGGAACACAGCGCGATGTTTATCAAATAGGTTTCTTCCCAGTGCCATTATACCGTCTTCAGTTTTAAATTATGAGGATTCGAGGCAATCCATTTTGGAAATATGTCGGCATCATAGCCGTTGGCCTGCTTATCAGCTCGGTATTGACTCTGGAACTCAATTTGCGTAAGTTTATTGAAGTTACAATATTCACCTTTTTATTCTGGGAAGGCGCTTGGCTCATTACTGGATACTCAAGAAAAAAATACCAGCGATTTGAAGAAACCAAAAAGCGCATCGTTTTTCAAATTATCTCAATCACCTTATATGTCCTTTTAACCAGTTTATTGGTTTACCGAGGCATGTCCTGGATCTATGACGCTCCATTCTCCTGGTCAACCTGTTTTAGCATTTTTAAAATGAGCCTCTTTATCACGGCTTTAATCACCTCCCTATACGAGGCGCAGAACTTCTTTGAACTTTGGAAAAAAGCAAATATAGACTCAGAACGCTTAAAGCAGGAAACGCTGCTTGCCCAGTTCGAAGCACTTAAAACACAGGTCAATCCTCACTTTCTATTTAACAGTCTCAATACACTAACTGCCATCATCCCTGAAGACCCAAAAATAGCAGTGGCCTTCGTTCAAAAACTTTCTAACTTCTACCGCTACCTCTTGCAATACAGAGATCAAAGCTTAGTACCCATCGAGGCAGAAATTAACTGTATCGAATCCTACCTCTACTTACAGCATATGCGGTTTGGAGATAGCTTGACCTGGAAAATTGAGGTAAAGGACGAAGATAAATCAGCATTAGTACCTCCTCTTTCTTTGCAAATACTCGCAGAAAACGCAGTAAAACACAACACAATCTCTAGGCAGAAGCCTCTTTGTATTGAAGTAAAAAGTGATGGCTCCTTTTTATGGATGAGCAATAAAGTCCAGCCAAAACGTCAAGCTGAAACCTCAACGCATATCGGATTAGCCAATTTAGCTGAACGGCTGCACCTCACACAAAGTACGGAGCTAATCATTGAAAAAGACGCGTCCACATTCACTGTAAAAATCCCCCTAAGTCAACATGAAAATACTCCTCATTGAAGACGAACATCCGGCCGCAAGAAGACTAATTAGCCTTTTGACCACCATGTTACCAAAAGCGGAAATCATCGGCCCTCTAGAGTCGGTGGAAGAATCACTGGGCCACCTCAAGGAACACGGTGAGCCAGACCTCTATTTGATGGATATTCAATTGGCTGATGGCAGCAGTTTCGAGATCTTTGAGCATTTTTCAGTCAAGAACCCGGTCATCTTCATTACCGCATTTGATGAGTTCGCCATTAAAGCGTTCGACGTAAATTCAATATCCTATCTACTCAAACCTTTAGAAGAAGAAGCCCTAAAAAAAGCATTGACTAAATGGCAAAATGCCAACCTTTCGTCTAGCCCAAATATGCGCGATCTTCTGGAGCAACTCAAGCCACGAGCCTATAAACAACGTTTCCTATTGAAGAAAGGAGAGCGATATATCCCTATTGATGCCGCAGATATTGCCTATTTTCAGGCGAGTGGCAAATTGGTGCTTCTTATTGCCCACAACAAGGAAAGTTTCATAGTCGACCAGACCTTAGACAGCCTAGAAAAGGAACTCGATCCAAGCACATTCTACCGTGTAAATCGTGCTTTCATTGCCTCAGTAAAAAGTATCTCGGAGGTAATTCATGCGTTTAATGGAAAGCTCAAACTGAAACTTAGCCCTAAACCTTCTGAGGATGAAGTCATAGTAAGTCGCGACAAAGCCAGTCAATTTAAAACATGGCTATCCTCTTAAAACCAGCGATACTGCACGGTAAACAGCCCAATAACAGTTACTAGGCGTTGTTCCCTGTATTGTTTTCTAACAAAAAAGTACCTTATCTTCCGACTACAAAATCTGTTACAGAAACAGCCTTTGTAAACCAAAACCAAACATTGAAACGCACATGAGAGCTATCCGCATTTGTGGATTTTTTGCACTCCTGGGATTGATTTCTTGTGATATTTTTCATCAAGACGATCCGGGTTGTCCGCCTATTGCTGGCTTGTACTTTGATGTACAGAATGTCTCCATCAGCCCAAAGAGACAGAACGATTGCTGTGCAATAGACGTAAAGGTATTTGAACGGATGCCATTCAAAAATTACCGGCTTCAAATAGACTTGGAAGCCACCTACTATTCAATGAATACTGCACCTTCCCATTTTTCATTAATCTCCTCAAGCTATGCCCTGAGTTGTGCATCAAACGGTCAGAATGGATCGAAGGAAAGTATTATGGAGATGGATATTATTACCCTGTACGATATCGATTATCAGCATAAGAAGGGGCAGTCCGTTTCAGACCTTTTTGACATTGAAGAATTAGGAAGCCGCCTAAACCTAAACGCCTATCTGTCCAACGAAGACCATCGTCTACGATCAGAACAGTTGAATCTTTACCTTAACAATCAGCCAATTTTGAATGATACCTGTGCCTTTAAGATTAAGACAATTTTGGATAACGGAGAGTCATACACCACAATTACCACCCCCGTTATATTCTGAAAGGCCATTTCCTTCGCACTCCCGATTTCTCTATCTTCGTTCACATGCGTATTGGATTCCTATGCCTGTGCATATGCCTAAGTTCTTGGGCCTTTTCTCAAAAAAACATGTGGTTTGGGAAACCCAACACCCAATTTGGCGCCTATCTCGAAACCTATTATTCCTTTGATTTCGCCATGCCGCAACATGCGCAAAGGCAACCCTATTTTTTTAATTTTAATCGGCATAATCAGGTGAATCTGAATCTTGGGCTGATCCGTTTAGATATCGACCATTCAAAATACCGCGGAGCATTTGCATTTCAGGCAGGCACCTATGTAAACGATAACTATATCAATGAACCCAGTTCCTTAAAAAATATCCATGAAGCCTATATAGGCATTGCCCTAGATAAAAAAAGCAAGTTCTGGTTAGACATGGGTATACTCCCTTCATACATCGGATGTGAATCGGCTATCGGACTAAAAAACCCAACACTCACACGCTCAATGGTTGCTGAAAACTCCCCCTATTTTATGGCCGGAGCACAAGCATCATACAAGGGAGACAAATGGACTGCAGCATTCATTCTAAATAACGGATGGCAGCGAATTACCCGTGTTCCTGGCAGCACCGCACCTGGACTTGGATTTCAAATTCAATATCACCCAAACAACAAGTGGAAAATCAACCTGAGTAGCTTTGCTGGCAGTGATTCACCAGACAGTCTACACCAAAACCGCTATTTTCAAAACCTTTATTTCCAAGGAAAAGCTGGCAAAAATGGCAGGCTCACAATCGGAGCGGATTTTGGCATCCAAGGAACAAATGAGACGGGAAAAACAAATGACTGGTATGGCTTCCTATTAATCTACCGTCATCAACTGAAAAACAACTTAAATCTTGCGTTTCGCCTCGAACATTTTTCGGATAAAAAGTATGTAGTGGTCAATCAAATTGTAAGTAATGAATTTGTGGTGAGCGGAGGATCTATTAATTTAGATTTCAGCCCATTAAACAACCTGATGCTCCGCGCCGAATTCAGGAGCTTAATTGGCAGTGGCCCAATTTTCAGGAAGAAGAATGGCAATTCCAAGACCAATAATGCCTTCACTTTTTCATTGGCCTTTCAACTCCATTAGTTCACCCACCTTTTTAGGATACCAATCGGATTCCCTGAACTTTCTGTAATCTTCGACGTTCCTTTGACTCAGGTTTATGAAACGGCTTAAGCAAATCTTTAAAATGATCTTTCTAGGAATTCTTGGAATCCTCGCATTGGTATTCATTGTGGGCTTCATCTTTATAAAATCCAGCAAACAATTTGGTGCTCAACCTACTGATAAGCAGATTGCATTCTACGAAACCCTCGACCATTATTCGAATGGATCCTTCAAGAACCTCGATAATGTAGAGATGAAAATGGGCTTCGCCGACATGCTGAAGATGATTCCTCAATACTTCAAAAAAATGCCAGATCGTGAGCCGCATCACGAACTTCCACGAGAGATGATGGACTCTTTGGAGATTACCCAAGTAGCGGATACTTCCATGTTTCTAAATTGGTTCGGGCATAGCGCTTTACTGCTCCAGCTCCACGGTAAAAAAATCATGATTGACCCCATGATGGGACCAACCCCTGCGCCTCACCCTACCTTAGGGAAACAGCGTTATAGCCCTGGTCTACCCATCCAAGCGGAACAACTCCCAGCCTTAGATATTGTCCTCTTTTCGCATGACCATTATGACCACCTCGACTACGAAAGCATTCAAAAAATCAAAGATAAGACTGGCCAGTTTTTAGTACCACTCGGACTTGCCAACCACCTCATCTCTTGGGGTGTTGATTCAGCCAAAATTCAGGAATTGGACTGGTGGGATTCTGTGGTGATTGATGGATATACTTATGTGTGCACCCCAGCCCAACATTTCTCCGGACGAGGACTCGGCGACCGCGGTGCAACTCTCTGGTGCTCCTGGGTAGTGAAACACAATGAAAGTAGCATCTATTTCAGTGGAGACAGCGGATATGGACGCCATTTTAAAGAGATTGGCGCCAAATACGGGCCCTTTGATTTCGCCATGATGGAATGCGGACAATACAATGAAAAGTGGAAGGAAATCCACATGATGCCGGAAGAAACCGCCCAAGCCGCCAAAGACATTCAAGCCAAAAGCTTCATGCCCATCCATTGGGGTTCTTTTACCCTTTCTCTTCATGCCTGGAATGATTCACCAAAACGGGTTACCACAGCTGCTGAATCATTAGGACTTAATATCATTACACCTATCATTGGAGAAAAAATAGATTTAACGCATTTGAAGCCACTGAATCGCTGGTGGGACAGGTAGACCATGATCGATAGACCATGATCGATAGACCATTGACCATAGCAAAAGTCCACAGTCGACAGACCAAAATCTACGGCTGAAATGAGTCCGGTTAAATACCAATGGTCAACATTTGACTTTTAGCGATTGACAAAAAAGCCATGGTCTATGGACAATGGTCTATGGTCAGTATCTTTACTCCATGAAATTAGGACCACTTCATCTGCTAATTTTCTTAGCTTCTTGCACAAGTAGCCATACAGAAATCCATGGCGATGCCGATCCGATGCCTGAAACCTTTCTTTTGGTATTGGGCAATGTGCAAGATGCTGGATCTCCTCAGGCTGGCTGTATGAAAGAATGCTGCCGCGATTTATGGACGCATCCGGATTCGAGCAGAATGGTGAGCAGTCTAGCTCTGATTCATACTCCGGAAGAAGCCGCCTGGTTCTTCGACGCCACTCCTGATTTCTCCAAACAATGGGCCTTAGCGCAGTCGCAAGTACTATTTAAAGTGAACCCAAGCGCCATCTTTTTAACACACGGCCATATTGGTCATTATACTGGCCTGATGTACATGGGCAAGGAAGCGAAGAACAGTAAAAATGTGCCTGTCTATGCTTTTCCAAGAATGACGGACTTCCTGCAAAAAAACGCCCCTTGGGAAGCCTTGATTAACAACAGGAATGTCCAACTTAACACTTTAAACGAATCAAGCTCAGTGAGTTTGAGCGACTATATCTCCGTTCGAAGTGTACTTGTTCCACACCGAGATGAATATTCAGAAACAGCGGGTTTTATCATTCAGGGTCCAACAAATAGCGCCCTATTCATTCCCGATATTGATAAATGGGAAAGGTGGGAAATCAATATTGACAGTCTGATTAGCGTGGTCGATTATGCCTTTATTGATGGAACCTTCTATGATGGAAATGAGCTCCCAAACCGCGATATTAAAACCATCCCTCACCCTTTTATTTCGGAAAGTATGGAGCGTTTTAAAGGTATGAGTCCAGAATTGAGGGACCGTATCTACTTCATCCACCTCAACCATACCAACCCAGCCCTCGACCCAGAATCATCAGCAAGTACGGAAATTGAAAAGGCCGGATTCCATGTGGCTCGCACAGGAATGAAAGTCGGAATGTAGGGTCAGAAAATCTTCTGATCTCGTTTAAAATACGCGCTGCCCTAAAATTCTCTCCACCCAGAGCGAATACTGCTTCGCGCTTGGATGCAAACCATCAGAAGCAATCAAGCTCGGGTCGTTACTGCGCGAAATGGGAGTAATATCAATAAATTGAACAGAATATTTCGCACATATGCTTGAAGCAACTCGGTTGTATTGATCGGTTTGTTCAGCAATTTTCTGCGGGTCTGAGCCTTGCCCAAAAGGACTGAATCCATAATCAGGAATAGAAACCACAAATACATTCTCTGATTTCCCATCAGCAAAACCAATAGCAGAATTTAACAGCTCCTCAAACTCTTGGATATAGAGGTTGGTATCCTTGTTTTGGTAGAAATTATTAACCCCAATCAAAAGGCTCACCATTTCGTAATCATTCGGAAGAAAAGCTGCAGCAATAGCCGATTTTAGGTTGCTTGTTGTCCAGCCGGTTTCTGCAATGATGGAAGTTTCTTTAACCACCTTGCCGCGTTCGATCAATGAGTCACGGAGTTGAATAGGGAAACTTGATGCAGCCGGCACCGATTGGCCTTTGGTGTAGGAATCGCCCAATGCCAAATAACGCAGGGTATCCGAAGGAGGCTTTACAACAGGCATATCATTCGCTTCATTTTTTTCGCAGGCGAGGAAAAAACAAGCCATTAAACAGAGACAGAGTTGCTTCATACCTTGATATATACGAATGGAATTCACTTTGGGTTTTGGACAAGGTTCCTCGACCATTTTACTTATCAAGCCATTCATCTATTTAACTATCGGCATCTTTCGCGCTTTTGAAATCCCCCTTTTGAATTTGTTCTTGCGCTTCACCAATTACATCAATCTGCGCCTTCCCAAGAGGGTATACGCTTGCCTGAGCTTCATCTAAATCCATGACTCTACTCAGTTCTTCAAGTAAAAACATGTCATTTGACTTCTGAATCCTGGCGATAATTCGCTGTTTAAGTTCCGCCTGTGTCATAGGATAAAGTTACTCTATTTTTATTTGGCCAATGTCAAAATTCAGTCAATTTTTATGCTTCGGACTTAAAATGCTTCTTCACCAATCCCAAAAACTCCTCACTTACTTTTGGCTGGCTCGCTACAATTTCTTTTCCCCAGAGAAAATCATCGCCTCCAGAGAAATCAGTGACTTTTCCGCCTGCAGCTTGCACGATAAACGCCCCTGCAGCAACATCCCAGGCAGCCAGACTATATTCGAAAAAGGCATCAAATCGCCCGCAAGCCACATAGGCCAAATCCACTGCAGCAGAGCCCATACGTCGCAATCCCCTGGAGCCTTTCATCAAGGTTTTGAGCAATTGCAAGTATTGATCCATCTGCTCAAAATCATAATACGGGAAACCAGTCGCCAATAAAGAATCTTCCAAGGACGCAGCTTGCGATACATGAATTTCCTTGTTGTTGCAATAGGCCTTTCCACCTTCCCAAGCATAAAAACATTCATCCAAGTTAATTTCATAGACTATGCCTCCCGCCAGTTTTCCATGCAGCATCAATCCAACACTCACACTGAACACAGGAAGACCGTGCACGAAATTGGTGGTTCCATCTAATGGGTCGACAATCCATACAATATCGGTATGCCTATTTCTTTCTATCGTGGCTTCTTCAGTGACAAACCCAGCCTCCGGACTAATCGCCATTAAGCCTTCTACCAAACGTTTTTCGGCAGTTAGGTCGACGTACGAAACCAATTGATTCTGGCTTTTTAGGTCGATGACATTTCGGTCGAAGTTTTTTACTTCACTACGAATAAAGGCACCGACATCCTTTATAAGGGGCAGGGCAGATTGAATGAGGTCTTGGGCAGTCATGGGGCGAAGGTAGCGAGTAATTAAGACTTGAGAGGGTGAGACTTGAGAGGGTGAGACATAAGAAGTTGATCAAATACCAATTTTCCTATTTAAGGATAATAAGCGTAATTGGAGGGATTAATCACGAATTTATGGCTAAGTATCTCTGTGCATTTCTCAGCATTTTTCTATTGACCACTTTCCATATTCACGCACAGTTTATTGATAATTATGGAGTTGGTGTCGGCTTGAATGTGGCGAATCAAACCTGGTATTACAAAAAAACATCTCAGAAGAGGGAAGATATTAAATCCTTGCTAGGTCCAAGCATTTCCCTTTTCGCCGACAAAGAAGTAAACAAATGGTCTTCCTTCAGAGTCCAGTTCGGTTATATTCAAAAAGGATATAGGAACGAGATGGATTTAGTAGATGATCGAGGAAATTCACTCGGAAAATTAAGTGACAAGTCAATGAATCTGCACCTTTTTTCCTTTGACTTAGCCATGAAATTTCAGCCCGTTTATCGTGCTACACCGAGCCCGAGGCGTTTTATTCCTTATGCTGTGCTTGGAATTCGAAATGATTTCCGAGTTGGAAATGGTTCATTGGCTACTACCATTTTCGACAAAGAATACACATTCACTGATCAATTGATTGAAGATGGAGAATACAAATATAATCTCGGAGGCACAGTAGGAATCGGTGTTACCATGTGGTATAAGTTTTCCATTGAATTGGAGTTTAACCCAACAATCAATACGCTTTACTCGAATGATTTTATTCAAGTTCGCGAGTATTGCTATGGGCTACGTTTCGGATATAATATCAGCGAACACTTCCAAAAATGATGGGTAGCCAAAGGATTCAATAGACTATTTCAGACAACAAAACGTTAGCTTTATAAGTCTAATCCTAAAATACGCTTGCCATGAAAAAACTCAGCATTTTACTTTTCGTCTTCTGCCTGCTTGGTTTTAGTCCCGCTACTCATGCGCAATTAGACAAGTTCGGATTTAGTGCCTCTTATGTTAATGCCTGGCAACAGTGGGGAAATACTCGATTCTACCGAATGGAGCCCGTTCATGGATTTTCCGCCTTTATAATTGGTGAAAAATATATCTGTAAAAACGCTTCATTTCGAGTTAATCTTGGATATCAAAAGCAAGGTTATTTCCCTTTGATTGGCTCTCACATGGATGCACCGCGAAACTTCAGAGAAGGATATGTGGCTCATCAAATAGCACTCGATTTAAGCATCAAAGGCTATTTAGGAAGGAGAAATAATCGCCTCTACCTCTTTGGCGGTATGCGAGCAGGACAAACCGTTTCTTCAAAAATCACAGATGGGTACACGGATGTGCCGCATCAATTGCAAAGCGACAATTTCAAAAAAACCACTTTTGATGCACTTGGCGGAATTGGGTTCGAATGGAAACGTGGTTTATTCCTCGAAGCAGAATATGCGATGGGCATCACTCCTGTCTTTACTTATGAAGAAACCAAAGGCTATAACCGCAGTTTTTCTGCCAGAGTGGGCTATTATTTCCTTCGTCCCAGTACCTGCCGTTCAAAGCATTTGGGCTTGATGGATATGTTTTAATCCGCCTTCTCCCTACCTCCAGGCATCGGCGACAAATTGATTTCACCACGCTTCAACACAAATCATCCGCCTTCGTTAATTTCCACCTCGTTTCAATTAACTTGCACCTTCGCTGAAAAAGCTACGGCGCACGCAGTCGGCGGACGGGCAAATCACAATTCATAAATCATAATTCATAAATGACGATATCTTTGCGCCATGTCGAAGGCTTCAAATCTGCGCAAACATATCGGTATCATTGGTGGCGGTCAGCTAGGGAAAATGCTCATCGAAGCAGCCCAACCTTGGAATACTTTTTTCCATATTCTTGAAAATACAGAAGACGCTCCAGCTACCCGAATTGCTGATTCTCAAATTCTAGGGAAATTAACGGATGACACAAAAATTCGTGAGTTGGCGAATAAAAGTAATGTGCTGACTTATGAAATTGAGCATGTTGGCGTAGAAACTTTGAAAGACTTAGAAGACCACGGAACGCGCGTAGTGCCTTCTCCACGAATTCTAGAAATCATACAAGACAAAGGAATGCAAAAGCAGTTCTATGCCGACCATCATATTCCTACTGCACCCTTTCGTTTGGTCAATCAACCTAGCGAATGGATTCAGGCAGCCAAAGATTTAGGCATCAATCGATTTGCAGCAAAAAGCAGAACCGATGGCTATGATGGAAAAGGCGTGGCACTTTGCTCGGTTGCTGAGTTAGAAAAAACAGGAAACTTTCCTTTCCCAGGACCTACCTTGATTGAAGCCTTTGTAGACTGTGATAAAGAACTTTCTGTAATTGTAGCCCGCAAGAAAAGTGGAGAAATTTGCACTTTCCCTACCGTAGAAATGGAATTCGACCCGATTGCTAACCTGGTTGAATTCTTGGCTTGTCCGGCCCAAATCAGCGAAACCATCGATCAAAAAGCAAAAGATATTGCTATACAGTGCATTGAAGCATTTGATGGCGAAGGGATTTTTGCCGTTGAACTCTTCTTAACTAAAGGTGGTGAGATCCTAGTCAATGAAATTGCACCTCGGCCCCATAACTCCGGCCATCATACCATAGAAGCCAATTATACTTCTCAATACGAACAACTCAACCGTATCCTATTAGACCTTCCTTTAGGCGATACCGGTCTAATTTCTCCGGCAGTGATGATAAACTTACTCGGCACAGACGGTGTTTCAGGAGCTTATTCCATTGAAGGATTAGACGAAATATTGGCGCTCCCAGGCGTGTATATTCATTTATATGGAAAAGCAGAAACGCGTCCGAAACGGAAAATGGGCCACGCTACTATTTTGGCAACAACTTTAGTAGAGGCCATTGAAAAAGCTAAATTTGTTCGCGACACATTTCAATTTATACCCGCAAAATGACAGCAAGAATAGGCATTATCATGGGATCAGACAGCGACCTACCTGTAATGCAGGAGGCAGCAAAAATCCTCGACCAATTTGAAATCCCCTACGAGTTAAGCATCGTTTCAGCGCACCGTACCCCTGAAAAAATGTATGATTACGCTACTACTGCAAGGGGCCGCGGAATTCAAGTCATCATTGCAGGAGCTGGCGGGGCTGCCCATTTACCAGGGATGGTTGCCGCGATGACGGAGCTTCCAGTCATTGGCGTACCTGTTCAAAGCAAAACCATGAGCGGTATTGATTCTTTGTATAGCATCGTTCAAATGCCTCCAGGTGTCCCGGTTGCAACAGTTGCTATCAATGGCGCTCGCAATGCAGGAATTCTTGCTGCCCAAATATTAGGAAGCAGCGATGCAAAAGTAGCCGATACAGTCGCTACCTTTAAACAGGGCATGAAAACGGAAGTCCTTGCCAAAGCAGACAAAGTCGAAGACATAGGTTATGCCGCTTATGTAGCGGGGATGAAATAAGTCTTTTAGACTTGAGATGGTGAGACTTGAGACAATGAGATGGTTAGATCGCTAAATAAAAACTATAAATTCGTCATCCTGAGCGAAGCAAACGATGCTTTCATGCTTCTTAAATTATTTCGCGAAGTCGAAGGGCATAAATTATAAATTCAAACGTGAGTTTATTTGATCCATTCTGGAAAATTGCAGAGCAGCTAGCGCGTTTTAGTGAGTCGGAGAAAGCTATTATTGAAAATAAGCTCATCTATCGAGAAATTCCTGCAAAATACCGTTTGGTCGACATCGATGAAACCGCAACAGAAGCCTATTTCTTGCTTGAAGGCTTTGCCCGTTTTTACTATATCACGGAAGAAGCTGAAGAGGTTACAGGCTTTATTTTCGGCCCTGGGCAATTCTTTAGCTCACTAGAAAGTCTCTTCACAGGTGCTCCAAGTCAGCAAACGGTTGAGAGTATTACGGCCTGCAAAATTCTGGCCTTTAAAAAATCAGATTTAGATGCTTGGATGGATGATATTCGCCCAATGGATATTCTGGTACGAAAGCTCTTAATTCAGCGTTTGATTTACGCCCAATCTGTTGTTGCTTCATTAATTAGTTTGAAGCCAGAAGAACGCTATATGAATATGATGGAAAGCCGCCCGGATCTTGTTCAACATATCCCCCAACATATATTGAGCAGCTTTATTGGAATCACCCCGGTAAGCTTGAGCCGCATTCGTAAGCGCATAACTGAGAAAGGCTAAATCAACTTCTTTGTTTCAAGTCTAACCCTCTTTAGACTAAATTAACAATTGTTAAGGCACAGTATAATAGCTTGGATTCACCTTTGTTTCCATAAAAAACGAATGCATGAAACAAATTATCACAGAACAATTCATCGAAGCCTCGCCAGAAAAGGTATGGAATATTCTCACAGACACTGCTGCTTATCCAAAATGGAATCCCTTTATTGTGCGGATGGAAGGCGAAATAAAACCCAATGCGGTTCTCATAAATACCATGATGAATGGCGAAAAATCCATGACATTTAAACCCACCATCATCGCTTATGAGAAAGGAGTTTATTTTGAATGGCTAGGAAAAATGCCATTGGGAATGTTTAATGGCCGTCATTTTTTTCGATTAAGTCCACTCCAAGGCGGAACCTTATTGTCGCATGGCGAATATTTTTCAGGATGGTTACATCGCCTAATTTTAGG
>CAZUIT010000061.1:0-18410 GCA_964620355.1 uncultured Burkholderiales bacterium | reverse complement strand
AATGTTTAATGGCCGTCATTTTTTTCGATTAAGTCCACTCCAAGGCGGAACTTATTGTCGCATGGCGAATATTTTTCAGGATGGTTACATCGCCTAATTTTAGGGAAGATTGGCGAGCAAACGCGTCAAAATTTTATAGCCATGAATCACGCACTGCAACAACGCGCAGAAAAAGCATGACTTAAGCTCTTTCGGATGCAGATTTTTTTCGCTTATTTCGGGGCAAATTTAGAAGCATGAATATTCCAGCAGAACTCAAGTACACAAAAGACCACGAATGGATCCGCATTGAAGGAAATACAGTAACCATTGGAATTACCGATTTTGCGCAAGGTGAACTAGGCGACATCGTTTTTGTCGAAATAGAAACAGAGGGAGACACCCTTGGTCTGCATGATGTATTCGGAACGGTTGAAGCGGTTAAAACAGTATCTGACCTATTCATGCCCGTATCAGGAGAAGTTACTGAATTCAACAAAAATCTTGAAACGAACCCTGAACAAGTTAATGCCGACCCTTATGGTGAAGGTTGGATGATAAAAGTTAATTTATCAGATGCAGCTGAGTTGGACGGCTTAATGTCTGCAGAAGACTACCAGCAACTTGTTGGCGCTTGAAAAAACTAATTAAATACCACCGTGGCACCTTTGCTTGGGCCGTTTTCATCATGGTTATGATGTTTATGCCAACCCAAGGGATTGAGCAACAATCCGTTGCCTCATTAGACAAGCTGATTCACATCTCCTTCTTTGCCATGCTGTGTTATTTATCCATTACAGGTCTTGTCAAGCAATTTCGCTTCAGCATAAAAAAATTATCCGCTGCGAAATATGGTGTATTATTCACGATTTGTTTTGGACTATTAACCGAATCTGGCCAGTATCTATTGGGATACCGAAGTTTTGACGGCTATGATATTCTTGCAAATACAGTTGGTGCTTTGATTGGGTTTACCTATTTCCAGTTCTGGATTTCCAGATGCTTGAAAACGCCTTACAACCTCAGCACTTAACAAAGCGTTTACTTTTTAGTATTTGGTGGTATTCACCAATTGAACTAATTTTGTTTAATCGTTATGGAGCCTAGAAAATATCCGGAAGCGGACATTCGAAAAAAGACAGACATCTACTTTATGGTAGGTTTAGCTGTCGCACTTGGTTTTACCTATGCGGCCTTTAGCTATTCAAGCAGCGATCAAGTTGACAACAGCTTGATGGTGGTTGAACAAGTAGAGGAGGTAGAAGAGATGACCGACATTACTCGTCAGGAACAACCCCCACCCCCACCACCGCCACCACCACAAACTATTGAGGTGATTGAGGATGACTCGGAAGTGGAAGAGGCTGAGATTGAAGCTACAGAAATCGATCAAGAAACGGTGATTGAGCCAATTCAAGAGCAGATAGAAGTGGTGGAACAAACCAAGGAACCAGAAGTGTTCTTTGTCGTGGAAGACATGCCTGAATTCCCTGGAGGAGAGGCAAAGATGTTTAAGTATATCTCCGACAATATGGATTACCCTCCTTTGGCGCGAGAAAATAATATTCAAGGCCGTGTAACTGTCCAGTTCGTTGTTGACGAAAAGGGAAGAGTTATCGATGCCAAGGTTCTCAAGGGAATCGGTTGGGGATGTGATGAAGCCGCTTTAAAGGTGGTGAACTCAATGCCAAACTGGAAACCTGGAAAACAAAGGAATAAACCCGTTCGCGTAAGATTTGTGATTCCAATTCGTTTCGTTTTGGGTTAAGACCAATAAGTATAACGTGATAAAAAGTCCGGTTCGTATTCGAGCCGGACTTTCTTTTTTATTTGCCCATACATTCCAACCATCCGTGGTCTTCTTTCCGTTTTAAGTGTAGTTCTAAATTTTACCACTATGCGAAAAGTTCACCCACACACCAGCAAAACAAAAAAAAGAAGCATCCTTTTTTTTGAAATTGGGCTAATCTGTGCCCTCTCCTTCGCCCTTTGGGCCTTTAACCTCTCAAGCTATACTTCCGATGTTGTTGTTCTTCAAGAACAACATTCAACAACCGTATCTGAAGAACAACAACTAGGGGAAATAGACATGGTTCCGGATGAAGAAGCAAAGCCAATTGAAGCCGCTCCCGAACCTACAGATCTATTCCAAATAGTAGACAATACAACCCCGGTACCGGAGCCTAGCGAACCCATCGAGCCAAGCCCTATCATCCCAATATCTGATATTGGAGTTATCAAAGTTAATGTCGCTCCTGTAATTGACCCTGGCACGTTGATAGATGAGCCTGTAATCTTTGCTTCACAAATGCCAACCTTTCCGGGCGGCGAAGCGGCCATGATGAAGTTTATTCAAGAAAACGTAAACTACCCAAGCTTGGCTATTGAAAACTTGATCCAAGGCCGAGTAACCGTGCTATTCATAATTGAAAAAGACGGAAGCATTAGCAACGTTGAGGTTGTAAGGTCTCTCGGATGGGGCTTGGATACGGAAGCAATCCGAGTTGTAAAATCGATGCCAAAATGGATTCCTGGTGAAAATAACTTCAGACCTGTTCGTGTAAAAATTGCCTTACCTATCAAGTTTGTACTTGGCTAAGATACTCTGACTTCATATAGTTTGTTTTAAAATCCGTCTTTCTTCCGAGAAAGGCGGATTTTTATTTAGAAATATTCTAAATTGCGACCGTGAATTTGGCGGATCTGCATAAAGGGAAGAGCGCAGTAATTGCGAAAATAGATGAGCAATTGCTTGCGGAGCGTTTACAAGAGTTCGGAATCTTCTCTGGAAGTTTAATCCGCTTTCTAGGCGCGGCACCATCTGGATGTCCTATCATGCTTGAGGCTGGAGGCACACAAATCGGTCTTCGTAAGGAACAGGCTGTACAGATCAAAATCTCCCCTCTTGACTAAAACCCGATGTTTCGCCTTAGCCGGAAATCCAAACAGCGGCAAGTCGACCCTCTTTAATGAATTAACTGGGTTGCACCAGAAGACTGGGAATCTCCCGGGAGTCACTGTCGAAAAAAAAAGCGGCAAGTTTTATCATAATAAGCAACTCTTTCAAGTTGAAGATATTCCAGGAGTTTATAGCCTAAACGCACGCTCAGCTGATGAGTTGGTGGCCACCTCTTTGCTTTTGGACAATAGTGAGGCCGCTCCTGAGTTTTATGTTTTCGTAGCTGATGCCACGCAATTACGTAAAAGCCTCTTCCTGTTTTTGCAAATGCAAGAAGCAGGTTGTCGGATGATTCTTGCCTTAAACATGCACGACCTGTCGGAGAAACGGGGGCTTCAAATCGATATTCAGGCCCTTAAAAGCGAATTACAGATACCTGTCTTTCCCATTTCCGCTTCAAAAAAATCTGGCATTGCAGCACTTCAGGAAGCTATTTCTCAATTTGAAGTGGCTCCCGTTCAATTAAAAAAAGCCGTAACAACAAAAGCGGAAGACCTCTTTAAACGAATCGATATACTTCTTGAAAAAGCCCAAAAATGGGAGGCTGGAAAAGTATATCAGCGTAGCAGCGATAAATGGGACCGCTATCTTCTCCATCCTTTTTGGGGTTATGTTTTTTTCTTCCTCATACTATTTCTTCTCTTCCAATCTGTTTTTTACCTCGCAGATTACCCCAATCAGCTAATTGAAAGCCTCTTTATTCATTTGGGCATTTGGCTTGAAAAAAGCATCCCGCATGGACCGATCAATGCCTTAATTGTAAATGGTATTATCCCAGGACTCACCGGAGTACTCATGTTTTTACCTCAGATTGGGCTACTTTTCTTCTTCCTTATTTTACTTGAAGACAGTGGCTATATGGTTCGCGCTACCTTATTAATGGATAAGGTGATGCGTCGAGCTGGTTTAAATGGACGCTCCGTAATTCCAATGATAAGCGGAGTTGCCTGTGCTATACCAGCAATTCTCGCGACCCGCACCATCTCCCAGCCACGCGACCGGCTAATCACCATGTTCGTATTGCCGTTTATTAGCTGCTCTGCACGATTGCCTGTATTCATTCTTTTGGTGAGTCTCATTCTACCAAACGAGCATTTCTTGGGCATCTTCAATTACCAAGGATTAGCCCTTACCGGACTTTACCTCCTTGGCTTTTTAGCTGCATTTGGCACAGCGTGGTTATTGAATCGAGGGATGAAAAAGCAAAATCAAGACTTATTCTTGATGGAAATTCCTGAATACCGTATGCCACACTGGCCAGTAGTGTTGAGGCAAATAGGAAACCGATGCATGACTTTCATATCCGAAGCAGGCAAAGTCATTCTTGGTGTCAGCATCTTGCTTTGGGCTCTTTCTAACTATGGCCCTGCAGATTTTTCACCGAGTGCAGCAGATGTTCAAACTCCTTTAGAAGAATCTTTTGCAGGAATCGGAGGCAAGCTTATTGAGCCCGCTATCGAACCATTGGGCTATGATTGGAAAATTGGTATTGCCATTCTTTCGAGTTTTGCTGCACGCGAGGTATTTGTTGGTGCCATCTCAACACTTTATCACCTAGATAATCCCGAAGACCAAGAAAGCATACTAAATATCTTAGGAAGGGAGGATGGAATTAGTGGACCAACTGCTGTTTCTTTACTCTTCTTTTATTTGTTTGCCCTTCAATGTGCCAGTACGCTGGTGGTGATGAAACGTGAAACTGGAGGATGGAAATGGCCGATTATACAATTTCTATTTATGGGGATCATGGCCTACCTCAGCGCCTTTGCAGCATATCAAATATTATCATAACTAGACAATCTTGTTCAAAATTGGAATTATTCGTCGAAAATATTCCCTAAAAAAAGTTCCTTTTGAACCCTTGAAAAAGATTATCTCCTTGCGTTTCAGGAGACGTATTAGATTCTCGTCATTTTCCCACGATTTATCCACAGTTTGGTGGGATTTTTGATGTAAATGGGGTTCGCATAATTTATAAAACTATCCGTAGTCATACATGAGACAGCTTAAAATCAGCAAACAGTTTACCAACCGGGAAAACAAATCACTCGACAAGTACCTCAACGAAATCAGCAAAGTGCCAATGATCGACGCTCAAGAAGAGGTTGAACTGGCAAGAAGAATTAGAGAAGGTGATCAAGTTGCTTTGGAAAAGTTAGTGAATGCCAACTTGCGTTTCGTGGTATCTGTATCCAAACAGTACCAGAACCAAGGGCTTACCCTAGGTGACCTGATTAATGAAGGCAACCTTGGCTTGATCAAGGCGGCAAAAAGGTTTGATGAAACTCGGGGATTTAAATTTATCTCCTACGCCGTTTGGTGGATTCGTCAATCTATTCTTCAAGCCTTAGCTGATCAATCTAGGATAGTACGTCTACCGCTTAACAAAGTAGGTTCCATTGGCCGTATTGGCAATGCTGCTGCCGAATTGGAGCAGAAATTTGAACGCGAACCTACTGCAGAAGAAATTGCAGAAGCATTAGACATCCCGGTGATTGAGGTGGAAAACGCACTTCGGACTTCTGGTCGTCACTTATCGATAGATGCACCACTTACCGAAGGCGAAGACAATACCCTTCTTGGTGTGCTCGACAATAACGACGAACCAAATCCAGACTTGCACCTCATCAATGAATCTTTACAAAAAGAAATCTCACGGGTAATCAATACCTTATCTGAAAAAGAAAGAGATGTATTGAAGTACTACTATGGTTTGGATGGCGGTCCGGCTCATACCTTAGAAGACATCAGCGAAAAAGTAGGATTAACGCGGGAACGTGTTCGTCAGATTAAAGAAAAAGCACTGAGAAGATTAAGAAAATCAAGCAAAAGCAAGATTTTAAAATCATACCTCGGCTAATTCTTTTAAAAGCGTATTTATTAATTCAGGCTCATATCCCTTTTGAAGGAGGTATGAGCCTGTTTTTTTTCGCTTTTCCCACACATTCTTTTCTGCTTTTAATTTGCCCCAATAATTCCTAGCTATTTCCTGAAGTACCTCAAGATATTCGGAATCATCTATCTCCTTGAATCCTTCATTCACACAATGCTCACTAATTTGCTTTTGACGAAGTGCATTGGCAATTTTTCGCTTTCCCCATTTTTTTAGGCGAAATTTCCCCCGAACAAATGCCCTAGCAAAGCGCTCTTCATCCAGAAAACCACTTCTACTTAGTTCAACGACCACCTCTCCAGCATTATCACCATAAAGGCCTAAAGAGTGGAGCTTAGCCTCTACCTCCGCAAAACAACGCTCCTGATACGCGCAGTATTTCATCAATTTTGCCAGTGCCTCTTTTTGAGAATGAGTCATTATATTGGGTATGAATTAGCCATTAAAAGCCAAATTTCAGAAATGTTTCAATGTAAATGGCTGCTTTTTGGAATAATCTTTGTAAAATTCAGCTTGATTAGACATATTTAAGACTAGCCCTATGAAAAAGTTTTTATTATCAAGCATGATGGTTTTAGTTGGAGTTTTTGCATTTGCTCAAGAAAAGCAAGCAGAAATTTCATTTCAAACACAATCTCATGATTTCGGGAACATCGCAGAAGGAACCCAAGCAACAGTAGAATTTGAATTCACCAATAAAGGAGACGCACCTTTGGTATTAACCAGTGTTAGTGCTTCTTGTGGATGCACTACTCCTGAGTGGACGAAAGAGCCAATTATGCCAGGACAAACTGGTAAAATCAAAGCGATATACAATTCAACTGGCCGCCCAGGAACATTCACCAAAAGTATCACCGTGAATTCCAATGCAAAAAATGGTACCATGATTTTAACCATCAAAGGAAATGTTGAGCCGAAGAAAGTTGCGCCAACATCTCCAGTACAGAATCCAACGCCGAATAAATAAGCTACGGATTCCAAAATAATTGAACCCCGTGGCATTCCCATGGGGTTTTTTTGTGTTCAAACATTCCATCACTTATGAAAAAATATTTCCTCTTCGCCTTTCTTCTTTGCGGATTTGTGAGCTTCTCTTTTATCGAAAAGGAAGCCAATATTAACTTCCTAGAAACGGTTCATGATTTCGGCAGCATGCAACAAGGTGCAAAACCAAGCTATGATTTTCATTTTGTCAATACCGGTGATGCTCCTTTGGTTATCGTAAGCGTGGATAAAAGCTGCGGATGCACTGAACCCAGCTTCCCAGAACAGGCAATTCTTCCTGGCGATACGGCGGCTATCACAGTTGGATACAATTCGGTGGGTCGTCAAGGACGATTTGATAAAAGTATCACCGTAAATTCCAATGCCAAAGACGGTGCTGTTCGTCTACGTATTGTTGGCAATGTAAAAACAGATTAACGCTGCTCTGGATTCGACATCCAGCCAGCAAGTCCGCCGCTATGGATAAATAAGATGCGCTGGCCGGGTATAAAATGGTCGCGGCGTAGCAACTCAAGCAAAGCCATCCATTGTTTACCCGTATAGACGGGATCGAGCAATATTCCATTTTTACTACTAAAAGCACGACAAACTTCAAATAAGGCCTCATCCATCTTAGCAAAACCTCCGCGGCTAAACTCGGAAAAGACCTCTACCCCTTCTTCTTCAATCCTCTTCGCCAAGGATTGGTCTTTAACAGCCATGATACCCACGAGCCTTGTATCCTTCGGTTTAGATAGCTGTAATCCACGAATAGAAGTTCCCGAACCGATACTATCCATCACCACATCATAGGCTTGCTCCAGCTCTTGCCAAAGCGATCGCATACCTCTACGGCCTTCATCACAATTTGCCCCTTCTGGTATCCATAGCTCCTGATCTTTCCATACCAATTGGGTATTCTCTTCCCTTAATTGGCGAAAGCTTTCTCGTGAGACAAATTCCAACTCCATCCCAAACTGTTTGCATAAACTGAGCAAGGGGTTATTCACCAGTTCTCCGCGGACGAAGCCCCTTGACTTAATCCCAAGTTGAGCAGATGCAGCAGCCAAGGCGATAAGATGATTGGACCAGGCGCCACCATATGATACAAGAGTTTCACATGTCCTTTCCTTCGCCAATTCAAGAATGGGCTTGAGTTTGCGCCACTTATTGCCACTCACGAAGGGGTGAATCAAATCGTCGCGCTTCATCCAACAGCTTATCCCTTTCTCTTCAAAAAGAGGATGAAAAATCTGTTGTTCCGGAGAAGGCAGCTGCATCCAATTAATCGGCCTTTTCTAAAAGCATGGCATCCAGACTATTCACTGAAACCGCATGATAGCCTTTTCTAGACTTCTTATAAATAGCTCTTGCGGTAGACTTCCAATTGGCGTTTCCTTCATTCATTGCTCCATATAAGGGCATGAGAAATTTCCTTCGCCCTACACTTATAAGAAACTCTTCAATGCTTGGAATCATGGCAACCCAATTGCTCCGCACAGCGAGGACCAACCATTGATTGGCAATTTCTGAATTCGCACGACTGAATTTAAACTCATTTTCCAGCGCACGCAGCTGAAGCGTATCTACCGGTGCTTGCATGCTACGAATAAAATGCAGCCAATGGTGGGTAGTCCAGTTTTTCGTAGCTGCAATCGCTTGTTTATCTGCTTTCATCAAAAGTGGACTCAAGCTATCCACCTGAGCAAAGGCGCGGGCAGTTGGAGGAACAAAACCTTCCGGTATTCCTGATTGATAAATCCATCCTTCAATATTCGCTTGCTCTTCCCAGCTTGGGTTTTCGTTGAGAAGGTGCGTTTTCAAATAGTCAACAAAACCCACGGTAGTCATGGTTTGAAACGCATGCTCTGTGAAATAGGTCTTTAAGAATAAGTCAAAACGCTCACGCCCAACCAGGTGCTCGAGACTTTCCAAGAAGAACCTCCCCTTTTCATAGGCAATATCGCTCATCCCGTCGTCAGGATCCCGTCCGTCAAGATTCAAATAAAGTCGGGTATCTGGATTATCAGGTCCCATTTCTTCTAAGGTACCCTGCAAATCTTGAAAGCCAAGTACGCGTAGCATATCGGAATAATCCCTTCCATATACCGATTCCATGATCCGCTGTTCAAAATATACTGTGAATCCTTCATTTAGCCAGAAGTCGTTCCAGGTACGGTTCGTTACCAAATTCCCTGACCAAGAATGGGCTAACTCGTGAGCAACCAGAGAAACCAGAGAGCCATCTCCCGCTAAGATGGTTGGAGTAGCAAATGTGAGCCGTGGATTCTCCATCCCACCAAAAGGAAAAGAAGAAGGTAAAAAGAGCACATCGTATTGTCCCCAGCTATATGGTCCATAAAGCGCTTCTGCGGCCGTCATCATTTTCGGTAGGTCTACCAATTCTTTAAATGCCTTATCCATCACTACAGGCTCTGCAAACACACCACATCGCTCATCATACGCACGGTATTCAAGCTCACCAGCAGCCAAGGCCAACAAATAGGAAGGAATAGGTTCCTGCATAGTAAAATGATACCACCCGGATTCATCTGCCTCCTGAGGATTTTCGGCACTCATAAGCGGACGAAAGGGTGCTTCACAATAAATCGCAGCAGAATAGGTAAACCGCTTCGCGGGTAAATCCATACAAGGAACCCAGCTTCGTGCTAAAATTGCTTGACTTTGGGTATAGAGAAAAGGCTTTCCCCCAGAAGTTTGTTCACCGCTTAACCATTGTAGGGCCTGCGCATTTGGCAAGGTATGATAGTGAATTTCAACCTTTCTTGCATTGGAATTAATCGGAATATGCAAACCTTGACCGTAAACCGGGTGATCTTCACCAATAGAGAAGGTCACTTTTGCACCATCAACTAAAATTTTTTCCACTTCGATGGCACGAATGTCTAAAACCATTTCATTCACAGCCTCTTTTGCTTGAATAAACCAAGTTGCAGACCCATTAAGCGTCTGGCTATCAAAGTTTACACGCAATTCTAAACTTAATGAATCCAAAGAAACTTCGTCGATATTTGCATGCGATTGTTGATGGTTAATCAACGAATCATTATCTATGGACTGTTCTTTGTTGGAAGTAGGCATTGTTTCGCAAGCCAGAACAAAAGTTAAAAGAGAAAAAATTAAAATATATTTACCACTCATACGTTTAAAAGTATCAACGCAAAATATAAGAGAAATAAACAAAATGACACGTTTAAAAAATTTTCGTTTCGATATTGTTTGTACTTCCATATTTTCGTTTAGAATTTCAATAATTATGAAGCAAAGTCTATTTGCCATATCCGCACTAGTTGTATTGGCGTTTGGAAGCTCCAAAGCTAACGCACAATACGAAGATGACAATACTGGATATGACAACTATTACGATTATGAGTCAGGTCCAGACTCGACTCAAGATCCTTATGAAGAAGGCTACGACGCCTATGACCCTTATTATGGTGAAGAAGAACAGAAGCCAAAAAAGGTAGAGAAAAAACCTTATGTGCGCATTACCATGCCGTATGATACCATCACGGAGATGATTACATACACGGGCATTGTAGAGCAGGAGGATTCTTATTATGATTCTTTGTACTTGAGGGCAAAAAAATACCTCATGACCAAATTTGAGCTGAAAGACAAAGACTTTAAAGAGTCAGCAGTCAACATGGATAAGATTATCATGACCTTGAAACTGCCTTACCAAATGCAAAAAAACAAGTATGTGAGCGAGAACGTTGGAAACTTGGAATTTAAACTTGCTTTGCGTTTTAAAGACGGAAAATACAAATACGATATCGATCATTTGAAGCATGTGATGCCGGAAAATGCTGCAGGAAAAACGCAGCCGGAATATGCTTACTTAGAATATTATGTACGCGCTGAAAGAAGTATCATCTACAATGATTTGCTTCTGAGAGCTGCTGACAAACAAATTAATTCCTTGATTGGGGAAATTCAAAAGGCCTTGAAAGAGCCTGTATTAATCGACGAAGACGACTGGTAATCAATCTTTAACTTCTTCGTAGTCAACATATTCCCCGTCATTCAACGACGATTGAGATCCCGCCCCTTTGGCGGGATTTTCTTTTATAGTGACTTTTCCTTCTTCTTCCTGATTACCCGTTTGTTGGCGGTTGTCGTGATAGTGGAAGGATTTTACAATCACTTTCGCCTGACTAAACGCTTTGTATAGCTTATAGGCAAAGTAGATAATGACCAAATAGAAAATAACTTTCAGCATGGCAAGTATTCTTATTATTTACTCAAGTACATGGATTTCTCCTTGTACAAGTGACGAAATTCAGGGTCCTGCAGGTCTTTAATAAAGAGAATCGCTTCTCCGGTTGACTTCATTTCAGGTCCGAGTTCCTTATTCACTTTTGGAAATTTATTGAAGGAGAAAACGGGCTGTTTGATTGCATAGCCTTCAAGTTTCTCTTCAATGGTAAAGTCTTTCAGCTTATTCACTCCCAACATCACCTTAGCCGCAATATTAACATAAGGAACTCCGTAGGCCTTGCAAATGAAAGGAACTGTACGAGATGCGCGGGGATTGGCTTCAATCACATAAACTTTTTCATCCTTGATGGCGAACTGGATATTCAATAGCCCTCGGATGTCTAAAGCAAGTGCCAACTTCTTCGTATACTCTCGCATGAGACCTTGCACATTGTCTGATAGGCTAAATGGTGGCAATACAGCGGAAGAGTCACCGGAATGGATTCCAGCAGGCTCAATATGCTCCATCATTCCAATTACATGTACATCCTCGCCATCGCAAATACTGTCGGATTCCGATTCTTCTGCACGGTCTAGGAAATGATCAATCAAAACCCGATTTCCTGGCATATCTCCAAGCAAGCTTACTACCGCATGCTCCAAATCCTCATCATTGATAACGATTTTCATGCCTTGTCCACCGAGAACATAAGAAGGACGAACCAATACAGGGTATCCGACTTTATGCGCTATTTCTATGGCCTCATCAGCTGTTTCTGCCACTCCGTAAAGAGGGTATGGAATATCGAGTTCTTTCAGCAAGTCAGAAAAACGACCGCGATCTTCTGCGATGTCCATATTCTCGTAGCTGGTGCCAATAATTTTTATTCCTTTTTCATGAAGCTTTTCAGCCAATTTCAAGGCTGTTTGTCCACCCAATTGAACGATTACCCCTTCAGGTTTTTCCATTTCAATGAGTTCGTACAAATGTTCCCAATATACTGGCTCAAAATAAAGCTTGTCGGCCATATCGAAGTCGGTAGAAACGGTCTCAGGATTGCAATTCACCATGATGGCTTCATAACCTGATTCTTTTGCGGCTAATAAGCCATGCACGCAGGAGTAGTCAAATTCAATTCCCTGACCGATGCGATTTGGCCCTGATCCGAGTACGATGATCTTTTTCTTATCCGTCACCACCGTTTCATTCTCTCCATCAAATGTGGAGTAGAAATAGTTGGTATCACTTGGGAATTCAGCTGCACAAGTATCTACCATTTTGTAGACCCGCCTAACGCCCAATTCTTTTCTGCGGTTATATACATCCTCTTCTTTGGTATCACTTCCGAGAAGATGCGCTATTTGATTGTCAGAATAGCCTTTTTGTTTGGCCTCTCTCATCAGGTCAAGCGGTAGGTTATTCAGGTTAAAGCGTTTGATTTCGGTTTCTACCTTAACCAAATCCTGAATCTGAAGCAAGAACCAGCGGTCGATGCGTGTAATCTTCTGAACCGATGTTACTGGAACACCCATCGCCAAGGCATCCTTTATATGAAATATTCGATCCCACGTTGGATTCTCTAGTCCGTGGATGATGCGATCTAGGTTTCGAATTTGTTTACCATCAGCGCCCAAACCATCGCGGCCAATCTCTAAGGATTGACATGCTTTTTGCAGTGCTTCTTGAAAACTACGCCCGATGCTCATCACCTCACCTACCGACTTCATTTGAAGTCCGAGGGTATTATCAGCCCCTTTGAATTTATCGAAGTTCCATCTTGGAATTTTCACGATGACATAATCTATCGTAGGTTCAAAGAAGGCCGAAGTAATTTTAGTTACCGGGTTGGTTAATTCATCTAAGTTATAGCCCAAAGAAAGTAGGGCAGCAATTTTGGCAATTGGATATCCGGTTGCTTTGGAGGCCAATGCCGAAGATCTGGAAACACGCGGATTAATTTCAATTGCAATAATTTTTTCCGTTTCTGGGTCCACGGAAAACTGCACATTGCATCCTCCCGCAAAATCACCCATGGCGCGCATCATTCGGAAGGCTTGATTTCGCATTTCCTGAAAACAGGTATCCGACAAGGTCATGGCTGGAGCCACGGTGATAGAATCTCCTGTATGAATTCCCATCGGATCAAAATTCTCGATGGTACAGATTACGGCGATATCATTCTTATTGTCGCGAAGCAGTTCAAGCTCATATTCTTTCCAGCCAATCACTGCTTTTTCAACTAAGACCTCATGACTTGGCGAGGCCTCGAGGCCGCGTTTTAGCGCTTCATCAAAATCTTCTTTGCGGTGCACAAAACCACCTCCACTGCCACCCAAGGTATACGAAGGGCGAATAACGAGGGGAAAACCAATTTCTTGAGAAGCCTCTTTGCCTTCTAGGAAGCTATTTGCAATGCGTGAAGGAGCCACATCAATCCCGAGATCAATCATCAATTGACGAAATTTCTCTCTGTTTTCTGTTGTTTCAATCGCGGCGATTTCCACCCCAATAATTCGGACATTGTATTTTTCCCAAATACCCATCTCGTCCACATCAATACACAAGTTCAATGCTGTTTGCCCACCCATGGTAGGAAGTACTGCATCAATTTGTCTCTCTTGTAAAATTTGTTCAATCGAAGCAGGTGTTAATGGAAGCAGGTAAACATGATCCGCCGTAACAGGGTCTGTCATGATGGTTGCCGGGTTAGAGTTAATCAGCGAAACCTCAACTCCTTCGGCGCGTAACGCACGAGAAGCTTGGCTACCAGCATAATCAAACTCACAGGCTTGGCCTATAACAATCGGGCCACTACCAATAATCAATACTGAACGAATGGAGCTATCTTTAGGCATAATGGGAATCTACAAAATCGGGCAAAGATAGAAATTTTTGCGTCCCTGAAGGCCTAATTGGCGAATAAATCAGAAGGTAAATTGTGCCGAAATTTTAATTCCAAAGCGGTTGATTCCGGGATTGCTGAGATGTGTAAGTCTATGGATAAAATCAATACGCCCAATAGCGAAGATATTTTCAATTCCATACCCTACTTCCACATAGGGTTCTCGGTTTAGTTGATAGAATTGTGTTACTGCCCTGCCCGACTCGTCGATAATCGGTAAGAGATTAAGGTTTTGCTGAGAAATTGAGCCCCAGATACTTTTGCCTGTCATAAAAAACCGCAGCTTGGCTTTCTTAACATGAGGGATACGATTGAAAAATGCGCCACCAAAATGATGTTCATAGTTGAAGGCCACATATTGATCGCATACAAATTCAAACAGATTCATCAAGTTATAGGTATAGCGGTTTGCCAGAATAGATTGATTTCCTCGCTGTACATCAAGCAGCGGATAGGGCAATGAATCGGCAAATACTTTCCCCGCCGTGAGGATATAACTCCCTTCACCAAAGCGCCCCATGCGCACCCACTGCTGTAGGCTTACGGTAGCCTTGTCGTAGCTGTATTCACCACGCAAAATATCTTTAAAACCATGGGTATAGGAGAAAGTAACAGATGGTCCTTTTTGAGCACCCAATGAATACCGCTCATTGTGGTCAAGAATAAATTGCTCTTGGTAGGCAAAACGGGTATCAATGGTCAGTGTCGTGGTGCGGAAATCACTCCCTATTACCGTATTGTTTGCTGTGTTCTCTTTAAAAAACGCAAAATTAAACTTGTCGCCTACGGGTTCAAACAGGTAGTTTTTTGTTTGGAATACCACACGTTGGGACCAAGAAGGAGTATGCTGACGAGATATATACAAAGTTTGCTCATTGGTACGATTCATCTGCACTGCCTGAAATAGCGCGAAGGTGGTGAAGAGGTTGGATTGTTCATAGCTCTGATCTGTAACCCCAATCTGCTCGACATCATCTTTTTGCCTAAAGCCTAATATCGACCAATGTTTCTTGGAGAGAAATACATCTCCTTGTACCATATATTTAAATCGTCCATCTCGCACTCCGTAGCCCAAACGTGCCCGGAGCTGGAACTTTTCACTGAGCAAGTAATTGGTTTTCGCTCCGATTGTAAAACGTGCCCCTTCTAAGGGATTATAGGAGAACAAATAGGCATAGGGACCAATATCTATTTTGCCTACCCGCTTATATCCATTCACGAGAATATCAGCCCACTCTATCCATGTTTTTACAATGGGCAAGTTATTGAGTGTATCGATCATATGAACGATGCGTTTGTCGCCTTCGGTTTGTTTTTCATGTCGGTTTTCCTCCCAGAATTCCTCATTCTTTTCCGTTGCATCTTCGGCCAAAACCAACTTTTCCTCGTAGAACTTTGTTGCCATGGGTTCATTCACCACGATATTCTTGTTGGAGACATAAAAGAGGGCAATGAATCCGGGGGTGGTTGAAGAGGGTTCATCAAGATTTAGGAGGATCCGTGTTTTTGAAGGCACCCAGGCCCCACTTGAAGTTTCCTGGTATTCTTGTTGAATCTTAAACTGATCGATAAAGTTCAGATTTGCCCTTCCATCCATATATAGTTGAGAACGACGAATTGCGAAGCTTGAATCTGCAATCCAAACGGTTCCAGTAAAAACTAAATCGCTGGGCCGTTTTGGGTTTAATTCGATACGATAGCATTTCACTCCATCAATCATTACACTGTCTTTGAGTGTAAAAACATACATGTCCAAGGCGGCATCACCCACCGGCGAAGCAAAATCTTTTTCGAGAATACGAATCCAATTCAGGTGAAAATTGTACTGTTGAAACGTACTTCCTAGCAGTTGTGCCGTTACGCTCTCATCTTCCATACCTACGCCAATAACCCGGGTAGCTTTAATCACTTCCTTCTGACGAAACGGACTTTTCATGGTATAGAAATCTGATAAAGTCTCTGAAATAAAGATTGGAAGCACGGGAGTATTGCTCCCATCATTCAACTCACCCACCGTATCGAACAAGGGCATTACCGAATTGAGCAACTTGCTCTTTCTTTGCTTTTCGGTGAGTTGATCAATAGCAATTTGAACCTTTGTGAAGCTCTCATATTGATAGGCTTTCAGGTTTTCGTAACTATTCTTTTTCCGATTTTGCTGAGCTCCTTTGATGATGCGATGTGCTGGATTCACTCCCGGACGAACTACCGCCTCAGGAAGCTCATTCAAGTTCTCTTGGAGTTGGAAATGAATGGTCTGGGTTTTTCCTCGCTGTAGCTTTTTAGTCGAGGTAATGTATCCCAGATAAGATACAGATATACTATCGACGGCCCGATCCGTTTCGAGGTTAAAGAATCCATCAAAATCAGTTGAAACACCTATTGTCGTTCCTTCAAAATATACGTTAACAAAAGGCAAAGCTTCGCCCGTGGAGGCATCGGTTACTTTTCCATTTACGACAGTCTTTTGTCCGAAGACCATTAGACTACAAAGAAGAAGAACAACGGAAAAGGCGCTTCTCATCATCTACTTCTTGACAATGCGCATCGTCATCTTTACATCTTTCAATGGACGGTCGCCAGGAGCAGTTGGAACCGCAGCAATTTTATCGATTATATCAAGACCTTCAATCACCTCACCAAAAACGGTATACTGACCATCAAGGTGCGGAGTTCCACCAACTGTTTCGTAGGCCTCTATTTGTTCTGGCGAATACTGATATCCAGAGCGTGCAGCAAACTGTTGCAGGGTTGCTGCTGGAACCTTAGTTCCTTGAACCAAGTAAAACTGAGAGCCACTTGATGCCTTTTCTGGGTTCATTTGATCTCCCAAACGGGCAGCAGAAAGCACTCCTTTTTTATGGAAGAGGCCTGGTTTAATTTCAGCGGGGATCGTATATCCTGGACCGCCATTTCCGAGCGGTGTGTTTGGTTCAGCTCCTTTAGAGTTTGGATCTCCACCTTGAACCATGAAGTTTTTGATTACCCGATGGAACAATAAATCATTATAAAATCCTTCTTCAACAAGCTTGATAAAATTATCACGATGCAAAGGAGTTTCATCATAAAGGCGCACCTTCATGGTACCAAATTCAGTTATTATTTCTACCATTTTGTTCTTTTTCTCTGGCTCAATAGATGCAGGAATTACTGGGGTATCAGCCACCTGCTGGGCTAATTCTTCCGTATTTGTTGCTTTTTCTTTTTTCGCCGATTTTTTCGACTCACATGCACTGATGGCAATAATAGTAAGTAAAGAAAAGAGTAAAGTAAATTTTTTCATCATGCTATAAACTAAGTTTCCAAATATATCACAGGGTGTCAAAATAGTCAACGACCCGCTCTTTTAAATAAAGTTCCTGTTCAACAACATTTATAAAGGGTAATTTTTTCATCGCTTTCCAATGCGGCCATCCATCTGCATCCAAGCCTTCTAGCTCATAATACCCTTCTTCACTCAAGAGGCGGCATACAGCAATATGCATGAGATTAACTTTCTCCTCTTTTTTTAGCGTGGTTAATACCTGACCCAATTCGCGCATCCCAATGAGGATGAGCACCATGTTCAAATCAGGCTGTTTGCCAAAGCGTGATTCAAGACTAAGTAGCAAGTCCTTCCACCGCATATCCAACTCTTCCATTGCCGTTTTCATGAGCCAAAAATAAGCGCTTTTATGAAATCAAGTCTTTTGTTTTTTCTTTTTCGCCGAAGGAAATAGCACATTATTCAGAATTAGTCGATAGCCCGGTGAGTTGGGCGATAATTTCAAATCTGTAGGTGGCTCTCCAACATAATGTTGATAATCTTCCGGATCATGTCCTCCATAAAATGTCCAAGTTCCTTTGCCAGCCGTGCCATGAATATAGCGCGCTTCTCCCATGCTTTTGGTTTCGCCCATCACAATTACCCCGGGCTTGATAAGCTTTTTATCGAAAGCTGTTGTTTGGCCCATAAAACCTTTGATGATACGGGTATGATTTTGCGTTAACAAAGTCGGAATCAAGTCGAACTTCGCGCTAAACTCAAAAAGGGCAAAAAAGTCGTTATCTTCTGACAAGGCAGGCGGTCGGTTATTCGGTCGCGAATCAATATTTGAATACTCGTAGGTGAATGGGTTTCGCTCCAGCTGAAACTCTTCAAAGGCAAAGGTATTAGCGTAATTCAGCAGAGATTGTGCATTTGGGTTGGCTGCGTCTCCATCATAAACCGCGGCACAAATATCCACTCCATCTGCGGCCAAAGCAATATCATAACTATCGGTCGCGGAACACATGGCGAATAAAAAACCTCCTCCGAGGGTGAAGTCGCGAATCTTCTTCGCCACAGCCAATTTAAGCTGCGACACTTTTGCAAACCCATGCTTCTTGGCCATTTCTTCCGACTCACGCACTTGGTCTTGGTACCATTTTGCTTTATGGAAGGATTGATAGAATTTACCATATTGTCCAGTAAAATCTTCATGGTGCAAAT
>CAZUIT010000060.1:0-18995 GCA_964620355.1 uncultured Burkholderiales bacterium | reverse complement strand
TCATAGAATTTTTTGGTGCGTTTAAAACAACCGTTGTCCATGCCTTCCCATAAAACGCGCGCCATCAATTCGTCATGCGACCTTGTGGCGTAGGTATCATCGATAAAGTCTAGAAAATCAATGACACCATCGCAAACATTTTCTTTGGGGCTTGGTCCGATGGTGGTGAGGTGCAATAAAAGGAAATTTTGATACTCAGGACTCGGCGTATAGTCAATCTCAAAAAGAGTTTTATTCGATAGAATCTTCGCATAACTCTTTGGAAGTTCGAAGCTGTCGCGGGTAATGTTTCGCTGGTAGTTCGCAAAAATCAGATAATAGTTTGCTTCTTTAATCAAGGCCATTTTTTCGGCATGTTTCCGAAATGTTTTATTGGCATCAATGGCTTTCAGGTTTTTCTTTAATACCGACTCAAACTCTTTCATCCAAGCCTGAACCTTCTTCTCGTAAGCCGTAGCATCAAGGTTTTTTACCTGGTCTTGAAAAGTTTTGATAACCTCTCGGTCGAAGTCGCGAAAGTTGAGGTAGTTTAGGTAGGACTCTTCAAACCCGCGTCCTTCCATAGTATACGCATCAATACCTTGTTCTGTTTTCGTCACGTTGAGGTAAAAGCTATCTCCAGGAGCGATGATTAGGGAGATGGATTGGGTTCCATGATAAAAATCAATATTGGCCACTCTATCTAATGGGAATTGAATAAAAAAGGTACCGTTACTATCCGCTTGAACCTTAAGCTCCAAGGGTTTATTGATAAACGGAACCTTATTGTACACGAGCTTCACTTCCTCAGCCCCATATTCATTCAGATTTCCTTGAATGATGGTTTGTTGCTGCGAAAATACCGCCCCGGCCATCATACTTAAACTCACAAAAATCAGCGTGCGTATTGCTTGAATCATAGTTGGGAAAATTACGATAATCGTTGATTCTGTGCAAGGAGGATGCCATGTACAGGGATGTTCGTAGAAAAGTGCAAATTTGTAGAACATGAAACGTATCCTCTCATTTTTACTTTGCTTGAGCCCAATTCTTGTGATGGCCCAATCAAATGAAGATTCACTCTTTATCGCCCGTATTTTCGACGAAGCGCTCACCAAAGGAAAATCCTACCCCGATTTGCAAGACTTATGTAAGCAGGCGGGTCCGCGATTGAGCGGCTCAGCAGCAGCACAAAGAGCAGTTGACCTCACCGAAAGCAAAATGATAGGCTATGGTTTCGATTCCGTTTACCGGCAAGAGGTAATGGTGCCGCATTGGGAACGTGGAACGGAATCACCCTTGGTGGTCACTTTATCGGAGTCAGATAAACCGATTCGCCCGATGCCAATTTGTGCCTTGGGAGGCTCTGTTGCAGGAGATATAAACGGAAAAGTGATAGAAGTGATGGGCTGGAATGAGCTCAGCAAATTAGACCCAAAGGCCATTGAAGGAAAGATTGTATTTTTCAATCGCCCGATGGATGCGCGCATGGTCTATACTTTCGGAGCCTATGGAACCTGTGTTGACCAGCGTGTGTTTGGCGCAATCTGGGCCGCGTCGAAGGGAGCCAAAGGCATTATTGTCCGCAGTATGAATTTGCGAATAGATGATTATCCTCATACGGGTTCTATGGCCTATTCAGATTCGGTTACGAAGATTCCGGCAGTTGCCGTGAGTACCTTGGGAGCGGAAGAATTGAGTGCGCTTTTAAAAGCCGACTCCAACCTCATTGTCCATTATTCCATCACGCCAAAGAATCACCCAGATGCCTTGTCGCATAATGTAATCGGACAGTTAACCGGAACAAAATATCCAAACCAATACATCGCCGTTGGTGGTCACCTCGATGCCTGGGATTTGGGCGAAGGGGCGCATGATGATGGAGCAGGTTGTATTCAGTCGATAGAAGTATTACGCTTGCTGAAAACCTTAGACTATACTCCACGGTATTCCCTCCGTTCCGTGATGTTTATGAATGAAGAAAATGGATTAAAAGGAGCAAAAGAATATGCCCGATACTGCGACTCCCTAGGACAAAAACATCTGGTAGGAATTGAAGCGGATAGAGGAGCCTTTGCCCCACGTGGATTCTTTGTTCAAGCCAACCCTGAGCAGTTGAAACATATTCAAAAATGGTTGCCCCTATTTGAAGAATATGGGATCTATGTCATCAAAGGAGGGGGTGCAGGGGCCGATGTTGGTCCGCTGCAACGGCTGGATGAAAATGTGGTGCTTATTGGATTTGTACCCGACTCTCAACGTTATTTCGATTACCATCATGCCGCGAATGATGTTTTTTCCAGCGTAAACCGCCGCGAACTTGAACTCGGAGCAGCTGCATTAGCCAGCTTGGTATATCTCCTAGATAAATACGGAGTTTAGTCTAAATCAAATAACGCTCCTTAATAATGCGCATATGATGGCGAACATGCCCCGCCACAAGAAAGGGAATAGCTCCGGCCTTGGTTTTATGTCCATTTGCGATACCCACATTATTCCAATCCGCTTCAGGGATACTTTGGAACAAAACGATATTGAGTTCTCGGGCTTGTAAAAAGACAGGAATTATTTGTTGAATATCCATATAGGCAAAGCGCCCGGCCTGCACATACTCGTTTTCGTCAAAGCCGGGTAAGCGCTGTTTTTCGCCTCTAGCAAAACATAAGGCACGGTAACCATAAACGATTTCCGTATCCAACATATGCCCGATTACTTCCTTAATCGTCCATTTTCCCGGAGCATAAGAATGATTCCATTTATCGCCTGGAATAGACTGCATAAAGCGCATGATTTCATCCTTTTGATCTTCCAGGTAGTCCAGAATGTTTTCCGAAGGCAAACCTTCCAAGTAAGGCCGATAATAAGCCGCGTAGTCGTTTTCAGTCAATGGAACCATGCTTCAAAGGTAATTGAAGAAAAGAGACATTTCGACTTATCGACTTATCGACTTATCGACTTGGCGACTTGGCGAGAAAGTGATGGTTAAATAAATATTTCTTAATCTTCTGTGTCCGCCAGCCTGTGTCCAGAAGCGATTTGTGGAGGTACAGGTTATTTCTGCGTCGGCGGAAACCTTCTACGTCCGCCGACCATGTAAGCCGACTGCGTGCGCCGTAGCGATTAGCGAAGGAGTAAGCTGATCTCGATAACTATGCGGGAGAAGCGAAGGTTTAAGCTTTTTCAGCGAAGGGCTCAATCTCAGCCTTAACCTTAACCTTGTCCTTATTTTTTCTCTTTTTTTTGATGACCTTTCCAGAATTCCGGTATTAACTGGAAATTGAATGCACATGAGTGATCAAGATATTCTCGTCCTGTTCAGGCAAAATGAGATTAAAAAGGGAGTGAAGGGAGTCTATGCCTTCTATCCACCAATTCGCAAAATGGTAGTGGCTAACAGCGGAAATAAGCTGGATGCCGAAGACCTCTTTCAAGAAGTTTTGGTGGTTTTGATGGATAAGGTGAAGCAGGAAAGCTTTGAGCTGAAATCAGCATTGAGCACCTATCTCTATGCCATTGCAAGGAATTTATGGCTCAAAGAATTGAGGAGCCGGGGTAAAGTGGTAGCGGTAGAATTAGAAGAGGAGCGTATAGAAATTGAGGATGCTTTAGACCTTGAAACTGAGAAACACTATTCCATTGCCGAAAAAGCACTCAAACAATTAGGCGAAAAATGCCAGCAGCTATTGGTCTTGTTTTACTACCACAGAATGAGCTTTGACTTAATCGCCAAGAAACTCGAGTTCCGCAACGATAAAGTTGCTAAGAACCAGAAATACCGCTGCTTGGAAAAAGCGAAGTCGAACTTTTCACTTTTAAACGCCAACTAAGATGGACGCAAATACAGAGAAAATCGACCGCTATCTTATGGAAGAAATGAGTCCTCAAGAACACGCCGCCTTCGAGAAAGAGCTGGCCAATTCCGCTTCACTAAAAGAAGAGTTCGACGCCCAAAAAGCACTGACTGAACAATTGCGACGTATGGGCATCAAAGGAGAAATCGCCCAAACCATGAACCAGATTCGATTGGTGAAGTTCTTGAGCGTCTCGGCAATCATTGTGGTAGTGGCGCTGATACTGGGACTGGCTGTTTATATTTTGAATGCTAAAAATTCGGAAGCCACACATGAAGTTTTTCAAGCCACTGAGGTCGCCATTATGCCGGAGTACAAAATTCCTATAGAGCGTATTTCTATCAATACAAAGAATGACACCATCATTGAAAGCAAAGGAGGGATGATGTTAGCCATCCCCGCCGGAGCCTTTGATACGGATAAAGAAACGATTGAGTTACAGATTCAAGAAGCCTTTACAGAGATGGATATCATCAAAGCTGGACTGTCCACCACCAGCAACGGAGAACTTCTGCAAACTGCTGGGATGTTTTCTGTTCGGGCATTTGATGGAAAACAAGAGCTGCAATGGAAAAAGAAGGTTTCCATGCTCATACCTACTGAAGAAGTGGATCCAGATATGATGCTGTTTAATGGTGAAATTCTTGAAGATGGTACGGTCAATTGGATTAATCCACTAAAGATTGATAATGATTTGCCTTTGGTCGACATCCATAACCTCGACTTTTACCCGCAGAATTTTATTCCTACGCTAAAGTCAATTGGTGAACCCACAAATAATAAGGAGTATACGGACAGCATTTATTACTCTTTTAGTGGGTATTCTTTTGGGTCTGATGATTTGCTGACCGCCTTAGAACCGATGTTGTACCAATACAGCAATAATGAAGGTGACTCATGGGAACTAGTCTCGCAAGATTGGGTAGATAGTACACGTTGGAATGGTGATGATCATGGATGGCTAAGAATGACTGATTCGGTTAAAACAACGAACCCTACAGAAACAGCCCCGGAACTAGACCCTTCACGCATTAAAGCAATCTGGAATGATGATTTCGCGAAAACCCTGCTGGCTACTCGTGCATTTGAAGAGCGCTTGAAATTTATCCATAGCACATGTCGTCCTGATTTTCTTGAAGCTTATGTTTCTCATTTAGATTGGCAAATGTGGGAGATTGATAGTCTTTGCATGACTATGGCAAGTGGGGCTCACAAAGAGAAGTTCCGTGAGTTTTATCGGCGAAAAGATGGTGGCGTTAAGGTGAGTAGTGCACTCGCTAAATCACTCTCCAATCGATATGAAAACAAGCAAAAAGCATGGAAGGAAGCAGTAAGCGCAGTTTGGAAAGCTCATTATAAAGAGCTGGATAGTTTAGCTTTCGCAGCAGCCTTACGGAGAGAAAAATTTAGCTATAAAGATGCCATTCGAGAAATTACGGTATTCGGAGATGAACTCTGTCGAAACATGAAAGACGCCTACCAGCAAATTGGAGGAGAGGCCTTTTGTAATGAACCTTTGCCCGATTACTATACCCTTGATCTCACAACACCTGGTTGGAAGAATTTAGATAAGTATGTAATGGAGGCGACAGTCAATCGGGAGAATATGAGTTATACCGATCCCAATACTGGAAAAACAGCCACCTTAACGTATACGCCAGTCAACTTGAGCATTGAATCAGAAGAAAGCTATGACCGCGTATTACTCTACCTCATTCCTGACTCCTTGAGCTCTTTTCAACGGATCTATAAAAAGGAGGGGGCATGGACTGAGAAACTAAATGGCAATTTGAATTACCAACTTGTAGCCGTAGCGTATAAGGGAACAAATTTCTTCTGGACGAAAGTCAAAAAATTGACTCCAGGAACTTATGCTCTAAAACTGGCAGCTGGGAATGAAAAAGAGCTGCAAGACCATCTATCCAAGAGAGGAGTTTTCAGAAAGCCACTCTCTAAGAATAAGCTAGATGATTTTGCTGTAGAACTCAATTTCCGACGCTTTGAAATTATTGAAGGTATGCGTCTTGATAAAGTTAGACGCCAGCAAGAATGGCGAAATACTATAGCTTATTCGATTTTTGAGTGTTTAGTTAGGGCTTCTGTTCCAGCTCCTGGTTCGACAGAAATTGAGAAAGGGTCGTAATAGTTCATTGAGAAGTTAAAACTCTTCTAATTGAATGATTCATTTGAAAGTGCCAAAAGTTTCTCAATTGTTTCCCGTGTTTCACCCCTCAAAAAATAACAAGCGGTATTTTTCGTTACTCAGCTGACCGATGAAGATACGTTACCCAGTTTTTCTCTGCTTCTTGTTTATTCTTTCTGTTTCAAAAAGTCAGGCTCAGCGAAACCCCGAACTTCAAAATTTGCTATCCGCCTATGAAAAGGATAGTTCGGATTGGCTCTTGGTCTTGGCCCAAGATATTTACTGGGCGGATCAAATTGGCATAAATAAACTCTTACGGCAGTATGATTGGTCGAATTCTTCTATTCATTATCATCTCTACGATGGCATTTCGTCTGATTATTTAGAATTCAGAAATACGACGCCCTTTCTGATGACACCTGCTGCTACAGATTCCAATGAAGGGCCTGTTGTATTGGGTTTCGAAGTAGATGAAAATATTCGCAAAAGCTTTCGGAGGGTGCGTAAATACCTCGAGTACCATCCAGAAATCCGCAACCCCAGTCCATTGATGGTTCGGTTATGGGCCAGGGTGAATCATGGGGTTTCTTTAAATGAGCGTATGATGGGCGAAATAAGTGAGTTTTATCAAAACCATAAAAAGGAACTTTACCAAGAGAACCCACGACTCGCAGCTAGCCTTGGAAGTATGGTGAACTCCTATGCTGTTTTTGGTCGTTTTCATAACAAGTACAAAAAGGGCGAGGAGTACTTTGCCAAGCGCAATCGAGTCGTCTATTTGAATTTGCGCGATTACCGCCTCTGCATTCCTGATTTCAAGGCCATAGCCCGTATGAATCCCTTTTTTGCCCTGCAGCATAACGACGGACTAATGTTATATGCCTGTCCCTCAGCCACCTCCTTATTATTGGCCGATTCTGCCACCCAAACTGGAATTAAGAGTGTCTATGTGCTCATCATGACCATCGATAAAATGGGAAAGCCCCATTTCCGAAATGAGCATTGTTCCACTTACCAACTCACAAACCAACGCCTTGATTTTTTGCGCAACCCCAGCTATGGATTATCCCTAGCTCAAGGAAGAGATGTGCTAGTCACCACACCACCAGGCGTTCCAGAGTACTATTCCTATTATGTGCTGAATAAGGTTTATGCTTCCGACTAGACCACAGTCCACGGTCGACTGACAACGGCTTGATTGGTTTGGCTAGTTGGTAGTTTCAAATGATGATGGGTGATGAGATGATGAGTGAGGAGATTTTAATTGCGACTCTATTCTGGCGAAAGCAACACTTTCCGCCTGCGTCCGCCAGAGCTTTTTCAGCGAAGGTGGAGTCAAAAAAGCCGTGGACAGTGGACAGTGGACTGTCGACTTTTAGCCATGGTCTATGGTCTATGGTCCATGGTCTGTGGTCCATGGTCTATGGACTAAACATTAAACCGGAAATGCATAATATCCGCATCCTTCACCACATACTCTTTTCCCTCAACACCCATTTTTCCAGCTTCTTTGACTGCTGCTTCAGAGCCGTATTTGAGGAAATCTTCATACTTAATCACCTCTGCGCGGATAAAGCCTTTTTCGAAATCGGTATGGATTACGGCAGCAGCTTGTGGGGCCTTGGTATTTAGAGTGATAGTCCAGGCGCGAACTTCTTGCACGCCGGCAGTGAAATAGGTGATAAGCTCCAATAATCGGTAGCTTGATTTGATCAATCGGGCAACGCCACTTTCTTTTAAGCCGTAGTCAGCAAGGAAAGCCTGACGGTCTTCGAATGATTCGAGCTCCATGATATCGGCTTCGATAGCGGCGCTGATGATCAGGATTTCGGCATTTTCAGCGGCAACAGAAGCCTTGAATGCGCCGGTATGGGCGTTACCGTTCACAACACCGGCCTCGTCTACATTGCATACATACAATACGGGTTTGGTGGTGAGCAATTGGAATTCTTCAAAAAGGCGTCTTTCGTCTTCGTTTTGTGGCTCAATCACGCGGGCATTGATGCCTTGTTCAAGGGTTTCCTTGATGCGCTTGAGCAATTCAAATTCTTTTTTTGCAATATTGTCTCCCGACTTGGCTTGCTTCTCCACCTTCACCATGCGCTTTTCTACGGTTTCGTAGTCTTTGAGCTGAAGTTCGGTATCGATGATTTCCTTGTCGCGAACCGGATTTACCGATCCATCCACATGAATTACATTATCATCATCAAAACAACGCACGACGTGAATGATGGCGTCGACATTTCGGATATTCCCCAAAAATTGGTTGCCAAGACCTTCTCCCTTCGAAGCGCCTTTCACTAAACCTGCGATATCAACAATTTCAATCGTCGTTGGAACCACACGGTTGGGATTTACCAATTTTTCGAGTTCCGTCAAGCGTTCATCAGGCACGGTGATTACCCCAACATTGGGTTCAATCGTACAAAAAGGAAAGTTCGCGGCCTGAGCACGCGCATTACTTAAACAATTGAAAAGGGTTGATTTGCCCACATTAGGAAGGCCAACGATTCCGCATTGAAGTGCCATAGGAGTATATACTTGGCCTAACGTTGTCCGTTAAGCAGTTCTTTGATGTCTGAAATTAATTTGTCGGCCAGGGTATTAGCAGTGCTTTCTCCCTGACTTTCGGCATAAATACGAATGATAGGCTCGGTATTGGAACGACGCAAATGCACCCATTCTTGATCAAACTCAATCTTGAGTCCGTCGATGGTGATTTGAGGCTGAGCAGCATATTTCTTGGCAATATTATCCAAGATGCCATCTAAGTCCATGTCGCCTTCAAGCTGAATTTTCTTCTTGGCGATATAGTAATCGGGATAGGTCTCACGCAGGTATGAACACATCTTACCAAAACGGGCCAAATGAGAGAGGAATAGGGCAATACCCACCAAGGCATCTCGTCCATAATGGAGCTCAGGAAGGATGATTCCTCCGTTTCCTTCTCCTCCAATAATGGCATTCACTTCTTTCATTTTTTCTACCACATTCACTTCGCCAACGGCTGAGCTAGAATAAACTCCTCCGTGCTTTTCGGTGATGTCGCGTAAGGCTCTAGAACTAGAAAGGTTACTTACTGTGGCGCCTGGAGTTTGACTCAATACATAGTCAGCCACTGCAACTAGCGTATACTCTTCACCGAACATAGATCCATCTTCACTTACAATGGCGAGGCGGTCTACGTCTGGGTCGACAACGATTCCCAAATCTGCTTTTTGGAATTTTACTTCTCCAGAGATGGCTCCTAAATGCTCAGGAAGTGGCTCTGGATTATGCGGGAATTTACCATCAGGTGTGCAGAAAATTTCATGGATGGTTTCAACACCCAGTCGGCGCAATAGGGCAGGAACGGCAATGCCTCCTGTAGAATTAACGGCGTCGACAACAATCTTGAATTTACGGGCTTTAATGGCTTCTAAATCAACCATTGGAAGCGCCATAATCTTATCGATATGTTTTTCGATATAGCCATCTACCACTTCATAGACACCCATTTTTTCAACTCCTACATAAGCTGGTTTTTCTTCCTCAGCGATGCGTAAAAGTTCAGTTCCATCCGCTCCGGAGATAAATTCTCCCTTTGCATTCAAGAGTTTGAGCGCGTTCCATTGTTTCGGGTTATGACTTGCCGTTAGGATGATACCGCCTGCAGCTTTATAGTCAGGAACGGCCATTTCAACGGTAGGCGTGGTAGACAAGCCAAGGTCGATCACATCGTAACCCATAGCCAGCAAAGTTCCCGAAACCAACTGGCGTACCATTTCACCCGAAATACGGGCATCGCGGCCAATGATGATTTTGCGGCTTTCTGAAGTGCGCGAGAGCCAAATGCCATAAGCAGTCGTAAACTTAACGATATCAACAGGTGTTAGGCCTTCTCCTGCCTCGCCTCCGATTGTTCCTCTGATGCCAGAGATTGATTTTATCAGCGTCATATATATTCGAGGCGCAAAAATAGGCCTTTGCATCAATGGAATCAATGAGATTAGCGGATAATCGAAAATTTAATACGGAAACTCGGAGCACTTCTAATAATTTCGCAGTTAATGCAACTCAAATACATCTTACTTTTCGGTGGCTTCTTAGGGCTGGGAGCCTTCTTTATCGGGGCTTCTCCGGCAAATCCATCGGAGCTTTCCAAGCATAAGACTTTGGATATTCTTTTCTATAATGTGGAAAATCTTTTTGATACCATCGACGATCCAGATAAAATTGATGAGGAATTTTTGCCAAATTCAGCAAAGAATTGGACCAGCGAGCGCTATCATACAAAACTCGATTCCTTGGCCAAAGTAATACAGGCTACACTCGAAATTAATCAGGGTATAATTGGCTTGGTAGAAATTGAAAACCGGCGGGTGCTTGAAGATCTGGTCAATCATCCAGTCTTGCAATTCCGTCGCTTGCAAATCATCCATCATGAATCTCCGGATGAAAGAGGGATCGATGTGGCCTTATTACTGCCATCCCAGTTTCGTTGTGATTCAAATTATGTGGTTCAGATTGAATTCCCTGACGATAAAAAGGTCAAGACGCGCGACATTCTGATGGCCCGAATTTATTTGAATAAGAAGCCATTTTGGATATCCGTGAATCATTTCCCGAGTCGACGTGGAGGACAGGAAGCATCAGAACCGAAACGTGTATATGTTGCCTCACAATTGCGCAAGGAGCTGAATAAACTTCAGGAGGCGGATACTGCAGTTTCCTTTATCATCATGGGCGATTTTAATGATGAGCCGATGGATTCTTCTTTGAGCAAAGTGCTCGGAGCCGGACCAGAAAAGGGAGATTCTGATTTAGTGAATATGATGTGGAATTTCCAAGAGCGAGGATATGGATCATACAAATACAAAGGAGACTGGAATATGCTCGACCAAATTATCGTCAGTCGTAAATTGACACGCATGGGGAAAACCTTTGTGTCACCTAATTCAGCGCGGATTTATGTGGCAGATTATCTTTTGGAGCGAGAGGGGAAATACCAGGGGAATCCATGGAGAACCTATGCCGGAAATAAGTATTTGGGCGGTTTTAGTGATCATCTACCCGTATTGGTAAGCTTGCGTTATTAGTGTCATGCATCAGAAAAAAGAATATGTATATATCAATAGAGAGCTAAGTTGGCTTTCGTTCAATGACCGAGTGCTTCAAGAGGCAGAAAACCCTACAGTACCGCTTGCTGAACGCATGAAGTTTTTGGCTATTTTCTCTTCTAACCTTGATGAGTTCTTTCGTGTGCGAGTCGCATCAGTACGTCGGTTACTGCGGTACCAACGTAAGCAAAAGGATAAGGAAGTAAAAGAGACCACCGCATTATTGAATACCATCCAACAGCGTGTGGTGGATCAGCAAGATCGGTTTAATGCCATTTTCGAAGATCAGATTATTCCGGGATTAGCGGAGGAAAAAATCTATATCGTGAATGAACATCAACTGAGTCATACGCAGCGGATCAAGGTCAAAGAGTTCTATAAATCGGAAGTGCTTTCTTTTCTCTTTCCTGTGATGTTGGATCATTTGCGTGATTTTCCCTTTTTACGTGATAAGTCCATATTCTTGGCAGTAAAAATGTCGAAAAGCGATAGCAGCATCAAGCCCAAATATGCCTTAGTTGAAGTTCCGTCAGAAGTATTGAATCGGTTCTTTATACTGCCGTCATCTGACGACAATACCTATATCATGCTATTGGATGATGTTATCCGAATCAGCTTGCCAGATATCTTCTCCTTTTTTGATTTTGATGTATTTGAAGCCTATACGGTAAAGCTCACTCGCGACGCAGAACTGGATATCGACAACGAACTGCCGGGGTCCTTAATTTCGAAGATTGAGAAATCATTGAAGGAGCGACCAAAGGGTGTCCCTGTTCGTTTTATTTATGATGAAGACATGCCGGAGGATATGTTGCGATTCATCATCAAGCGGGCGAAAATATCCAAAGAGTCTATCATTCCAGGGGGGCGTTATCATAATTTCAAAGATTTCTTCGATTTCCCGAAAGTAGGAGGGAAAGACTTTTGGTACGAACCGATAAAACCGCTACTGATTGATCGATTTGAACATACCCGGGTATTATTTGATGAGATTAAGAAGAAGGATATGATTCTTCATTATCCGTTTCAAAGCTTTGATTATGTGATTCGATTTCTTCGTGAAGCAGCCATCGATCCGAGCGTTTATGCCATTAAAATCACCCTCTATCGCGTAGCCCATCATAGCAATATTGTCAACTCATTGATCAATGCGGTAAAGAATGGTAAGGAAGTAACTGTCGTGATGGAACTTCAGGCTCGCTTTGATGAGGAGTCGAATCTATACTGGACGAACAAGCTGCAAGAGGCCGGGGCCAATGTTATTTTTGGGGTTCCTGATTTTAAAATTCATGCAAAATGCTGTGTAATCTTTCGGCGAGAAAATAATCGCACAGTGCATTATGCGCATCTATCAACGGGGAACTATAATGGCAGAACGGCCCGTCTATACAGTGATACTGCCTTGTTTACTGCCGATCCACGCTTGACTAAAGACATCATAAAAGTCTTTTCATTCATTAAGAATTTTCCACGCATTCAATACAAATTTTCTCATTTACTGGTTTCGCCATACTACATGAAAATGGAGTTCTTGAAAATGATAGATGGGGAGATAAGAAATGCGAATAAAAATAAGCCTGCTTTTATTGATGCGAAGATGAATTCCTTGGTGGACAAACAAATGATCGATAAACTGTATGAAGCCAGCAATGCAGGAGTAAAGATTCGATTGATCATCCGGGGAATTTGCTGTTTGGTGCCGGGGGTAAAAGGACAAAGCGAAAATATCCAGGGGATTAGTATCATCGATAAATTCTTAGAACATTCCCGCTTCTTTATATTCCATAATGGGGGCACTGAGAAAATCTTCATGAGTTCTGCCGATTGGATGACACGCAATCTCGATCGCCGCATCGAAACAGCCTTCCCGATATACGACCTCGATATCCAAAAGGAGCTCAAAGAAATGTTTGATATCCAGTGGAATGATAATGTCAAGGCACGCATTATAGGTAGAGAGCAACGCAATGAGATGAAACCCCATGGTTTGCCTTCCATACGCTCGCAATTTGAGACCTACGATTACCTCAGGTTGAAGGGGTAATGGAACTGGGTTATAGGTCACAGGTTAGGGCAAAAGGAACGCTAAGCTCCAATACAAAAGTTCCAAATTCCAAAATTTATAGTTTGGAATTTGAAACTTGGAATTTCTCTGTACTTATTTGGCAAATGCACCAACGATAAGGTAGGTTGTTAGGTCAGTAGTGGAAATTTGTTGAGTTGGATCATGTACAACAAAGAATCCAGAATACTGAGTTGTAAGGGCATCGAACGACATGCTTGATTCTTGGCTATACATCGCTGTGCCGCCATTCCCCATTACCATACCAACAAGAACATCAGCATTCGGTGTTTCATTATATGGGGTGCCATTTGGTGTAGTAGCCGCATCTGCCGCATCGTGCGAGTGAACCATGTACATTTCGTCTTTTATGGTGTTCATCAAAGAGACCGTAACCTTGGTTTTTCCACCGCTCAACTCATCGAGCATTATAGTACCCGTTAGGGTTTTTGAATGGGCACCATCATAAGCAGTACCCGCACCAGCTTGACCTGTATTAAAGGCATAGGTGTATGTTTTGCTTTTCATTGCTGCCGCTGCAGGTTCGTCATCATCCTTTTTACATGAGGTCAGGACAAATGCAGCCATTAAAGGCAAGATTAATAATTTTTTGAGTGAATTTTTCATGACTAGATTGTTTGATGATAGGTACGGGGAAAGCGGGGAGCTTGGATTTAGAACACGTTATTATTTCTTGTAAATCGCTAATAGTCAGAGGAAAAATTACGGTTATTTTTATAAATGAATGGCAAAGGGGTTCGAATTAGTTAAGGATTTCATGATTTTCCTTCCCGCAATGCCGCATAATCCGTCACAGAATAAAATCGGTTGTCTTTTGGTAGTTCATGAAGCTTTTTGATGAGGATAGTTCGACTCGGCATCAATGCATTTAATGCCTTAGTTATTTCATCTTCGGCAGGAGTGTTCGATGCATAAAATGCCCAGATCTGTTCCTCGTGAAATAGAATGGCAATGTCAAGTACTTCGGTTATATCGTGCAAATGATGTTCGATCTGAAATGGGAAATAGCCATCCAGACTTGTTTTATTTGCTTCACACGCAATCAGGTATAATTCTCCTTCGAGCAGGTAGCCATAATCACCACTGAGAACCACATCGCTACCATTACTTTGGGCTACCAGCTTACCTTGAACCTGTATTGCTCCCCAGGCGAGCTCGTGTTTTGCCACTCGAATGGTACCTTCGGTTACTATGTCAAATAATAGATTATCTGTTGGCCTTCCAATGCAATAACCTAAGAGTGGGTCACGTTTGCGCTGATAATGACGCATGCTGATAGGAAGCACTTGAGGTATCGCGTAGAGCAAATGAATTTTGGCAGAAGGAAATGTTTTTATGATATCGGCAATTATGTATTCCGGAAAAAGTGAGCCTGCCAAAATGAGGGTTTCAACCCCCGGAAAAGTGAAATTAGACGGAAGGCAAACAGCCAAAAGTTGCTGAAAATAGTGAAGGGTGCCACTCATGCTTTGTACGCCTTCATTTTCAATATGATCTAATACATCTCCTGGGAAAAAGCGCGGCCATTCGTCCCAATCGATGGGAGGCAATACCGAACACTTACCAGATGCTAGCTGATGTAGAAGTCCTTGTAAAAAAAGTGGAGAGTGAACCCAAGCAGATGGGGTGTTTAAGCTGGAATCAAGAATTTCATGCTGTCGTAGGAGTAAGTCGTGACCCCATACAATGGTTGATTCGATTTTGCCCTTCCGAGTACTTATCTGCTTCAATGCAGCCTGCTTTGGATTTTCATCAATTTTGTGCCGTGGCACCTTTTTTCGCTTCTCTTTCCAAATCACCCGATGCCCCAATAACATCAAATAGATTGCAAGCAGGGGCCTGTCTTTGAAGGAGAGAATATAACTTCTCCTTGGCCCATACAGGAAAGTTTGCGAAAGTTCACTTTTAGTTACCAAGCTTACGCTAATTCCACGCAACTGGATGGCTAGCAACCAAAATAGAAAGTCAGGACCTGGATCCATCAAAATGATAGCGTCTCGGCTTTTATGCTTCAGCTGTTTAAATCGCAGCATCACCTCTTCTATTATTTCGCTACCTGTATAGGGGTGTGTTTCACCACTACTTACTGGAAATTTTAGAATAATTTGATTCTCTGGCGTTTTGAGCCGCTCGATTATGAGCTGTGCAAAATTGCGTATTTGTGACATAGCTACTGGTGAAAGGTACTGAAAATATACGAGCAATAGGGAGGATGAAAATTTTTACTGTATTTTTTTCTATACCCCTTTTATGTCCAAAAAAATGTACTATTTTTGAATCGAGCAGAACGGCTTGTCGCTGGATTGAAATACATCGAGAGGAAAGTCCGGGCAACACAGAGCACCATGCTTCCTAACGGGAAGGGTCTCGATTTATCGGGATACAGAAAGTGCCACAGAGAATATACCGCCTGGTTTCGGCTGGGTAAGGGTGAAATGGCGAGGTAAGAGCTCACCGCGGTTTTGGCGACAAAGCTGGCAGGGTAAACCTCATGGGTTGAAAGACCAAATAGGCCTTATCGGTGGCAACACCACGGAGCTGCTCGTTCCGATATAAGGTGGGTAGGTTGATGGAGGTCACTGGCAACGGTGATCCTAGATAAATGACAGGCTATTTGCAGACGTGTCTGCAGAGAAACAGAACCCGGCTTACGGTTCTGCTCATTTTTTTGATTCTAAGTTTACATGGAAGCATTCTGATGTTTCCGTGGAATTTGGAATTTGTTCCGATAGCTATCGGAATTGGAATTTAAAAAACACTATGGCGAAACTATTAGTAATAGACGACGAAAAAACCATCCGCAACACACTAAAAGAAATCCTGGAGTATGAGGGTTATCGTGTTGACGAAGCTGCCGATGGAGTGGCCGGTTTAGAAATGGTAAAGAACAATAATTATGACGCAGTTCTTTGCGATATCAAAATGCCTAAAATGGACGGCTTAGAGGTGCTTACTAAACTTACTGAAATGGCTCCCGATGTACCCGTCATCATGATTTCGGGACATGGAACCATAGAAACAGCCGTTGAAGCAACTAAGAAAGGCGCATATGATTTCATCTCCAAGCCACCTGATTTGAATCGATTGCTCATCACTTTGCGTAATGCGGTTGAGAAGCAAAACTTGGTTGTTGAAACTAAAATCCTGAAAAGGAAGGTCAGCAAAACAAAAGAAATCATTGGTGATTCGCCAGCTATTCAGAAAATTATGGATACCATCGACAAGGTGGCGCCAACAGAAGCTCGTGTATTGATTACCGGTGAAAATGGTACGGGTAAAGAGTTGGTAGCACGCTGGATCCATGAAAAGAGTAATCGCGCGGGAGGACCTTTGATTGAAGTGAACTGTGCGGCGATTCCTTCTGAATTGATTGAGTCGGAATTATTTGGTCACGAAAAAGGTTCCTTTACTTCCGCCATCAAGCAGCGGATAGGTAAGTTTGAACAAGCCAATGGTGGTACATTATTCCTTGATGAAATAGGGGATATGGACTTGTCGGCACAGGCCAAAGTGCTTCGTGCCTTACAGGAAAATAAAATTACCCGAGTTGGCGGGGATAAAGAGCAAACAGTTGATGTTCGCGTTGTAGCCGCTACCAATAAAGATCTTTTGCGAGAGATAGAAGAAGGCAATTTCCGCCTTGATTTATACCATCGCCTGAGTGTGATTTTGATTCATGTTCCAACCTTGAATGAAAGGGAGGAAGATATTCCGTTGATCGCAGAAAAATTCTTGAAAGAGATTTGTGAAGAGAGTGGTTATCCAAAAAAAGTATTCTCTCCTTTAGGTATGGAAGCTTTGAAAACTATCGACTGGACAGGAAACATTCGCGAATTGCGCAATGTCATCGAACGTTTGGCCATTATGTGTGATCAAAAAATTTCGGAAGAGGATGTTCAAGCCTATGCCAATATCCAAAAACCAGGAAGCGGACCGCAAACGGTGTATGATAAGTTTACCAAGTTCCAAGAGTTCAAGGATTATGCAGAGAAAAACTTCATCCTTCACAAGCTCAAAAGCAATGGATGGAATATTGCGAAGACTGCTCAAGAGATTGAAATACAACGCAGTCACTTGTACAATAAAATCGATAAGTTCAGTTTGAAGCGCGAAGACGCCACTCAAGGAATGTAGGATGATAGGGAAGGATACAGCACTTGCCGCTTCGTACTTGCAGCAGGGTAAACTTGTTGCCATCCCAACGGAAACCGTTTATGGCTTAGCTGCACGCATTGATTTGGATGAGGCAGTACTATCAATATTTACTGCTAAAAATCGCCCTTCCTTCGATCCGCTTATCGTACATATTGCTGATCCGTCATGGCTCGGAGCCTTGGTTTTGGACATTCCAGAACCAGCCAAGAAATTGATGGCTCAGGCTTGGCCCGGACCAGTGACCTTATTATTTAAAAAATCGGAGCTGGTTTCCGATTTGGTGACCTCTGGAAATGATACCGTAGCGATTCGTATGCCTAACCATCCTCTGACCTTGGAGACGCTGAGACTTTTAGGAAGTCCCGTAGCTGCCCCGAGTGCAAATCCTTTTGGCTATGTTAGTCCGACACAGGCAGCCCATGTAGAAAAACAACTTGGAGAAAAGGTCGCATATATTCTAGATGGCGGAGAATCAGGCATCGGGCTTGAAAGCACCATTGTTTCATTTATTGATGCCAAGCCATGCGTGCTACGTTTGGGAGGAATGAGTCTCGAAGAATTAGAAGACCTGCTTGGAGAGGCCCCTGCAGTGAATATTTCTACCCACAGTAACCCGAAAGCTCCAGGACAACTTGACACACATTATGCTACTGGGATTCCTCTACTACAAACACGTAGTATCCGTGCTGCGGCAGAGGAGTTTAAAGGGAAAAATCTGGCATTACTTTCCTTCTCGGAATCGTACTCAGACCTTCCATGGGTGGGTTCAGAAGTGCTTAGCAGGGAAGGAGATATGAAGGAGGCTGCACAAGCATTATTTGCCGCCATGCGCAGATTAGATGAAGGAAATGCAGATTTTATTTTGGCGGAGTTTTTTCCTGAAATAGGCTTGGGACGGGCGATTAACGATCGATTGCAGCGAGCCAGTCATCGAAAATGATAAAAATTCAGTAAGAATTTGAGTTTTTGGCACATTTTTATCATATTTTTGCTTAAACACACCGTATGAAGAAAACACTACTATTCCTACTCATGCTCTTCACACTAGGCACTGCCACTCAGGCGGGAGGCCCTTCTGGGGAGATTTTGGGTGATAAAGGCCCGATCATTCGGTACTACCCAAATCCAATTCAAAAAATATTAACGCTTGAGGTTCAACTTGAGTATATCAATCAGTTTACCAGTGTTGAGGTTAAAATCATGAACTTGCTTGGCCAAGAAATGATCAAACCCGTAACCATGGACCTAAATGGTATTAGCCATGAATTACGTATTGACATGACCGATGTTCCTTCAGGAGTTTATTTCCTCGAAGTCTATTCGATTATCAATGGTAATTCAGTAAAACAAACGCGGAAGATTACCCGGAGTTAGGTGGCTATTAAAAAATTTGAAGATCCTTGTTTCACCCGAAGCAGGGATTTTTTTTTGCTCAGGGCTCAGGGCTCAGGGCTCAGGGCTCAGGGCTCAGGGCTCAGGGCTCATGGCGTGGGGCTGAGGAGTGAGGAGATGAGGAGATGAGGGGTGATGAGAAAAGATGGTGCTTTTATTCTGTCGAAAGCAATTGTTTTGCGGCTCCACGCCCTCCGTCTGTGTCCGTCGACCGCGTAAGCCGAAGCTGATCCCGATGGCTCCTAGATTCCGCAGGTTATAAATAAAAAAAGCTGCAAAGCATTTGTTTCCAA
>CAZUIT010000059.1:0-19012 GCA_964620355.1 uncultured Burkholderiales bacterium | reverse complement strand
CTAATAAACATAAGTGTTATGCCAATGTTGGTGGTAAATTAGCGGAGACACATGATTTTCATACACCATTAAACTATTCAAAAAAATAGACGAGACAAGATTCGCTAATAGTTAAGAAGAAAGAAGAGCAATAGCCACATTTTTCAAGGGATTGCGCTTTAAAAGCATTAAATTTCGAACTCGCTCAAATCTTCTCAACTGGGTGTTCCAGATTCATATCGAATGTGCTTAATGCGCGATTGATTAATTAGTGTATGATAGTCAAAAGACCAATCTTAGTGTTCAAATATGGCGGAAATGCCATGACCAATTCGTCCATTCAAAAAAATCTCTTAACCCATATCCTTGCCTTAAAAAAACAAGGATATGATATTGTTATTTCCCATGGTGGCGGCCCTTTCATTAAAGAGATGCTTGCTCAGCTTAATCTTCAATCAGAATTTATCGATGGACTTCGCTATACCACACCTGAAGCGTTTAAATACATTGAAATGGTGCTGAAAGGACAAGTAAACAGCGACTTAGTTAATACCATCAATACCTTAGGGTTCAACGCGGTCGGTATATCTGGCAAAGATGGCAAAACAGTCGTGGCCAAGAAAAGATTGCACAAGCGGGTAGTGAATGGCGTAAGTGAAGAAATCGATTTGGGTCTTGTTGGTGATGTTGCCAAGGTAAACCCACAACTCATCCATCAATTATTGGAGAATAATTTTATACCAGTGATCGCCTGTATTGGTGCGGATGAAAACGGTCTAGGCTATAATATTAATGGCGACACCTTTGCGGGTCATATTGCCGGTGCCTTGCAAGCCGAACAGTTTATTGTGTTGACGGATGTCGATGGTTTAAGAAAAGAGAAAGATGATCCTTCTTCCATCATTCATCAACTTTCTATAACTGAATTACATGCATTGACTGAAGATGGAACGATCCAAGGGGGAATGATTCCTAAAATGGAAGCTTGTGAAGTCGCTATAAGGCAAGGGGCGCGGAATGCCAAAATATTAAATGGGACAAAACCCGAGCAAATCACACAAATTAATAGCCATTCAATTGGAACTTTAATTTCAAAATAGTAACGTTTAGGGCCATGAAATACACCAATAGTCAGTACTCGGAGTTAGATAAGCAACAATACCTTCAAACGTTTGGTAGGTTTCAAGTCACCTTCGAACGTGGTCAGGGTTCCCATGTTTGGGACGTTGAAGGCAAAGAATATATCGATGCTTTGGCCGGAATTGCCGTGAATACCTTGGGTCATAATCACCCAAAATTGGTCAAAGCAATTCAGGAACAGGCGACTAAGCTGCTGCATATCTCAAATTTTTATTTAAGCATTCCCCAGGTTGAGCTTTCTAGAAAACTATTAGAATTGTCGGGCCTAGATCGTGTCTTTTTCACGAATAGCGGGGCCGAAACCGTGGAAGGCGCTGTAAAAGTTGCCAGAAAATATGCCCATAGCATTGGACGGGGTGGCGATGTCATCTCGTTCGAAGGTTCTTTTCACGGTCGTACAATGGCTACTATTGCGATGGGTAAGGCCAAAATGCAACAAGGTTTTGAACCCATTCCAGCAGGCTTTAGCATGGTTCCTTTTAATGATATGGATGCCGTAAAAAAGGCAGTTACCCAAGAAACAGGAGCTATTATCATTGAACCGATTCAGGGAGAGGGTGGAATTAATGTGGCCGATACAGCTTTTTTAAAGGAACTCAGGAACTATTGCGACGAAGAAAATATCGTCCTCATTTTTGATGAAATACAATGTGGTGTGGGGAGAACAGGAAAGATGTTCGCAAAAGACCATATCGGCATTCAACCTGATATCATGTGCTTGGCTAAGGCCTTGGGAGGAGGCGTTCCAATAGGTGCTATCCTTTCCAATGAGAAGGTCAGTTCAGCTATGGACTTTGGTGATCACGGTACCACTTTTGGTGGCAATCCTTTGGTATGTGCAGCCTCGCTCGCTGTTCTTGAAGCGATAGAAGAAGAAAACCTACTTGAAGAAGTCCATAATAAAGGACTATGGCTGAAAGAAGAAATTGAAAAATGGCAGCTCGCATCCATCAAAGAAATTCGAGGAAAGGGACTCATGATGGGTATTGAGTTCGACTTTGAAACCAAACCATTAGTTGCCAAAATGCTCGAAAAAGGCGTATTGGCCAATGCCACGGCTGGAAATGTATTGCGCCTCGTTCCTCCTTTGAATATTCCTTTGGAGGATTTGAAGAAGGTGCTAGAAATCATGCATGAATCCATTAAAGAATTGAACTAGAATGACAAAAAAGAAAATAGGAATAATTGGAGCAACAGGCTATACCGGTTCTGAATTGGTGCGTATACTGGTCAATCATCCGGGAATTGAAATCTGTGTCATTACTTCGGAAAGCAGAGCGGGAGAAAAATTTTCTGATGTACACTCCTCCTTCCAAGGAATCGAAGAGCAAAAGCTGGTTTCCATCAATCAGATTGAAGACTATGAACTCGATCTAGTATTTCTTGCACTTCCTCACGGTGTTTCGATGGATTTTGTGAAAAAATTTCATCATAAAAACTTCAAGATTGTTGACCTATCTGGCGATTTCCGCCTGAGTACCGTTGCCGATTACGAGGAATGGTATCATAAAAATCATGTCTATCCTGAAGGAATCGAGAATGGAGTTTTCGGGAGTCCTGAACTTTTTGCAGATAAGATTAAAGCCGCGAAGTTGGTAGCCAATCCAGGTTGTTTTCCAACCACGGCCATTCTAGGACTAGCCCCCTTAATGGCACAGCACTTGATTGAGAAAGACCAAATTATCATCGACTCAAAGTCGGGCGTAACCGGTGCAGGGATTAAAGCCGGACCGGTGAATCTTTATTCCAATGTCAATGATAATTTTAAGGCCTATGGAATTAAAAATCATCGGCATACGATTGAAATTCAAAATATCCTCGATCACCTAGCTGGAGACGATACCATGGTGCAGTTCACTCCTCACCTATTGCCTGTAGACCGCGGGATCTTGTCGACCATTTATGTACGGCCATTGGAAGCTATGAATGAAGACAAACTCAGAGAACTTTATACTAATTTCTACGCCAATGCACCCTTTGTAAGGATGCGCAATCAGGCACCGGCTATCAAAGATGTGCGGGGAAGCAATTACTGCGATTTATTCGTGAGCTATGATGATAGAACGAAGAGAATCATCATCATTAGCGTTATAGATAATTTAGTAAAAGGAGCTGCCGGACAGGCCGTTCAGAACATGAACTTAATGCTCGGATTTAATGAAGCACAAGGATTAAATTTAGTACCAGTAAATCCTTAAAAAGGAATAATTGATCTGTCAAATCAGAATAGCATGATAAAAAATATAACGAACGTTAGAGGAATTAAGTGCTGGGGTGCACATACAGGAGTAAAATCACTTCGCAGAGATTTAGCCATTATCTACTCGGAAGTTCCAGCTAGCGTTGGCGCTGTATTTACGCAAAACCAGGTTGTTGCCGCTCCGGTAACCATAACAAGAAAACAAGTAAAAAACGGAAAAGCACAGGCCATTGTTATCAATGCAGGAAATGCCAATGCTGCAACTGGAAAAAAAGGAATGGAAGGCGCAGAGGCCATGGTGCAAACAATGGCAGATGAATTAGGAATCAATAAGGAACTCGTATTGGTTGCTTCCACAGGAGTAATTGGAGAACCATTTCCTACTGAAGAAATAGTAAATGGAATAAAAGACAATGTGAGTAAACTTACTTCCAAATCTCAGGCGGGTTCATTTGCAGCGAATGCTATCCTAACAACCGACACCTTCGCTAAAGAAGGCTTCATCGAATTTGATGTAGATGGATTTGAGGTGAATATGGGAGGAATAGCCAAAGGTTCTGGCATGATTCATCCGAATATGGCTACGATGTTGGCTTTTATCGTGACCGATGTGTCTATCGACCCCAAACTATTGCAGGAAACGGTGAAAGAAACAGTCGACAAATCGTTTAATATGATTACCGTAGATGGAGATACTTCTACCAACGACATGGTCGTAGTTTTGGCCAATGGTTTAGCGAATAACCCGGAGTTAAAGTCAAAGACCGACACGGGATTTGAAAGCTTTCATAAGAACCTGGAAGAGATGATGATGCACCTTGCCAAACAAATCGTGTCAGATGGTGAAGGTGCTTCTAAGTTTATCGAGTATGAAATCATAAATGCGCCAGATGAAGCCTATGCCCGAACCATGATTCGCGCTATTGCAAAGTCATCTTTGGTAAAAACAGCCATGTTCGGTCGTGACCCAAACTGGGGAAGAATAATTAGTGCTGCAGGGAATGCTGGATTGCCCTTTGACCATGAAAAAATAGATCTCTTTATGGGTTCTGAAGACAAACTACTTCCTGTATTAGAAAAAGGAATTCCTTCAGAATTCGATCGAAATTTGATGAAAAAAATACTTCGTGAATCGCATATTTCGGTCAAACTCGACCTGCATGGAGGAAAAGCTACAGCAAAAGGTTGGGGAACCGATTTAACTACCGATTATGTGTTGTTTAATTCGGTATACACCACCTAAGGTGTTCTGGGTTAGAGCTATGAAAGGAGTTGTTGTGATGAATTATTCTTTCTGATCAAGTATTTTAAAAGACTGAATAAATTTAGAAATTGACTTATTAAAAAGGTGGTCACCATCTGTAATGACCGTCAGCTTGTACAATATGCCATCCTTAAATAATATGCGGTGATAAATTTTTGTCGTTGAACCACCGATCGATAAGTATAAATCTCTTCCGGGATATCCTAGCGTATCAATAACGTATTCATACTCTAAACTAGAATTAGTCGCTGATAGCACGAAATCCCTTTGATTATTGAATTGTTCAATAACTTGCTTTTCTGTGGTGATTTCAGGACAAAATGTATAATCAACCTGGTATCCTAAATTCTCATGAACTTCATGCTGGGTATTTAAGGAATACCTATAGATATTAATTTCGTCACCATCTAAAATTTGTGTAGTCTTTTCTTCTTTGATCTTGAAATTTGGGAATTCAATTCGAAAATTGCCTTCTTCTGATTTGATTTCCTGCCATTCCCCTGCTGCATTTTTCACTAAGGCCTTGAGCTTCTCAGCAGTAGCGCTATCAAGATTATGCGGTCCATCTCCCTTTTCGTTCATGTCCTGAATGATGCCAAGCAATTCCCGCTCTGTATCAGTTAGGTCATTTGATTCCTTGTTTCCTCCGCAAGACGTGATAAAAAGAGTGATAAGAATAAAGTGAAGAACAATGTTTTTCATTTGGAAAAGTTAGTTTCAAAATGGCTGACTGAATTGTGATTCTTCTATGAAATCAAGTTTATAGAGCTTACTTATTCCGCAAATATATATGACGCACATTGGTTTCGCCTGATTCGCGTTCTTGGATTTCGAATTTCCCAAGACTTTTGATGAGGGGATAGAGTTTCTGAAATCCATAGTTACGTGGATCGAAGTCGGTCTTTTTCTTCATCAGGTAATTGCCTAAAGTGCCTAGGAAGGTCCAACCGCTATCATCTGAAATCTCCTCGATACTATCCTGAATGAGCAGCACCAAGTCTTTGTCTACGACTGGCTGAGGCGCTGGTTTACTTTTAACCTTTTTCGGATTGTTTTGCTTGTCGCTCGAAGTGGCTTCTTTTTCCTTTTTCAGAATTTCGATATAGATGAATTTATCGCAAGCGGTAATAAAGGGCTTGGGGGTTTTTCTTTCGCCTATGCCAATCACAAACATGGCCGCTTCGCGCAATCGGGTGGCGAGTCGGGTAAAATCACTGTCGCTGGAAACGATGCAGAATCCACTGACCTTCTCCGAATAGAGCAAATCCATGGCGTCAATAATCAGGGCACTATCACTGGAGTTCTTTCCTGAGGTATAGCTGTATTGCTGAATGGGCGTTATGGCATTCTCCAGCAAAACACCTTTCCATCCATTGGCTGTTGGCTTTGTCCAGTCGGCATAAATGCGCTTGATGGTAGGATTACCATATTTGGCAATTTCATCCAACATTTCCTTTACGTTGGCATAAGGAACATTGTCGGCATCTATGAGTACAGCAAGTTTTTCGTCTTTCATAAAATAAGGTATTCAATTCTTCCTTCTTATCGATTGAAGAGAGGATGGCGATGTGGCTTTGTTACTAAATCAATAAACAAGCCTCGTCGGGAAAAATACATAATTCAAATGGATTTGGAAAGGATAAGCAAGGAAAGGACTCAATCCATTTTTAGCGCAAAATCTGCTATCAATCCAAGATGGTCGGATTTTTTAATCTCAAACCGAAATTGTTCCTTACACAGCAGCTCATCCGGAAATAGAATATAATCAATTCGAGCTAGATAAGGTATTGAATTCATTGGCTTCCAAGTTGCTTTACTCAAATTATAGGGATGGAAATAATCAGAAAAACCGGCTGCTTTAAACGCGTCGATGGATGCAGTTTTGGGTAGAGTATTGAAGTCACCAGCGAGTAAAACCAAATCATTTCTCATACCAATGTCTTTGTCCTGATTGAGTCTCCCCTCAGAGAGCCAGGTGGCTATCTCTTGGAGGTAGGACGCATTTGTGCCTTGACAAGATAGTACCGGTGGCGGAGCATGGATGGCAAAGAGACAATAAAACCTATCCTCGAATTCAAAGCGAAACTGACCAATCGGCAATGCACAGGGCGTTTCAACAGGCGATTCTATGATAGTTGCCCTGCCTTCGAGCTTACTGAGTATGCATAGGCCATGTACCACTTTTCTGGGATGATTAATGATTTGGCTATACCCTGCCTTTTCAAATTTTGACAAATCAAGATTGTCTCCCGTCCACTCAACCAGTACGATAATATCTGGCTCTGATTGGAGCATGGCTTCCTGATCATCAGTACTCAATTTATTCCCAGCAGTTATGTTCATCGACATCAATCGCAGCCCATTCCCTGCCTTGAATAGGGGCAATTCCTTGATGGAAAATTGTCCCCAAACCAGCATTCCTCCAATAATGAAAATTGCTATTAGCATGAGACGAAATACGAGTTTAAGTAAGCGTTTTAACATGACCTAGATTTCAAACTTTCCGCTTAGTGCCAAGTGATCAGAGCTTCCGCCTTGAATTACGTTTGATTCAATAGCCTTCGCCTTCCCACGAATGAATATATAATCGAGCGTCAAAACAGGCTTCATTTTACTTGTGTTCGGGAAGTTCCGTTTGGAGCCAACCCCGACTTCTTCAAATAGGTCCACCCAATCATTGGTCAATTTTCTATACAGCGGTTCGTACTGTGTGGTATTCAAGTCGCCAATAAATATTTGCGCATCAAACGAATCGTACTCCATTAAAGCATTGATTTCACGAATTTGTTTTTCTCGCTCTACATAGCTTTTTGAGATTAAGCGCAAAAATTTGTCGGGTTGCTCCACTGCCGCTGCAGGTGAGGCTAAATGGACACTCACAAGCTGAATACGCTTAGAATTCACCTCTATTTCTAGCATCTGAGCAAAAGGATACTTGCTACCCGCAGGAAGATACTGATTCGATTTAAGCGGATATTTCGAATACACCCCAATGCCGTGAGTTCCCTTTAAGGCAAGGGTCATTTTATAGGGATATTGCACTCCTATTGTTTGATCTAAATCTTTCTCCCAGGTAGGTGTTACTTCTTGAATCACCAGAATATCTGGGTTCACTTCTTGTATATTTTTGATAGATGAATTGGGCGCTCCATTTTTGAAAAACAAATTATAGGTCATGATAGTAAGCGTCGTGGAATTTTCATTCTCCAAAGAATCCAATGACTGCTCATTCAACCTATTCCAGGAAAACTCCATAAGCAGAAGGGCCATAATGGAAATCAGAAACCATTTTAAGTACTTGGGGGTATCCCTTTTAAAGACCATATAAATGAAACAAATCCCAAACACCATATAAAGCCAACGCCCTGCAATCAGGGCAGTTCCAAGCAAAAAGTGGTTACGCCCTAACAAGCAGCTCAGTACAAAAATGCAGAAAGCAAGGATAGCAATTCTCGGAAATTTGCCTAGCCGCTTATTCATATATTAGATAGCATATGGTATTAATAAAACGAACTACATTTATGTCTAGTGTTATTCGTCATTTCTCTGGTCGGTATAGATAAACGCACAAAACTAGTAGGGTCCATCCATACCCATTACCCGATTACATTTTTTGTCAATTAGAATTTTACGCGCAAGCATAGCATTGGGCTCAAATCCCTTTTGTTTACTGCTGGAATAATTCAAAAAAATGGTATCGCCATGGAGCTCATAGCTTCCATATTCTGTATTGAACCCATTATACTTCAGTTCAAATCTTTGGTCTTGCTTAAACATTCTAATCCCATGTAATTCATCAGAAGCACCAAAAAGGAGGTCAGCTTCATCATTAACTGTTGAATAGAAAACCACTAAACCGCAGCAGAGCAGAAGGAAAAGCACTGGTTTCATAATCCATATTTGTTTGCTTGACAACACTAAGGAGAATGAACAAAGCTCCTTCTATTATTTGCAAATTATCGTCAAAATACGTACTTATTCCGTGAATTATCGTTCGAATTTATTGCTAATTTGGTGCAGTCTGCCTATTCTTTTGTTTTGTCTAAAGCAGGAAGCAATACACGCTGCATAATGGCAAAAGGCAGTTTGTCGGCTTGCGAATTGTACGCCCCTCCAGTAAATACCGCAATCACATCCATTTCAGGAAGAATCATGATGTATTGACCACCATTTCCCGTTGCCATGATTGCTTGTATCGGACTTCCATTTACGGTAAAGCTTAGGTTCCACCATAAATAGCTGTACGCCACTCCGGTAATTTGCGTTTTTTCGCTGGTCGACTCTTCTATCCACTTTTTAGATACAATTTGTTTGCCTTGCCATTTGCCCTTGTTCAAGACCAATTGTCCAATTTTAGCCATATCACGCGTTGTCATATTAAGCCGCTTACCCGAGGCAATTACCTCCTTTTGTGAAGTGTGTCCCCAACTCAGGTTTGTCATGTTCATTGGGGTGAATAAATATTGCTCAGCAAATTCATCAATGGGCATTCCCGAAGCCTGACTGATAATCTCTGCAAGAAGTACTGTCCCCATTGTACAATAACAGGAAACAGTACCCGGTTCATTCACCATAGGCAGATTTAGCGTGTATTGTAACCAATCCTTTTTTCTATACACCTTATCTTCTTGTCCTTTTGATTTTTTGTCCCAATCGTTGCAATCAAGTCCACTCGACATGGTTAATAAGTCTTTAATGGTGATTCTTTCCTTGCTTTCCTCCAAGTTCTTTTTTGGAATTGGCATTTTGAGGTAAGTTGAAATGGGCTCATTGATATCTTTTATAAATCCGGTGTCCACTGCAATTCCCATTAAAATGGATAGAATGCTTTTTGTGCAAGACCGAAGGTCGTGTTGCTGCTCGGCTTTGAATTCATTAAAATATGCATCGACGATAATCTCATTATGCTGAATCAATAAAATACTATGCAATTGATTATCCCCTTCCTTGAGTTTACTTAGTAGTTGGGAGATCGCTGCAGTATCAACATAATCCGTGTTCAAACCATTGCTTTCCCATCCATCATTAAGTGAACGAGGCGACTGATAGGTAGCTACGCTCTGTGAACTTCTTAAATCCACAAAAAACAAGAATAGTAAGATGAATAGAAGAAGGTTTTTCATTGCTATGTAAGGAATTTAGTGCTGTGAATGGGTTTCAATAATCCCTAAAGGGAACAAATCTCTTAATTCCTCCTCATCCTCATATCCCAGATTTTCATAGGGCCTTGAAAAATGTAACTTGGAGTATTCTTTTCTAGCGGCTTCCACTGCTTGTCTGGCTTGATCGTGTAGAAAAATATAGTCCCCAAAGCGGTCTGAATCCTTTGTCTGAAATTCAAAAAAGATATTGGGCTCTTTAATTATGATGCATTTGATCCTTTCTAGGACTTGCTTATTCTCTACCTGCTCTCCATTAATTAGCCAACGGGTTTCATTCACCCTGCTTATTTGACACAATCGGTTTCTTTCCCTTGACAATTCTAACATGATATCAGGTGGAAATCCCTCGGTTTGTGGGCGAAGCCTCATCCGCAACGTATAAGCGATATAAGAACCATAGTAATTATTCTCATCATTTGGCTGTACCGCAAAGGCAATGTTTAGGGCATTTAGACGGCTCAGTTCCTTTTTGATTTGGTTGACATATTTCATTTCTATGTCCTTATCGATACAAAGCTGAATAATCATTTTGGATTGATCATAAGTAATGAGCATTTCTCTGGATTCACGTATGACCTTATCCAAGTCTTCCAACTGAATTTCATGTTTATGCCAAAATATAATCGGCTTACTTTCAGAATCATTTTTTGGCCTAACGAGGAAAATGTATTCTACCAAGGACGGCTTAGTAATGTTCTCAAAAGTTCGGCTTTGAGGAAGCTCGAATTGGTATTTATACCAAATATTCTTTTCGCGAAGGGACTTATTTATGGATGGATAATCAATGATATTAACGCTTGATATGCCAAATGAAAGTAGTGATACCAAAAGCATTGACCCAAACATCCATTTATAGGCCTTCCGCTTCAAGGTTCTTAAAAGGCTAGTCCAAGATTGTAAAAACAGGACAATCACAATGTGCACAAATACGTACCCAAACTCTTCATGGGCATCAATGACTTTAAAGCTCATTTTGAAGCTAATTCCAAAGAACAAGCCGTATAAAAAGGCAACTTTGGCAAACCAGAGGAGGAAGCTCCAATTTAAAAACCGTTGATCATGGACAATATCCCGGCGGTTATTATGTCTGTTTTCGAATAAACTACGACTACGTTCAAACCAAATGCTAAAACATAAGGACTGGCCTGCAATTATTGAAACGAAAGCAAAAAACAGGTTATAGAATCGATACTCGCTATCTGTTAGTCTCCAATAATCATAGATTTCATCATAGGAAAACAAGCGAATTGTTTCTCGCATACCTATCAATAGGCCATACAAGACAACGGCATAACCTAGCCCGAGCACTATTCCCACCCATAATCGAAAACGGGAAACCTGGAACAATCCAGAACTTTGCCTCAGGAAGTTTTTAGTCAAGGTCATGCCTTCACAATCTAATTTAAGTTCGCTTAATTACAAACACGCGGATTAAGACGATGAGATAGTTGGAAGAGAATCTGCTACTCCCAGGGTCCATCCTTCGTAACCGGATTAAAGCGACCAGCATCGTAACGAAATAAACCGCCCCAGCCTCCGAACCAGAAGCGATCTTGGCGGTCTTGGTAGATGCTCAGAACTCCATTGGTGATGAGGCCTTCCTTTTCATAAAGATTGGTAAAGATTTCACCATCATACTTATAAACCCCATTATTTTCTGAAGCGAACCAGATATTTCCTGATATGTCTTCAAAAAAGGCACTGACCTCCTCTCCTTTTACTTTTCCTTCTTGGGTGAAATTTCGAAATTTCTTTCCATCAAAGAGGCTCACTCCTCCATAGAATGTGCCTATCCAAAGATTGCCTTTTGAATCGACTTTTAATTCATGGATGGTATTATTGCATAGTCCGTCATTAGTGGTATAGCGAGTAAAATTAGCGCCATCGTATTTTAAAATTCCAAAGCCGTCCGTACCAAGCCATAGATTTCCTTGTTGATCTTCCACCACGCTGACAATCCGTTCGGCAGAAAGAATTATATCGGGGTCAGGTAGGGTGATTTTTGGAATGGCTATGGATGTAAATTCTTTGCCATCAAATCGAAGTAAGCCTGATTGGGTACCTAGCCAAATGATTCCCCGACTATCCATCAATAAACTCCAACACTCATAAGATAAGGAGGGATCTTTCGGACGGAAATTCTCAAAGCTTTCTCCATCATATTTATACAAGCCTTCGGAAGAACATATCCATAAACTCCCTTCTTTGTCCTCAGCAAAACCTGTCATGCGGCCGAAGTTATGCCCACTTTTACGATCAAATCGTTCCAGTAATTTGCCATCATAGCGCATCAAATCATAGACATTGGTTCCGAACCAGAGGTTATCGTTCTTGTCCTGATAGATTTTGCGAAGATGCTGACAGAGTTGTCCATCTATAAAAAACAACTCATCCGTTCTTGGTGGTATGGAGTCTTGGGCTGTAGTCTCATTTCCTTTACCCGACTTTTCACTGAGTTGCGTTTGACAAGAACCGAATCCAAAAAGAAGAAGCAGAATAATACTGCATTTAAAACTCCGTGTTCTTTTCCAATTTTCTCGAATCATAGTATTTGCCAGCTTTATCGTTTACCTCAGCGTAGCAAAATAGCCTTATAAACTAGTTTAGCCTAGTGTCTTTTTCTTAAATATTCAGAAAATCGATAAAGAACTTTGCTCAATCACTAATGCCATATCGGATCATTATGGTAGGAAGCACTTTCTTGAATCCCGCAGCTGCAGTCGAATTTATAGGTTTTTGAAGGGAAAAATTGTCGATAGATGTCTAATCTTTTTTTAAGGTTTACATCAAGCGGGTCATGCATTCCATTCAACCACCTTCCAATTACCAGAATAGGTTCGTGTTTTGGAGGACGCCAGCCGTCGTAAGGACAATAACTTGTGTGGTAGATAAAATGCACACCTAGAATTTTCTCATTCATAAAGCTAGGATCAAACTCCTTATACCCACTTTGTTTAAAGGCTTCTATGGATGAACACGCCTTGCGATATTCTATCCCAACATAAACTGAACTCAATGAACAAATGAATAGCGCGGCGATAAAAGAATGTTTAGCAAGTCGTGATTTTGGTTTAAGCCAGTTTTTCCAAATCAGTTGAGCAACAAAAAAGGGCGAAACTAAGGCCAAGATACCAGGAAATCCGACCATGAAGAATCCGATAATAACATAGTTCCAGAACCCAATAAATGTGATGCAATAGGTAAAGACAAACAGCGATACCCCATTTATAAAACTGGTCAACACCAAAAATTTGCTTCTTTCTAGAAATGGATACAGCACCATATTTGTAAAGCATACAGCAAGCAATACAGTGGCCCAAGGCGTTGGATTGCAGAAAGCCTGAAAATAGCTATTGGAAGCAATCAAGCAGAGAATCAATACGGCATTAAGTAAGGATAAGTTTATCGACTTCGAAAAGAAGTTATAAATTTTTGTTTTCCAAATTTTGAACACCTATACACAACCGCCCCTTAAACAGAATTATTGTTTTAAAACAAGTCAGTCGCAATAAAAACCCACCCATTATTGCGTTAAACCAAGCGCAAAGAAATTCACTTTCACGGTTAAAAGTTCCACCAAAACTTCATCCATAAATTCATAGATATCAGGAATGCTTAAGACCTCAACAACAGGCATGTCTTGATGTGGGTACATTTCTTTAAGCTTTCGTTTTTGCTTTACCTCCATCACCAAGACCAAATCAGCCCAATTCAAATCTCCTACCGAAATTTTTCTGTCGCTCTTCGGACTCAGTCCTGCCGAACGAATGGCAAAGCGAGAATCATTTTTAAATAGGTTCTCGGCTGTTCTGCTTCGTCGTTTGTTTCGTCCGCATACGACGAGGATATTGGGTCTGCTCATTATTTCTGGGACTCCATTTTTTTTTAAATTCTTACTCATTTTCAAATGCGGAATTCCATCTTCATCGAAGTAGTCACCCTCTGGCTCATATCCATTCTTTAGGTAAAACTTGACCGCTGAATCGCGCGCATGACAGTAAACAGTATAGGCGTTATTCGATAGGACTATGGCTTCACAGAAGACCATCATTTTAGAGCCGATGGCTGTATTGCGTAAGCTCTCCAACACAGCAACCCGCTGCATTTTCATGTTCTCTCCTTCTGGCACCAATACCGCAGTAGCCACTATTTCCCCATCTGAATAACCTCCAATATGAATATGCGCCCGCTCCTGCTCCAATTCATCAGGACTAAAAAAGGAGTCCAAGGGTTTGCGCAATACATTTTCGCGCAACTTTACAGCCGTACTCCAGGCATCGCTGCCGTAATCGATTTGACTAAAGGTGAGGTGCATTTTTAGTAAAATTACCCATAATTAAGAGTACCCCTTCGGCAATGATTTTATGTAAAATATGGTAATAAAAGACAATAAGGCAAAAGCCATATGATCTTCTGCTCTCTCTTATTCTTGCCGTTTGAGATTTAGTCTTCAAAAATCTATCATTATAATTCATGAATAATCGTCTAAATGCAAGCAAATAATATTTGGTTCTTATAATCAAGTGCCTATCGATTGCTATTGGCACCAAAAGCTTCTTGATTCTGAATCTAATTGATTGCCATTTGAGTAGCTGCTAAGATGACATTCACGTAAGCAATACTTTTCAAAATGCTCGTAGTCACGTCTTTTTTCAATGGATGATGTAATAGTCATTCGGACTTATTCCACCAAGAACCCCCAACGTTTGTTCACCAATTGAATATTGTTTAGCAGCGCCCCCGCTAGGACTAACCCCAGAATAAATCTGATGCCAATGTGTTCCGTCAATACTTGTTAGAATGAGTCTATCCTGACCACAAATAAAAAAACGTTCTAAACTTTCGTTCCAACAAACACTAACTAAATTAGTTGTCAAGTTCGGCGAAGATGTGATTGTTTCCCAACTAGAACCACTTGATTTCTTGGCTATGGTTCCATCAACTCCTACCGCGATAAACATTTTATTGTTTGCTTTCCCACCATAACAAATGCTTCTCAAGGATGTATTTATATTTTCTACAGGAGTCGTACTGACTACACCTAAATCAGAAATCGTTATCGTATGAATTCCATTTTGACCTACTCCATAAATACTATCTGATGAATCAGCAATTTCTCGGATTGGATGTCCAACTTTACAGGTCACATTGCACCTGATGCCCCATTGCATAGCATTACTACTTGATGTAAAAATGACATTAATCGTAGATTCAAAAAGACCTGTTTTAGGATGTCCAGCCATCGATAGCGCGATACATGCATTTCTTGAAGAGTGTAATGTTAAAACTCTTTGATAACTTGGTTCGATAGATTGGCCCGGACGAACGCTGACCCGCCTCCAATTTATTTTATCCGTAGAATAGATAGCACTTGAACCATATCCAGGATCTGGGCCATTGTTGTTTTTTATCCCGACAATAATATAATTTGAACCAGAATAACAGATATCACAAAAAAGATTCATTCCATAACCCTCAATATTTGTCGGATTCCATTCCCTATCGGAAATACTAAGAATGCCGTTTTGAATACTTATGTCCTTAAACAGTGAATTTGAATTTGCTCTGTTCACTTCGACATTTTCAACAATAGCCAGAGCCGAATTTCCGGTCCACGCCATAAAATAGATAAGCTCATCTGGAAAAGTATTTACTGTTACATTAAACTTGGTGGGGAGGAAACCAATTTTATTTATTGTACTCAATGTGCTAAAGGTTTCTGTTTGAATTTGCACACTAGGCGAGTAGATATTGTAAGTTGCTAATCCTGATTTTGAAAAGATGAATAGCGTATCTTGAAGTTTATCAAAAAATAATCCTATAAGGTTCGTCAAACTCGCAGCTACATCGATTGAAAATTTCAATTTGTAACTATTTTTTTCTAGTGTGTAAACTTGAATTTCCCCTCGTTCAGGAATGGCAACAAATACATGGGTACTGCCCGCTATATCAACGATGCAAAAATCATTTGGAGTAGAGGGTAGCTTTACTATTTGAAAAATACTATTCGTATTCCCTTTCACAACTGCAAACCCTGATGGATAAAGCATAAAAACGTCTCCATTATCTGGGTTTCCATATATTTTAGTAATGTCTGATACTTGTTGCGAAAGATCAATAGTAAAGAATAGCGTGTTACCCTCAGTTCTAAAAATTTTAATCTGGCTTGTGGTCTTGTCGTAAACATATATAAAGGGGCCAGCCATATAATAAGAGACTACTCCAGAGGATGGAATTCTAACTTGAGAACGAACGCCATTGGAAGCGAATAGTTCAATATAATCTTTCCCCAATACCGATAAACAAGCTTGGTTTTCTCCAGCAGTAAAAAGGTGATTCCCTAATTCATTCGTTTGAATCGAACTCGTCATTGTTTGAGATATTTCCCAATTCGTTGTGTCAATAACTTTTACACTAAACGGCACGACATTCCTGGGGTCGATGGTATCAATGCATAGTACATACAAGCCTCCATTCTCGTCGAAACAAAAATCTCGAATCGTAATTCCAGTATGAATAAACACCGTTTCTGCTATGCCAAAACTATTCTGCCCATTAAAATGTACAACGGCATTATTGTATTGGATGCTAAAGACTGGTCTAAATCTAACAAGAGGACTGAATAAAGGCGTGACAGGTACTGCGGAGCCTCCAATAGCGGTTACAATTCCTTGTGGGCTATTTTGATTGAAAGGAATACCTCCTCCTAGCCTAGCAAGTAAATCTGTTTGACCAAATTGAAGGGTAACTTTTGCCCCATTTGTAGACCTGTCTATGCCAGAATAGTCAATAGTAAATGTTTCATCTACACCAATATCTATAGCATTCGTTGCTAAGAAGACATCTTCTGATGGTGGGTAAGCTCCGGTCCAATAAACCAAATTCGAACCAAAAGTTACAAGATCCAATTGGTTGTTCGAATTGGTTCTCAGATTAAATACCGCCCAATGCGTATTTGCCCCGCTAAAATTTGGCATTATTGGAAATGATTGAATACCAGAATTGAGGAGGGCCCGATTAACTGAAACATAATTGTTCCCAAGTGGCGATTTTAGAGCTAGTTTGATTTTCAAGGCTTTAGGCTTTAGTTTCTTTGATTCTGAAATTGGGTCTATTTGACACAATAGCAGCAAATTTTATTGGGTTTTGAAAGCTCAATGTACGGATTAGCCTTCACATAGGAAACTTATACCTCATTTTATGTACTGACTGTATATTTAAATTGGAAGAAATTAAAATAGAATCAAGCAGAAAATACAAATCATTTTCTACGTGCATCAATAGGGCACATTATCTAGATATACTTTGAATTCTAACCTTCTGTACTGAGCTTAATTGGCAATAAATCGCAATACCAGAAGCCGGTATCATAGGGATTGTCGGCCTTTTCAGTAGCATCACAATCATAGCTATTATTGTCGACTTGTTTTGTTGACGTATATTTTCTGTATACTACCTCTCCTTTGCTAAAAGCAATTGGCGCATTAAAAAGCGGACCATCATACACAAAAGTGTGAAACTCTCCATTTTCTCCGCAAGGGTCAACATTATCGGGCAAGTCATTTAAAAACTTTTGATCAATAATTCTTCCTACAAAGCTTTTGTCTAAATATTTTTCATTCACACACGTAACAATGGTCTTAAAACCTAAATCAATAAATTCTTGTATAAGTTGCCTGGTCGGTATTTTCCAAAGGGGAAATACTCCTTTCAAATTTAATTCAGCCAGTTTGGTCTCTCTGTATGAGCGGAGATCCTCAAGAAAAATGTCACCAAATACCGATGCTGTCGCCCCTTTACTTTTTAGATCAGTCAGGGTTCTACGCATGACAGTTTCGTACTTCTCCATTGTAGGCATTTCCGGAATCTGCATTATGATTAGCGGAATTCCAATACTTTCTGCCTGCGCCTCCAATAATTCAACTCTCACACCGTGCATTGAAATACGCTGATATTTTTCACTGATACTAGTGAGCAAGCAAATGACCTCATATTTTTGTCTTTGCAAGATTTTGTACAAGCACAAAGCAGAATCCTTTCCACTACTCCAGTTAAATACTAATTTTTCTTTCATATCGGTTTCTGACAGCTTCTCCTTCATTCCTCCGGCTATGTGCATGTTTCAAATTTATACTGATCTTTCCAAAGGGCGAAATGGAGCAGTGAGCCAGCGCAGTATTAGCAATGATTTCTCAGTTTGAAAGAGAATAGTCCTTGATAAGAACACTGGCGGAAATGTGTAAGATTCTTTCCAATTCACGATTCATTTCCACTGTCAGTTTTTTCTTTTTGTTTAGAATCTCTGAAACGCGACTTTTTCCTCCAATGACGCCAACTAAATCCTTTTGTTTCAAATTCAATTCTTCCATTCGTATTTTAATGGCTTCAATGGGATCTGGTGCGTCAATCGGGTAATATTTGTTTTCGTAGTTGTCGATGAGCATAGATAAAATTTCAGCTTCATCTCCTTCTTTGGAATTCTGTTTTGCATCGAAAATTACTTCAAGCCTTTCAAGTGCTTTGTAATAGTCTTTCTCTGATTTTATTGGCCTTAATTCCATTTTCAATTCTTTTAAATTGTTTTCGCATCAATTCGATCATATTCGGCATGTGTTTCGATGAATCGAATAAATGCCCATTGCCGTTCAAAATTGAATTTGACAATCAGTCGATATGAATTGCCTTTGATGCTAAAAACAATTCGACTGTCATTCAGAATACTCGCCCTTATGTAAGTTTCCTTAATATCAATTGATTATTGTCAATTTGAAGTCTTCGCAGGTTCATACCAGATTTTCAGATACTGTTCTGAATCGACATGTTTCTCCCAAAATTCGCGCAAGGTTCTTTTTGCTATTATTAGATTAATGAAAAAGCTTCCTAACAAAGGTATTACCCGGTTCTCAATATGCGAACTTTGTGTTTCGAAATGTTGGCTAACGTTTCCCGCTCTGGTTTTAACATAGACATCAAGCTATAGCGAGATCGTCGGTGCCCAGGCTTGTCCAAACTATGCAAAGAAATCATATGGAGCGGTACATTCAGCAGCCAAGCCAGCTTAAAAAACGATGGTTCAAGGTAAGTATTTCACTTCAGTTTGTCGCAGACCCAGACAAGCGAAGCTTCGTCAGGGAAAACGAATTTGAGCATTGGGCCAGTGAGGTGTTGGCTGTAGTTTTTTTCGTTGGAGTAAGAGTTTGTCTCTGATAGTTCCTTTTTGCCTATCAAAAAAAGAACCATAAAAAGACACCACGAAAACCAAATTTA
>CAZUIT010000058.1:0-19587 GCA_964620355.1 uncultured Burkholderiales bacterium | reverse complement strand
CACGCAAAAATCAAATTTTTATCCCAATCCCCACAGGTTTTGTTCCTGATCCCAATGGATCAAGTCAAAAAGTTGTGGGCTAGGCATATAATTTGGATCAAGTCAAAAAGTTGTGGGCTAGGCATATAATTTAGCTAGTCTAAAAAGGAAGAAGTTGACATTTCTTACTCCTCTGTGTTGTGCTCTGGTATTTTGTTGTAATTGAGCATTTTGTGTATACTTGCTGTACCATAACAAACATATGATAACGAAAATCAAAACATTTGCAATCATGACCTTATTGGTTATGACTGCTGCTTCTTGTTCGAAAGACGACGACACCACAACTCAACCAACTGCAAACAACGACAGTATTTATATGGGAAGTTGGGAAGGCGTATTTACTGGGGGTGACAATGGCACGTGGACCATGGAAGTAGACAAAGAAGGCAAGCTTGCTGGTTCCCTCACTTCAGGGAATACAGGGACTACCCATCCATTTACTGGAACTTTCGATTCAAAAGGAGACATTTCAACAACGATTGACGTGGCTGGTGTGATTCTCGATTTTGAGGGCAGTGGAAGTGCAGATGGCAAAACAGCATCTGGAACTTGGGAAAACACATCAATTAGTATTTCAGGTGTTTGGTCAGGGGCCAAATTGTAAACAAATTAATTAGTACCGATAAAGCCTAGCAGATTCGTTTGTTAGGCTTTTTTGTTGAAATTCAAGCGTGATGGTGTTCTTCTCAAAGAAAGGGCAGGATTACATCGTCCAAATCGTGGCGAAGAATAATACCAAGCGGTAGAACAGGACAGTAAAGATTAAGGTTATAAGAAGTAAAAGCGTTTTGGGCAGGATCAGCTTATAGCTTTGAGCTTAAAAAGTCTTTAACCCTTTGCTAAGGTAGATACCCATTATGGATAGAGCGAAGAGAATGCTTCCTGAACTATTCCAGTTCATATGAAAACCAAGGCCTAGCCAGTTCAAAGCGGCTTGTGAAGCATAGATTATATATGGAATGAGTATAAATACACCGAGCAAGAGAAAGGTGACGAAACTCAATGAGAACATGAGGTGCTCGATATATAATTTCGTTTTATTGGAGAATAAAAGCATGAGAGGCAAAGCGAAAAGGAGCGCCAAGAGCAGTAATATGGTTTTTGACAAATTAGCAGAATGGGAATTGTATTTTGTTTCAAAAGCTTTCTGATCTAAGCCACTAGACTCCATTGTAGATTGGCCATATTCATGTATCAATTGGCTGTATGCTTGTCCATTTAGTTGGCTTTGAAAATGCGTATTAAAGGTATCAAATGGAGCAAACAGAAAGTAGAGAAAATTGATTAAAAAGAAGAGCGGTAAAGGAGAGATATAGGGTTTCCTACGTCCGTCGAGGAATTCTCTAGGTAATTTACCCGGTTGAATAAAAAGCAGTTTCAGGCTTTTCCAGACGCGGGTATCGGCAAACGTAAAGGCGTTGAGCACCTGCATAAAGAAATGCCGCAAGGTATGTTCCTGCTTATCTACCACCTTCTCACCACGGGATGAACAATAGTGTCCAGACAATTCGAGTCCGCAGCTGACACATTGCTTGATTTTGAGTGGCTTCATAGAGTGAAAATACTCTTTTTTCGGATATTGGCAGAGGCTAAGGTTTCCGCTTACGCCGAAAAAGCTACGGCGGACGCAGGAGGTGATGGTTGAGATGAGGAGGGGTGGGTAGATCCGCCTTCGCTTTTTCCTACTGATAGATTTTGGAAGCTACTCAAAGGCGATGGTTTTTTGCGCCTCTATTCTAGCGATAGCAACTGTTCTGTGCCTCCGTCTGCTGACTGCTTAGACCATTATTATTCATTCAAATGATCAAAATTTCATCTAAACATTGGTCATGTTCCTCTCTCGGGACTTCAGTCACATTTTGAAAAGGGTAGAAAATACCGATCTTTTTGGCATTCGGATGATGCACAAGGAAGTTGTCGTAATAGCCGCCTCCGTAGCCAAGTCGGTAGTTGTTTTCATCGAAAGCTAAACCAGGAACAATGATTAGGTCGATTATTCCCTCAAAGACCTCCGTTTGCAGTGGGTGCTGTGTTTTCATGATACCCGTTTCTAATTCATTGAAGGAATGAAGTATGCGGTTTTCGAGCTTTCTTTTTGGGAGGGTTTTCGGACAAATAATCTGAATGCCTTGGTCTAAAAGGTTCTGCAAGAGCGGACGAATATCGATTTCATTGGCCATGGGTATATAGGCATGAACAGTTCTGTAGTTTTGATCTCGAATAATTTGTTCCAACTCAATACAAATGCCCTGATCATACCGCTCCTTTTCCAAAGGGTCGAATTCATTTCTTCGGCGTAACATCTGAGAACGAAGCTGTTTTTTTTCTGTTAGGATGTCCATATAAAGCGGCTTAAAACTATTTAAGACAAAAGTATCGTAAAAAGATTATTTCCCCTACTTTTGCAGACACAATTGCAAAAGGATGTTTTCAAAAGCGTGTGAATATGGAATAAAAGCGGTTATCTATATCGCTACACAAACCATGAATAATACCCGTGTAAAAATTGGGGATATCGTGGATCATATAGGTTCTCCGGAAGCGTTTACTGCAAAGATTTTAGGCGCATTAACCAAGCACGATATTGTAAAATCGTATACAGGTCCTTATGGAGGATTTGAAATTGAAACCCGACGAATGGAATCCATAAAACTTAGTGAAATTGTGTTTGCCATCGATGGAGATTCAATTTATAAAGGATGTGGTTTGGGCTTAAGTGAATGTAATAGCGATCAACCTTGTCCGATGCATGACCATTTTATCCATATCCGAGAAGAACTTAGAAATATGCTAGAAACAACGAGTATTTATGATTTGGCAACGGGCTTAAAAGCAGGACATAGCATTTTGAATCGATAAAAAAATTTGAACTTATTCCCGACAAATTTATCGTAAAAGAATATTAATCATAAGACGAACAAAATAGAATAAGACAAAAGTGATGGAGCGTATCAATTTATGGAGTGAGTGGGGGATTGTAATCACTGTGGTGCTAATTAGCATACCCGTGATTATTGCCGCCTTTATTGTTTTCTACCGTACACGCGCAATCATTCAAGCATTTTTACAAAAGAAGGAAGTTGAAAATTTTCAGCGCTACCTTCAAATGATGAGTCCTGAAGAAAAGGCGCAGCTTGAAGAAAAGGAACGTGCATCGGCATATCGTTTAAACAATCAGGAGCTTGGGAGCGATAGAAAAGCAAAAGATTCACGTGGTTTGATTAATCAAGTTCAGGAGGTTACCGATCTCCGGTTTATAGAAAAAAAGAAAAAGAGTCAGCCGCGTCCTAATATCGACCCTGCACATAGCAAATTGATACTTTGGTATATTGGCTGTGCAATTTTTTGGTTGGTATTTGGCACTTCGGTAGGTGAATATCTAGGCATTAAGTTCGTCGCTCCCGATATAGACCATTTAAGTTGGTTGAGTTTTGGTCGATTGCGTCCGGTTCATACCAATGCAGTTTTTTGGGGCTGGGCTTCATTGGCTATGATTGGATTAGCCTATTATGTGATACCACGCGTTAGCAATGCCGCTATACCAAGTGTACGGGCGGCTTATGCTTCTTTGATTCTGATAAATACTTCCGTTGTTGCAGGCACGCTTAGCCTGATGGCAGGAATTAATAATAGTGGAGGAGAATACAGAGAATATACATGGCCAGTGATGCTGCTCTTCGGATTAGGCGTTTTTATCTCCTTGCGCAACTTTTATAAAAATATCGCCATACGAAGTACTAAAGAGATTTATGTTTCGAATTGGTATATCATTTCGGCCATGATGTTTGTATTGGTAATCGCCGTAGTTGCCTACTGGCCAAGCTGGCAAAATGGATTGGGTGAAACGATTATTCAGGGCTATTATATGCACCAAGGAGTGGGCATGTGGTTTATGTTATTTAACCTTGGATTGATGTATTATTTCCTACCCCAGCAGCTGAATAAACCGATCTATTCCTATAGCTTGGGTATTGTTGCCTTCTGGTCGCAAATTCTCTTTTATACCCTTATTGGCACCCATCATTTTATATTTAGTGCTATACCTTGGTGGTTGCAAACAATTGCCATTATTGGAAGTGTGGGGATGATAATTCCTGTGGTAGCGGGCACCACCAATTTTTTAATGACGTTCAAAGGCTCCTGGCATAAGCTCGCGAGCAGTTATACTTTACCTTTTTATTTGGTGGGCATTGTATTCTATTTCACCGGCTCACTTCAAGGCACGGCCGAAGCTTTTCGTTTTACCAACCTTATCTGGCATTTTACTGATTTTACGGTGGCACATTCTCACCTAACCATGTATGGAATCATCTGCTTTATGCTCTGGGGCTTTATCTATACGCTGGTGCCGCGACTTACAGGAAAAGAACCCCCGCAACTCTTGGTAGGGTCTCATTTTTGGCTGGCTTTTATTGGCTTGCTGTTTTATACTATTCCATTGATGCTTGGTTCTACCCTCAGAGGAATGATGTGGATGGAAGGAAAGGCTTTTATTGAAAGTGTTGAACTAATGGCGCCTTTCTGGTTATGGCGCGCAATCGGTGGATCGTTGATGTGGTTCTCTCATCTGATCTTCGCCTATAATTTTTACCTGATGGTGCGGAAAACAAAAGGACAATCAATTCCGAATTCACCAAGCGAAATATTAAAAGCCAAGCAGGCATTGGAAACACAAGGAATTGAAATAGCAGGATAGCGTCATGGAATTTTTTAATCATCATAAATCACTTTTTCTCACGGCTTTAATACTGTTTGTGGTATTAACAATCCTCGTTGCCATTCAACCGGCAATTCAAAATCAAAAGAACAACGCAGTGCTGCCTAACGCCACCGCATTGAGCCCACAGGAAATGGCTGGCAAGAAGAGTTTTATAGCCCATGGCTGTGTGGCCTGTCATACGCAACAAGTACGCAATGTCGCCATGGATAAAGCATGGGGCGATAGACCTGGAATTGCGGCCGATTATGCCGCAAATACACGTATGGATATTTGGAGAAATACCGCCACCTTAATGGGAACCGAACGAACGGGGCCGGATTTAACCAATGTAGGCATCCGACAATCTTCCATGGCTTGGAACTTAGTGCATCTATATCAGCCTAGGGCGGTGGTCGAATCATCAATCATGCCTGCATATCCGTGGCTTTTTGAGGTGAAAGAGATACTAAGTCGCACAGATGTTGAGGTGAGTTTACCAGAAAAATTCAGAGAAGGCATACGTGGGAAAATTGTGGCCACAGAAGAAGCCTTAGCTTTGGTTGCCTACCTACAAAGTTTGAAACAAACGCCATTACCCGACGGAAAAGTAGCGAATACTTTTTTGTATGAAAAGGAGAAACAAGCAGCAGAAGACAAAGACGCGGCACTTCCGGATGGAAAAGTACTATATACCAAGTTCTGTTCTAGCTGTCATCAATCCAATGGGGAGGGTTTACCTGGTGCTTTTCCTCCTTTGAAGGGTAGTCCGATTGTAAACGGAACGGACCTCGAATTATTTGTAAGCATCATTATGCAAGGCTATGATGCCAGAGCTGAGTTTGCAGTAATGAGTCCCATTGGAACGATCAATAACTTAAGTCCGGAGGAAGTAGCAGCCATCATCAACCATGAAAAAACCAGTTGGGGCAATAATGCCAAAAAGGTGAGCAAAGAGGAGGTGAAAAAAATCATGGATTTTATCAAACAAATGGAGGTTCAATAAGCCAATGAAAAAGCGCATTATTCTGTTTTTATTGTTGCTTTTTGCTCAAGGAATACTTTTGGCTTGTCCGGCCTGTGAAAAACAACAGCCTGCCATTACTCAGGGTATTACACATGGCGCAGGACCACAAAGCAATTGGGATTGGGTAATTATTATACTAATCATAACAAGCACCTTGCTAACCTTCTTTTTCTCCTTAAAGTACTTGTTGAAGCCAGGTGAAAAAGGACAGAATCATATTAAAAAATTAATTTTAGATGGAGAATACTGAAATAGCTGAAAAAAGCCGGGTGAGTCTATTTATTGATAATGAAACCCAACCCATTGCAGAATTAATGGCACCTGTTCAGTTTGAATTAGATACACAAAAGCTGACAGATGGTGAACATACTTTAAAATTAGTCAGTAAATCACCAAGTGGGAGAGAAGGAATTCGCATGGTGAAGTTTATCGTGCGCAACGGTCCCGCCATCTCCATAGAAGGCTTAAAAGACAACAGCATTGTTGATGGCGTGATACCGATCATGATAAATGCTTATGACAAAGGAAATCTTAAAAAATTCATCATAGATGGAAGTGAAACACCTCAATCAGTTCCGAATTGGCTTTGGATTCTAGTAGTGGGGTTTATAGGTTGGGGCGCCTTCTTTTTAATAACTTCCTTAAATCAATAATTATAACCACATGAAAAACGACATATCAGATATCAATGCTATCCGCAGCTTAGTAGATTCGTTTTATGATAAAGTTCGGAAGGATACCTTATTGGCACCTATATTTAACAATGTAATAGGGGAAAAGTGGCCGGAGCATTTGGCGAAAATGTACCGCTTTTGGCAAACGGTATTGCTGGATCAACATACCTATGAAGGAAGTCCTTTTGTACCGCATTCCAGGCTCCCTATTTCAGAGGAACATTTTGAGCGTTGGCTGCATTTGTTTCGGGAAACCGTCGATGAATTATTTGAGGGAGAAAAGGCAATAAGGGCCAAGTGGCAAGGAGAACGTATGGCGGAGATGTTTCTCTCTAAATTGCGCTACTACAAGGAGAACCCTGCCATTCCTATTTTATAAGGCCGAAGTTTAGACTAAATTTTAAAGCTTTCACATAGTGGAATCCATCAATAAATTAAACCATGAGCAAAGAAGAAATTATTAAGGAAATTGAAGCTAAATACGCTGGCTTAGGAGAAAAAGCGGAGACGTATTTAAAAGGTTTACTGCATGCCAAAGCGGTCAACTATTGGGACTATATCGAAGTAGACACCCTGCTTTCCTTGCAGAAACCAAAAACCCATTTTAAAGATGAATCCATCTTTATTATGTACCATCAAATCACGGAGCTGGTGCTAAAAATGATGCTCCATGAAATCGAGCAACTTGTGGAGGAGCCTTTTGATGAGAAGGTATGGATGGTGAAATGCGAACGACTCAACCGCTATACTTCCATGCTAATTAATTCATTCGACGTGATGAAATATGGGATGGATTACGACGATTATAATACATTTAGAAGCACCTTGGCACCAGCTAGCGGCTTTCAATCGGTTCAGTTTAGAAAAATAGAATTGCATTGTACCCGCTTGGAGAATTTGTTAAACGAAGCAGGGAAAAAACGCCTTGTACTTCCCGCAACGACTTCTGATTATTTTGAACATATCTATTGGAAGGATGCCGGGATCAATAGAGAAACGGGCGATAAGTCTGTGACGCTCCGCGAATTTGAACAACGCTACCTGGATGGACTCATTGGATTGGCGGACAAAATGGAAGGCAAAACACTCGAAGATAAAATTCGCGCCGCATCCACTTGCTCGTCTGAATTAAAAGAAAAGCTCAAAGAATTTGATCATCTATACAATGTCGCTTGGCCCCTGGTACATCTTAAAACGGCACAGTATTACCTTGATTTAAAGGGAGAAAATAAGGCTGCAACTGGTGGTAGCGAGTGGAAAAAATACCTGCACCCTAAGTTTCAGCAGCGGAAATTTTTCCCTTCTCTATGGGATAAGGATGAAATTGAAAATTGGGGAAATCAAAAAGTATAGGAATGAAGATGATCAAAATAGAAAATCAATCAGTTAGGGCACTGGAGGACAAGTTACATGGAATTGGTTCGGATTTGACCAAGTGGATTTCAATGGATAATCCTAGTCTGTTGCCCAAGGAAATTGAATACCAAAATGAAGGAAGCAAATGCCGCTAAAAAGACATGTCGGACTTCAACCCTTGAGCAGAGAGCATCACCATGGTTTATTGCTCTGTTGGAAAATCCGTACAGGCTTAAAAAAGGGAATAGAAGAGGAGCGAATTAAAAAATACGCAGATTGGTTTTTTAAACACCATCTCTTGCCCCATTTCGAAGCCGAAGAAAAATATGTATTCCCCATTCTTGATGCAGAGGATTCACGAATCAAAAAAGCCCTCGCACAACACCGCAGATTGAAACGCTTATTCGTTTCTAAAAAGGAGTTGAATAAAAATTTAAATCGGATTGAAGAAACGCTTGAACAGCATATTCGCTTTGAGGAAAGATCCCTATTCAATGCAATTCAATCCGTTGCATCCTCGGAAGAATTACAAGCACTACAAAGCCTGCATGAAGAATTACCCTTTGCAGATAATTTATCGGATCCTTTCTGGGAGAATTGAGTGGTTAAAAATATCGGTCTAAACTTAGGGTAGTTGATTTGTTGGCTTTGCAATGTGGTTTATTGAACAAGCTATTTGCGCCTGAACCGATCTAATAGGCCCGTAACTTTCACTTTTTTCGCTTTAGGATTATAGAGTTCTACGGTGCCTCTGTTTGTAAAAGAAGCTGGGATGTCTTTGGTATACCCAGCTATAGATACAATGGTGCCTCGTACTGCAATTTTGTAGTTGATTTCATCTTTGTCGAAAATTACTTTATAAAGCAGCTTCATTTGATGGCTCACCTTTATTTCTACCGGAATAATATAGCTCATTGATTTTTCGGCGGGGATAAAAAAATCGGATAATTTCCCTTCGGACTCGATATAGTTTTCGCCAATAAAGTGGTACTGGATGTTTTTAAAGTGAAACTCTTTTTTACCCTTATTCACGACCTTTAAATGGAGTTTGAAATCGAAAAATCCTTTTTCTTCTCCTCTCCCTAGGAATTCAACTTGTTCGATACTGAACTCAGGCTGTATTGGAAATTGAAATGGAATTTGTTCGTCAATCAGAATATTAAAACTGCCATATTCTGTAGAGAAGGTGATTTCTCCTTGAATCGATATTAAAATAGAATCGCCCCCTTCGTGGATGTTTGCCTGGTTTTTTAAGTTTTTTATGGGGATGCCAAAATTAATGATGGCCCGATTCAGGCTATCAGGTGCAAGTGCTTTATGTGAGTTTGTATACTGAATCAGTAACGCACCGTCGCTGCTTATGGCAAGATCAATTGCTTCTGCTTGGTAGGAGGTGATAAGTCTGTTTTTCAACTCGAGAAAGAGGCTCACATGGATGGAGTCATTCGAAATACTAATATGATCAATTTCAATCTTCTTTACTTTGGGCAATAGTTGTTCAATAATTTGCTTTCTCGTAAAAAATAGAAGTACTGCCAGAATAAGCAGAATCAAGGTTAAATAGAAATAGACAGACTTCAATTTTTCCATGGCATCTGTTCGTTTACTTCCGACGCGTGATTGTTACCACAGGCGCATATTTAAGCAGAACAAAATAGCCAGTCTTCATGACTTTTTACTCTTCCTTTTTTCCCCTGAGATGAATGATTAATCCATTCAAAAAATTTCTTAATACTTGATCACCAGCATCTCGGTAGTTTCGGTGACTTTCATCGCGGAACAAGGCATCAAGCTCCGATTTGGAGATTTCAAAATCTACCAATTTTAGGATTTCAATGATTTCGTCGTTGCGCAGTTTAAGTGCTACACGCAGTTTTTTAAGGATATCGTTATTCGTCATTTTTACTTTTTGATGCTTGGTTCGCAAGATAGCGAAATTGGTTTTGGGTTGAGGGTTGCAGGTTAAGGCAAAACATGTTTCGCCAATTAATGACTCTTTAGCTAAATCGCCTATATTGTACGGTAAGTCATTCATAATTGTAAATAATTGGAATAAAGATTGATTAATCATGCATTTATCGCGAGAATAAATCAGTATATTTGAATGACAAAGCCTACATTAATAATAAAAAACATTCATAATGTCTGATACATCATACATCAATTGGCACGAACTGAGCGATCAAGCCCTTTCTTCAGATATTGGTCGTTTTGTGCAGCAGAATCGCTTAAAGCAAAATCGTACTCAGTCGGAAGTAGCAGAAGCGGCAGGTATTAGTCGCTCAACGCTCAGTCTATTAGAAAAGGGTGAAACCGTTACGGTCACTACCTTATTGCAGGTGCTGCGCGTTTTAGATTTGCTCGATATCATGAATGCCTTTCAGGTAAAAGAGCCAGAAATCAGTCCGCTTGCCTATGCAAAACTCAAGAAGAAGGAGCGAAAGCGCGCGAGCTCCAACGATACTCCTAGAATTTCAGAAATCGATTCATCATGGTAGATGTAGCGGAAATAAAACTCTGGGGAAAGCTCCTGGGCGCCGTAAGGTGGGATGCGCTCGAACAGTTTGCAAGTTTTGAGTTTGCGCCAACCTTTCGGCATTCTGCATGGGATGTATCGCCTATAAAAATGCCCTTAAGCCAAGCTAATCACATCTTTCGCTTTCCGGAGCTTAGGGCGCAACGTTCTGCTGAATTCGATACCTTTCGTGGTTTGCCCGGACTCCTTGCCGATGTATTGCCCGACAAATATGGAAATAGCATCATTCAAGCTTGGCTATCAGCAAACGGAAGAGCCAGCAATTCAATGAATCCAGTAGAGCAACTTTGTTTTATCGGTCAACGTGGAATGGGCGCCTTGGAATTTGAACCAATAGTACTCAAATCCCAGCAAAAAAGCTTTTCTATAGAAATAGAGAGTTTGGTAGCGTATGCCCAAAAACTCCTGCAAAAAAGGGAAGGTTTTCAAACCAACTTGTTTGTACAAGAGCAAAAGGCCATGAATGAAATTCTGCGCATCGGGACTTCGGCAGGTGGCGCAAGACCAAAAGCTGTCATCGCATTTAATGAGAAAACGGGGGAAGTGCGCTCCGGACAAGCATCTATACCCAAGGGATTTAGTCATTGGATGCTCAAGCTGGATGGTGTGAGTGAGGCGCAGTTCGGTACTTCATTTGGATTTGGAAGGGTAGAAATGGCTTATTATATGATGGCAAAAGCAGCAGGCATTGAAATGATGGAGTCACGGCTATTGGAAGAAAATGGTCGTGCACATTTTATGACCCGCCGTTTTGATAGGACCGACGACGGTGAAAAAATCCATATGCAAAGTCTCTGTGCATTGCGTCATTTCGATTTCAATCAAATTGGCGCATTTTCCTACGAGCAGCTTTTTGAAACCATGCGCATGCTGAGACTCCCATATCCACAAGCAGAGCAAATGTTTAGGCGAATGGCATTTAATATTCTGGCTCGTAATTGTGATGATCATACGAAGAACTTCGCCTTTTTGATGGATAAATTCGGCAACTGGTCGCTTGCACCGGCGTATGATATTTGTTTCGCCTACCGTCCGGACAGCTACTGGGTTAGCAAACAATCGCTCAGCATGGCTGGGAAACGGGAAAGTTTTGAGCTGAGTGACTTCCTACAAGTTGCCAAGCAGATGAATATCAAGCGCGCTCCATCCATCCTTCAAGAAATAAATTCAGCACTAAGTAGGTGGCCGGAATTTGCCGAAACTACGGGTATTAAGAAGGAGCTTAGTTCACATATTCAGCAAAATTTACAGCACCTCAAGGAAAAATAAGTACTGTGCTGTATCATTTTAGCCTACTTTGCGTTATACGTATAAAGGCTTAACCTACCCGCTCGGTAAAAAAACTTGCTATGGGCAAATACCAAAACCCAAATTTCAAGCTCCAATTCGTATGAATTTTTGAAATTTGAGCTTGGAATTTAAAAACGAGACATTCGGGTTAAAACAAGCTTTGCAAATAAGTACGGCCATGAATCAATCTTTCCGTTTTCTGCTAGTTTTCACGTTTATTTTTGTTTCATTATCGCTGCTGAAAGCACAGCCCAACGAGACAAAATGCACAATTTATTTCGAGACCAATTCATCAGAACTCACGCCGGCATCTATGGCCTTGCTCGATTCATTGGTGGGTCTCTTGGAGAATGCAGGATTCTATTCCATTGGACTAACAGCTCATACCGATCAAAGTGGAAGTAATGGATTTAATGAAATACTATCAGCGAAACGCGAAAATGCTGCGAGCTCCTATCTCATTGAATCGGGATTGATTGCTTCGCGCCTAAATAGTCAGCATTTTGGTGAAGCGGTTCCTGCGCTAAATCTCGATAATACAGAAGATATTCCAGAGAATAGACGGGTGGAGATTAAGCTACGGTACCAGGTTTTTGGCGGAGTAGACGAGGTATTAAAATTCACCTCCATTCAAAGCGAGCAAGTTTTTCAGTTTGAGGATGATGGTATTCAGGAACTTAAGGGTGAAAAAGGTACTCAATTGCTGATTCCAAGCGGTGCCTTTCAAACTGCTGATGGCAAACTTGTATCAAATAAAGATGTGGTTTTTGTTTTAGAAGAATTTCCAGGACTTGGTCATGCCATCCAAAATCAACTAAGCACAATGAGTGGTGGTCAAATTCTTGAAAGTGGAGGCATGTTCAAAATGGAAGCCACGTTTAATGGGGAACCACTCGAACTCCGCACCGGAAAGAAAATTGATGTTCAAATGCCTTCTGATAATATGCAAAAAGGCATGAATGTATTTGTTGGAACCCGCAATGAGAATGGGGTAGTAGATTGGGAACAAACCAAAGAAGAATTTAGAGGGGTAGATACGACTCCAGCACCTAAGTTTAAAATCCCCAACCTTGCAGAAACACTGAAGTCCAATCGCGTGCCATTTGGTGATCGTCCGGTTTATACCGCGCTAGATTGGAACATACAAATCCCTCAATCACCCGAGGTGCCCTGTATGCCAAAAGAGCCAACGGAACCAAAGGCGCCAATGAGTCCGGAGGGAAACGACCCTGGAATTATGGCATTATTTCATTCCGAATGGCGCGACTACCACCGTGCGGAAAAGCGCTATAATTCAGCTTTAAAGAGCTATACCAAACGCTATGAGCAATACCAGCGCGGAATGGAGCGCTATGATGCACGCAGAGCGCAGTATGTGATTGATTCTGCGAAGCATGTGATCGATCAGATCGCATTTCAACAAACGGTAGAATTGATGCAACAAGACCGTCTTGAATTGTTAGAGAAGTTTTATATGTATTACCATACGATGCGTTTTGATGGAGTATTAACTTCCTTGGCGAATAAAGCGGAAGACAGTCTGCTGTATTCAAGCACATTATTGCGTGATATCAACAGGGGAGCAAATGGAAATGTTCAAGGGATGGAGTGGAACTATATGCAAACGGTTTATTCTCAACTCAATCTTTTATCGGTATTGGCAAGTCCTGATATTGAACAGACCCAAAAACTCGTGAGCAAAGGCAATAAGGTCGATTGGAAAACTTTTGAAAGGAGTGTAATATTTAAAAAGATTCAGCTTACCCCAATACGTGTGGCATATCCAATGATAAGCAGCTATGCGAGTCAGAATACATGTTATGTCAATTTTATGCAAGACACGGCTTCATGGAAAGAGATTCAACAATTTGAAAAACTAATTTTGGCCAAGAAAAAGGAGTTAGGAATTTTCGATCGCAGCGATGTAGGCAATGTATATCAAGCCAGTTTAGGAAGAATGGGCTATATCAATTGCGATCGTTTTGCGGATATCCCACCCAATCAGATGGCCAACCTAGCTGTAAATATTCCTCCGGGCTCAAAGCTATTTGTGGTCATTCCCCGCATCAATAGTATGATTCCTCTCTACTCGGGCCATGATTCTACTTCCATGGTCAGGTTGCCAATTGGCGAAGAAATTAAGATCGTGAGTATCGGCACTTACAACGGACGACCCACGCTAGATTACCGTAAAATGAAACTCAATGCCTCAGGAAACAAGGTGGTTTTGTCACCCAAAATGGTGCAGGTAGAGTACTTGGAGAAGTTCCTTGAAGAGCTGTAATTATTGACTCGTCGATGGGTCGACGAGTCGATAAACTAGGGTAGATGCTGCAAAATTGCATCAATGCCAGAGCGCTCTTTATAATTTGTATCAAAATGCCTCCAAACAATCACCCCATCTTGGTCGATAATAAAGGTTGCCGGGACGGGGAGTAGCGTGTTATCAGTACCATGAACCTCCGTTAGAGGTTTTCCAGAAATGCGGTCGTATTTTTTGACGAGCTGTTCACCTGGATCAAAAAGAACATCCATACGCTTTGCTATTTGATAAGAAGAATCATAGAGCAGGGAAAATTTTGCGCCGGTTTTAATTTCCATTTTCTCCAAATATGCTGGATTCTCTGGCGAAAGTGCAATGACTCGTGCACCTTTGGCTCCAATTAATGGGAGACTATCCTGCAAATGACTCATGTGCTTATTGCAGTAAGGACACCACTGTCCGCGATAAAAAACGAGTACCACGGGCCCATCTTTTAAAGCTTCGGTTAACGTGAAGGTTTGTCCGTTTTGATCACTTAAGCTGAAGTTTTTAACGGTATCACCCACTTGGGCGCCTTTGACTTCATCAAGAGAGGGAGCAGTTTGAGCGATGGATGGTATTGAAAATAGGAGACTGAATAGGAGGATTGTATATTTCATAGTATCAATTAGTGCCATTGATTGGCGAGTGACATTAATGCTTCTTTATCGTGATAGCCACTTTGCTTTGCTAATACTGTTCCAGAATGATCCATCACAAAAAGTGTAGGATATCCTTGAACTCCCCATTGAGCAGCCAATTCATCGCCAGGGGAAGCATCGCCGTTTATAGCGATGCTTACAAAGTTTTCATCAAATCGTTGGCCTACTTCGCTATCGCTGAGGCTAGTTTTTTTCATCTTCTTACATGAGCCACACCAAGGAGCATACACTTCAACAAAGAGTAGTTTATTCTCTTTTGTGGCCAATTGCTTGGCTTCATCAAAGCTGGTTTCTATAAACTGAACGCCTGTTTCCGAGTGTGATTTATATGGGTCGGGTTGGAGTCGGGTATAAGCGAAATAGCCGACAAGTAAGAGGGATAGTCCAATATAGATGCTGCTGCTTTTCATTTTATTCGGATTTATAATCTGCTTTGATAGTGATATCAATGGTTTTGGCAATATTGGTTGATGGTTTCCCGTCTTCAAATGCAATTCCATAATCGGCTAAGGTGAGTGGGAATTTACTTTCTATGCTGATGGTATTTCCTTTTACGGTCACGCTACCTTTCGTTTTTACTTTATTGGTCTTGTCTTTAATGGTCATATCGCCTTCGACCATGGCTGTGTATGTACCGTCTTTGCTGAAATTAATTTCTGGTAGATTGGTGATTTTTCCTTTGAATTTTGCTTTTGGAAACTGTTTGGTGTTCAAGAATTTCTTTGCGTTAAAATGTTTCTGCATAAGCGACTTCTCAAATTCAAAACTTTGCATCGGTACAGAGAATACCACATCTCCTGTTGTTGGATCTAGCGTGCTTACTGACTTAAAATTATTGGCTTCGATGTCTTCAACTTCGGTATGCGAAAAGAAATGAACATGAGTTTTCTGACTGATCCATTTGCTAGCCGGACTAGTAAATGCGGCAGAAACAAGAAACAATACACTTAATAAGGGCAATAGAGTTTTATTCGTTTTCATAATTCGTTGTTTTAAAATGGTATGGATAGATGATTTTTTATGGATGGATGATGGCCGCTTTTTCAAGGATGACAGATTCGTACATTTCTAAATCTTCGTCATAACGAGCCCCCGCACGGATCACTCCTTTGATCGTTACTTTGTCTCCAACCTTATAGGCGGAACCAGCGTTTTTTTCATTACTAAGCAGGGTACAATTGACACCAGCCTTCATTTCTCCGCTTTGTAAGGTAAGCACTAAATCGCCTTGATAATCTTCGCTGACCTGGGCAATGGTACCGTTTACTTGAAGCACATTCGATTCGCCTTCCTCGTCCAGGTATTTCAGGTTAGCGGCGTTGTAGTCGTTTAAATATTCGTTCACAAGACTCTCGGCAGATAAACTGGCGTCGATCTCCGTTGCCTGAACATCCCGATGAGGCATATTAAAAAGGTAGAATCCTATGGATCCTCCAATGACTAGGATTGCTCCTATAACCAGTAAACTTATTTTAATGGACTTCTTCATACCTAAGGGTTTGGGTATGTGTCGATCTCGATTGATAGTCCTGACAGATTACTTGAGAAAGTTTTGACTTCAGCTGAGATAAAAGCAATTCACTTCAGCAAGAAAGGGAATAATGCCAGCAGTTTTATTTGCAAGAAGCACGGCACCACGGAAGGAACCCTCCATTACCCATTTACCAGTACTAAGTTCTGGGGCATCTGTCCAGCTGAATTTGTTTTCGCCTAAATCATAGCGACTGAAATAGAAATAAGGCTCATCCACCATCTCGTCTGCCATGGCCAATCCGAATCCTAATCCAGCTTTTTGAGCTATTTCGCAATAGAGGCCTGTATCAAAATGATGGGGCCAAATGCGGGTTTCACCATCTGCTTGAAGGTGGTTTTGAAGCAACATGCACGCCTCATTGGCATTTTTTCGTAAATCCATCCATAGAGCAAGACCCTCAAATTGATCTGCATAAAATGCATCCTCCTTAAAAGGGTAGGGGTTGATTTCAAAATGCAGCGGGGCAAATAATCCTTCCTTCTGAATACCCAATCGGCCCAATTGAATCTCCAAGTCAAGTTCAATGTCTTGGATGCTCCGTTGGATAAAGGGAATATGGGCTAATGCTTTTCTCTCATCATCATATAACACATAGTTCAATTCCTTTAAGTCGATGCCCATCAAATAGGCGTTCCCATTGGACACAAACCATCGACCCAGCAGACGTTGTTCTAGCGAATCAAAGGCGATGTTCGTATGACTGTCGTCTGCCTTTGGAGGAACTAAGGATCGATTAATTTTCGCCAAAGGCTGACATAGCAAATGAAGGTGTTGATCGCACTGATTATAAGCGTGAATAGTATTCGAAAGTTTGGTCATGATATTTTATTTAAGCGTGAATTCCCGCGTAAGTGATACCGGTTAGATGGTACATTTCGCGGTTAAAGGTGACTAAGTCGTCGTGATTGAATAGCTTGATATCATTATGTCCGCAAGCGCGGGCTACCACTTTGATAAGTTCATTAGAGGCATCTAAGAAATTATGCAGTTGACCAGCAGAGGCTTCAATAATTAGCCTGGATCGCAGGTTCTCTTTTTGGGTAGCAATTCCTACCGGACAGTTGTTCGAACCGCAGGCTCTCATACCCAAACAACCTATTGCTTGTAAGGCAGAATTGGCGATCGCAACTGCATCTGCACCGAGCATTAGGGCTTTACTGAAATCTTCGGCAACACGAAGCCCACCAGTAATGATTAGCGATACATCGTTGGCTTCTTGACGGTTTAAATGCATTCGGGCTCTCGCTAAGGCTGGAATGGTGGGGATATTAATATGATCCCTTAATATGGCTGGAGCAGAACCGGTTCCACCACCACGCCCATCAAGAATGATATAATCGACGCCAATTTCGAGTGCATAGTCGATGTCTTTTTCAATATGACTTGCCGCCAACTTAAACCCAATTGGAATACCTCCTGAGCGTTCACGTACCTCCTCGGCAATTTCTCGGAAATCAGAAGGTGTTTTCAACTTAGCGAATGTCGCTGGAGAAATGGCTGATTGATGAGCCTTTAACCCACGTACGGCTGCAATTTCTTCGCTCACCTTATTGCCTGGAAGATGACCTCCTGTTCCTGTTTTAGCTCCTTGTCCGCCTTTAAAATGGAAGGCCTGGGCACTGGCTGCTTTTTCATAAGAAAAACCAAAATAGCCGCTTGCTAATTCATAGAGATAGTGAGAATTAGCATCTTTTTCTTCTGGAAGCATGCCGCCTTCGCCACTACAGATTCCTGTGCCCGCCAATTCTGCTCCCATTGAAAGGGCAATCTTAGCTTCTTTGGATAAGGCTCCAAAACTCATGTCAGAGACAAAGAGCGGCATGGATAGTCGTAGTGGCTTTTTCGCCTTGGGTCCGATGATGACTTCTGTATTGACAGATTCTTCATCTAGAAGAGGTTTGCTCGCGAGTTGGGCCGGAAGAAATTGAATATCCTCCCATTTAGGAAGTGTATTTCTATCCACGCCCATCGATACAGAAGGACCGTGTTTGCCTACAGAATTCAGTCCGTTTTTAGCTAGGTTCTTGATATAAGCAGTATACGGTTCTGTGTTTTCTGGATGGGTATCGGCATAGAGTCCTTGATAGGTTTCAGTATCAAATGGTTGTGGATTATCGCGCACATAGCACTCTATTTCCTCTTCATCAGCCCAATAGGCGCCTTCTGCTTCCTCACACCAAAATTTCGGGAGCTTCTCTTCGTTATTGTATTCGCTGATACCTGTATCGATACGGTAGTCCCAACCGTGCAGTCCACAAATGAGGTTATCGCCTGAGACAAATCCATCGCCCATCAGCGCCCCACGGTGCAGGCAGCGTCCATATAATAAAGAAATCAGTTCATCCTTTTTTACAAAAACGAGGTCGAGGCCAGCAATACGAAAATGAGTTGGTGTTCTGTCAGCAATATCCGAAACGGCAGCTAGTTTAATCTTCTTCATGAGTCAGGTTCTGTTTTATGCGTCGCTTAGCACGCTAAATCCTGACTTAATGTAAGGGTTTTTTGTCAATGATACGTTTTAGATGGAATCCAAAGAAATGAAGTCAATCGTTATTAGAAAGCAATCAAGTCTGCGGGGCTATAGATTTAGCTCCCTCACAAGGTACGAATCCAAGTGATGATTTAATAGGCAAGAGCCGCCTAGGGGTGTTTTGTCACGGTTCTGTCAAAATTAATAGGAAGCAATACGATAGCGCTCAAGATTCTGTTTCTTCGTTGAATGAATTTGTTGGCTACCTTAAATCATGCGCTCAGCGAAGCTCCCTATTGGGCGGTGTTTATAGGTGCGTTCGTCTATTTTAGTATGCTCTACTTCATTGGCGGATACTTGATTAATCGGATATGCAGCTATTTAGCCACCAAAGGCTTTTTGAATAGAATTGTGAATCAAACGATTGCCGTGAAACAAATTCAAAGAGAGATTTGGTATTCACTTTCTTCCATTATTGTCTTTGGAATTACGGCGGTTCTGGTGGTTTATTTGGTGAGAAATGGATTTGTTCAGATAGCGGAAGAGAGTTGGTCGAACCTCTTACTCGGACTTTTTGTTTTGACGCTTTGGAATGAAATTCATTTTTATGCTGTACATCGCTTATTGCATCTGCCATGGCTCATGCGCCATGTTCATTATATACATCATCTATCTAAGGTACCTACTGTTTATTCGATCTACAGCTTCCATTGGTTGGAAGCATTGGCCTTGGGTTTGGTTCCAGTAATTGTCTTATTGATGATGCCTCTTTCGCTGAGCAGTCTGGTGATTTATCCTGTATTAAGCATCGTAGTTAACTGGATAGGCCATGCGAATTACCGAATCGGACAAGCTGAGAGCCAGCATTGGACAAACCTCGCGAGTAATCATACTATTCACCATCAATTGGGCAGAAAGAATTACGCTTTTGGCATCCATTTATTGGATATCATATATGCTAAGCTCGAACGCCTTATTGATCCTAAAAAGAAAAAACA
>CAZUIT010000057.1:0-20870 GCA_964620355.1 uncultured Burkholderiales bacterium | reverse complement strand
TGCTTTCTTCAGGAATCCTGGTAGTCCTTGCCATGGCATCATATGATCGCTACCAGTCATTGGCATGTCTAGGCTATTCCAGACTCCGCCTTTAGGACTCAGGTTATTTGCAGTATTTAGATCAAATACTGGGTCATTCCAACAGAACTGTGGGAGTATGCCAGCGTTTGTCTTAGGGACTGTTTTCACTCGAACATAGGTCGTATCGGCATTTGAACATTTGCTCGCATTGTCGGTATAGTTAAAAATCAATCCATAAACGGGTCCTTGCGGTAAGGCATTGATATTCAGTTTTTGATTATGGATAAATGTCTTTTCTATGGCATTGTTTACTACCAGATTTCCATCGAGAGACACCCAACTTGGCACGCCTTGAAGCGTTTGGCCTTGGCTCGGTTTTAACTTGATATTATTCAAGCTCACGATCCCGATATCCCCACAAACAACTAGGCTATCGAGAAGTTCCACAACAGGCAAAGGATTGACCTTCACTCGCATGGATTTTTCATTCTCACAGCCATTGGCATCCACCACATGGTAGATCACTTCATGTCCGGGGTTGGCATTGACCTGGGCTATGCTAGGATAGAAGAAGCCTTGATCCACCGCATTGGGGTTTATATCACTGCGCCAGTCTCCATTAAAGAGTGTTGGGTATTGAATGGAACTAGCCAATGATATTGGACTCGCATTAAGACAAAGGGCATTTGGCGGTGTTAAGGTTATCTCTGGCAATGCATTCATCGTCACATCCATCGAATCATATCCTACACAGGTGAGTCCTCCATAAGTTTGTGTGGCACGAACAATAAATCCCTGCGATTTTGTTATGAGAGCGCTGAATTGCGATCCACTTCCCAGTGGGGTAGGCAATGGCGCATAAGTGAAGCCTTCTTTTTGATACCATTCATAGCTATCTCCACCAAATCCGGTGAGGGTTAAGGTTTCATTTTCACAAATATCTCGGTTAAACCCAGCATCGGGTTCTACTTTGTTAACAAATAGGTTAAAGGTATCAGTAAACCAGCATCCAACGGTGTCTTGCACGCGCACCCAATAAGCATTGCTATCATATACATCGATACCGTCGCTTGTATCACCTGTTGACCATTGATAGGTATAAGGTTGAAGGGAGTCCATGTCTACTTTGATGGCATAGCTGCTACCATGGCAAATACGTTGGTCTAGCCCTAAATTAAAGCTAGGACGTTCGTACCAGCCTACCTGAACAGTATCGTAATTCCGACAGCCATTTGCGTCGAGCACACGAATCAGGTACATTTCTAAGGAATCGTTGTTAATGGTAATTTGATCTGCAGTGCTCAATACCGCTGAGGCGCCAGTATCGGTCATTCGCGCCCATTCATAGGAATAGGGGCTGTTCCCTCCACGGGTTTGACTCAAAACGTCTATTGGTAAACCATTGCAAACAAAGGTGTCGTTCGGAAGAGTCACTTGCACAAAGTCAGGAATGAATATGCTATCTGTTGCGATATTAAAGCAAGGAGTAGAGGTCTGCATATTCAAGAACAAACGGTGCCATCCTGGCTGTAAGAACGCGGTATCTACTTTGGTACTGCTGCTCCAAACGGCCTTATTCAGACTGTCTCGAATCACATAATTAAAGCTATAACCGGAATAGGATTTTTCTGGGGTATGATCAATGGCCACCTTTCCACAGGTAAGCACATCGGTATACACTTCGGCTTCAGGTGTTTCTCGCACGAAAATACTGAAGGCCCGAACCGATTGCCCCGGAAAAGGGCTACATGAATTATCCTTTGCCGTTATCGTGAACGTATATGGGATATTGCTGATATCGTTTTTCGTAGGTGTCCAGCAGACTTCACCAGAAGCATATTTAACCTGGCCATTATTATTGGTAAAAGTCGCTCCTTTAATACCACGGTTCCAGCTAATTTTTACCGTATCACCTTGGTCATCATCATCGGTTTCGATGGTCATACAAACTCTTTGCCCAGCACATGCCTGCTTCACATAAGGAGGCAATATTTTAGGCACTTTATTATTCGGACAAGGGATGACAATAACTTGCATATCCCGCCGGGTGACACCAACAACGGTCATTACCCCGTTTACCTTTCTCCACTCCTTGACCTCAATTACGATGATGGCAATTTGGTTTACACAGGTAGGACGGAATGATAAATCTCCCGTAACTGGATCGAGGTGAATTCCTGCAGGCCAGCTCAAGTTTTGATTGGGAAAACCAAAGAAACAAAGAGGCCGATTGGGAGAATAGTTTCCCGTATAGGTGGTACTCGCATTTGGACCTGTAAGGGCGGTCGCAAATGAGTAGCTCAAAGAGTCGCCGACATCATTTGTGTCTAGTGCTCCATTATTGAAAATGAAATCCTGGTTATGGCAAACAATGGCCACTGGAGGATTGGTGAAATCTGGCGAGCTATTGCAAGGCGTCACACATTTATTCAATTTGGCAAAGGTGTAAAAATTTTGGTTCGCCTGACCGGTGGTAATATTACTGTTTCGGGCAGACTGCGCCCAGGATATGGTCCATTCGCAACAGTTATAGGAGCTCAAATCTACGGTGGTCCGAAATACATGCTCTTCAATACCGTAAGTCCATTGATTTTGGCAACGGCTTTGGGTTGGGCAGTTCGGATCGATTCCTGTAATATCACGCACCGAAACTTTCGTTTGATTGCTCAGCGAAAGGGTGGTAGAACTACAGGAAACATTGATGTTTGATTGAGAGAGAGGAACACCGTTACAATCTCGGTATACCCGAACAGTAATTTCATATTTTCCGTTCCCTAAGCAACGGTAAATAATGTCACTACCCATTAAGTGGGTGGCACTGGCCTCCTGGAGGCCGCCGAGGAGCCCAATGAAGAGGCCCATCCATAAGAAAGTTAATAATCTTTTCATACACTACGCTTTGTAAGTAAGAGTAGCACAAGTGGCCCCAGCGTTGCCTGCTTAGGATATCTGGTCGCATTTATTTGACGAACGACATCGTGGTGAAGAAATCTATTATTCCTTGAATTGTGTTAGTTTGCGGGTTCATGAAAATTGCAATTGATTTCGACGGAGTTTTACATGGCTATTCGAAGGGGTGGACCGATGGTACAATCTACGATGCGCCAGTTCCAGGTGCTGCTGAGGCCATGAAAAAACTCAAAGAACAAGGACATACCTTGTATATTTTTAGTACCCGTACCAACCCGATCTTTAAGAAAAAAGAAGAGTCGGCAGATCAGAAAAAGGCGATGGAAGAGTGGCTGAAAGAGCACGACATGCCCTACGATAAAGTATGGACCTTCGGAAAGCCCATGGCTGATATCTTTATTGATGACCGGGCAATCGGATTTCGTGGTCAATGGGCAGATACGCTTGAAGAAGTCGCTAATTTTAAAGTGTGGAATAAAGAATAGTCATGAAAGAGATCATCACTTTTTTAATGCGTTATGTGCCGCGCCCGGTATTGATTCGCTTCAGTTATGTGTTTAATAAGATGGCTCCGGTATTGATGAAAGGAGACAATGTAGAATGCCCAATTTGCGAACACCATTTCCGCTCATTCTTGCCTTATGGAACTGTAAAACGCAGGGATAATGTGCTATGCCCAAGCTGTCTTTCATTAGAGCGCCATCGTTTACTTTGGCTCTTTTTGAAAAATCGAACCGACTTCTTTACTGCCAATCATAAGCTGCTTCATATTGCCCCAGAACAATGTTTCTACAGGCGTTTTCGGGCCCTGAAAAATATCAATAGCACCACCGCCGACCTAGAATCACCCTTGGCCGATGTGCATATGGATATTCATACCATGCCTTTCGAAGATCAGTCGTATGATATTGTGCTCTGCAATCACGTATTGGAGCATGTGGAAGATGATGCACAGGCCATGCGTGAAATATATCGAGTGCTAAAGCCAGGTGGTTGGGCCATTATGCAAGTACCTTTGGACGATACCCGTGAAAAAACCTACGAGGATAAGTCTATTACAAGCGCTGAGGACCGCGAAAAACATTTTTGGCAGAAAGACCATGTGCGTCTTTTTGGACTCGATTATCCAAAAAGATTGGAGCAGGCGGGCTTTAAGGTAGAAGCCATTGATCACGAGAAAGATATTCCAGCTGAGCTCAGAGCAAAGTACCGCCTGATGGAAGGGGAGATTATTTACTGGTGTCATAAATAATGCATCATTCTGGGCAACCATTCATCGAAAAGATTGTCAAAGAGGCAAATGGTGAATGAGAGCAGGAACTATTTAACTATCAGATTTTCTGAAAAATCAAGAAAATATGGATGGTCAGCCAACGCACAGTGAGGCGTTGGAGCTTGCTCGGGCCTGTGCTCGAGGAGATAGATCCGCTCAGAAGCAATTATTTATGCAACTGGCCCCAAGAATGAAACCCGTATGTCTGCGTTATGCGCATGATGCCGAACAGGCTCAAGACTACCTGCAAGAGGGGTTCATCCGCCTATTTGATAAAATCGATAGTTACCGTGGCGACTCAGCCCTCGAAACTTGGTCCACCCGACTATTTATAAACAACTGCCTGACGCTATTAAAAAGAGATAAAAAGGTCCGCGAGCAAATAACAACATTAGATGATAACGCTGATTATGCCGATGAAGTGATTGAAGTGGATGAGGACATACTCGACGCCGAACAATGGCTTGAAATCATGCAAGAACTACCGGTGGGGTACCGCACGGTATTGAACCTCTTTGTATTCGAAGAAAAAGGCCATAGAGAAATTGCCGAAATACTCGGTATCAGTGAGAATACCAGTAAGTCTCAATTATTTAAAGCACGAAGAATGCTCAAAGAGCTCCTAACTCCAAATGGCGGGAACTAAGCGACATATCGATCAGGTGCTCAAGAATAAATTGAGCAATTACCAGGCTCCGATTACGGAATCTGACTGGGATGCTTTTGACGCGTTTCAACAGAAAAGAAAGCCAAATAGAAGAGCTTTTTTCTACTGGGGAGCGGCCATTTTATTTGTTGGCCTGCTGAGTGCGGCCTTGTTATGGAATACTTCTCCTGAAGGAAATACTCCAGTGGTTTCAAAGGTACCGACAAACCCATCTATCCAAAATAATCAAGGTGGAACAGGCCTCAATAATCTGGAGTCTGAGGCTATAGATGCACCAGAAAGTCTTCCAGCACAAAATGAAACAGAAGAGCTTACTCCATCTGAAAATGGAACTAATTCTACATCGGACGAAAGGACCGCGACTTCAAACGAAGTAAGTCAGGAACCAAGGCGCTCAGTTCGCTATTCAGAAACAGAAATTCCTGAGTATAGTAAGAAAGCGCTTCCGCAAGAAATCGTTACCTCACCTGAATTAACTAAAACGACTAACGAGCTAGCTCCTGTTCAACGCTTTGGGCCGCTAAATATAACACGTATATCTCCAAATGTGCTGCTTATTCCTGCTCCAAAACAGGGTTGGTTTGAGCAAACTTATATTCCTAATTATCAGCCGGCAGAGGAACGAGACTCTACAGTAAGCTTAAATAAACTGATTAAGAACAGACTTCCTAAGGGGCCATGCATTGCCATTGGCTTTGTTTATGGATTTGGCACACCTCAGTTGAGCGTTCCGGAAAGTGATCCAAGCCAAGTGCATAAAGATTATGCTTCGACTCAAAAGGAAACTGCGGCCAAAACCAATGTGTTCCGCTTCTTCGGTCAATACGAACACCGAATAAACTTGGGATTAGAATTTGGTGCAGGACTCCAATTTAGCTCGGTGACCCAAGTTCGTAGCTATTCCTTTGAGAATAGAAATATTCCATTTATTGGGCTAGATGGTGAAATCATCGCCTATATTCCTGTGCCAAATGGGCAATCAGTGGATGCAACGGTTTTTGAATCGCGTCAGAATATATACAGTGCAAGTGTGCCCCTTAGCGTGGGGTATGCGCATACCTTAGGAAGTAATTTCCGATTGGGTATACGCGCTCAAGGAAACTTTGGGGTAAATTGGTCGAAAGCTTATGCCAATCTAAACCCGAAAACACTCACCGAAATGAGCAGCGCAGGCAATAGCAATCCATTCAATATGAGTTATGGAGGCGGTGTATATGGAGAATATTTCTATCTTAGTAAATGGTCTTTACGCGGCTCCTTCGATTGGACTGCACAAAACAAACAATACCAAAGCCAAAACAACTATAACCTACAAAATCGTTTCTATGAGCTAAGGTTCTCATTGGTACGTTACTTATGAAGAGAATAATGCGCATATCGCCCCTTTTTAGCTTGCTCGCTATGAGTGTCACTTTTGTGGCGCAGGCACAGCAATGGAGTGAAGTGAATGATCCATTCGCCACGCGGGAGGTCTATGCTGCGCAGTCATTCCAAAATAAGTTATGGTTATTGGATGATGGCGATGCGAGTCAAGGTTCCAAAGCGACTTCTCTACGTCTCAAAACCTGGGATGCCAATACTTGGAAAAGTTGGCCAAGCTACATGCCTATTGGTGTCGATAGTCTTCGCGGCGGCGAATTTCTTGGGGTGGATACTTCAGTTTATGTGGCCTATCAATCGTTTTCGAATGGAATTAGTCATGCCGGTTTGCTGCGCTTTGATATTCCGAGTGAAGAGTGGAATGAAATTGCTTCTTTTAATAATAAACTAGATGCCGGGGCAAAGGTTCATGCTATGGCTTGGTTTAATAATGATCTATATATAGCGGGTAATTTGCCTTCGTTTGATGGAAGAAACCAACTCATTCGGGTAATTCACTCCTTCGCCTTTGCTGAGGACTTTGGTCAGGTTAATGGAAGCGTTACAATGCTCGAAGAATACCAAGGAAATCTCTATTTTGGTGGGAGCTTTGATTCTATCGGAATAACAGGAGCAATGGCGCCAATTAATAATTTGGCCTCGATGCAGAATGATATGTTTGCAGCCTATTCTGGGGCTGCTGGCGAAACATATTTTATGAAAGGTCTGGCATCTGGCGAATTGGTTTTTCAAGAAGTACGCGCCCCCGATGAAAAATACTTGAACTTACTAAGTTCCATTGATCGGGTGATGAATTATGATTTCCCGAGTTCATTCGAAGTGCTTGACTACGCCATCTACGAAAAACAACATTTTGCAATTCAAACGTCTCCAGTTCCATTATTCGGACCAGGGGTATACCGCTTTGATGAAGGCAAACAAGGATGGGTATCTATCCAAACAAAATTAAATCCGCTAAACGCCAAGATGGTGCTAGCAGGAAAGAATATTTACCTTATTGAAATGGGCCAGAATGCCTATCATCTTGAAGTAATGGGACTCTCTTACTTGGGTGGTAGAATATTTGTCGATGTGGATGGAGACTGTGCTAAAACTGCAGGCGATCGCATGATAGGCGACGGGGTATTTGTGAAAGACGAGATTAGTGGAAGAATTTGGTATACTGAGCCAGGTACTGGAATTTTTGGTGCATATATAGGAGATGGTAATTATGATATTAACATTCCGAATTTACCACTTAGGCTGAGTTCGAATATGTGTGCTAACGGGATTCAGGGATCCTTAAAAAATGGAGATTCGATTTACCTTAGCATTCCGCTGAGCATCATTGATACCACTCCATTGGTGCACATCAACATCAATTCTCCAAGAGGCTTTAGAGCCCGTCAAGGATTTGAAGAGGAGTATGTGTTGCAGGTCTACAATGAAGGATTCCGAATCCAGAATTGTCCGATTACCCTGCAGATGCCAAAAGAGATTCAGTTTGTTGGAGCGGATATTATGCCGAACGATTCAACTGCAGATGGAACCTATACTTGGAATATGGTGGTGGCACCTTTTGAAAAAAAGGAAATCAGGTTTACTGGAAGTGTTGAACTTACCACGCCTTCATATACCAAGGTTAAGCTTTCTGCTTGGTCGGATAGTGCGTGTTTGCGTGCCGACAATAAAGACTCACTTGTGTTGAAAGTGGTAGGGGCCTTTGATCCGAATGACAAGCAAAACTTCCCGGATAGCCTCATTACAAAGAAGACCAAAGAAATTCGCTACCATATTCGTTTTCAAAACACGGGTACAGATACGGCACTAAATGTTTGGGTAATCGATACGCTCGACCTCAAATTGCCACTGGCATTTGTTAAGTTAGATGCGGTGAGTCACCCGTTTCAATTACAAAAAGAAGCCCTAGCTTATGGGGTGCAGATTTATGAGTTTAAGGGCATCATGCTCCCGGATAGTGGAACCAATATGGAGGCAAGTAATGGGTATATTTCTTACCGAGTTGGCCTAAGCAATGAAATCAGCCACGGAGATATTATCACCAACCGTGCATTCATTTATTTCGATTATCAGCATCCAATAGAAACCAATATGGTTCAGAATGAGATGCAGGATGACGAAAGTGGCGTTCCAATTGCAGGAATAAATGACCCTTATTTGGTTTACCCAAATCCATCCAAAGGAAGGTTTAATGTCGTAAACTTTACGGGTGAAGAAACCAAATGTATGGTATACGATTCTCAAGGGAAAGTATTGGGGACCTGGACACTCGGAGCTGATGGAGAAACTGAGCTTGACTTGACCCGTTTAAGTCCAGGAGTCTACTACCTGCGATTCCCTGAATGGAATGCACATGAGTCAGTGGTAATCAGCCACTAATTTTTTCACCGCAACTGTATTAAGATTTTATTGCTCAGAGAATAGAGAGGCATTCATACCCTCTTCTTTCTTTCATAAGACATGCTTGAGCAGTCAAAATAAAAAAGCCGACCCAATGGATCGGCTTTAGATGTATATCAAAGTTTTGCTCTCTAAAAACTATTCTTCAATTACCACGCCAGACTCTCCTTTAAATGGAGATTTAACGGTTGAAACTTGCGTTTGAAGTTTTCTGTGTTGTTTTTTCAAACGAGAGGTAGTTTTATTTCTGCGTTCTTTACGTTGTAAGGTAGTTACAGCCATGTTCGTATTCTTTAAAGGACTGCAAAAATAAGGGCTGTTTATGAAAAAGCCAAACTTATTATGAAATTCTAATAACCTAATATATTCATCATCTGCTGATGGCTCTGTTCTTCTGCAAAAAGCTCGTCTTGGAGCACCCCGTTTTCATCGCGGTTTATCAATACATGCTTCGGTGCAGGAATCAAACAATGCTGAATACCGCCATATCCTCCGATAGATTCTTGATAAGCACCGGTATGAAAAAAGCCCATATATAATTTTTCTCCTTCCTTCACCTTTGGCATAAAGACTTGATTGGTATGGGTGTCAGAATTATAAAAGTCTTGACCATCGCAAGTGATTCCCCCAAGATTAGTCCGTTGAAATGTTTTGTCCCAATGATTAATAGCAAGGAGGATAAACTTTTGGCCGATGCCCCAGGTATCAGGCAAAGTCGTAATAAAGCTACTATCGATCATATACCATTGTTCGGCATCATTTTGTTGTTTCTTACCAAGTATTGAATACAAAACTGCTCCGCTTTCTGCAACAGTATAGGACCCGAATTCAGTAAAAATATCGGGCACTGCTACTCCTCGGTCATCGCAAATAGTTTTGATATAGTATACAATTTGATCAATCATATAGCCATAGTCGAGTTCTACGCCCAAGGAGGTATAGATAGGCATTCCACCTCCAATGTCTAAGGTGCTGAGTTCAGGACAAACTTCTTTAAGGTCGCAGTAGACATTAATTAGTCGAACTAATTCCGACCAGTAATAGGTGGTGTCTTTGATGCCTGTATTGATGAAAAAATGCATCATCTTGAGCTTATAGCGCGAGTCTTTCGATAATTCATTCTGATAGAACTCCAGCACCTTTTTAGAGCTCATTCCCAATCGGGAAGTATAAAAAGAATAATTGGGTTCTTCTTCTGTAGCGACTCGAATGCCTAAGTTCATAGGTGTATCATGAGCCTGGTAGAGCTTCAATTCTTCTGGATTATCCAAAACGGCAATGAGATTACCAAACCCTTCGTCTACCAACTGAACCATGTTTTGAACATAGCTTTTTGTTTTATAGCCATTGCATACAACAAAACGGTCGGAATTGAACTTGCCTTTTTTGGCCAAGTCACGTATGATATGGATATCGAAATCGGAGGAAGTTTCTAAATGGATATCATTCTTCAAAGCTTCATTCATCACAAATGAAAAATGCGAGCTTTTGGTGCAATAGCAATAGCGGTATGATCCTTTATACTCATGTTTTTCAATCGCTTGATTAAAAAGTCGCTTGGCCCGCTGAATCTGTGAACTTATTTTGGGGAGATATGTGAGCTTGAGGGGAGTCCCATATTTCTCAATTAATTCCATCATGGGTATATCATGAAAACTCAATTCATTTTCTTCCACATTAAAACCATGACGGGGAAAATAAAAGGTTTGTTCAATCAGATCTATGTATCGGTTTTTAAGCATCGAAAGAGTTTGATTAGATTTGCGGCTGTAAAAGCCATACAAAGAAAATTAATTTTTGGTGATTGAGGCGGCTTTACATTAATATAACTCACAATGAGATCGAAGAATATTAAGATAGTAGAAGTAGGAAGTGAATTAGGAGCCGGAACCCGCGGATCGAGCTTAGGACCTGCAGCCTTGCGTTATGCCGACGTGGCCAAGGGGAGAAGAAAACTAAACCGCTATCCCTACGAATGGGTTGACGATATCAATGAAAATCTTCGCTTTGCATCGAAGATGGAGTATGCTTTAAATCTTGAGCATATCACCAAAATGCTTCCACGCATTTGCGATAAGGTAGCCAATACCCTCAATGATGGTTTTTTTCCGCTTATCTTGACTGGCGATCATAGCAATGCAGCAGGAGCAATCTCAGGAGTAAAAAAACATATTGGCAATAAACGGCTTGGTGTGGTTTGGATCGATGCCCATGCTGATTTACACTCTCCCTATACAACCCCTTCTGGAAATGTGCATGGAATGCCTTTGGCCATGTTATTGGGCGAGGATAATCTGGAAAATCAATCCAATGAGCCAGATGATGAAACCATTGCATTATGGAACGAAGCCAAAATAGTCGGGGGTGCCGAAATATCTCCAAAACTTCAGGCGAATGATTTGGTGTTTATTGATATCCGCGACCTGGAGCGTCAGGAATGGGATTTTATTGATGAGAAGGGAATTGAATTTTATACACCTAAGGAAATCAAGCAATACGGCATTGAAACCGTAGCCAAAGAAACCATTGACTACTTGAAAGATTGCGATTATATCTATGTGTCATTTGATGTGGACAGTCTCGATCCAAGTGTTTCAAAAGGTACCGGAACTCCGTATCCAGATGGATTGCAGCTACATGAAGCAAAAACACTCTTGTATCATTTGATGAAACACCCTAAAACCATTGCGCTGGAGGTAACGGAAATCAATCCGCTTTTGGATGAAAATAATAGAATGGCCAAGGCCGTATTGGAGATACTTGAAGAGGTTTTATAAAATAGTGGGGGAAGAGCTTTTCTTTATTATTTGACTGACCTGCAAAATTCTATGGTGTTTACGCCATCTGCATAATCACTGAGTGTGGGTTTTTGAGCTTGACCAATTGCTGTGGTTGGGAAGTTGAACTTTCCTTTGCTTACCACTGTTTGGATGGCCTCAGCATTCGTCGAAATATGTTCCACCAATTCTGCCTCTGTGGCATAATAGGCGTAGTTAATACATCCAACAGGTGAGTATATTTTCCAATCTTCCTTTAATAACAAGAAATTATTATCGAGATGCTCTTGTTGATTGAGTAAGAAAAGGGCGCGGTGATACGTGTAGTTATTCGCGTATTTATTGTGGTTCAATACCTCATAATGATCTGGAATAGCATCGTAGAAATAGCTAGGAGTGAGGTGTTTTGGAAAAAGTATTTGTGTCACATTTCTGCATCCTAAACCATAGTATGTAAACACATCATGACCTAATTCAAAAAGTTCTGACTCACTTTCTTCTCCGGTTAGTATGGCAATACTGTTTCTGTTCTTGCGTATGATATGTGGGATATTCCTGAAATAATATTCGAAATACCGCGACGTATTATTGCTCCCAGTTGCGATCAAAGCATCAATTTCATTCAGTCGTTGCACTACCAAAAGGCGCTCTGCAAGCCAGGGATCATAGTGGCTTAATTCGTCAATTACATAGGTCATGAGCGCAGTATCGTCGCTGCTCAATTTGATATAAGCTTGGTGACCGCTTAACAACACGGAAAGTAGATCGTGCAAGCCCACCAAGGGGATATTTCCTGCCATAACAATCCCGATTTTTTTCGGTGATTCAGCAAATGATGTGAGGTTTTCCTTTTCTATCCAGGTATGAATTGATTTTTCTCTCAGCGTATCCTGCCATGTTTGCAAGGCGTGGTTGATGCTTTTCTCATCGAACCAGAGGTTCTCATTAGCGGCCTTTCTCTTGGCCATAGCGAGCTTGGCATTCTTCGGATCGGTAAAGGAATTCCCGAGTCGGGCGAAAGCGGTGCTTAATTGCGCGTAATTCATGCACGGCAAAGGTAACAATCCAAAACAAGCTTTCAATCGGCAATAAATTTTGGTAAATTCGCGGCACTAAATCGAAGGTACAAATGGCGATTATCATAACTGACGAATGTATTAACTGTGGAGCTTGTGAGCCGGAATGTCCAAATAATGCCATCTATGAAGCAGGTATTGAGTGGACTTTTGCTGATGGAACAACCCTAGCAGGTGATGTTGAATTTGAAGGAACAAGCGTTTCTGCGAATCAGAAAATGGCCCCGGTTAATTCAGAAGTATATTATATCGTTCCAGATAAATGCACCGAATGTATCGGATTTCATGAGGAGCCACAGTGTGCCGCTGTTTGTCCTGTTGATTGCTGCGTGCCTGACCCAGACCGCGTAGAGAGCGAGGAAGTCTTGCTCGAGCGTAAAAATCGCCTTCATATTTAAGTATAAACGCTATGCCACAAGGCATTTGTCACCTATCCTGCATCCCGCTACGCGCCGAGACTTCAAGCAAATCTGAACTGGTTTCTCAGCTATTGATGGGGGAGACTTACGCTGTTCTTGAGGAGACTCCAGATTGGTTGCGCATCAAAATGGATTGGGATGGATACGAAGGTTGGATTAATCGCACCCAGGCTCATTTTCCGGATTTTATTCATCCTACTCGTTTGATTACAACTTCGCCCATTTCATATGCGATAGATGGTGGAAATAGAGTTTTAAGTATGGGAAGCGAATTAAGCATTGAATCTCCTCATAGCTATATGCTTCGTCATGAAGGACATGCTATAGAAATTAGTGCGCAAAGCACAAATAGTGATGCAGTTCAATTGGCTAAAAGTTTTTTGTCAACCCCTTATTTATGGGGTGGCAGAAGTTTTATGGGCATCGATTGCTCCGGGCTTGTTCAGGTCATTGCAAAAGCCAAGCACAGAGCCATATTCCGTGATGCCAAAGACCAAGTAAACCTTGGTGAAACTGTCGCATTTATTCAAGAAGCTAAAGCCGGTGATTTAGCGTTTTTTGATAATGAGGAAGGAAATATTATTCATGTAGGTATATTGGTTTCTCCGGAAGAAATTATCCATGCCCATGGTTCTGTCCGTATTGATGCCTTTAATTCACAAGGAATCCTGAACAGAACATCCAATAAATACTCACATAATCTCCGAGTCATTAAACGTCTGGATTGGTAATGCCTTCATTCTCAAAACACGAAACTTCGCCATCGTCAGGCTGTGAAGTTTTTGCTAGCCAGGCTTATTCTTGAAGCTGCTCAGGGACCGGGAACCCTCAATCTCGCAAAGTCGATTAAAGCAAGTCGTTCGCCAAATTGGCCAACTCCGAACGTTCCCCTTTTTCTAATGTAACATGCGCATAAATGTTCTGGTCGCGAATGCGGTCAATTAAGTAGGATAGTCCATTACTTTGTGCATCGAGATACGGCGTGTCTATTTGGTAAATATCTCCGGTGAAGATAATTTTGGTTCCTTCACCAGCACGTGTAATGATGGTTTTTACCTCAAGTGGGGTCAGGTTCTGTGCTTCATCTACAATAAAAAAGATATTAGAAAGGCTTCTTCCTCGGATATAGGCAAGGGGAGTTACTACTAATTTTTCATTTTCCACCAATTCACTGATCTTGTGGTGTTCTTTATCATTTTCTTTCCATTGATTTTGGATGAATTTCAAGTTATCCCATAGTGGCTCCATATACGGGTTTAGTTTCGACTTGATATCTCCTGGTAAGTAGCCAATATCTTTATTGCTCAGTGGAATGACAGGACGGGCCAAGTAGATTTGTCGAAACATAGAACGCTGTTCCAAGGCACAGGCAAGTGCAATGAGTGTTTTCCCTGTTCCTGCCACACCTTGTATGGTAACCAGCCTAATTTCAGGGTTTAAAATAGCATCCATAGCGAAGGCCTGCTCTGCATTTTTGGGTTTAATTCCATAGGCACTGCGCTTATCTACCTTTTCCATGTTTTCGGTATAAGGGTTATAGGTAGCTAGTGCAGACTTCCGGTTATTCTTCAATATGAAGAAGTGATTCGCTAAAGGCTTGTCTTCAAATACATTTTTGGCAGGAAAGAAGCCGTCGTTATAAAGTTTTTCAAGATTATCATCATCCACATGATCTACAGAAGTGATTCCACGATAGAGTGAATCGAGATTTTGAATTTTCCCTGTTTCATAATCTTCGGCAGGAATGCTTAGGCTTTTAGCCTTGAGACGCAGGTTGACATCCTTGGTAACCAGAACGACTTTTTTGTCTTTTTCCTCCTGCTGCACATGCATTGCTGCATTCAATATTTTATGATCCGCTTTATAATCGCCAAAAACTTTCCGTGCATCAATTTCACTGCTTTCATCCATGATTACCTTAAACCGACCTTTGGTTGGTCCATTCAGAGGTATCCAATTTTGCAGCGTGAATTCTCCGGAAAGTTTATCCAAGAACCGTATGAATTCTCTTGCTTCGAAATTGATGGTATCGTTGCCCTTTTTAAAGTTGTCTAGTTCTTCAAGTACGGTAATCGGAATGGCTACATCGTGTTCTTCAAAATGATTGATTGCATTGTGGTCATACAGGATAACAGAAGTATCCAATACAAAAATTTTTCTGTCGCTGATTTTTTTCTTGGCCATATAGCTGTTCTCTGAACTCTGAAATTTTCATTTTTTTAAATGATTCAGCGGGATAAACTTTTGCACAAAACTGGGATAAAAAAATGCCCCCACCGAAATGGCAGAGGCATTTACACACACTACAATGAAATTATTATTTTATCTCAATGTTTCTTGGAGCTGCTTTCTCACTTTTTGGCAAGAATAGGTACAGGATTCCATCTTCAAATTTCGCTTCTATTTCCTCTTTCTTGATATGATCAGGTAGGGTGAAGCTTCTTTTGAATGCCCCATAATTACTTTCTACACGATGGTAAGTTTTCTCGTTTTCTTCCTTAGCGAATTTGCGCTCACCTTCAATATGAAGTAGGTCTTTATTGATTTCGATTTTCAACTCGGATCTCTTCATTCCAGGAAGACTAATTTCCAAATGAAATCCTTTTTCGTCTTCGAGGATATCTGATTTCGGACTAAACACATTGTTTTTCGCGAGGGTATTCTCGGTAAAAAAGTCGTCCATTAATTGGCCAAAAACGCTAGGCATGAATCCTTCATTCCTTGTTCTCTTTCCGGGTGATGTTTGTATTAAAGTCATAATTTATTTCTTTTTCCTTCTATAGGTCAAAGTACAGACCATGAGCAAAAACAAGACATTATGACTTAATTATATGATTATGGAAGGTTTTTTTGAGAAAAAAGTGACAATATGACCTATCTAAGTAAGGTGATATTTCCCTTCACAAGATTAAAGCGTCCATCATACCCAGCATAATTGATTATGAAAACATATACGCCGTCTGGAACTTTTGAACCTTTGTAGAAGCCGTCCCAAAAATCTGCTGGATCATCGGCGGAATAAATAAGCTCGCCCCATCTATCATATATATTGATGGAGAAGGTTTTGATGGAGGCATACGACCACGTATAGCGATCATTTATTCCATCACCATTCGGACTGAAGGCATTTGGTACATAAAGAATAGGGTCGAATCCAAAGCAAACTTCATTGGACCAGGAAACGGTTCCAGTCGTTTTTTCAGTGGCTTTTACACGGTAGCAATGGCGGTATGTTTCTGTGCCGTCATCATAGAAATCGGTCGTGTCTGAGCCTGTATTGTTTTGCATCACATAGCCATTTGAGCCCGCTTGACGGTACAGTTCGTAGTGGTTTACTCCATCATCCCAGCCCATATAGCGCGACCATTTCACATAGACGGCATAGGGATCATCTTCAGGCTTATATCCACGTATACGAACATGCTGATGGATTTCTGAAAAGATGCTGTCGCCGCAAAGATTGAAACCGAGTATTCTATACTGGTAATCATTATCGTCTGTGTTTAATCCAGCATCTATAAAGAATTCGGTACCAAGGTCTCGAGTGCCAGCACTTACCCAAGAACTGAGTGGGGTTTTTCGCTGAATCACAAAGTTTTGGTTGTATCGAGGTGCATTGAGCAATTCCCACTTAAGCTCCATCTTGCTATCATCACCTAAAACAACAGAAATAAATTCCATGTCAATCGATGGATTGTCTGCAAATACTTCTAAACGAAGGGTATCGCCCGGACATCCAAAGTCTGAAATTTCTTGTACTGCAATTTGGCTAACTGCTTGTCCGTTAAAGTCAAGCATCACCTGCTGCGTGCCTTGCCCAGATGCAATATTTCCTCCGTCAAAACTCCAATTGTATAAGGAAGTTGGGAAGCCTTGAACGCCATACAATACTTGGTCGAAGCGAGGGAAACAAATAATCGGATCACCGCTAATTCCAATTGTTCGAGGTCGTGGGTGCACAATGATGGGTTTGGTGTTAACTGGTCCTATACAGCCGTATTCTGAGGTCTCGATATTTGTGATAGTGAAGTTTCCTTCTTGTGCTGGGAAAATATAGATAGAATCGTTGCCCTGTCCTTTAAAGTTTCCTCCATCATAAGTCCACTCGTAGGTGCTATTTGAAAAACCAATATGGGTATAGAGCGAAGAGTCGTTGCTTTGGCATATCTCGTCCGGACCTATAATTGCCTTTGCTTTAGGTATCGGAGCTAAAAATACGAATAAGGTATCCGGCTCGCTTGAACATGTTTTATTATTGACACTGTCGTAGGCTGTTTCGTAAACCGAGATTGTGGCAGATCCGGTTGGTCCCCAATCGACAATAACTTGAGCACCACTGTCATCATATTGAATAATCCCTCCTGCTATATTCCAGAAGTAGGTGGAGCCATTGGTGTTAATTACTTCATAGGGCACCGCAGACGTAAATTCACAAAGTGTATCCTCGAGAAGAGGAACCATACCTTTTAGGTTATGATTAATATCCACTACCATGCGAACCGGATCACTCTCACATCCGAATTTATTTGTTTCGAATACTTGGACATACCCTACCGCTATATCGCCCCAGTTAACTTGGATAGCGGGACCATTGCCTCCACTTGCCTGAATGCCTTTGTCGACGGTCCAAGTATAGAAGGCGCTTGGGTCAGGAGTTTGTACAGAATAATCTATTAATACGGCATTCGGACAAACTGAAGGGCTTCCTAATAAGGAGTCAATTTTATTTTCGATTACATTTACCCAGAAAGTATCAGCCTCACTTGGGCAGCCTGCTGAATTAGTTTGTATCACTCGAACATAACCTTGACCTGGGCCATTCCATGTGGTTTGTATTACTTGAGTTCCAGCGCCTGAATTGATGGAGCCCCCTTTAATTGACCAGTTGTATGTATAGCCTGCAGTTGCAGGAATTGAATAAGTCGAACCTGCGCTAAAAGAGCATACTGAATCCGGACCGCCAATATTAGGTTTATTCGGTGCAGGGAGCAGCGTAATGTCCTTATTCACAACTTGACCGACGCAGCCACCGGCATTGATTTCCTTGACTTTGACAGTCCCAAAGGAGCCATTGTCCCAATCAACTAATATCGAATTGGTGCCTTGGCCTGATGTAATTGAACCACCCGAAACTTCCCACTCAAAGGTGGAGCCCGCCTGACCTGATGTTGAGTAGGCAATGCCATTTTGGTCAGCACAGAGTGGGGTAGGACCCGTTATTTGGCTAGCGCCAACAAAAGGAACTACAGTAATATTGATATTGATGAGCTTTCTTTTCGGAGGGCATCCATCGTCCATCACCTCAAAAGTGGCAGGATAAGGAGTCGTTCGGGCGGAGCCACAGGGTGGGGTCCAACAGAACTCAGAGCTCACATTTCCTGTTCCTGATTTTTCAGTAAAAGTGGCTTGGCTGCCATTGTTCCCGTCAAATATCTCGCCGCTTCCTTTCAGTTTGATATTGTCATTATCCGCATCACTTCCAATCACATCAAAGCAAATTTTTTCTCCTTCGGTGACAGTGAAGTCTGTGGTACCATTTGAAGTGGTAATATTCGGAATCGCATTTGCCGGACAGTTGATCACAATCATTTGGATGTCCAAACGAATTTTACTGATAAGCACCCCGTTTCGGTATTCAGACACATCGATAGCTATGGAGTATCTACCGGTGCTGGGAGATCTTAGGTTAGTTAAGCCATTTCTCGAGTCGATGGTTGCAATCCCTGAATTACCAAATGGGTTATTCACATTGAAATTAGAACGGTAAATTACCTTATCAAAATTCGGAATATCGGGAAAACTAAAAGGTAAAACAGGCATTGGTTCAGCCTTGCTGCCTCCGGTCCATGGAGTACTTAACTCATAAACCAAGGAGTCGCCATCTATATCCTTTGCCGCATTCGAGAAAGAGGTGAGATCATTTCGGCAAATATATGGGGCAGGAACTTCTGTGAAATAAGGCGAGCTATTATTGATAGAAGTGTTGGGGATATAGGCATAATAGGTTTGTCCCATATCGTCGATGATATTCTCCTGGGTGTTGCGGCAGCAACGTCGAAATACTAGATGATAGCCAAGCGTACTTGCTGGAACATCTACCAACCCTTGATAGATTGCCTGCCGGATGCATACCTGATCATCAAAATCGCAGTCGACTCCACCACTCGGCGGGTCAACAGGGACCTCTGTTATTTTTGCTAGTGCCAGAACTTTGGATAAGGTTTTTGTGGAATTGTTATTATAGATACCAACGTCTATTTCATTATCAAAAGCCACGTTTGAAGCTTGGCAATCGCGGTACATTTTAACGGTCACACGGTAACGGTAATTGCCATTATTTTGTAAACCCAAATACTCATAGCTCATGCTTCCTCCCACCAAGTGGGTGGCAGTTGCATCGACAAAAGCAAATAAGCCGATGAGCATATAGAGAATTGAGTAAATTTTTTTCAAGGCAATTTCTGTGTAAGATAAGGAAGAGCAATTAGCATTCCAAAGCAATGACACTTGGATAGACGAACACTCCCAATAGTTTAACGACGTTTTAAATAGAAAAATGTTGCCTAAAGGCAGTTTTTATTTAAAAAAATTATTCTACTTTTGCACCCTCTTTGGCGGGATAGCTCAGTTGGTTAGAGCGTCGGATTCATAACCCGGAGGTCACGAGTTCAAATCTCGTTCCCGCTACCACATTGAAGCCTTACCTTTTGGTAGGGCTTTTTTATGCGCTTAGTCTGCACAAGGCGCTACTTCTAATGTTGGGAATACGAATCCAACACCCGGTTTTATTTGATCGCTAAACCGGCATTCTTGACAAGAGTATAAAGAATCATAAGATGGCTTAGAAATAAAGGAGCCTTTGGCGGTAATCGTTTCATTTCGAATGGTTGTCATTATTGCCAAATATTGAAATCTGCCATATGCAGTATCTCCATTTATAACCGCGTTCCAACCTTCGTTTATATCTTGACTTGAATAAACAATATTGCCATTTTGGTAGATGCTATAATCGATGCCAGTTATTCCTGTAGCAATGAAAAAGAAGCGGTTATTGATTTTTGCGCCATGGTGGTCGGGAACAATCAAATTTGGACAAAAAACGGATACTGAATCTGAGTTGTAATTGGCGGGCTCAATACTGAAATCTTGTTGACAATGGAGTACCGTGCGATTATCTGCATCCTTTGGTTTTTTACATGCTACCATAAGCGAAGCAAGAATAGTAACGAATAGAAAAACGATGCTTATTTTGATAAAGTCTGAGAATTTCGGAGACATAGGAAAGTTTAACCATTAGATGGTTCAAAGTGTGAAATGGTTGCCTAGAAAGGAATGTGCTTTGTCTCTAATGGTGCCCTCAATTTAACTGGAGTTGGTATATAGACTGGAGCCTTAGAGGTTCAGCTTTTTAATGAAGTGGAAACCAACAATGCTATAGCCCGAGCGAAAATAAAATTTATGACCAGCTGAATTATTGACGTAGGCATTGAGTTCAATGCTGTGGAAGCCTTCTCCTTCACACTTGGCTTCTAATTCTTTCATGAGTTTCGCGCCAATTCCTTTTGATTGCCAGTCATCTGCAACAGCAAAATTGTCAATCTCCAATTGCTTTCCACTGTACAGTTTGGTCAAGGTCCAAGCGCCGCACATGGCTACTAGTTTCCCGTCTTCCTCCCAGCCGAAGCAGCGGTAGTTTTGATAGTCGAAAAGCTCATGTAATCGAGCTTCAAGGACAATTGGTTCTGTCTCTGGATTGAGAATGCCTGCCAACGGGAGCATGCGAAGTATATCCTTAGGCGAGAGTGTCGTAAACATGTTAAGGCAAAGTAAGCGATGCGCATTTAATTTCAAATACTTTGAATCTCAATATCACGTTTTATACGTAAAATAATTTACATGTGTCTCCGCTAATTTACCACCAACATTGGCATAACACTTATGTTTATT
>CAZUIT010000056.1:0-21205 GCA_964620355.1 uncultured Burkholderiales bacterium | reverse complement strand
CAAAAGAAATTGATGAAGGGGATTCAGGTCATTTAGTTTCCCATAATAATAAACGAAAAATGAAGCCTAAGAATCCCGTTTTAACTGCAGTTTTAAATTTCTTTTTTATTGGCCTAGGCTATGTTTATTTAGGCAATAAACGTCTTTTGGGTATTGGAATGACCCTCGCTGGCTTTATGCTTACTTATGTTGAGCTGAGCATTAAAGATACCAATACGCAACTTTATTGGCTCATGTTTGCAGGCGTTTTTGTGCTGAATTCTTGTTTGGCGATTGATGGGTTTCAATCAGCCAAAAATCACCAAGGAACGGAAGCTTAACAGGAAATTATTTGGGTAGCGAATTTTGTGCTTGCTCAAGTGCCTTTTCAAGTTCAATTAAGCCGGGGTTTCGAGGAGAACGAAAACTTAGCAAATCCAGATGTTTTCTGGCTGAATCGCACTGTGAATGGATGTCTTCACAGGCATAGCAATGGGTGAGAATTATTCTGGCGGGAGCCGCAAAATCATCAGGCATTAATTCGGCTGCGTCATGATAAAAGAAGAGGGCGTTTCTCCAATGTCTTTTCTCAAGCCATTGATCACCAAAGGCCAAGGTTTCTTTATATTTTTTTTCCTTCACTAGCTGGGAACTATTTTCCTGCTCCTTAATATTCCCTAGAAAATTGGCTAGGAAACCAAAAGCGAATAAGGTGCAAATTATCGCTACAATAAGGGTAATACGCGCTTGCTTCTTACGTCTATTGATGAGAGTGATTTTTAAGGAACTCAATTCTTCTAGCGTTGCTTCTCGATACTTGAATTTACCTTTAATGAGGCCTTTTGAATTTTCGCGTTTGCCAAGGAGATGTTCCCTCCTGTCAAAGAAGCTTTTCTTCCTTCGCATCGCTGCATTTTCTTTTTGCCGGCGAAGCATGTCAAATACGGCTGAAGCTCCATTCATGCTGTAGCGAAAATACGAAATTCGATTAAGTCAAATTAACGCCAATAAGTGTTCCGATACCATAGGTGATTGCGGCGGCGGCGAGCCCGAATAGCACTTGACGCATTCCTGAATACCAAATATTTTTATTGGTGAATAGGGTAATGGCTGCTCCGATCATAAAAAGGCCAAGAGCACTGAGGGCAGTACTAATAAATATGGCCTTATTCCCTCCAAAGAAGAAATAGGGGATTACTGGGAGTATGGCGCCAATGGCAAACATCACAAAAGAACTGATGGCCGCTTCCATCGCTGAGCCTTTGAGGTCTTCTTGATCGATGCCCAATTCTTCCTTCACTAAAACATCGTGAGCTAAAACTTTGTCCTTCATAATCTCTGCTGCCATCTCCTTGGCTTGATCAGCAGGAATCCCTTTCGATTGATATATAAGTGCGAGCTCTCTTTCTTCACCTGCCGGATTATGCTCGAGCTCCTCCATTTCGATATCCATTTGATTCTCATATAGCTCTTGGGAGCTTTTTACCGAAATCCATTCGCCCAAGGCCATGGAGAGCGCGCCAGCAAGTAAGCCAGCCACCCCGGCGAGCAATACACTTTCTTGTGTGCTCATTGCTCCGGCTACTCCCATCACTAGGCTGAAATTTGAAACCAACCCATCATTTCCTCCTAATACTGCGGCTCTTAAAGCATTTCCTCCAACGGAACGGTGTTTTTTCTCGAAGCGGGCAACATTTTCACCTCCAACTTTGGGGTGGTGTTTGAGAATATTTTTAACAATGGTTACATGGGCCGTATCGGAAATAGATCGTGCAGTATTACTTTGCTTTCGGGCGTGTTGGACTGAAGATGAAAGGCTTTTTTCCGTGTCAAGTAAAATCCCAAGTATCAGATTATATCCAAAGGTCTTTCCTAAAAAACGAAGTACTCGTGCTCGTGTAGATGGACCTGGCAATTGACTGAGTGGCAATCCCTTACTTTCCATAAATGCGATGGCATGGCTATACTCAATTTCGCTCATTTGGGCAAAAACATCCGCCACACTGGGGTCATCTTCATTTTCTGCAAGCAATCCATACAGGAAGCTTGCATCAATCTCGGTTTGAATACTCTTTAGTTCACTCATGCTCCTTCGCTAAACAAAGATAAGCGCTAGCTCATGAATTGAAGGAATATCAATCTTTGGTATTCTCGCTTAAAATTTTCTTGAGCTTTTCTGCAGTTATCGGCTTGATGATATAATTACTCACATCTTCATAATACTTAACTTTCTGTGTATCGGCAGGGTCAATAGATGAGGTAATGATATAGATGGTGATTTTTTTCTCAATTGGTATTTGTGTGAATTCATCCAAAAATCCCCACCCATCTAAAATGGGCATATTGATATCGAGTAAGATGATATCAGGTATTTTTTCGCCAGCCTCAATCATGACTTTCAATTTGTCTAACGCTTCTCGGCCATTCGAATAAACTAAAAAATCCTCACAAAAATGGGCCATTTCCATGATGCGTTTGGCACCGAAAACGAAAATTGGGTCATCATCAATGATACAAGCTAGATCAATTTTCTCCATATGTTAATGTTATTGTAAAGGTAGTTCCCTTATTTGGTATGCTTGCCACGTGAATGGAGCCTCCCATTGCTTCAATTTGGTTTTTGGTGATGAATAGGCCTATTCCACGTGCATCTTTATTGCCGTGAAAGGTTTTATACATGCCGAATAGTTTATCGCCATGACGCTTTAAATCAATTCCAATTCCGTTGTCTTCAACAGTAATTTCTACATGGTTATCAACGTGTCTGGCATCTATACGTACAAATGATTTAACCTCATTTGAACGGTATTTTATTCCATTGCTAATTAGGTTGATAAGCATACTATCGACATAGGCCGCTAACCCTAAGATAGAAATGTTTTCATCTACTAGGTTCTGAATCTCCACCTTGGCATCGATTGCAGTCCCACTAATTTGACCAATGCAGGCGTCTATTGATTTTCGTAAATTAATCTGCAGTAAGTTTTCATCTACCGTTCCTCCAATTGCTACGACCTCATTCAGGTGAGTAATCGTATCGCGAAGCTGTGAGGAGGAAACTTGAAGCATCTGAAACATTTCCTCTTCGGTCCAGGTTGGATGTGTCTCAGCAATTAATTCGAGCATCATGTTAATATTCCCTGAATGAGAACGTAAATTATGGGATACTATGTGGGCATAGTTACGAAGCCGCTCATTTTGGTCATTTGAAATGGTTAACATGTAATTTAGTGCGAGTTCATCCTTTTTTCTTTCTGTGATGTCCTGAAATATGCCAAATATTTTAGATGGGTTTGAAGCACCTGTGTCTGAATCGCCGATAGCACGAACCCAAATGCCATTGCCTTTTGCGGTAACTAATTCTAATTCTAAATCGAACGGTTGGCCGGTTTCCACGCACTTGGTCACTGCCTTAGTAATGGCATCGCGGCTCAGGCCTTCTTTATAGAAGGAAATACCAGAAGCCAATTCGGGAATAAAATCATCCGGTACTTCATGTATCTGCTTGACCATTTTGCTCCAGATTACGGTATTATGAATCAGGTCCATTTCCCAAGTGCCTGTGCGGGCAATCTGATTTGTCTTATCTAGAATATTCTCAACCTGCAGTCGCTGACGAATATTCTCCTTTTGCGCAGTAATATTGGCTGTATTCATAATGATACCACCAATCTCTCCCTCCAAGGTATACCATGGCCGAACATCCCAGGAGAGCCACTGAGTGCTACCGTCTTCTCGCTTAAACTCGGCTTCATCCACGGCGCTTATTGCACCAGCTAAACAAGCACGGTGAATTTCTTTCCAGTCATCCCCAATCTCGGGGAAAACGGTATAGTGAGACACCCCTAAAATTTTTCTTCCTTCCAATCCATAATCGCTAATCCATCGCTGAGAAGCTGATAAATAGCGCATCTGGGTATCGAACATCGCAATTGCTGAAGGTGCTTGTTCAATAAAAATCTGCAGCCGTTCATTGCTTTTTTCGATAGCTAATTCTGCCTCTTTTTCTTTGGTTATGTCCCAATTGGTTCCCAACACGCGAATGGGCTTTCCTTCATCATTGTGGAATACTTTGGCCTTGGCTCTGATATGACGTATTTGTCCATCCGAACCAATAACCCGGAAACTCGTATTAAAATCCTTTTCCCCACTTAGTGCTTTTGCAAACTCTTGATTGGCAATCGGGAGGTCTTCTGGATGTAAGGATCTTTCCCAAGCTTCAAAATCTCCTGTAAAATCCTCCATCTTTAAATTGTACACATTGTACATGCTCTTTCCCCAGCTTAAATTATTGAGAAGCACATCATATTCCCAGAATCCAATTTGAAAGAACTCTACAGCCGTATTTAGCTTTTCGACATTTAGGTTAAGTTGGCTTTCTAATGCTTCATGAGCAGTTAGGTCTTGTAGATTTACAATAAGGTAGTTTTCTCCATCAAACATTGCCTGACTAACAAGCGTAGAAGCGTAAAATTCTTCTCCATTCTTACGAACGGCAACTTGTCGCGATTGAATATGATGGTTTGAAGTTTTAAATGCGTCTAAGAAGGCTTCAGTAGGCGAACGTACATCTATGCCAAAAAGCTGTGGAATTAAGGTGCTTATGGGTTTTTTCTCTAGCTCTCCTACTGAATAACCAAATTGTGTTAAGGCATTTTGATTTTGGTCTTGGATATTACCAGATAAATCAACCACAAACAATGAGGCGGCAATGGCTTCTAAAAAGGATTTACTTTTCTGTAGGTCTTTTTCGACCAACATTTTTGCCGAATCAACCTTGTTTATTGCGTTCGACATGCTCCGAACAAGCGCCAAGCATATCCATACAAAAACTACCCCGAAAAGGGCAATGCTGAACGCTGTATTAATGAACTTGTAATGGAGGATAAGGAGCTGTATTCCGCTCAATAAAATAATGAGTACAAGAATCCTGAAAAACAAGATTCGTGCTAGTCTGTCGCCTTTTTTCTTTCCCGTGAAAAGGCTAAAAAATCCAAATTCAGTCTGAATGAAACTTAAGGAAATGGAATAAAGTAAAAAGCTAAGCGAAGTATGAATGGCCATGCTTTCAAATACCGTTAATCGAGCGCTTGTAGGCACAAAAAGCAAATAGCTGAACACAGAGACTGAAGCAATCAATATTGTAATATGGAGGGTGATTTGAGCTGCAGCCTGTACTTTTTTCATCTTCTTAAAAGGCATACTTGCTAAGGGTAGAAAGCAAAGAATAAAACAAATGGCTGTTGCGGCAGACATCCGTCCAGGGTGGGATTTATCATCCTCTTGAATGAAGTCTGGGAAGAATAATTCATCAATTCCCAAGTTCTGACCTAAAATATGCTCAAACAAAGTGAGAAAAGAAATGATCAAGCCAATACCTATGAGCGTACCACCAATTGAGCGATTGATCTTTTTAGGGAATGAGAAGAAGAGTGAGCTTGCACCAAGAAGAACAAAGCATAATGCAGTATTGAACTTCATGCTGGGCATTCCCGGAATCAGCTGGGTAATGACTTCACTTCCCAAAAACCATCCGAAAAGCACAATCAAACCAACTCCAAGGGTCACAATAGAGCTGATGTATAAAAACTTAGGCTGCTTTGAACTCGCAATCATTTCTTCGGCAAAATAGCATAATTGACGACCTTTTCTTTTGAAAATTGCGCACATCATGCAGAAAATTGATGAAATGCTTTAAGGTTGAAGTGAAAAGGAGTAAGGAGAGGATGATGGATTGAGGGGTAATGTGATGAGGAGATTGGCAGGAGGATGGGGTGAGGAAGATTTTTTCAATTCGGTATTTAAAATGTCAATTCAATGACATTACTTAACACATAGCCTGCGCTTGAATTTTTCGCTTCTCTCAGCACGGCAGGACCATCAATAATCGTTTGACTTTCATCGAGCCAAGTTGTTGAATGAAATATCACAAGTAGCCTGAATTGGTAAGTTCCAGGATCAAGCACAGGAATCGGTAAATTTTTCAAGGAATACTTTTTATACGGATCAAGAGAAATGAATGGTTTTTCCTCGAGAGAATTATTCATAACAGAAAAGGCCATACCCTGGATAGGATTGAAATAGGTGAGTCCATCGGAAATGAGCATTAGGGAGTAATGTGCATCTAATTCTTGAGTTCTCATAAACTTAGACTTCAGAATAGGCTGAATCGTGCTGTCATTTATTTCTATGGACAACTCACAAGTTGGAATGATAAGCGTCTGTTTAGCAGGATTGATATCCTTGAGCCAGTAGGAACTGAGGGCTTGCTCATTCGTAGCGATATTTTGAGTGTTTGCGCTGATAATTGCATACAGTTCATTCTGGTAATCGAATTCAAAGCGACCGGGCCAAGACCAGCGGGTATGTAGCCCGATATTTGAAAGGTACCAAATATGTCGGTATTTACCCTCGGCGTGGGGTCGATAAATCCAGGGGTCAAACTCAATGCTTAGTTTCCACGTACCAATTGGTAGTCTTGGGAATTTTATCGTGTCATGCTGGTAGTTGGCCACCAGTCGGCAAGCAATCGTATCAAGGGTTGCATGCAATAATGGGACATTTTGCGCATGCTTGTCAATCAGGGAGTTCAAGTCCTTTTGAATTCCTTTAAGACTCTTTAATACGAGTTGCCTATTCTTTATTGAGTCGGGTTGGGCATGCACGGATGGAAGGACCAGTCCGAATTGGAAAAGAAAAAGTAGGTAAAACAAGCTGCTGCGTGGCATTTTAGTAAAACGGAATCTGCCAGCAATTGGATGCATAAAAGCGGTGGAAATGGATAAACATCTCGTTTTAACGGACCAAAGGGCCTTAGCGTGCATATGGTCGGTCGCTGATGCTGCCAAAATTCCCGGATAAGAAGTGATAATGGGCTGTGATACCGATCATGGCGGCATTGTCCGTGCAGTATTGGAAGTCGGGAATATAAGCTTGCCAGCCCTGACTGTTGGCCAATTCCTGTACACGAATTCGCAGGCGACTATTCGCAGATACCCCGCCAGCAATCCCAATATGCTTAATGCCTTGATCTAAGGCAGCACGTTTTAAGTTTTTTAGCAAATAGCCGACTATCGTTTCTTGAATGGAAGCACAAAGATCCGCCAGGTTTTCTTTTATAAATTGAGGGTTCTTCTTCTGCTCCGCCTGAACAAAATAAAGTATGCTCGTCTTCAGTCCGCTAAAACTGAAGTCATACCCTGGCATTTTTGACGTATTAAACTGAAAACGCGAAGCCTTACCTTCTTTGGCATACTGATCAATGAGCGGACCACCAGGATAGGGCAGGCCGAGTAATTTGGCACTTTTGTCAAATGCCTCCCCGGCAGCGTCATCTTGTGTTTTCCCAATAATTTCCATACTTGTTGCGTTATCCATACGAACAAGTTGAGTATGCCCTCCAGAAACGACCAAACATAAAAATGGAAATTGAGGTTTAGGGTCATCAATAAAATGTGCCATTACATGAGCATCCATATGGTTGACAGGCAAAAGTGGGATTTTACACGACAAGGCCAATCCTTTTGCAAACGAACTACCAACCAAAAGCGATCCCATCAGTCCCGGCCCTTGGGTATAGGCGATGGCATTCAAGTCTTCCATCCGCACTCCAGCTGCCTTCAGTGCCGCGTCAATCACGGGGACGATATGCTGTTGGTGTGCCCGGGAAGCAAGTTCTGGAACGACACCTCCGAACTTTTCATGAACAAGTTGTCCGGCAACTTCGTTCGACAATACCCGGCCGTCAATCAGCACCGCAGCCGATGTATCATCACAGCTCGATTCTATGGCAAGAAGTTTGACTTGACTGTTCATACTGCAAATTTCCTATTTTTGGCAAGAATCGGTGAGTAGAATTTTTAAAATAACATTAATCGGCCTCTTTTCTCTGTTTTTCCTCTTCTTATTGATGTTTTCTGTCTTGCTGAGTAATGCAGGACAAAAGAAAATCAGGGCAGAAATTGCCGAAAGACTGGGGAAAGAATGGAACACGAAGGTGAGCGTAGGCAAGATTGGGTGGAATCCCTTGGATGGCTTCACTGTGAAAGATGCTTTTATCCATGATCAACATGGCGATACCTTGTTTTTTATTGGGGATCTGCGCGCTAAACTTGGCTTGCTTGATCAAGACAATCATTTCGTTTACCTCAAAAAAGTAGTGCTCGACAATGTTCTGGTCAATTTTCGTCAATATGCAGGCGACGAGGCTCTCAATTATGAGTTTTTCTTCGATGCATTGAGTAGTGGCCCAAGTGATACCACCAAAGCACCGGTTATTTGGACCCTGCTCTTTGAAAAGGTCAAATTGCGGAATGCTTGTTTTCACATGCGTTTTGATAATGATACAGTTGAAGGACGTGCCTTTCGAGAGAACGATATGCGCTTCGAACATATCAATGCCGACTTGAGTGATTTCTATGTGGTCGACGACTCATTGAACTTTCATGTTAAGGATATGTCGCTTGCTGAGCAGAATAGTTTTCAAGTGCTGAAGATGAATGCACATGCTATTATTTATGCGCAAGGCATGCATTTCTCTGAATTGTTAATGGAAACGCCGAATAGTTCTTTAAGCAATTATTTTGCGATGGACTATGGACATTGGCGCGATTTCAATAATTTTTATGATGAAGTAAAAATGACGGCCCACCTCGAAAATAGCAAGGTGAGCTTTAAAGACATTAATCTTTTTAGTGATGTTCTTTTAGATTGGCAAGAAACCGTATATCTGGAAGGGGATGGCTCTGGTGTCTTGCGAAATCTGCGTGCAAAAAACTTGAGTCTGAAATTCGGGCAGATGTCTGAAATCAAAGGAACTCTCAGCATGAAAGGCCTCCCAAATATTGATGAAACATTCATCGAAGCAAAACTGGAAAAAGCTACGGGAACCCGAGATGAGCTAGCGAGCCTCGTTCCACTTGATGTATGGCCAGAAGAGCTGGCACGCTTGGGTAGAATCAATTTCGAAGGAAGGTTTACCGGTTTTATTTATGATTTTGTTGCCTATGGTGATTTCCAAACCGACCTCGGCTTTCTGCGATCTGATATCAATATGAAATTGAATGAGCCAGAGGAATATTCAGGCACCTTGGAAACTGTCGACTTTGATTTGGGTACGTTTTTAGACCTCAAAGATTTGGGGCGGGTTAGCTTCAACGGAAAAATAAAGGGAAAAAGTTTCGACCTGAGCACGATGGAAACTAAGGTCGAGGCCAAGGTTAGCAAAATCGGAATCTATCAATACCCCTACCAAAATTTAGCAGTGAATGGTTTGCTGAGAAATCAGTTTTTCGAAGGGAATTTGCAGGTGGATGACCCCAACCTTAAAATGAATTTCGACGGAAAGGTGAGTCTTTCAGGAGAGGTGCCGGTATTTGATTGTGTATCGAAGTTTTACCATGCTGATTTTGCTGCATTGAATTGGGCACCAGATTTTCCTGCTACAGGGTCGGGAGAAGTATATATGGACTTTCGAGGAACCGATCTCGACGATTTTGAAGGAAGTATTCGTTTGGCCAAGGTGGAAATTGAACGCGATTTACATGTGTATCCGATTGATAGCATGGTGTTGCTTGCAACTCATCAGCCGGGATATCGGAGTATTGCACTTCATGGCGATATACTGGATGCCACAATTGAAGGCGATTTTTCTCCTTCATTATTGGATAAAAGTTTTAATAATTATTTGGCGCAATTGCTTCCAAACACTTCGAGATTTGAGCGCGTTGAATTGGCTTCTCAAGATTTTACCTTCGGATTAACATTAAAACGTGGACGGCAATTGAGTGAATTGATCTATCCAGGTTCGTGGGTGAATCAAGGGAGCATCGCTGGCTTCTTTAACTCGAGCAATTCAAGCATGGCCTTAAAAGCACAGGTCGATGAAGTAAATTACGAAGGTTTCATGTTCCATCAAATTGGGGTGCAAGCAGATTCGTCCATTGGCGATGAAAAATTCGGACTTCAGGTCTATTGTGGGGAGATTACAAAGTCTGATTCTGCCTTGGCCCATGGAGTAAATTTCGATTTCCAAGTACTCAAAAACGACATGGCTTTCAAGGTTGAGGCCTTTAGCGATTTGTATTCCAGCGAGGTCAACTTGAATGGGAATATTCTTTTCAGTGACTCCAGCATTTTTAGTCATTTTAAGCCCTCGTATGTGCGAATCGATACGCTCACATGGGAAATTGCGGACCATTCACGCTTGGGTATTTTGTATGATAGTATCATGGTGGTCGATAGCTTTCAATTAACCACCCTTCGGCAATCGCTTACATGCACTGGAGCATTATATGGAGATGATCGTGATCGCTTGTTTCTAGATTTTGATCAATTTGATCTTGCGGTATTGAATCCCTTCATATTCACTAATGGCGAAGGGAGTTTGGAAGGAATAGCTCAGGGTAATATCAATATTCAATCTTTCAAAGGAAGTATGCCGCTGTTCACCTCAAACTTGCGTGTCAAAAATCTTGGAGTGAATGGCGATGTGATGGGGAACTTAGAGCTGAACGCGCGTGTACCCAAGGGTTATGAGCTGATAACAGTCCATGGCTTACTGAAAGATGGCCCAACCCAGCGTATTGCCTTGTCGGGGTTTGTAAACACAGCAAAAAATGACGGTAGCTATAACCTGAAATTGGAGATGGACACCACACCACTGCAACTCTTTGAACCATTCTTGGTGGACTTGGTTTCCGAGCTAAAGGGAACAGGAAAGGGAGTAGTTCAAATCAGCGGGCCTTTGAATAAGCCTGTTCTGAAGGGGAAAATTTATCTCGAAGAAGCCGGGATGAAGGTCGATTACCTCAATACAAGTTATACCTTCAATTCCGCGGTTAACATTAGCAGCACTCGAATAGACTTGGGGCGTTTTCAAGTGAAAGATGAGCGGAATAATACAGGATACTGTTCAGGCTTTATCGGCCATGATTTCTTCGATGATTTTACTTTGAATATCGAACTAAGTAACCTGAAGAATTTCCTTTGCCTGAATACCACACTAGAAGAGAATGAATATTATTATGGAACCGCCCTGATGTCGGGTTCTGCAAGATTCACCGGGACATTTGACGATTTGATTATCGATGTAAAAGGAAAGGCAGAGAAAGGCTCATCCTTTTTTGTACCTCTTGAAAATTATGGTGGCTCAAGCGAATTAGAATTTATTCGATTTGTCAATTTTGATGAGGTCAACACGTCACAGACCTATCAGGATTTGTCGGGTATTCAGATGAATTTCGACTTAGAGATAACGCCAAGTACAGAGATTCAGCTCATCTTCGATTCAAAATTGGGTGATATCATACGAGCACGAGGAAACTCACACTTGCTGATGCAGATCAATAGTAATGGAGACTTCAAAATGTATGGTGAATATGAGGTGGAAGAAGGGGATTATCTCTTCACTGCGGTGAACCTCATCAATAAAAAGTTTGAGATTGAAAAAGGAGGGAAAATCACTTGGAACGGCGACCCCATGCAAGCCAATATGAACCTCGAAGCGGTGTATCATACCAAGGCATCTGTAGAGAATTTGGTGATCGGTGTGGTACCGACTGACGATTTGCCTGCCTACCGGCAAAGAACTGACGTGGAAGCAGTTATGAAATTACGCGGACCTTTAACGGCCCCTGAAATTCGATTTGATTTCCGGCTACCTAATATGGCTAGCATCAGTACCTCAGGGGTGAATGTGAGTTCGCTGAATACCATCATCCGACGTATCGAATCTGATCAAGAGGAAATGACAAGACAGGTATTTAGTCTTCTGGTGGCCAATACCTTTATCCGTCCTGCGGTGAATCAGCAATATACCGGAGGAGGGGATATTCAGGCGGGCTTATTTTCTTCAAGTGTGGGTGATTTGCTCTCCAATCAAGTGAGCAATTGGCTAGGGCAAATGAACACGAACTGGAATTTCGGGGTGAATTATGTGATGGGCAATCAGCAATCCGACCTACTATTTAACGCAAGCAGGAAATTTCTCGATGATCGACTGGAGATTGAAGGCACCTTTGCCACCAACTCAAACTTTTACAATAATATAAGTGCCATGTACAGTATCACCCCAGATGGAAAATTGCGTGTCAGAGCGTTCAATCGCACAGGAACCATTCAAGGAGCAGATCAGAACAATCCAACAAGCACGAATTTGAACCGAAATATCAATACACAGGGTTTGGGTTTATACTACAGTCTTGAGTTCGATAACCTCGATAAAGACCGCCGCACAATTCGTAAAAAATTGAAGGAAGAGAAAAAAGCGTCAGAGAACCCTTAAGTTTTCTTAAAATTGTAAAAAGAAATAGTATGGAAGAGGTGAAAAAGATAAGCCCTTGGGCTACCGGACTAAAATGGGGTATTATTGGGGGTATTGTTAGCGTATTGATTGGCTATCTCATGTCTTTGAATGTTGATTGGACGAGCTTTGAAGCAATAGAAACTTCGCGTAATTCACCTGCCCAATACATCACCTATATCGTGCTTGCTGCCATGATTATGTTGGCCATGTTTGAGCATAGAAAGAAGGATTTGGGAGGAGTAATGAGTTATGGTCGCTCAATCGGTGTGGCCATGGTAGTTTCAATTGCTTCTGGAGTTTGCTCTGCTATCTATGTTTATGCATTTTTCGGCATCATGCACCCAGAATTTCAGCAAATGATAATTGATCAGGCTTTAAGTAAGATGCAGGATGTTCCCCCAGAGCAAGAAGAACAAGTAATTAGCATGATGAAGATGACTACAGGACCCGCTGCTATGGGAATATTTACTCTGCTAGGAAATATTTTACTTGGCTTAGTAATTGGGTTACTTGGTGGCTTGTTTGCTCAAAAGGCAGAACAATAAATCGTATTCCCGTTATTTGTGCATAGAATGGATTTATCCCTTGTAATCCCCTTATTAAACGAAGAAGAATCGTTACCTGAACTTTCTGCCTGGATTCACCGGGTGATGGAAGCGAATAACTACAGCTACGAAGTCATTTTTGTGGATGATGGTAGCACGGATAATTCCTGGAATGTTATCCTCAATATTCAAAAATCTAACCCGAATATTCATGGTATCCGCTTTCGTAGAAATTATGGAAAATCGGCGGCCTTAAATGAAGGATTTGCAGCAACTCATGGCGATATCATCATTACCATGGATGCGGACCTTCAAGATAGTCCAGATGAAATCCCAGAACTACGTCGGCGCATAATAGAGGAGGAATTAGACCTCATCTCAGGCTGGAAGGAAAAACGCTTCGACCCCATTACCAAAACAATTCCCACCAAGCTATTCAATTGGGCCACCAGAAAAATGAGCGGCATCTATCTCCATGATTTTAATTGTGGTTTAAAGGCCTACCGTTCTGAAGTGACTAAGAGTATCGAGGTTTATGGTGAAATGCACCGCTATATCCCTGTTATTGCCAAATGGGCTGGCTTCCACAAGATTGGAGAGCAGGTGGTGCAACATCAAGCGAGAAAATACGGAACAACCAAGTTTGGCTGGGACCGCTTCATCAATGGCTTTCTCGATTTATTGAGCATTTTCTTTGTCGGGAAATTTGGTAAAAAACCCATGCATTTCTTCGGGCTTTGGGGCACTTTGATGTTTGTGCTCGGTTTTTTCGCTTCGGCCTATATCGGCATCGGAAAGCTGGTTGATCTGGCGCAAGGGGAACCAACGATTAAGGTAACAGATAATCCATGGTTTTTTATCGCCTTAACTACCATGATTCTCGGAACTCAACTTTTCCTATCGGGCTTCATTGGTGAACTTATCGGAAGAAGTTCTTCAGATAGAAACCACTATTTAGTAAAGGAACGGGTTTAATTCACAAGCAGTCGGAGTTGGTCCTTTAACGATGGATCGAAGATTTCTTTACCAACTTTTGGGTTACGCAGGTCGACTTCGATGATACTGGTTTCATCAATTTTAGTGAATACCTTGTCTTGATCCATGTCTACCATGGTTTTTACAAGAATCATTTGCTGCTTAGGATAGTAAAAATATTCTGAGAATAGTTGACCGTCTGGAGTGATTTGAACCAAGCTGTCACCACTTAAATTGGAAATATAAAGCATTACAGGGTCGGCTGAATTGTATTTTCCGTCTTGATTGAAGTCCTCTCTCACCATGCGGTAAAAAATGCAAGGTCTTTCGAATTCGCGATGAATAGCAAAGGAGAGGATATGCAAGCTATCCGATAAAAGCGGCTTGGTGATTTTTGTTTCCAAGTTATAGAAAAGAATATTTCTTATATCACTGTCCTCCTCACTGGGATTATAATATTCCATGGATGCATTGTTGTCGTAAAGGTTGGCAGTCCTGGTCTTAAATGTCATCACATTGGAACTTCCTGTTCCATCACCAAAATCTCTTAGTTTCTCTTCAGGAGGTCTTTCATTAATTTGAGGCTGATAATAATTCACCCCAACGGGGAAAAGTAGCATTTCCGCATTTCCATAATCCATAGGGTTTCCTATGACCAGTGCAGGCACATGATTGCTTGTGTCTTCCTTTTTTGAAGTACAGGAATTAAAAGCAAAAACAGCAATAATCAATGCGGAGAAAATGGAATTAGTGCTAAGCATAAAAGAAGATACTATTTAATAATAAGTCTCAATTTTACTTGCTTTAGGGCTTTAACAGCACTTCCATCAGTCTCTCAAGCCCTAATTCCCTGGCACGATTTCGCTCGTGATAGAATCCCATGGTGATTTTTAAAAAATCGACCTCATCTTCATAAAAAACAAGCTCCATCGTAAGGTTGCCATAACGGCGATTAATGGGCAGCCCAAGTTTCATTTCCTCGAAAACATCAGGCTTCATATAGTGACGCTCAATTTTTTCATGCACCCCGCCGTCTAAAATATCCTTTCGTTTATCGGACATATAGTTGTAGTACCCTTCTTCCAAAATTCTTTCTTTCCAGAAATCCATCAAGTAGCGGTAATCATCGGTATCCCAATCATCCAAAGCATGGATGACGAAAATTGCATAGGTGGGTGTTTGAATAACATCGCAGTCGATACTGCGCCTGCCGAGTACAGATAGCTCGTACATTTCTCTGATTCGCCGAATAGCAGTATGCCTATCTGACCCTATTTTCCAAAGGTCGTAAGCGTAATCATAGGTCTCTGCGCGGATTAATTTTCTGGATGTTCGCATAGTTCATAGTTAAAGGCCAAACGAATTAATTTTCTATTTCGTATGTCTATCGCATGATTTTTAGCATTTTTTTAAAGTCTGTAGTAATAATAAAAATGCCAAAGCGTCGTTTACCTTCTTTCGTTTCCTCGTATTTACCCGCGTACTGTTTCCGTAAACTCCGTCATTATGAAAAATGTTTTTACCTTTTTTGCGCTGACTTCCACCTTAATAGGCGTCGGCGTTTTGCTTCAACCTCAACCGCTTGCCAATATACATGGAACAGTACATGCCGCAGAAACCAAAGTTTGGGTTGCTAAATTGGATCTATATGATAGTAGTCACCATTGGTTGCGCAGCACCCTCAGCGACAAGCAGGGGCGTTTTAATTTTGACTCGATTCAGGCGGGTAGTTATTTTATTACAGCGGCACACTCATCCTATCAAAACAAGGAAATTGCAGTTACGGTGATGGATGGAAAATCAATCGAGCTAAATATTGAAATGTCGGTCCACCCGAAGCGCGATGAGGTGACTACCAAAACGGAAGAATCAAAACGATTAAAGCGCAGAATACCCCCAGCTGCAAGAGGAGAGATGATGCTAATGGAAGAGGCAGAGGAAATGGCTAGCGACATGCCGGCACTGGCAGAAAAGGGATCTCCAACGCCGGTCGGACCCGGCACCTTAACAGCAGGAGAGATCAACGACTTCAGTAAATGGGTGCTTTGGGAAGACCTCACCCAAACCAAGTTTGAAAGCTTCCAAAAGCAGTGGGGCTTTTATTTGAAAAATCGCTATTCGGTACAAGTGACCTATGACAACGGAAACCCCGTTGTTGACGCGCCGGTTAAATTGTTATCTGACAAAAATGAGGTTGTCTTCATCGCGCGAACGGACAATACCGGCAAGGCTGAATTATGGGCCGATATGGTTCCAGATGTGAAAGATAAGATGGCCAGGAGGTATAAAGCGGTGGTTCGTCATCAAGAACAAGATATACCCTTTCCGAAACTCGATGCCTTTCCAACAGGCATCAATACCCTAAAAATTAAAGGTCCATGTTCGGTTTCCAATGTCTTAGATATCGCCTTCGTGGTAGATGCAACAGGTTCCATGGGAGATGAAATCAATTACCTAAAAACCGAATTGAAAGACGTTATAGAACGGGTACAACAAGAGAATCAATCCTTGCAAGTACGCACTGCTTCGGTTTTTTACCGCGACCATGGCGATCAATACCTCACGCATGAAAGTGATTTCACACCCACTATATCATCAACTCTCGACTTTATTCAAAATCAATATGCGGCTGGGGGAGGAGATTTTCCAGAGGCTGTTGATGAGGCACTCGACGCTACATTAAACCGACTATCATGGAGTTCGGAAGCCCGCGGCAGAATCTTGTTCCTTGTCCTGGATGCTCCTCCCCATCAAGCCGATTCGGTGGTGAAACGCATGCACCAACTCGTATATAAGGCTGCGGCCATGGGTGTTCGCATCATCCCAATAACTGGATCTGGAATCAATAAAGACGTCGAGTTTTTAATGCGTTCAATGGCCCTAGCTACGAACAGTACCTATGTTTTTCTCACCGACCATAGTGGGGTAGGAAACAAACATTTGGCTCCTTCCACCGATAATTTTGATGTGCAAAAATTGAATGACCTGATGGTGAACATCATCAACCGTTATGCAGGAACTGTCGAATGCGACCCCAAGTTTGATACGCCTGAGGCAGATAGCTCTCGAACAGAAATTCAGGTTCCAACAGACAGTACAGTACAGAATTATGAGCTTCTCGCATTGAATTGCTATCCTGTTCCAAGCACAGGGCCTATCACCTTTGAAGTGAGTCATGTAGGTGGTCAAATCTATGTGATGGATGCCAATGGGAAGGTGGTTTTACGGTTTGAAATGAAAGAACAATTGAAGTTCCAAACCAATGTACAGATGCTCGCTTCTGGCTATTATTTCATCCGTTATGAGCTGAAGGGTAAATGGGTAAGTCAAAAAATAGTGCTGGTCCATTCTTAGCCTTTGTTGCTGGAGACTGGCTATTTTAGGCACTTTTGTGGCGCTAGAATACTCGCGCAGTTTCCTTTAGCTTTGCAGCCAATTGCGAAGGAAGGAATGAAGATTACATTTTGTGGAGCAGCACGACAAGTAACCGGCAGTATGCACTTGCTGGAATTAGAAAGCGGATATAGGGTATTGGTTGATTGCGGACTCGACTATGAGCAACAACGTGAATTTCATCGCGGTGCCAAGGTGAATTTCCCTTTTATGCCGTCCAGCATCGATTTGGTTATCCTCACTCATGCCCACGTGGATCATTCTGGGAACTTGCCAACATTGGTCCGTCAGGGTTTTGAAGGGAAGATCCTTTGTACCCCTCCAACAGCGGAACTCACAAGCTTTCTATTGCTCGATTCCCTAAAGATTATGGAAATCGAAATGCGCAAGAAGGAAGCCAATCGCAAGAAAGGCAAGAAGGGAGCAAATCAAGGATCTATTTATGGATTCCGAGATCTGAATGAGGCGCTAGATCGTTTGGTTACCCTGCATTTTCATCAGGATTTTGTAGTGAATGAAAACCTCTCCATCCGATTCCAGGAAGCAGGTCATATTTTGGGTGCTGCATCTGCCAAGCTCACCATCATGGAAAAAGGTAAAAAGAGGGTCGTTGGATTTTCCGGTGATTTGGGAAATTATAGTTCCAAACTCATGAAAGACCCGTCACCTTTCGACGGCATAGATTACCTCATTACAGAAAGTACCTACGGAGGCCGCACCCATGCTGCCACTAGAACTCCGGAAGAAGAATTGATGTATTATATCGATGAAACCTGCGTAAAACAACCTGGCCGACTCGTAATTCCTGCATTTTCAGTTGGACGAACCCAAGCAATTATCTTTGCCTTGAACGAATTGTTTGTGCAAGGTAGATTGCCGGATATTAAGTTTTTTGTGGACAGTCCACTTGCCATTCGCACCACCGATACCTACTCGAAATACAGCGAGTACATGAACGAAGAATCGCAGGCTTTCATGCGTAAATATGGCGCCTTATTCGATTTCGAATACCTGCATTATATCGAAGACAAACGCGGCAGCGAACGCCTTGCCGACCACTATGAACCTTGTGTAATTATCTCTGCTGCAGGCATGGTAGAAGGAGGAAGGATCCAGGAACATGTGCGGAATAATATCCGCAACACCTTTTGTACTATCCTAATCGCTGGTTTCTGTGCAGACGGAACCCTGGGTCAGCGCTTATTGAGCGGACAAGATCATATCTATATCAATGGAAAGGAATTCCCCGTTTTCGCTAAAGTGGCAAAAACCGATGCCTTCAGCGCCCACCCCGACCATCAAGGACTAAAAACTTTTATCGAAGGAAGTGGAGGCAAAAACCTCAAAGGTATCTTCTTGGTCCATGGCGAAGAATCATCCATGCTCAGCCTCGAAAGCGACCTTCAACTCCACGGCTACGACAATGTTTTCGTTCCGGAGAAAGTGGAGCAATTCGAGATTCTCTGATTTGCAAAATGGGATTTGCAATTTAATTACCGTCACCTGAGCGTAGCCTAAGGGCGACGTTTGTCTCAAATATTTAGTCTAACCATCTGACTGTCTAACCATCTCACTATCTACCCCACTCATCGTCTTCATTTCACCGACAAGATATGACACTCTGTCAGTTTTTTCTTTCTTATCCCTTGTAGCCGATGTATTTTTGTGCTTCATATGGATTTGCAAGCGATAAAGCAGCGCTTCGAGATTGTAGGGAATTCTATCAAGCTGAATTTAGCTTTGGAAACAGCCCTCAAAGTAGCGCCAACAGATATAACAGTATTGATTAATGGAGAAAGTGGAGTGGGAAAAGAAGCCTTCTCTAAAATTATCCATTCGAGCAGCCCAAGGAAACATGGTCCTTTTATCGCCGTGAACTGCGGAGCGATACCAGAGGGAACCATCGACTCGGAATTATTCGGTCACGAAAAAGGTTCCTTTACGGGAGCATCAGATACCCGTAAAGGTTATTTTGAAACCGTGGGTGGTGGAACTATATTTTTGGATGAAGTGGGAGAGCTTCCTTTGGATACCCAAGCCCGACTTCTTCGCGTCTTAGAAACAGGAGAGTTCATTAAGGTGGGTTCTTCTAAGGTTCAAAAAACGGATGTGCGCGTAGTTGCCGCAACCAACCGCGATTTATTGGAGCGGGCTGCTCAGGGGAAATTCCGTGAGGACCTGTATTACCGCTTGTCTACCGTGCCAATTCGAGTTCCAGCACTCAAAGAACGGAAAGAAGATGTTTACCTTCTCTTTCGCAAGTTCGCTACCGTATATGCAGAGAAATACCATACGCTTCCAGTCGAACTGGATATCGAAGCACAGCAGGTCCTAGAAAACTACCGCTGGCCAGGAAATGTTCGACAACTCAAGAATATGGTCGAACAAATTTCTGTACTCGAAGGCGACAATAAACGTTTAAGAGCCCAAGATATCCTAAAATACATCCCGGAAGAAGGAAGTAGTTTACCAGCATTATCCAAAAAAGACGATAATGGATTTTCGGAACGCGACATCTTCTACAAGGTTTTATACGACTTGAGGAATGATATGGCCGACTTGAAGAAGGTCGTAATCAAACTCATTGAAAACGGCGGTGCGCAAGAGGATTTTATTGAAGATAATGAAGAACTATTGCAAAAGGTTCTTTCGTATAATGAGCAGGAACCGAATCATTCGTCGCATTCATCCAATGGAAATTCCGTGTCTAATCCCGTAATTGTTCGTCCGAATTCATCTTCCCATGAACATGATATCCATGAAGTGTATATCGAAGCACAGGAAGCACATGAAGAGGAGAACCTATCTTTGGAGGATAAGGAACGAGAAATGATCCGCAAGGCATTGGAGAAACACCGCGGTCGTCGCAAGAAGGCCGCTACAGAACTTGGGATTTCGGAACGGACCTTGTATCGGAAGATCAAACAATATGAACTCGAGGAAATCTGATGGGTAAAAAGCTGTTATTATTAATTCTCACTGTATTTTTAATGCAGTCCTCGTGTAAGATGAATTACAGTTTCACTGGCGCGCAAACGGGTACAGCTGAAACCGTAAGCGTGAAATATTTCACCAATATTGCCCCCTTGAATAATCCATCGGCTAGTCAGACTTTTACCGAAAAGCTGAAAGATAAATTTGTACGGGAAACGCCTTTGAAGCTTATTGATGATAATGGAGATATGATGCTGAGCGGGAAGATTATTGATTATAATGTTAGCCCTGTCGCCATTCAACAGAACGTAACAGCCGCTCAAAACCGATTAACCATTGCTATTCAGGTAAAGTTTGTCAATAAAACGGATAGCAAATATGATTTCGAAAAAACTTTCAGCAACTTTGAAGACTTCGACGCCACAAAGAGCTTAAGTGCCGTGGAGAATGATTTGGTGAATACTATTTGTGACAAGATTGTTCAAAACGTATTTAACGATGCCGTTATTAATTGGTAAAGATGGACGCAAGCTGGCTAATAGATCGATTAAAGAACCCCAATCTCCTTGAACGAGGGGATGAAAGGCATTTACGTGAGTTAATAGCAAGCTACCCTTACTTTTCTGCTCCTTACCTTTTGTTAGCTAAAAGCCTTAAAGACCAGAATCATCCCGCCTTCGATGATTTATTGCCTCTGATTTCCTTACAAGCCTTCGATCGGAAAAGGTTGTTTAAGTTGGTGCATGAAAATAAGCCCTTCGACTCGGCGAAAAGCCACGCAGTACCTCAGCCAAATAGCTCCGGCACAAGCGGTTATGATGAAGAGATCGAGGTTAAGGCTGAAGAAGAGATTGAGGCTAAAGTTGAAAATGATATTCCGGTCTCTGAGCCTGTCGAAGGGATAGAGGTTGAGCCCCTATCACTATCGGGGGAGCTTGAAAATGAAGTTCCGGTCTCTGAGCCTGTCGAAGAGATAGAGGTTGAGCCCCTATCACTATCGGTGGAGTTTGAAAATGATGTTCCGGTCTCTGAGCCAGTCGAAGGGATAGAGGTTGAGCCCCTATCACTATCGGGG
>CAZUIT010000055.1:0-22592 GCA_964620355.1 uncultured Burkholderiales bacterium | reverse complement strand
CCGCTCCAACTTCTCTTCTCGTAAAACCCTCTAGCGATTCGGGGATGCAAAAGTAACATTGTTTATCATAATTGTAAATCTTTTCAAATTTACTTTTCAAAATATCCCAGTGTTACTCCCATTTTCTCGAGAACGTTTCCTCGAATGGGGATGCAAAAGTAACTCTTTATTTCAGATATGCTAACACATCCTTAAAGAAAACTTAACACATCTATCAATCACCTCATTCTCAGCATTGTTTTTTTAGATAAAGCTTGGGTACATTTGTTGCACCATTGTGAACATCATGAGAAAAATCGGCACACTCTTACTCCTCTTTTTTATCGGAACCCTGACTACCCAAGCCCAGTTCCGTGAAATATCGCTTAATGTTGGCGACTCACTCCGACTTGGTAGCTGCACCGACAGCATCAATTTTAGCCATATCGATATAATGAATAAAACACGGTGGCCGAATCCGGACGCAACTTATGATACCGTTTCAGGGGCTGGTTTCTATAATTGGTACTTTGATGGAGATGTGGATTCCCGGCGTTTGCCCTGTTCCTTCGCTGGACAAAAATTCAGAATTGCCTCATACCATACCTATGTAAACAAAGATGGTTCGCAAAGAACCGTCATATTCGGACAGTTTATTGATAAATCGACCGTACTCTGGATTGAAATTGAAAAGGCTATACAAAGTGGCGAAGTGATTCCATAGTTCTATTTTTGCACTCAATGGCACTCCGTATTCTGATTCTTCGCTTTAGTTCGATTGGAGATATTGTTCTCACTACTCCCGTAATGCGTTGTATTAAGAATGTTCATCCCGATGCGCACATTACCTATGTCACTAAAAAAGGCTTTGCGGCCATGCTCGAAGTCAATCCTTATATAGATAAGGTGATTGCTCTTGATAATAATTGGACTGAGATTAAAACAAGTCTTCAAACAGAAGCATTCGATCATATTATTGATTTACATCATAACCTGAGGAGTAAACGTCTTTGTCGCGGACTTCAAGGTCAATATAAGGCCTTCAACAAGCTTAATATTCAAAAGTGGCTGCTAGTCAACTTTAAAATCAACCGACTTCCATCCATCCATATAGTTGACCGGTATATGGAAGCGGCCAGCAACTTATCCATAAGTAATGATGGAAAAGGACTGGATTACTTCATCCCCTCCTCTACTGAGGTCCCCCTTTTGCCAAATACGCCTTTTGTGGCACTTGCGATTGGCGGACAGCATGCCACAAAACGTTTACCCGATAATAAACTGGCCGAACTAATCCAGCAGATTGAACACCCAGTGGTATTATTAGGCGGCAAAGAAGAAATGGATACGGCAGTCATGCTAAGCGAACAATTCCCAAATCAAGTAGCATTTAATTACTGTGGAGCAATCAGTCTCAATCAGAGTGCCCTGGTGCTTACCAAGAGCTGCGGACTGCTGACTCATGATACTGGCATGATGCATATCGCAGCGGCTTTAAGTATTCCTATATTGAGCGTATGGGGGAATACGGTTCCTGAATTTGGGATGTGGCCGTACTTTAAGGCTGAGCCCTTGAGCTACGCAGCTCCCTTGATTGAAGACGGCAAGGCTGACGAGACTTTTGGTAAGCCCGGTGTGACGGCGGAGAGTAGAAGTGAGATGTTTGAAGTGGCGGGACTATCGTGTAGGCCGTGCAGTAAAATTGGTCATAAGGAATGTCCGAAGGGCCATTTTAACTGCATGATCTTGCAGGACACTACCGCTATGGCTGATCGATTGAATCAACTTGCTTCTTCGGCTGAGGAAAAATAATACTCGCCAAAATACTCAAGAGTAAAATACCAAGTATGATATAAAGCGACATCTCTGTTGTAATGCCCCAGCTGAGCATCCAATTGTGGAACATCATCTTCAAACCAATAAACAACATGAGAATTCCTAAACCAAACTTCAGGTAATGGAAGAGATGCATGATATTGCTCAACAGGAAGAATAAGGAACGAAGTCCCATAATAGCAAAGATATTGGAGAAAAAAACGATATACGGATCCTTGGTTACAGAGAATATCGCCGGCACAGAATCGAAGGCAAAGACCACATCGGTGAACTCGACGACCATTAGGGCAACAAATAGTGGCGTGATATAGAGCAATCCGTTTTTACGAATCACAAAATGACTCCCAACAAAACGAGGGAAAACGCGTAAGAATCTACTTAGAAAACGAACAACGGGATGCTTAGAGGTGTCAATCTGATCATCGTCACCATCATCATACAATAATTTAATTCCTGTATAAAGCAGAATACCTCCAAAAACATACATGACCCAATGGAAGCTTTCGAGTAAACTAGCCCCCAAAAAGATGAACAGAAAGCGCATGACTACAGCGCCCAATACACCCCAGAAAAGTATCTGTTTATAGTATTTTTCCCGGACTTGAAATGCTCCGAAAATTACAATCATCACAAAGATATTGTCGATACTTAAGGCATATTCGATCAAGTAACCGGTGATAAACTCTAAGGCTAAGTTGGTTCTATATCCTTGGATATCCGTCTCCCAATTACCGGTTAGCAGAAAGGAATGCTCGTATTCGCGAATCTTGGTTGCTAGTTGTCCAGGATTTGAAATTCCGTGAATGATCTCACCGTATTGGGTAAGAAAAACGTAGAAGCCTAAAGCTACCAAGACCCAAACAGAAGTCCAAACAATGGCTTCTTTGAAACCTATGATATGGCTCTTTTTAGAAAACACTCCCAAGTCAATAAAGAGCATTGTAAAGATGAGCGTAAGAAATCCGCCAAAGAAGAGTAGTTCGTTATGCCCCATCAGTTTGGATATTTTTTGGTATATGGTCGAATTATTAAGCGGATGGCTCTTTCATACGAAAGATAATTCCAGGCCCAATTCACAAAAACAATCAATCGATTTCTAAAACTTACTAGAAGCAATAGATGCACAAACATCCATATATACCAAGCTATCCATCCTTTGAGAAACATAAAAGGCAGATCTACGACAGCCCTATTTCTTCCAATAGTTGCCATAGCTCCTTTGTTCTTATAAATGAAAGGTTTCGCCTCTTTCTGTTTCAAGCGACGAAGAATATTCTCACCCAACCAAGGACCCTGTTGCACGGCCACAGAGGCTACCATAGGATGACCCTGCGGATAATCATCGGATACCATGGCGGCAATATCACCAATAGCATAGATATCTTCCTCTCCTTCAACCTGCGCAAACGCATTGACGCGAATCCTATTACCTCGAATTATTTTATCTTCTGGAAGACCGCTTGGCATGTCGCCCATTACACCTGCCGACCAGATTACAGTTTCTGCAAGCAGGCTTTCGTGCCCCTTCAACTTCAATTCTCGACCATCATAAGCAGTGACCATTGTATTCAAATGCACCTCCACGCCCATATCTTGTAAAAATTTGTGGGCTGCTGCAGAAGATTTCTCCGACATGGCCGCCAAAACGCGGGTTCCTGCCTCTACCAAATGGATACGCATATGTTTTGGATCCAGTTCCCGGTAATCATGTGGCATCACGTTTTTGCGAATTTCTGCCATGGCCCCAGCAAGTTCAACACCTGTTGGACCAGCACCTACAATAACAAAATTCAGGGTTTCTTCTCTAGTACTTATGCTCTGCTCAGTTAAGGCTTTCTCAAACTCTTGCAAGAAGTAGCTACGAATATCCAAGGCCTGAGAAATACTCTTGATTGGCATCGTCAATGCTTCAAGCTCCTTATTGCCAAAATAATTGGTCGTAGAACCAGTCGCCAATACCAGCATGTCGTAATGAAATTTCCCTACATTAGTTTCCAAACACTTTTCCTTGCTATTGATCGCAGTGACCTGCGCCATGCGGTAAGCCACATTCGGCATCGGGCCAATGACCTTTCTTAAGGGATAGCCAATGGAATCTGACCCAAGCCCTCCAGTAGCCACCTGATACAAGAGGGGCTGGAAAGTATGGTAGTTATGCTTGTCGATTAGGTAGACAAGCACTGGCTTATTGCTGAGTTTTTTCGCCAGTTCTAAACCGGCAAACCCGCCTCCCACAATTACTACCTTGGGATAATTAAGGTTTTGGAATTTTTCCGACATCCGAATTCAGCTGCAAAGGTCAATAAATTATTGCTTATCCGCTGTGCTCGGGTCAATTATTTTGCAAAGCGAAGTAGATTATTGTCGCGATCTAAATCGGCCAACCAATGCAGCGGGTCTATTTCTATTTCTACGACTTTTTTTCCAAGGTCCAATTCGATTGAATACGTTTCATCTACCCAGCGCCAATCTTCTAACTTAAGCACATCAGCAGCTCCAAAGTCTTTTTGACTGCGCATCAATGACTGAGCGATATAGACCAATTGCGTGGTTCCATCTTCAAAAGTCAGTTTAATCTCCAATGGCATGGGTATTTGACCTTGATTCTCTAATTCTATTTGGAGCTTATTTCCGTCTCTGGTGGCAGAGCGTATACCATAATCAATGGTATGCGTCGTTTCAATCCACTGTTCGAAATACCAATCGAGTTCCATCCCGGTATTCAATTCGAATATAATTTTAAGGTCGTCGGAGTTAGGATGTTTGAATTTCCATGCATTGTAAAAATCCAACATGGACTTCTTAAATAGACTATCACCAACTATATAACGGAGTTGTGAAAGAAATATAGAACCTTTACTGTATGCTCCAATGCCATAGCCTTTATTCAAATTGAACCAATCGGCATGTGTCGTTAAGGGTTGTTCATCTGGGGTACCTGCTATGGATAGGTAACTGGGGTATGAACTATAGAAAGCTCCTTTTGCTGTGGCTGGGAATAGCTTTGACATTACCACATCGCTGCTATACGTGGTAAAACCTTCATCCATCCAATAGTAGCGACTTTCATCAAAGGCTAAAATTCCTTGGAACCAAGAGTGATTCATTTCATGTACCGATACACCTACAAGCGACCCAAGATTTCTATGCCCTGTAATTAGCGTAATCATTGGATATTCCATTCCTCCGTCTCCCCCTTGGATGTATGTGTATTGAGGAAATGGGTATTCACCAAACTCTTTATTCATGATAGAAAAACTCTGTTTCATAAAATCGCCCAATGATGGCCAAGTCTCGCTGGTCATGCTATCGGGTTGATAGATCATATGAAGCATAACGCCATTTTCCGCTTCGGTGCTTAGGTGCACATAATCCGGGTCTGCTGCCCATGCAAAGTCGTGTACATTCTCGGCTTCGAATTTCCAAGTTAAGCGATGTCCTGCCTTGCGTTTAACATTAGACCCTGGTTTTTCATAGCCTTTACCAATTTCTTGTGGGTTCTGAAGTACGCCACTCCCTCCAATTAAGTAACTCGAATCAATGGTGATATTCACTTTGAATTTCCCCCAAACACCGTGAAATTCTCTTCCAATATACGGGTCTGTATGCCAGCCGTCTTTATCAAACTCAGCCATTTTGGGATACCACTGGGTCATAGAAAACCGGATTCCTTCTGCATTGTCTCTTCCACTTCGGCGCACTTGTAATGGAATCTGACTATCAAATTCCATATAAAAGGTGCTGCTCTTACCTGGCGCTATCGGCTTGGCTAAGGTCACTTCAACGATGGTTCCCGACACTTCATAGGTCAGCTCCTTCCCATCTTGGGTCAGTTTTTGAATACGATGATAGCCTACTTCATTTTCCTTTAAACCCAAAATGCGAGAGCCAACTCGTTTATCCGGATCAGGTAATGCACGACTGCGCACATCCATCTCTGAATTGGGCTGGAAGGCATTAAAATAAAGATGGTAGTAAACCTTATTTAAGGTATAGGGAGAGTGGTTGGTATACTTTAGTTTTTGCTTCCCTGTGAATTGGTTCGCCTCTTCCTTCATATCGATATCCATCTGATAATCGACTTCTTGCTGCCAATACTGTCCATTTACGCTGCTCACTACAAGGAACAGAATCAAAACTATCCAATTTTTCATGCGGCCAAAATGCTTAAAATCTGTTGAACTACCAAAACTCCTCGTTCTGCGCTATACTTTTTCTGCTATAAAATGTGCTTCAATATCTGCTGCCCAAGTTCCGGTGCCTGTTTGAACTGTTGCATCTAGTTGATTCAATAAGCTATATAGTCCGAAATATGTACGATTGATATAGAGCATATGACGAGATCCTCGTCCGTCGCCAGCACCTCTAATCACCGGGTTGGTAGAGATTTCTTCTCCTAAGGCATAGATTTCTTTCATATAGTCATCATTCCCAAAATTGAATTCTGGTGTTGCAAATGGAAGAGCAAGCAAACGGGTCATCTTGCCAAAGGCTTCTTTAAACACAGCACGTGTTGCCGTATCATCGCTCGGAAAAAGCATTTCTATACGCTCCATCACTTGTTCTAATAAAGCGGGTTCTGCTTGTATGGATGGTAGAATCAATGCGAAGTAGTCGAAATAGAAATCTTTAGGAATCTCTTTCACACAGCCAAAATCAATAACACCAACTTTTCCATCTGCTTGTAAAAGGAAGTTACCAGGATGTGGATCGGCATGAACAGCTTTGAGCTCGTGCATTTGGAAGTTATAGAAATCCCAAAGATGCTGTCCGGCTAAATTCTTTACCTCACTAGTCGGAGCGTCTGCAAGGAATTCATCGAGATGTTTTCCTTCCAACCAATCCATCGTAAGAATTTTGTTGGATGATAGCTCTTTATAATACTTGGCAAAAACCAACCCATCGATATGGGCACAAGCCTCTGAAATTTCACTGGAGCGTTTTAGCTCAAGCTCGTAATCTGTTTCTTCGAGTAATTTCCCTTCTACCTCGAGGATGTACTTCTGCAGGTCTTTCTCCGAGAGATTAAACATGCGCAAGGCAATTGGCTTCACCATGCGTAAGTCTGATTGAATACTATCTGCAACTCCTGGGTATTGCACCTTAACAGCAAGTCGTTTATCCCCTAGTTTGGCTTCATGCACCTGTCCGATCGACGCCGCATTCTTGGCATTGAGGGCAAACTCGTCGAAAACATCATTCGGTTTCTTTCCAAAGGACTTTACAAAGGTTTGAACCACCAATGGTGCCGATAATGGAGGCGCTTGATATTGTGCCATGGTAAACTTATCAGAATAAGCTTTTGGCAAAACCGCCCTATCCATACTTAACATCTGCGCTACTTTTAAGGCACTGCCTTTTAGTGAACTCAGCGTGCTATAAATGTCTTCCGCATTATCGCGGTGTAATTCTTCTTTGTCGAGAGATGGGTTGACGGTCTTTTTCGCGTAATGCTTAATATAGTTCCCGCCTATTTTTGCTCCTGTACCAATAAACTTCAAAGTTCTATCCATCCTTGAAGTGGCAATTTTATCTTGGTATTTCATGCTCCTTTTTGTTGAAAAAGGAATTTCCCGAACTCAAGCGCTGAATCGAAGGCTGACTGTCCCATTAGGTCAAAAGCCAGATGAACCGATTTTTCAATGGCCGCATCTGTTTTCTCAAATCCTTTGCTGGAGTCTTTCAACCAGAAGCTATGGACAAATGCAAATTGCAAGAACATCGCATCAGCATAGCGGTCGCTGAGGATAGGTCTTTGTTTCACCTCCTGGGTATCCAACCCTTCGCGTACGATGCTATCGGCAAAGTCGTGAAAGTGTTTTTTGATGGATGAAAAGCCCGTAGGTAATGGGTTAGGCATTTTTGAGGATGCGCTCAACAATAAGAGAAAACTGCGGTTTGACCGGCACTTTTCTACCCAGGCATACAGAAATGCCATGTACTTTTCACGGGCGCTGTAGGCTTGGAACACTTCATCATTCGCCAACTCTTCGGTAACCGACTCAAACAGGGTGGCCATCCATCCCGATTCAATTGCCTCAAACGAACTAAAGTGATCGTAAAATTCCTCCTCCTTGATCTTGATGGATTTGGCGAATTGGTAGACAGAACTGGGCTGGTGACCTTCTTCTAGAAGATAGTCGATATAAGCCTGAACAATTTTTGATGGAGTGACTTTTGCCATGATATATCTCTATCAACAATTGTCCCACTTCAATGTTTTTGGAAAAAGAGTTTTAGATGGTTAGACAAAAGACAAATAGACAATAACTACTCGACAAAATTCAAGCTTAGTAGAATTTGCGGAAGCCAATGATTTCCTTCACTTCGGCCATGGTCTTGGCGGCTGAGGCGCGGGCTTTTTCTTCTCCGAGTTTAACGGCTTTGGCGATGAATTCTTTGTCGGCATCCACCTCTTTGATTCGCTCGCGGATTGGAGCCAGGTAATTAATCATATCATCGGCCAATTGGAGTTTCATGTCGCCAAAACGGATGGAGCAATCATTCCATGCTGAATCAAACTGGGCGATGGTTTCTTTTGGAGAAACGAGAGCCATAAGATCAAATAGGTTCTGGATGGTTTGTGGCTTTTCTGAATTGGCTTCAGTCGGACCAGAATCCGTTACAGCACGTTTCATCTTTCTGATGATGATTTCAGGCTCATCCGACAGGAAGATTGCAGTATTGTCTCCCGATGATTTGCTCATCTTTCCTTTTCCATCGAGACCTGGAACCTTCACCAAGTTTTCACCAAAGTTAAAGGCATAGGGCTCAGGAAAGCATTCCACATTATACATATGATTGAAGCGGTTCCCAAAATTACGGGCCATTTCTAGGTGATTCTCTTGGTCTTTGCCAACAGGTACTTTGGTGGCTTTATGGATGATGATATCCGCGGCCATCAAAACAGGATAGGTCAATAATCCAGCGTTCACGTTATTCGGTTGGGTACGCACCTTGTCTTTGAAGGAAGCTACTTTCGACAATTCGCCGATATAGGCATTCATATTCAAGAAAAGGTATAGCTCAGAAATCTCTGGAATATCACTTTGGATATAGAGCGTGCACTTTTCAGGATCTAGTCCGGATGCCAAGTATTCTACTAATACCGTTCTTACACTGCGGTGCAGATCACCCGGCTTAGGATGCGTGGTAAGTGAATGGAGGTCAGCGATAAAGAAATAGCAATTATGCTCTTCTTGCATGCGCAGGAAATTCTTCAATGCACCAAAATAGTTCCCTAGATGAAGGTTGCCCGTAGAGCGAATGCCACTTACCACTGTTTCCATGCTCGCAAAAGTAATAAAAAGAGGATAAGGAAAAGGCTAAGAATGAGGTAGAGATTGAGAAAAGACAAAGAGAGGGTGAGACAATGAGACTGTGAGAAGATTTTGAGTCATTCCTATACCTCAGCCTAAACCTCAGCCTTAGTTTCAATTGTCAAATTTCGGTCAAAAAGCAATTTTGGCATTTGTTAGGTCCAATTCCTGTGGTGTATTGAGGGTACTAAAAATTTCAATTATGAACCTATCTAAACAACTTGTATTGACCTTATTTCTTCTTGCTTTTTCCGTACAAAAAAACGCGTCCCAAATAAAACAGCAAGACAAGGACTTTGATTTCTTTATCGGCACTCACCTTCAAATTTGGGATTACTATCAGCTCGGAGGCAGTTTAAACTATCTTACCTCAAACGGAAATGGATTTCAATTAAATTTGTCACTTTTGGAACGCGATCCAGAGGCAAAACCCAAGGATGCCGAGTATTGTCCGCAAATTTTTCTTCCATTTTCTGACCCAATGGATAGAGGATTACTCTTAGAATTACGTTATCAAAAGAGGATTTATCAAAAAAAACCAAGATTTCGCGTACTGGCAGCAGCTGGTTTGAGTTGGGGGAATTATGTGAAAATCACCTATTTGGATAAAGATCCTTTTTCCGGCTGTTATTCTACAGGCATAAGTAGTAACCCAGCATTTGGCTTTAGTGCTCGACTCACTGCCGACTTCCCTATTTTCCGAGCAACTGGTTTACAGCTGAGCCTAAATACCAATATCAATAAGGAAATGACCACATTAGGTCCAGAACTAACCTGGACGTTTGGTAGGGTGAGGAATAAGTTTTAGTCCTGATTTGTCGACTTATCGACTAGTCGACCGGTCGACATAATTTGACTTCATGTTTCAGTTATCTGATGAGGAATTCCTAAACTTGAAGTCGCAATATGCGACTTCAAGATGGGGTGGTAGAAGGACATTACCCTATGCATTCACCGAACAAGGTGTACTGATGCTGTCTAGCGTACTTAATAATCAAACAGCAATTCAAGTGAACATTCAAATTATGAGGGTGTATACTAAGATGAGAGAGATGATCCTTTCTCAAAAAGATGTTTTACTCAAGCTTGAGTCATTGGAGAAAAACCTGATTCACAATAATCGAGTTATCAGCAAGCAGGATCATGACATAGAACTCATTTTTGAAACCTTAAAGCGACTGATTAATCCTGTAAATCCAGAACGTAATAAAATTGGATATAAATGATTTGCCGACTTTTCGACCATTCGATTGGTCTATCAATCGATAGATTATCCCACCTGCCCAGCAAGCAGATACATCACAGCCATACGAATCGCTACTCCATTTTCTACTTGTTGTAGAATTATAGAATGTTCGCTATCTGCCACTTCTGAAGTAATCTCTACTCCGCGGTTGATCGGGCCTGGATGCATGATGGTGATTTCCTTGTCGAGGCCATTTAATATATCGAGCGTCAAACCGTATTGCAGGCTGTATTCGCGTAAGGATGGGAAATACTTGATATCCTGGCGTTCTAATTGGATTCGTAGCATGTTTGCCACATCGCACCAGTTAAGGGCTTTACGGAGGTCGTATTCCACCTTAACACCGAGTTCATGGATGTATTTTGGAATGAGGGTTGTAGGTCCGCAAACCATAACCTCTGCTCCTAGCTTCTGTAGGCAAAGAATATTTGACAAAGCAACACGGCTATGTAGAATATCGCCTACTATCACCACTTTTTTTCCGGCTACATCGCCCAGTTTTTCGCGAATTGAAAAAGCATCGAGCAAAGCTTGTGTAGGGTGTTCATGGGTTCCGTCGCCTGCATTGATGATTTGGGCATCGATATGCTTGCTTAAGAAAAGGTGTGCTCCTGGTTTTGGATGACGCATTACCACCATATCCACTTTCATGGAAAGGATATTCTTAACTGTATCGATTAGGGTTTCTCCTTTTGAAACTGAGGAAGAGGAACTCGAGAAATTTACAACATCTGCACTCAATCGCTTTTCAGCAAGTTCGAAAGAAACGCGCGTTCGAGTAGAATTTTCGAAAAAAAGATTTGCAATAGTGATATCGCGCAGGGAGGGAACCTTTTTAATCGGACGATTGATTACTGCTTTAAAGTTATCTGCCGTTTCAAAGATGAGGCGGATATCTGCATCGCTAATTTGCTTGATGCCTAAAAGGTGACGGGTACTTAACGAACTCATTTATTTCCTTCTACAGTTAAAAGCCAAACACAATCATTTCCATTCTTCTCCTGCCATTCGACCTTTACTTTGTCGTTGGCTCTGGTATCTACTGCTTCGCCAGTATAATCTGGTTCAATTGGTAGTTCTCTTGAATATCTTCTATCTATCAATGCCGCCAATTCCACCTTAGATGGACGGCCATAGGCAGTCAGCGCGTCCATTGCCGCGCGAACAGAACGTCCTGTATAGAGCACATCATCCATCAAAATCACACGCTTGCCTTCTATAATGAAGTTCATGGAATTGATATTCGGTGTTAACGGTTCATTCCCTCTTCTGAAATCATCTCGGTGAAATGTTACGTCCAATTCGCCGAACGGGATATTTTTATTTCCTGAAATCTCGGTCAACATCCCATGCACTCGTTTTGCGAAGATGGTTCCACGTGGTTGTAAACCGATAATAGCAGTATTATCAAAATCCGTATAGTTTTCATACAGCTCATAGGCCATCCGGCGGATCATCACCGCCATGCGAGCGGCTGTTAAAAGTACTTTTGGTTCCATCTATCCTTCTCCTAATTCTAGGATTTTGTCAAACTCAATTTTTTTTAAGGGCATTACGCTCAATCGGCCCTGTCTTACCAAGGCGATATTCTCCAGCATTTTGCTAGCCTTAACCATTTCTAAGGTCACCGGCTTTTTTAATGTATGAACAGGGGCAATATCCACTACCACCCAACGCTCATCTTCTGTAGTAGGGTCCTGATAGAATTCCTTAACCACCTTGGCTATACCCACTACTTCTTTTCCTTCATTACTATGGTAGTAAAGCACCTCATCGCCAACTTTCATTTCTTTGAGGTTATTCCGTGCTTGATAATTGCGCACGCCATCCCAGAATGTCTGTTTATCCTTGAGTAATTGTTCCCACGCATACTTATGGGGCTCCGACTTCACTAACCAATACTTCATCTTGTTCTATAGAGGGCAAAAAAAAATCCCATCAAAGATGGGATTTTTCAGGTGTATTCACCAAAGGAAGATTTTATTCTTCTGTTTTATCTGCTTCAGGAGTTTCTGGAGCCTCAGGTGTTTCTTTAGCCTTTTCTGCTGGTTTCGCTTTTACTTTCGTTTCAGCTTTTTCCTCAGTAACGGCTTCAGTGGTTTCCTCAGCTTTCGGCTCTGCTTTTTTAGTGGTCTTTTTAGGGGCCGCTTTCTTTGCAGTAGCTTTTTGCTCTTGAGCATCCAATTGCAGTTTCAATGCAGAAAGTGCATCGAGGTCTCCAAGGGTATCTTTTTCGCCAGTCGCAACTGCTTTCTTAGAACCCTTAGAAGAAGATTTCGTTTCTTTTTTCTCCACTTTTGTCGCACGCTCGTCCTCTTTCCATACTGCTGTATGAGAAACAGTGATTCTGCGATTTTCTTTGCTGAATTCAATCACACGGAATGCAATAACTTCGTCTTCATTTGCATTATTTCCGTCTTCTTTCTTCAACTGACGTAGTGGAGCATATCCTTCAACTCCGTAAGGCAATGCAACTACTGCACTCTTATCGGCGATTTTAAGGACTGTTCCTTCGTGCTCAGAATCAATTGGGAACAAGTCTTCGAAAGTATCCCAAGGATTATCTTCCAATTGTTTGTGTCCAAGACTCAAGCGACGGTTTTCTTTGTCTACTTCTAGAACAACTACCTCAAGCTCTTGATCTTTCTTAACGAATTCTGAAGGATGCTTGATTTTTTTACTCCAAGAGAGGTCAGAAACGTGTACCAATCCGTCTACTCCTTCTTCCAATTCTACGAATAATCCGTAGTTGGTCAAGTTGCGAACGACACCGGTATGTTTAGAACCTACTCCATATTTTTCTTCAATGCTAACCCATGGATCTGGATAGAGCTGTTTGATGCCTAATGACATTTTACGCTCTTCTTTGTCCAAGGTAAGGATCACTGCTTCAATTTCGTCGCCCACTTTCATAAAGTCTTGTGGGTTTCTCAAATGTTGTGACCATGACATTTCTGATACGTGGATTAAACCTTCAACGCCAGGAGCGATTTCGAGGAATGCGCCGTAATCAGCAACGGTAACAATTTTACCTTTTACTTTAGCACCTACTTCGATTCCTTCTGGAAGGCTATCCCAAGGATGAGCAGCCAATTGTTTCAATCCAAGAGAGATACGTTTTTTATCATCATCAAAGTCAAGTACTACTACATTGATTTTTTGATCAAGTTGCAATACTTCTTCTGGATGATTGATACGTCCCCAAGAAATGTCGGTAATGTGAAGCAGTCCGTCCAATCCACCTAGATCGATAAACACACCGAAAGAAGTCATGTTTTTCACAACACCTTCCAATACTTGTCCTTTTTCTAGTTTAGAGAGGATATCAGATTTTTGAGCTTCAATATCATCTTCAATCAAGGCTTTGTGAGAGATTACCACGTTTTTAAACAATTGGTTAATCTTAACAACCTTGAATTGCATGGTTTGCCCAACGTAAACGTCGTAATCACGAATCGGTTTAATATCGATTTGAGATCCAGGAAGGAAGGCATCCATTCCCATCACGTCTACAACAAGACCACCTTTTGTTCTTGTTTTTACGTAACCTTCAACGATCGTATCGTTTTCATTAGCGGCTACGATGTTTTCCCAAGCTCTTTCAGAAATCGCTCTTTTGCGGGAAAGAACCAATTGACCTAAGCGGTCTTCTTTGGCTTCAATCATTACTTCCACTTCGTCGCCAATTTTGATGGCGGCTAAGTCGCGGAATTCAGTACGTGCAACCAAACCGTCAGATTTAAATCCGATGTTCAATACAACGTCTTTGTCGGTAATGGAAACGATTGTGCCTTTCACCAACGTGTTTTCGTTGATTTCAGATAAGGTACCATCATAGAGTTTTTCCAGTTCCTTTTTTTCGTCTTCGGAATAATTACCAAAGCCTTGGTCATCCATAGACCAGTCGAACGCTGGTGGTTCGAGAGTGGAGTCGGCTGTTTCAGAAGATTTTTTGGAAACTTTCTTCGGTGCCTCCTCGGCAACCTGGGTAGCTACATTTTCTACCTCATTTTGCTCTTGCGGTGTGTTTGTTTTTTCTGTCAAATGTTAGGTCCTCCTTTACGAAGGCTGCAAAGGTAAAAGGGATATCTCAAAATAACAAATCCAAATTAATCTCTTCTTAAAACAAGGTACTCCCTTAAAAATGAAGAGCCCCCACGAATGGAGGCTCTTCCTATTAATCTTATAATTTACCTTTATGATTAATAATCACCATAGCTTTGAATTCGTTCGTAATTATTCCCTTTCATTCGTCCGTTTCTATAAACTGAACTATACTCTTTTCCAGGAAAACGTCTATAATTTTCAATAGCCAACTCTTCAGAGAAACGAGAAATTTTAGCGTCTTCATCGTCTTTCTCCGTCCATTTTCCATGCTTCGCAAAATAATTCGTACGACTAGGATCAATCCTTCCGTCTTTCAAAATGAGTCCGAGGCTGACATAATTCCATGATTTAGAATACGTATTATAAATTCTGAAATACTGGAGATAACCCGTATCGCCACCCATAATTACCAAGTCTTTCTTTAACCAAACGATGCTATCTTTTTTCGGGTCGATGTTTTCGTCGGTCAAATTATAAATAAGGGCCATTCTTAAGCTGTCTGGAGAATTATAAACCTTAGGGAAATACTCAAGCTGATCGGTTTCATATAACCAGGCATATAGTTCGAAACGTTCTTTTTCCTTTTCCGCAATCCGATTCACAACCGTTGTGTCGAGCGTGCTGTCTTTTTCATATTGAAGCTTCAAAACATCAAACACCATTTTCATATCACTCAGCTCTTTTGCATCTTTAATCAAAACCTTCACCTCTTCATTCGTCTTTCTGAGTGGGTATAGCGCATGAATAAGTGCTTTTAATTCTGAATTCGACTCTGTGGCTCCTCCACCATAGTAAGTGTAATTGCTTCCTGAACCTTCCTCTTTGGCTGAGTTTTTAGCTTTTCTCATTTCAATCTTCGCCTGTTTCAAGATTGGATCATAATCGTAATTCAATCCTTTGTCCATCACGCCTGAATCTGCCAATTGAGCTAATAAGTTCCAAACTTTACCCTTGTATTCGTCGTAATCCAATAGGCTGGTCAGCTCGGGTAATAAGGTTCCTGCAAGTTCCAAACTATCATCTATCACACGGAAAAGTGCGTACAATTCGTAGCCTCCTTTTGGGAATGGAGTCTTTTTCAATAGTAACTTTTTACCCTGTGCATAAGACTCCGAAGTTTCTTGATTAAAGATATACTCCAAAGCTTTCAACTGCATGCTTGTTGTATCCCCTACTTCATTATACTTCCTCACATAGTAGGCTGTGGATGCTGGGCTAGATGTAGTACCAATCTCTTCACGCAAAAGCACCCTTAGCTTTTTACTGGCTACACTCGTGTCGAGCATTTGAACCAATTCCTCCATGTCCTCTTCTTCAAATTCCACCTCATAGAACCCATTGAGCGCTTTTTCTATTTTCAGCGTATCATCGCTTCGCAAATCTTGGTAAAAGAGTGCTTTACCTCTGGTTTCTAAATAGCGTCCAGGAATAGAGTCAAATGGTACAAAACTATTTAAAATAGAGTCCGCCATTCCGCTTCTTCCTTTTTTTGCATCATAGGTTAAGGTGATGCGGTAAACGGCAAAAGGCGACCACATTTCACGAAACATGATGATATCAGAGGAGTTAGTATCGGTATAAAAATAGTCTCTACTTTGGTAATCTCCTCGTTGAATCGTTTCCGTTACTTCCAGAATATGGTCCATATCGTCAGACTTATTCCATTTATCGACGCTTTTGAAAAACATGCTGCTATCATAAAGGTCTTCATAGTTTCCTGGGGTGGATAATGATATTTCAATATTTTCACCGGTATAAGGATGCTTGATATTCGACGAAAAATAGCTTTGGTTCCTCACCTGTCTGCGCATTAATCTTTCAATCATGCCGGTTGCTTTACCGCCAACAGGAGCAGAATAATAGGCCATAACACTGCTATCGATTGAATTCACATACTTCGGCTGTGCTATTGGTGATTTTTTAATGGATGAAAAAAAGCGATGGGCCTCTGCTTCATCTGCACGTATTACCGCGCCAAAAACGCCAACTGCTCCAGAACTAAAAGTCGAGCGAAGAATTATATTTTCCTTCTCCAATACTCCAATCCATTCTAGATAAACCTGACCTAAGGTATCAACATAGCGACTTGATTCTAATTTAAACTCTCCATCGCCAATATATGAGCTCATGGCAAAACGCATGTGCGCGGTATCGGGAAAGAAGTTCCAGTCTTTGGACGTTGCGTGGGTTAAGGCAAAATAACCATTTGAACCTAAGTCGCCTGAATAGAAGAAATCTCGTCGACCTAAGGTCCGTTTTTCAGCATTTACCAGATGGTTCAAGGTAGGTGGTCCGGGAAAGTCAACCTGCAAAGCCAAGTCATTTAGCTTTGAGGTAGTCCAATTTTCGCTTTTAACATGAATCTTGAGGCTCTTAAAGAATTTTTTCACCTGCTTGGTTTTGGCATAATCATCACGACCAGAAAACTTGATCACCATGAGCTCATCGGGAAGCACCAAGATCCAACTGCGCTGGTAATCTCCAGTTCTTGTTTTGTTCAAGATATCATAGCCTTTGTAGTTTTCGCCTTCTATCACCGACTTCTTGATAATATCACCTGGAACAAATTCATAGAGGAAACTATCTATTCTTTCTAAAACATAGTCGCCTGATTCCTTAAACATGGTGTGATGGTAAGGAAAGCGAGAGATGAGGTAATAAGCTCCATTGACCATATCAGGACAAACGATGATACCATTATCTCCTTGGTAGCCCAATTCCATTGTTGGACCAGGAAAGTCTCCTTCAATGATTCCATCAGAACTTACAAAATGTTCCACGTCATGGAATACTTGAATTGCTTCATATTTCTTCCGCGACTTCTCATCACGTCCGTTTTGCATAATCGGCCTCAGGGTATAACCCTGCGCTCTTAGCAGTTCGATGATACCTTCTTCGCCAGGAAGATGCGCTGCACCAACAGCCATGAATAAGCTTTTGGCCTTCATGATTTCAATTGCGCGATCTACCATGAGGTAATTTCTTTGGTAGAGCATATTGTTGCGCTGATCATACTCAGGCATTGCTAATAACTCTAAAGAATCTAATACATCCAAATCTCCACGGCGGTAAGCTTCTTCGATTTGTTCAATCAATCGACTTGTTCCATTTCCATAGCCAGAATAATCTCTTGGCTCAGCAGGCTCAAACTCATCTCCTGTCTCTCCATCAAAATTCCAAGCCACTTGACTCGATCGTGAAACATATTCCAAGGAAGTTTCATAATCTTCCATAGACACGAGTTCCTTGTTCATTTTCATTCCGGTTTGGAAGATGAACATATCAAGATAAGTCTGCTCTTCAAAGTTCTTATTGCTTGCGCTGCTGCGGTATAGAAGCGAATTGAGTAAATAATGCTCCTTCGCAATCCCTTGCTTTGCGGTGTTCAGCTTTCCTTTCTCCACCTCAAATGATTTTGCGCTGTTGAAATAATTCCCAATCTGATAATAGCTACCTACATCTAAGAGGCCGAGGCGCTTCATTTGAGGAAGCCATTCGTCTGGTCGAGACTCTAGTCCTACAGCATCCACTTGCTTTAAAGCAATGAAAAATGAATCACTGAGGTGAAAAGCCACCTTTTCACTGACGTGCATGGTACCAAATAAGTACGATGGCTTTTTCAAACCATTCCCACTTATTTCCCATAAAAGACTAGGATATTTTTTGCTTGTCCCCTCATTTTGAGCATTCAAGCTAATGCTTGTTAAACAGCCAAGCAGCATTAAACCGAGGCATAATAATTTTTTCATCACCCGCAAAATATTACAGGCTAATGATTAAATCATAAGTAAACTTCAACTATATTTTTTCAGCTAGAATATTTTGAGTGATCTCTAAGGCCTTTATCAGCTGATCATCAGGCGTTAACAACGTATTATCAATCACTATTGCATCATCTGCCTGACGTAAAGGACTATCGGCTCGCGTAGAATCAATCCGGTCTCTTTCCGTCAAATTATGAATTACTTCATCAAAAGTCATTTCCATGCCTTTACTTTTCAGCTCCAAAAGGCGTCGTTCTGCTCTAACTTTTGGGTCGGCTGTCATGAAAAGTTTCAGCTCGGCGTCTGGAAACACCACGGTTCCTATATCACGTCCGTCCATCACGACTCCCTTCGCTTCACCCAATGCTTGTTGTTGTTTTACCAGAAAACGACGCACAGCACTAATCGTACTTACCTTACTCACATGGTTGGCCACAAACATTTGCCGGATCTCCTCCTCCACATTTTCACCATTCAAGAAGGTTGCTTTCCCATTTGGGGTTTCGCGAAACTCTATTTTCACGTGAGCAATCGCATCTGCCACGGCCTGATCATCCCTTTCATCCACCTTATACGGAACATCGTTACGCAAGAAATACAAGGCAACGGCTCTGTACATGGCGCCAGTATCAATATACAGATAACCCAACTTGGCAGCTAATGCTCGGGCAAGGGTACTTTTCCCACAAGACGAAAATCCGTCGACAGCTATGATGATATTTTTCACGGTGGCACAAAGGTAAAACAAACTACTTTCAGCACGAGGTATCTACAGGAGAATATTTAACTTTACCTGCTCTATGATACGAACCAAAAACCACCCTTTGTTCCTAAGTATGCTCTGTGTCCTTTGTTTAACTGCCTGCACCAACGACTCAAGCCTATCTGGACTTTTCAGCCAAGCAGAAGAAAACCTTGACCTCATCAAAGATTTTCAAACTATCGAGGTAGAGAATAAATTCAGTATTAAAGTCCCTAATTATATGAGAAGCGATAGCACCTTGCATCCCGATGCAAGTTTGGCATATCAGCACGAAAAAAAAGAAGTAGCTACCCTCGTTCTGGACGAAAACACGGATGAAATAAGCGAGTCACTACCTTTTTTAGATGGTTATAGAGATAGCGCAAGTTTTATTGAAAACTACACAAATATTCAATTGAATTTAATTGCAGAGGGATTGTTATTCCCAGAATTTGGAGATATTGAATTAAAACAAATCGACGAACATCCAGCTTCGCAAGTATGGATGGAAGGCCGCATAGACGGGCTAGATATTGCCTATTTCATCACCTGCATAGAAGCGAAAGACAAAGTTTATTTTGTGATGAGTTATACTTCTAAGGAAAAAAAGACGAAATTCGAGGATACCTTTCAAAAAATAGGTGACTCCTTTAGGCTGCTGAATTCAGAAACGAACTAGGCAACGAATTAGAGGAGAATAGCCACTTATAAATAAAACCGTACCATGAGCAGCGCAGGTACTCGTTATATCGCCCCCCTATTACTTAGCTTATTGCTGGGTAGCACTTCTTGCGAGAAGAATTGCGCAGGCATGTATTGCGCTGAAGATCAAAATTTGGAACTTGTGTTTATTGACGCACAAGATCAAGTAATTATCGGGAAGGAAATCCTAGACCAAAAGGGCATTCATTTGATTAGCCCAAGCAACGACACCATTTCAGGTGCTGTTGATACAAAAAAAGGCACATTCAATGTTCAGACCCAACGCGATTTGGGATTGTATACTATTTCCATACAGAATTCAGCGAATGTCGACCTCATTGTTTACCAGAATTATGTTGCTTCTGAATTCGAATGTTGTCCAGGTTTTTGGCGAATTGATTCAGTCTATGCGCGAGGTCAATCCTTGGCGCCAGTTCCTGATGGTGAAGGATTTTACCTGAAAATCGATTAAATAGAAAAAGCCGAGAATATCTTCCCGGCTTTTTAAGTTAAAATAGTATACCCGCTAGTCTTGCCGTTCCAATAAAGTTACTCCATATTTCTCGGAGAAGACTTTACTGAATAATTCAGCATAATAGGCTACAGAATCTAATGCTTCAAGCACTTCATCTTGGGTAAGTAGGGTTGCAACATTGCGGTATTTTACACAAACCACTCCTCCATCCTGACGGATTCCGAGGGATACTTTGTATAAGGCAATATTTACATCCAATACTTCCTCAAGGAACTCTTCGTAACGATCCGCTGGCACTTGGCAAAATGGCGAAATCACCTGAAATACAGGCTGATCATCGGCCTGAAAATAAAACAAAGCTTGTTGCTCTGTTCCAAGGTTCCATGCATCCAAATAAATTTCAAGTGTTTCACGGTAAACCGTCCATTGCCCCTCTTCCTCATTGCGTGCTTGCTCTGGAGTAATCCCCAAAGTTAGTAGCGCAGCCTCTATCGTTTTCGTTATTTGTTCCATGCTTCAAGCGTGTTAATGCTAAATTTCTTTTCTTTTTCTTTTCTTAGGTGCAGGTGCATCATCCTTGGCCTTTTTACGATCCTTTTTATGGGCAGAATCAAAATCCGGGAAATAAAAATCCTTACCATATGATTTCTTTTCTCCACCTTCTTCCGATGATTTCGGTGCTCTATCACTACTTCGGGCCGACCGATCTGATCGGTCTGAACGATCCGGACGGTCTCCACGACCACCTCTATCCCCTCGGTCTGCACGTGGTCTTCTATCACCTCTATCTCCTCCACCAAAGTCTTTTCTGAAGCTTTTTCTTTTCGGACGATCATCTCCTCCACCAGCTCCATCACTGGATCTTTCGGCTTTTAATTCACGGCCTTCATAGACCCAATTATTGATCGTATCCATGAATTCGTCTACCATGCTTGTTTCAATCTGAACAAAAGAGAATGAACGTTTGATATCAATACGTCCGACTTCAATTCTGCCCAAACGAAGGCTATTGATAAACTTCAACATGCCTGCTTTATCGATGCGATCAAGTTCTCCAAGACTTACAAAAATTCGTTCCATATTCGAACGGTCATTTCTGTCGCGGTCGTTGCGATCACCTTCTGCCATGTTCAAGTCTCCTGAATTTTCGTAATAACTCAAGAAACGGTTGAACTCAATCGATACAAACTTTTTGATGATTTCTTCTTTGCTTAAGTCTTTCAACTCATCGTAGATACTTGGCAAATAGCCTTTGATCTCTTCTTCGTTTACTTCAACTTTATGCACCTTAGCCACCAAGCTAAATAGCTGACGTTCGCAGATTTCTTTTCCACTTGGAATTTCTTTCTTCGCGAAGCTCGCTTTGGTGAATTTTTCTAATTGACGCATGCGTCCTTGCTCTTTGCTATGTATAATAGAAATAGCAATACCAGTTTTACCAGCACGCGCTGTTCTTCCTGAACGGTGGGTATACACTTCCAATTCATCGGGCAAACCGAAATTGATTACGTGGGTGATATTGTCCACGTCAATACCACGAGCTGCCACATCGGTTGCTACCAATAATTGAAGTGAACGATCACGAAAACGTGCCATCACCTTATCACGTTGAGCTTGAGATAGGTCGCCATGCAATGCATCGGCATTGTATCCATCCTTCATCAATTTTTCAGCTACTTCCTGCGCTTCGATTTTTGTACGCGTGAAAACGATTCCGAATATGTCAGGATTTAAATCTACCACGCGTTTCAATGCTTCGTAGCGGTGTTTCGCCCGAACCATATAAAATTCGTGAGAGATATTGGTATTGGTAGCATTTTTACTACCCATGGTAAGCTCGAATGGCTCCTCCATAAATTTCTTAGAAATGGCTCGTACCTCAGCCGGCATTGTTGCAGAGAACAACCAGGTGCGGCGTTCTTCACTCAATACATTTTCGAGGATAAAGTCGATATCGTCTTTGAAACCCATATTGAGCATCTCATCTGCTTCATCCAAAACCACAATATCTACATCATTGATTTTAGCTGAACCACGTTTTATCAGGTCAATCAAACGGCCTGGAGTTGCAACAATAATTTGTCCGCCACGTCGAAGTTCACGCATTTGTTGATCGATACTTGCTCCTCCATACACAGCTACCACATCAATCTTTGGAAGATTAACGGCATAGGCAGCCAAGTCCTTGGCAATTTGATTACAAAGTTCACGAGTAGGTGCAAGAATAAGTCCTTGAGTTCTACGATCTTCTGCATCAATTTGTTGCAAAAGGGGAAGTCCGAAGGCCGCAGTTTTACCCGTTCCGGTAGATGCTAAGCCAATGAAGTCTTTTTTGGTGTCGAGTAGTACAGGAATAGCTTTTTCCTGAATGGGAGTTGGATTTTCAAACCCAAGAGTCTCTACCGCAGCCACCAGCTCCGGA
>CAZUIT010000054.1:7691-24220 GCA_964620355.1 uncultured Burkholderiales bacterium | reverse complement strand
TACTTAACTTGCATACTCAATATCAATTTTGTCCGAAAACCTGGGGGCTAGACCAGCATCAATTCCTTCTAAATTGATATTCAACTCTTGATGCAGGCGAACAATTTTCTCTAGACCTTCTACATGATCTTGGTGTACGAATAAATCTTCTTCAAAGCGATGCACCTCTATTAATCCATAATCTTGCAAATTATGGAAGAAAGAAACTTCAAGATGATAATGCGTGCATAATTGGGTTAGTGGAATAAAATTCTCGATACTCATTTCGAACGTAGTTTAGATAGCTCCTGGAATAATTCTTTTTCTCTCTCGCTCAACTTAGCCGGCAATACAATATTGAAGGTGATATATAAATCTCCGAACTGCCCTTCTTTCTTATACACAGGAAATCCTTTTCCTTTCAGCTTGACTTTGGTGCCATTCGGGGTTTCTGGCTTGATTTGAAGCTTGACTTTGCCATCAAAGGTTTCTACCATTAACTCTCCTCCTAAAACAGCAAGGTACAAATCAAGATCTTCGGTGACATGAAGATTATCCTCATCACGTCTAAATCTGGTATGATTTGCAATGACAAAGCGGAGAAGTAAATCGCCATTAGGGCCTCCATTAATTCCTGCTCCACCTTGTCCCTTGATCTTTATAAGTTGCTCATTTTTTACCCCAGCAGGGATGGTAATGCGAATGGATCGGCCATCAATGGTTAGCGTTTGTTTCTGCGTGGTATAAACATCCTTCAAGTCTAGCTGCAATTCTGTTTGGTAGTCTTGTCCCCGAAACCGCACATTGGAATTTTCTCGTGAGCCACCCCCAAACATGGACTCGAAAAAATCAGAATAATCGCCTCCTGAAAAAGAATTTGATTCTTGACGTGGCCTATTACTCTGCTGCCGCTTTTGATTTTCAAATTCATCTGCATGCTTCCAATCCTTGCCGTATGCATCATACTTTTTGCGTGAATCGGCATTGCTTAAAACCTCGTTCGCTTCATTGATTTCCTTGAACTTCGTTTCTGCCTCGGCATCGTTCGGATTTAAGTCTGGATGGTGCTTGCGCGCCAATTTTCGATAGGCCTTTTTGATCTGGTCGGCACTGGCACTTTTATCTATCCCGAGAATTTTATAATAATCTATAAAGGCCATATCTTGAATTTTAAATTGATTAAGAGGAGTACCATAAACACATTATAAATAGAATGCTACTTTAAGGAGCTAGTGCTCTTTCAGCCTACCCACAAATTTCAGCATTCCGCTTGACTACTAAACTGATTCAAGTCATGCATTCTTGTCGGCTGTCCCGATTATGGTTACGGCTTAGCGTAAAGATGCTGCTCGGCCAAATCCCCATTAAGTCGGCCCTGAACCCTGATTCTACCAGGTCCCCTTACTTCCGCCCTTCAGATAACGGAAAAACCCTAGAAGCAATGCTACATTCATACGTAAAAAATGACTCCCAAATCGCAGCAAACGAAGATGAATATTGGCCATCTTAAAAATGGCATCCAGCGGCCAGGTGGCATAGGCCATAAGTTGTATGACAAAAAGCATTTGGTATTGACTACTGTCGTCTAATAATGCCGCATTAATTCCAAAAATTAGGAGCAGCAAGAATGGGGTAAACCAACGTAATACTTTATGCGACCAATAATATCCTGAAGCTGTATTCTTGAATGGGTTCCAAAATGCCTTTAGTCTGAAGAAGTTCTGATAATTGCCCACGCCAATTCTAGCCTTGCGTTTAAACTCGGTTCTGCTCTCTCCCGAGACCTCTAGGCGGCAGGATGCATTCTCGGCATATACTGTATGATAGCCTTGCTCCAACACCTTCATAAAGAGGTAAAAATCATCCACCAAAAAACCCTTTGGAACGGGTTGGTATAAACTCCGACGTAAGGCATAGCAAGCTCCATAGGCACCAATTACTGCGCCTCTCGTACTTTGTCCTTTTTTAATTTGTAATTCCCGATCGTTATAGAGCAATTCTTGTCTGGCTACATCCATATCTGGATTTGCTTCCGTTATAAATCGGGCCTGAACTCCGCCCACTTTTTCTTTTGTAAAAGCAGCTACTAAAGCTTTAAGCATATCCGGCTCAAAGAAAGTATCAGCATCGCTGAGGATTAAAATTTCCGCTTTACATTCAGCAACTAAAGCATTAATTATCTGAGGTTTTCCGGTACGATTCTCAAATCGATGCAAAATGACTCTAGGATCTTTTTCTGCCCACTTTTTAACAATTTCATCGGTTCGGTCGGAACTGCGATCGGAGCCAATAATCAATTGAATTTTATCTGCTGGATAGGTCGTTTGCAGGCAGGTTTGAATTTTCTTATCAATCACCTCCTCTTCGTTGTATGCCGCAAGAAGCAAAGCGATGGATGGCCAATTTTCCTGAGCCTCTTTTTTCTGCTTATACTGCTTTGCACGCGCTACCATCCGCTCTGGGTAGAGCACATAGGTATAGAATACCAGGAACAAAGAAATCCAAAAGACAATTTCTAGCAGCATCAAGGCCTGCAATTTCGGTATTTTTCGATGAGTCGAGCGATATGATTTTCATTTGCATACAACTCTTGCACTTTCTTTCTGGCGGCTTCACCAATTGCCTCCATCTGCTCAGGGTTCTCCTCCAGAAAGCGAATGGCTGCTACAAACTCTGAAGGCGTATTGGCTACGAGCACTTCTTTTCCATGCTCCATTTCTAATCCTCGTAGTCCTACATTGGTTGTAATCACCACCTTACCCAAGGCCATGGCTTCGATGGTTTTGATGCGCACCCCGCTCCCACTTTTTAAAGGAACAACCATCACTTGGTATTGGGCCATATAGGCTGTTGCAGACGCAACCTCCCCTTCAATTCTTAGGTTGAAGCCCTGACGCATCCATTCTCGAGGCATCTTTTTTCCTGCGAGAAACAGCTTCCATTCAGGATATGATTTATGAATCTCCGGCCAAATAGAATTTAGTAACCAGCCCATTGCCTCTCGGTTTGGAAGCCAATCCATAGAACCTAGGTGAAAGATGGTTCTTGCTTGTCCCCTTTCTTTCACCTTCATATAAGTATCGAGCTCAAAACCTGCACCGCCCAAATACGAATTCGGATTGAATTGTTTGAAGACAACTAAATCATCCGGACTTATGGCATCAATCATATCGACTTGCTTCCACAGGGTTTCTTCATAGGTCTGCAATCGTGTGGCCAACAAATTTAGATACATGGTCTTGAGCTGGTTGCCGGATAACTTTGCCATGCTCTCCCAAATACGGTACTCCACATTGTGTTCACGTAAAACCAAACAGGCCTTGCTATGCTTGCGTATGAGTCCGGCATACTGGCCGATAAAAGCACCTTCCATATGCACCACATCATACTGCCGCTTGGTCAATTCTTCAATAAGTGCTTCGGCAAACTCAGGAAGAAAAAAACGAATGACATGATACGATTCCTTGCTAAATAAATTTTTAATAGCAGCCCAGGCCGACAAGTCTGTATTGACGTGAAAGCACGTTGGATTTGCCTTGGCGAAATACTCTGGGGTTTGATCGAGACTCGTATGATCTTTTTGCGGATTTAAGCAAAGGAGCTTGACTTCATGCCCTGCATCGATAAACCCTTTGAGGTTATTATGGATAGCCAAGGCACCTCCATCTTTGATTGGCCAAGGAATGCGGTGACTTAAAAAGAGAATTTTCACGCTGAGTCTAGCTTGCTGTTTTTGCGGCGAAACCGTCTGAAAAAACGAAGATAGGCATCCATATTAAATAGCACTGAATCGCTGGTGGCTTTGTAGGTGAGCCAGAAGCCGATAGGGGTGAGGATAAAAGTAGACATCCACATACCTATGTTGGCTGGCAATACCAACTCACGCACCATCTTTTCTCCTATCATATTCAAAACAAAAAATATCAAAAAGAAGATTATGGCAATAACTACTGGGAGTCCGAAGCCACCCTTACGAACAATTGCTCCTAAGGGTGCGCCAATAAAGAAGAGTACCAGACAGGCGATTGCCAAGGTAAATTTCTGCCACCAAACCATTTCATACTTGGCAAGCAGGTATTTTACTGGCAATAAGTCGTTTTTTGCAAATTGTACCTGACCTTGTCCGGAGCGGGAAATATTCAGCGCCTGAGAAATCGCGGTTGACTTCCTTGCGTCAATCATCAAGCTATCCATAGCCAAGCGGGTAGACAGCGAATCTGGCTGTATTTGAAGTGTATCTGAGAAATGGTAAAATTGAAAATAGTTTTTTCTCGCCATGATTTCGCGGGTATAAATTTCGCGACGCAAAGAATCCATTCCAGCCTCCAGTTCCGGCAATTTTCGGTACTTCCAAAAGTCCTTAAATAATCCCTCCTCACTGCGCGTCAGTTTGAAATCTGACAAATCAAAAACCATACGCTGTTTACCAAACTTGGTGGTGCTGAATTGCGAGCGGCGGTAATAGTTTGCCTGGTTCACCATCTCTTCATAGCGCGTTCCATTGAATAGGGTGAAAATCAAAAAACGTTGGTCGTCGCTTTGGGTTATTTCGCCATACTCAGCCAGGATAACCGCCGTATTCCCTCGGCCTTCACGGTGATCATAAATGATGATATCGTTGATTCGGCTTCCGTTCTTATCCTTGGAGGCAATCTTGATGCTATAGTCTTCAATCCCATTATAGAAGACTCCTTCTTTGAGATCAAAGGCCGGCTTCTGTTGTAGTAAGTCATAATAAAGCGCTCCCCATTTGAGGTTGGCAACAGGAATAACTTCGAGAGAAAACCACAGGGCAAACCCAGAAAGCAATAAAGCCATAAAGAACAAAGGACGAATGGCTCTTTGCAAGGAAACTCCAGCAGCTTTCATGCTCACCAGCTCATATTTTTCTCCCAGGTTCCCAAAGGTCATGATAGAAGCCAAAAGAATCGCCAGCGGCAAGGCTAACGGGATAAGGTTGGCGGTGGAGTATACCATGAACTCAACAATCACGTACCATTCGAGGCCTTTCCCTGCCAGGTCATCAATATATTTCCATAAGTGCTGTAGCAAAAGTACCACGACCGAGATGAAGAAGGTAGCGGCAAAAGGCTGCAGAAAAGCACGGATGATAAAGATATCGAGTTTCTTGGGCTTTAACACGTTGAGCTATTTGGCAAATACCTTACCGATTATTTTTCCCCTTGCGCAAGAGCATCCATACCCCAAAAACAGCTAGTATGGCGATGATTGCAGCAATGAGGTATACCGGCATTCCAGAAGATTTCGCTTCAATTTCATTGGCTTCGAAAGCACCAATATTTGCCGATGGATCTGCTTCCAAAATTTCTTTCAATCTAGACTCCCTTGCCTCTAATACAGCATTGCTAAACCCGTAATCTTTGGCAGCTTGAAAATACCACAACGCTTGGAAGCCCTTATTATTGAGGATGGCAAGGTTGGCAAAATCATAGAGCAACATGCCCATCAAAGTATCAGGCGATGGAATTAAACTTAGGCGCTCTTGGAGTTGAAATGCCAGTTCTTTTTGCAATTTCCTGGTATCCAAACCATAGGGATTCCCTGGCAAATCTTTATCGCCGAAATCGAGCATCAAAGCAGTACCACCGGCCAAGTATTGTGGATTTTTTTCTTTGGCAATTTTATAGCGCAATATCATCACATGAATCCACTCAGAGCCTTCATGCGATTGCGGATTGATGACAACTGCGCGATTAATCCATAGTAAAGCTGAATCAAGCTTGCCCAGCAATTCGTATGCTGTTCCTAAGTTTGCAGTGATTGAATAATTTCCTGGAAAGTCTTGCTGAGCCTTCAGCAATATTTCTTTTGCCGTTTGCGGGTCAGCAAGTCGCATATAAGTGGTAGCCAGATTGTTTCTCACTTGGAGCGACATCGAATCTTTTGACTGCTCCAATTGATGAAGTAGATTAAACAGATTCGCTTGATTAAAGCTATCAACCTTCAACAATGGCCCATAGTCGCCTTTGGTATACGTATACGCGAAATCCTCATATTCTAAGTCATTGAGACAGGCCTTGCTCGACGCGCCAGCAAGAAATAAGTAGAGGCAAGCAAAAATGTATTTTCTCATTCAAGGGCAAATATCAGGAACCTATGGCCATTTTCAATTGTTGGACCTGAGATTCCCATAATTGCTCGCTGCTCACTTCGTCACCTGCATCACAAAAATCAGTGATAACAAGCGCTACATCATTGGTGAGATCATCGACGCGGACTTCCATTTCAAAATATTCATCTTCCGGACCATCGAGCCAGCGAAAGCGAACCAATTTATGGTTCACCGACCGCACTAGTTCTGCTTCCTGACCTGCACCATCCCATTCAAACACGTAGTTTCCGGAATGTACATTGACATCATCACAAAACCATTCAGCTAGGCCCGAAGGCGAATTGAGGTAGTTGAAAAGAATATTTGGGGAAGATTTAACTTCCAACTCTAGTGTGAATTTTACTCTTTTGGACATCGTACTTGATTAAGCCCTTAAATACTAGCATCCTCGATACAATAATCCTTGGCAAAGAGCGATTATTGACCAGAAATGGGATGCCTTCTGAGCAAATATATATTTTTGCATGAAATATCAAACATTTGTGATAAAAGCAATCTTCCGTCAAAATCTGTGGTTCATTATTCCCTACCTGCTTTTTCTAGCCGCAAGCAGTCTTTTTCTATCGATGAATAGCAAAGGCGATATGGTGCTTCTTTTGGATTCGCATGCCCAATACACCTTCGATTGGTTCTTCGTTTTTTATACCCATGTGGGCGATGGACTCTTTGCAGCATCAGCGGTTCTCATCTTGCTTTTAATCAATAAGAAACAAGCCATTAGCTTGGGGATAGGACTGGTAGTCAGCGGGCTCATTGCCCAAGCGCTGAAGCATACCATTGGCGTTAGTCATCATCGTCCATTTTTATTTTTTGAAGGGGTGCATGATTTTCGAGACCTCGAATACTTGGTGCGCTACCTGCATCATTCCATGCCATCAGGACATACAACTTCCGCATTTTGTCTTTTCTTTACCTTGGCATTAATGAGTGAAAAAAAAACCTATGGCTACCTATTTTTCTGTTTGGCACTTTTAGTTGGCATTTCTCGCATGTACTTGGCTCAGCATTTTTTAGAAGATGTGGTGGCCGGTAGTTTTATCGGCTGCAGTACTGCATTTGTTGTTTATTTGCTATGCAATAGATGGTTTTCCGCGGCTTCATGGAATAAGCCATTAATCAAGTTAGGATGAGTCGAAATCTACGAGCGAGTTTAATTATTGGTGGGTTAGCCTTACTCATCTATATCCCCTTTCTGGGAGCGGTACATCTTTTCGATTGGGATGAGATAAATTTTGCAGAATCTGCACGTGAAATGCTGCTCTCCCAAGAGTATTTCCAGGTTCAAATTAATTATATGCCTTTTTGGGAAAAGCCGCCCCTGTTTATATGGATGCAAGCCTTTTCCATGAAAATATTTGGAGTCAATGAATTTGCAGCTCGCTTTCCCAATGCTATTTGCGGAGTGCTCACCCTGCTCCTCATTTTTCGCTTAGGAAAAAATCACTTTTCGGAACGCATGGGCTGGTATTGGGTATTGGCCTATGCTGGATCCATGACCCCACAGCTTTATTTTAAAACAGGCATCATCGACCCTTTCTTCAACCTCTTTATTTTCCTCAGTATCGTGATGATTGCTCAGGCGGTGATGCTGGAGAAGAAAAAACGAAAAGGACTTTATTTCCTCGGCGGATTATTTTTAGGTCTCGCCCTATTAACCAAAGGACCAGTTGCCGTGATTATTGTTGCATTGTGTATTGCGGTAGTCTTGCTCTTGCGCTTCTTTCGTTTCTATTTCGATTGGTTGGATGTGCTGCTTTTTAGCCTAAGCACCTTGATGGTTTCCTTTGCTTGGTATGGCGTTGAATTTTTGCGTCATGGCATGTGGTTCTTTGAGGAGTTTATCCGTTACCAGCAAGAATTGGCCTCTCAGTCGGTGGCCAGTCATGGTCAGCCTTGGTATTACCACCCGCTTGTATTACTTATTGGGGCTTTCCCTGCCTCCGTGCTCGCGCTTAGAGCATTTGGCGAAAACCTGACTTGGAACGCAGAACAGAAGAATTTCCGCACCTGGATGGCTGTGCTTTTTTGGGTGGTGCTCATCCTATTTTCCATGGTTAAAACCAAGATCATCCATTATTCCTCCCTATGCTATTTGCCACTGACCTTTTTGGCCGCTTTGGTGATGGAAAGTTGTCGTGTACAACGAATTCAATACCGCAGGTCCAATGCCGTATTCGTTGGGCTGATAGGATTTACCGTGGCCATCGCCTTTTTTGCTCTACCGCTCCTTTTAGGAACTTCGCTGAAGGCCGGCTTCATCGCTAGTTTACGCGACCCCTTTGCGGCGGCCAACTTGAACCAGACGATTTTATGGCCTTGGTATACATACTCAGCCGGGGCAGTCATGTTTATCATCATTGCGTTATCCGTGTATTGGTTATGGAAGAGAGAACTAGAAAAGGCCTTCCCCACCCTATTTGGAGGCACGCTTATCGCTTTACAACTTTTCTTACTGCTGGGAGTGCCGCGGCTTGAAAAATATACACAAGCACCTGCTATCGAGTTTTTAGAAAATATCCAGACAGATGATGCGTATGTCGAGACCCTAGGGTATAAAAGCTATGCCCAGTATTTTTATGGAAGAATTCAGCCAGTTGGCGATACCCTTTCCTTGCGGATTTATAGCGACACGACGCGCTATCGTTATGAAGGACAGGCCTCACGCGACATTCCAAATCAGCAATTTAAAAACTGGCTTATCCATGGAAAAATCGACAAACCAGCATATTTCATTTCGAAGATTCAGGCCAGAGAAGACTTTGAAGCCCAAGAAAATTTAGAAGTGATTGGAGAAAAAGGGGGATTTGTATTTTACAAGCGCATCAACTAGCGCACACGAATCGTTTTTCCTGCACGTATATTAGTTCCTCGCATACCATTTAACCGCTGAATCGCGCGTACGCTGGTTCCATATCTTCTGGCAATATGCCCCAAAGTTTCTCCCGATTTGATTTTATGGTATTTCGCCGCATTGATCCGTTTTACCTCTTTGATATGATCAAAAAGATTCATGTCGACATACACCGAATCACTTCTCAAGGTATTGGTCGAGAAATCAATGATCTTCTCTGCATTGAAAGCCACACCTTTATAGCGAACTTCAAAATGCAAATGAGGACCGGTAGACCGTCCGGTACTTCCACCCAAACCAATCGGCTCACCTGCGCGAATGCTCATTCCAGGCACCACCAATAATTTACTGAAATGAGCATAGATGGTTTCTAGTCCGTTATAATGTCGCACTACCACCACATAACCATAAGAGCTGCTGTACTGGGCAATGCGGACGACACCATCAAATACGGCGTAAACCGGATCGCCAGTGCTTAGTTTTAAATCGGTTCCATAATGAAACTTATATCTTCTGCCCCAGCGTCGTATTCCAAAGCCGCTGGTTGTTCTCCCAACAGTTGGAGGATGAAAGAAACAATCTTCGCCATCGGTTAAAATCAAGAGTGTGCTATCGGCAATGGAGTCAATTTTCTGCTCGTAGGGATGAATCTTCCTCATGTCCCACCTCGTATACGACTGCATGGCAGGTACATTGGCTGTGTCAAAATAATAGCCTATTTCATGAAGAAAATCCTCCAAGTAATTATCTGCCTGAATGTCTTCGAGATTCGTGGTATCAACTACCAAAGAATCGTTCAATTCTGTTTCATCCTCATCGTATTCATCATCTGTTTCTTCCTGAGCGAAGGTCAACTGACAAAGCAAAAATGCAAAAGCAAAGAGGAGTACTTTCTTCAAAATAAGGGAAGATTATTTAGCGTGATTTGAAAGAAGTTTTAAAGCTTCGAATTTATCTTTTTCTAATTGCTGACGTAAAGCATCGATGGATTCAAAACGCAATTCATTTCGCAATCGGTAATGAAACACTACTTCAATATTCTCGCCATAAATGCTTTCTGAAAAATTAAAAATATGGGCTTCAAATGCATGGGATCTTTCGCTGAAGGTTGGCTGAGAACCAATATTGACCATTGCCTGATACCGTTTTCCACCGACAATGACTTCAACCGCATATACTCCATCGCCAGGAATCAGCTTATAGGCCGCATCTACATGGATATTAGCCGTAGGAAAGCCAATGCCAGCTCCCTTTTTATGGCCATGGACCACCTTACCCTCAACGCGGTAGGAATAGCCCAAGAATGAATTTGCAGTTGCTAGATCACCCGCTACTAAGGCCTGCCTAATTTTGGTTGAGCTGATCGTAACCGCATCAATATCTTCTGCTGAAATTTCCTCTACACGGAAACCAAATTCACGAGAAAGCGTGTTCAATTCTAAAAAAGAGCCTTCACGGTTTTTCCCAAAGCGGTGATCATAGCCCACCACCATCACCTTGGTTCCAATTCCATCAATTAGTATTTGCTGCACAAAGGCCTCCGCTGTTAACCGACTAAAGTCCCTTGTGAAGGGAAGAATAAGTAAGTGATCGATGCCGATTTGTTTGAGGTGCTCAATTTTCTCATCAATGGTTTCAAGAAGTTTTAGGCCATTATCATCCGGCTGGAGCACCATGCGAGGATGGGGAAAAAATGTTAAGAGCACCGTTTCTCCACCTTCCATTCCTGCCAAGTTCTTGAGTTGACTCAGAATTTTTTGGTGCCCAAGGTGCACACCATCGAACGTACCTTGAGTGACAATGGCATTTTCTAAAGGAGTAAATTCTTCGAGGCTACGGTAAACTTTCATGCATCTGCTCTTTGCGCACGGATGGCTTCAATTAGTTCGCTCAGGTTCCAAGCCTTATCGAGGCTATATTCACCAATACGTGTACGTACCAAACGAGACAAATGGGCTCCATTATTCATGGCCTTTCCGAGGTCGTGCGCCAGACTGCGAATATACGTTCCTTTGCTGCATACTACCCGAAAATCAACTTCTGGAAATGCAATTCTGGTGAATTCAAATTGCTTTATTTCAACTTCTCGTGGGGCCATTTTCACCTCTTTGCCCTTACGTGCTAAACTATAGGCTCTTTGCCCGTCTATCTTGATGGCGGAATATGCTGGAGGTACTTGCTGAATGATGCCTGTAAACTGCTTCACCGCTTCCAATAAGTCGGCTTCCGTTAATCCATCAACAGGAAAGTTAGCATCCACATCCGATTCTGCATCATAGCTCGGGGTTGTTGCACCAAAATGAATGGTTCCTTCGTATTCCTTCTCATCCGCCATGAAGGATTCAATACGCTTGGTCCATTTTCCAGTACAAAGGATGAGTAAGCCCGTAGCCATGGGATCTAAAGTTCCGGCATGTCCGACCTTCTTGATTCGGATGGCATTACGCACCTTGGCCACTACGTCGAAGGATGTCCAGTCTTTGGGTTTATCAATCAGCAATAGTTCACCTTCCGAAAAATTTTGGAAACTCATACGATTTGTAAATCATAGCCCAAGGCCATTAGGAGTAAAATCACGCCACCCAAAACGATACGGTACCAGCCAAAGATGCGGAAACCATTTTGCGTGACATAACCAATAAATCCTTTGATGGCGATAAGTGCCACCACAAATGCAATGGCGTTACCGATTAGCATGGGCGACAGGTGCTCTTCTTCAAAGCCGAACTCTTTGTGGAATTTGTACATCTTATACACGGTAGCGGCGAACATGGTAGGTACGGCTAAGAAAAACGAAAATTCGGCAGCACTCTTTTTATTTAAGCCTTGTGTCATCCCTCCAATGATGGTTGCAGCTGAACGAGAAACCCCCGGAATCATGGCTATGACCTGAAAGAAACCAATGCTAAGCGATTGCATGCGCGTAGGCTCATTGTCTGGAACATCTTTGAAATACTTATCAATAAACAAAAGCACAATACCACCAAGCAACAAGGAAATGGCAACTACGGTAGGGCTTTCTAGCAAGGCATCGATATAATCATTCAACAACAAGCCTAAAACTGCCGCAGGAATGAAAGCGATGATTAGTTTCAAGTAGAACTCGAGGCTCTTTAAAAATCGTTTATAGTAGAGTACGACCACGGAAAGAATGGCCCCAAACTGTATCGCAATGGTAAACAACTTCACGAAGCTATCATTGGCGATACCCATTACGCTGGAGGCAATAATCATATGGCCGGTAGACGATACCGGGAGGAATTCAGTCAGACCCTCGATGATCGCAAGGACGATGACTTCTAAGAGACTCATGGATTATTTTTTCTTATAGAAAATGGCAAATACACCGATCACAAAACCGATTAATACGGTTATCGGCGCCACGGTGATTTTAGTGGTGGAGAAGATATCTTCAGATCCAGCCATTAGTGAAAATCCAACAACGATAAACACCACGCTGGCAATCATGAGCAAATAATTCTCACGACCGAACAACAAACTGCTTCCGCCATTATCTTCTTTTTTTGAATTCGCTTGTGGGTTATTCTTACTCATCAGTACAGTTCTTCTAGTTTAAGTCTAAGGTATTTCCGAGTTGCAAAATAACTGCAAATCATGGTTAATAAAATGCCAAAAAGCAGAATTATTGCAGCTAGTATTCCGATTTCCTCCACTCGGATTGTTGGTAAATCATCTGAAACAGCAACCCACACTACATAGGCCAAGCCCGCTAGTATTGGAAATGCAATAAGGATGGCCCATAATGAAATGCGCATTCCCTTGGCCATAAAAGGCTTTAATATGAACCAAGGTTTTGCTCCTACCAGTTGCATGCTGCGTATAATAAAGCGCTGGGCATATAATTCCAAGCGAATGGTTCCATTGATTAGGGTGATGGCAATCAGTAAAAAAAGGAAGGTGATCACAGCAATTCCCACCAATACCTTATCTGCATTGGCTTCAATTTGTTCTAAAATGCCACTTTGGTAGTTTACCTCTCGTACGATTTTTTGTTTTGCCAAGTCCACTTTCATCCTTGCTAAGGTCGTTTGATTGGCAAAATCGGCATTGAGGTGAATCTCTAAAGTTGCAGGAATCGGATTGTATTCAAGGGTATTTAAGATGTCTTGATTCAGGTCTTGGGTCATTTCTTCCAAACCTGCCGCGCTGGAGTAATAGATTACTTCCTTCACTTCTTCCTTGGATTCGAGCGAAGATTTTACTTTCATGATCTCCGCCTCAGGCGTATCTAAATGAAAGAGTGTCACCAAAGAAACATGCTCTCGTAGGCGATTTTCGAGTTTTTGACCGAAAAGCATCACACTCAGGAATAGCCCTACCATGACCAGTACCGCTGCGATACTCAATATGGAAGCTAAAGAAGAGGAATGACGTCGACGGGTATTTTTCACAATTATTCTTAACTACTTGCCTGCGAAAATAGCCATTATTTACACATTCGCCATCATGGCTTGCTTTGCTTAAATTCGCAGCCAGAAATTGATTCCAATGGCAAACTACGATCCAGCACTATTTGAAAAGAAATGGCAAGAAAACTGGGCGGCGCAAAAGAGTAATGCGGCGTCGAACAATTCTAACAAACCTAAATACTACGTTCTCGACATGTTCCCCTACCCTTCTGGTGCGGGATTGCACGTAGGCCATCCGCTGGGATATATTGCCTCAGACATCTATTCCAGGTACAAGCGTTTGGAAGGATTTAATGTACTCCATCCAATGGGGTATGATGCATTTGGACTCCCCGCTGAACAGTATGCGATTCAAACCGGACAGCATCCTGCCGTCACCACCAAAGAAAATATTGCCCGCTATCGGGAACAATTAGATAAAATTGGCTTCAGCTTCGATTGGGACCGTGAAGTGCGTACCTGCGAAGCCGATTATTATAAATGGACGCAGTGGATATTCCTTCAACTTTTTAACTCTTGGTATAATGCCCGGAATAAAAAAGCAGAATCTATCGACACACTCATTGGCGAATTTGAAAGCAAAGGATTCAAAGGAAATGACGATTGGGCATTAACTGGCGGTTTTGAAGTCGCTATACCTCCTTTTTCTGCGGAAGAATGGAAGAATTTTTCAGAAGATAAAAAAAGCGAAACGCTGCTTAATTTCAGACTCGCCTACCTTTCAGAAACCTATGTAAACTGGTGCCCTGCCTTAGGAACTGTTCTTGCGAATGAAGAAGTAAAAGATGGTGTAAGTGAGCGCGGTGGCCATCCTGTTGAGCGCAAGAAGATGAAGCAATGGAGCTTGAGAATTACGGCCTATTCCGAACGCTTATTAGAGGGATTGGACGGTTTAGACTGGACCGACTCTATAAAAGACACCCAAAGAAATTGGATTGGGAAGTCAGAAGGATGTTCACTCTTCTTTCAGATAGAAAACCATGACGAGCCCATTGAGGTATTCACCACGCGTCCAGACACGCTTTTTGGGGTTAGCTTTTTAACCCTTGCCCCAGAGCATAGTTTAGTCAATCAAATCACTCCTGCTTCTCATACCGAGGCGGTGAATACGTATATCAATAAGGCTAAAAACAGGACGGAACGCGAACGCATGTCGGATGTTAAGCACATATCCGGCGCTTTCACGGGAGCCTATGCCCTTCATCCGTTTAGCGGCGAACGTATTCCGATTTGGATTGGGGATTATGTTTTAGCAGGATACGGAACGGGTGCCGTTATGGCGGTTCCTGGTCATGATAGTCGCGACCATGCCTTTGCGAAACATTTTGACCTGCCAATCATCCAAGTGGTGAAAGGCAAGGAAGAGGTTGATATTCAAGCAGCCTCCTATGATGCCAAAGAAGGAACGATGATCGCGTCTGACTTTCTGAATGGATTAGGGGTTAAAGATGCGGTGAAGAAAATGATTGCCGCAATTGATGAAAAGGGCTTTGGGAAAGGGAAAACCAATTACCGTCTACGCGATGCCATCTTTGGTCGCCAGCGTTATTGGGGAGAACCGATTCCGATTAAGTATACCAACGGCATTCCTCACCCACTTTCGGAAGATGAATTGCCTTTGATTTTACCAGACATTGACAAATTCCTTCCAACTGAAGAAGGAGAACCACCTTTAGCGAGAGCAAAAGACTGGATTTACGAAACCACCACCATGCCAGGCTGGGCGGGTTCGAGCTGGTATTTTTTGCGCTATATGGATCCAAAGAATACAGAAAGGCTAGCCAGTAAAGAAGCCTTGAACTATTGGCAGAATGTCGATTTGTATATCGGAGGAACCGAACATGCGACGGGTCACTTATTGTATGCCCGTTTCTGGATGAAGTTTTTGTATGATTTAGGTGTCGTTCCGATTGATGAACCATTCAAGAAACTGATCAATCAGGGGATGATTCAAGGCTATTCCGCCGTAGTCAACAAACTGCCTTTGCTCGAAAAGTATACTTTGTATATCTCAAATGAACTGGCTAGCGAATGGCTAAAAACAGATACTATTCCTGACTTTTTACAAACGGAACTTATCAAACATGGCGTTCGCAATGTAGCGCCTACTCATATGATTCAAGAACGGATAGACGTGAAACTCATCAAAGGCGAATACGAATTAGATGTGGATGCATTCAAGTCTTCTTTCCATTTCGAGACCAATGGCGAATTCATCCAAACGGGCAAGACCTTTCAAGTGGCCCGCGAGGTAGAGAAGATGTCTAAGCGCTGGTATAATGTGGTTAACCCCGATGAAATTTGCGACCATTATGGCGCCGATACCCTACGCATGTATGAAATGTTCCTCGGTCCGTTGGAGATGGCTAAACCTTGGAACACGAATGGCATAGAAGGAGTGTACCGTTTCTTAGGTAAGTTCTGGAAACTATTTATAGATGAGAGTGGCGCCTCTAAGGTCAATGAAGATGCCCCGACCAAGGAAGAAATGAAGGTCTTGCATAAGGCCATCAAAAAAGTAAAAGAAGACATTGAGAATTTCTCTTTCAATACTTCTATCTCTACTTTTATGATCACCTGCAACGAGCTCGCTACCCTAAAATGCGCCAAGCGATCGGTATTGGAGCCCTTGCTTATCATCATGTCACCATTTGCTCCCCATATTACAGAAGAGCTTTGGCATGAAATCGGAAATTCGGAATCTATTCATACTCAAAAATTCCCTGCTTTTGATGCAAGCTATTTGGTGGAAAGCAGCTTCAGTTATCCGATATCCATAAACGGAAAAACCCGCACCCAAATTGATATGTCACTGGATATGAGTCCAACAGATGCCCAAGCTTTGGTGATGGAAAATGAAACCGTTCAGAAATGGATGGAAGGCAAACCCTTGAAGAAGTTCATCTTTGTGAAAGGTAGGATTGTGAATGTGGTGATCTAATTGCTAGCCAACTTTATGTTTTAAATTACCTGATACCAATTGCTCCGAGGTACTATCGTCGCACTTCGACTGGCGGGGCCTTTTTGACAAGCTCAAAATACCCTCTACGCCGCTCAGTGACCGGCTCAATGTTGTAGGGTGCACTTCGACTGGCGGGGCCTTTTTGACAAGCTCAAAATACCCTCTACGCCGCTC
>CAZUIT010000054.1:0-7591 GCA_964620355.1 uncultured Burkholderiales bacterium | reverse complement strand
GCTCAATGTTGTAGGGTGCACTTCGACTGGCGGGGCCTTTTTGACAAGCTCAAAACATCCTCTACGCCGCTCAGTGACCGGTTCAATGACCTATTGTCGATTATTCGCTCCCCGACTCTTTTCCAGGTATCATACTGATAATGATATTGAAACCTGCGGAAGGAACATAGGCTTTATTGCCATTGGTAAAAAAAGAAGTAATCGGCAGATTAATCATCGGCTGAAAATGAGCCCGGTAACGTGCATCAATCAGGTATTCCAATCTCCCACCCAAATGGAGCTTCATGGAAAAAGGGTTTCCATCATAAACATTATTTAAGCGAAAACGATTCGTCCCGTCGAAACCAAAACCTCGTGTATGGGCAATGGTCTTATCATACGCCATAAAGCCGAAACTTATTCCCGGAGTGAAGAAATAATGAAGACTAACCGTTTTTCTTAGCGAGATAATTTCACGATTCCAAAGAACTGGTATTTCGACATAATGAGCCCGATAAACAAAATCAATATGACGTGGATCTCCCTGCACCCAATCTGTAATTCTTGGAAGATCTGGATGGTAGGTAATTCCGAACGTTACATCTTCCGACCTTCTTTTAAAGCCAGTCATGCTGTACTGAAGTCCGATTTGCAGGCTGCTATACCGCTTAAACTCCACGAAATACCAGAGCTGCGGACTTACACTAAAAATGCCATGATCCAACTGATTGAATGAATCGACCTTATTCTCATTTGAGGCAGTCCAAAACACGTCAGAATAGCCAACTTGCCCACCAATGCCGAGCTGTTTCTGATGCTCTTGGGCATTTACCTGAAGAAATCCAACCACAAGAAAAACGGAAGTGATAAAGTATGTCTTCATGTTTAGAAACTTGTTAAGCGTTCTTCCAAAGAACGAATTTTTACTTCAGCATCTGCTTTTTTCTGTCTTTCTTTTTCGACCAATTCAGCTTTGGCGTTGGCCACAAACTTCTCATTGGCCAATTTTGCATCTACTGATTTGAGAAAGCCTTTCAAATAGTCAAGTTCCTTATTGATGCGTTCCGTTTCTTCTTCCACATTTACCTCTTCTTCTAAGAAGATAAAGAGCTCATCAGTGCCGATTAAAAATGAATTGGCCCGTTCAGGTTTTGATTCTACAAAGTTGATTTCTCCAATATTTGCTAGTTTTCTTAATAACCCGCTTGCTTGATTATATTCATCCTTGAAGCTTGCGTCGGCGCACATCAATGCGATGTCGATTGCCAATTTTGGCGACAATCCCTTTTGGTTTCTGAAGCTCCTAACTTGGGTAACGGCCGTCAAGAAACGATCACTAATCGGCGCCTTCACTCCTTTTACTATTGGAAAATCACGCAACATGATTGGCTTCTCTACTTCATTATTCCACAGTTTATGGTAAATCTCTTCTGTGATAAAAGGCATATAGGGATGAATCAAGGTCATCAAATCGGTAAAGCGTGCGACTGTAGCATCGTAGGTTGATCTAGAAATAGGCGAACCAAATGCAGGTTTTACCATCTCGAGGTACGACGAACAGAAATCGTCCCAAATGAGCTTATACAAGTTCATGAGTCCTTCAGAAAGGCGGAACTCTTTGAAGTTCCCGTTCAATTGGGTAATCACTTCATCCATACGGGAATCAAACCAATCGCCAGCTAACTTATCGTCAGCGGCTTCCGCTCCTTCTTCTTCCGTAATCTCCCAACCTTTAACCAGGCGCAAGGCATTCCAAATTTTATTGCAGAAGTTTCTCCCTTGCTCCACTTTGCTTTCATCAAAGAGCACATCGTTTCCGGCCGGTGCAGAGAGCAAAATCCCCATACGCACCCCGTCTACCCCGTATTGATCCATCAACTCCAAGGCATCTGGCGAATTACCCAAAGACTTCGACATTTTCCGCCCTTGTTTATCGCGAACAATTCCGGTAAAATAAACGCTATCAAAAGGTTTCTCACCACGGAACTCATACCCCGCCATAACCATACGCGCTACCCAAAAGAAAATAATATCTGGTCCGGTTACCAGTGTACTCGTTGGGTAGAAGGCTTTTATATCGGCATTATCGGGGTTTTCAAATCCATCAAAAACAGAAATGGGCCAGAGCCAAGAGGAGAACCAAGTATCCATCACGTCTTCGTCCTGTCGAATATCAGCAATTTCCAAGCTCACGCCTTGTGCTTCAAAGGCTTTTAAGGCCTCCTCAGCCGTCTTTGCCACTACAATCACGTCATTGGGGCCATACCAAGCAGGAATGCGCTGACCCCACCATAGCTGACGTGAAATGCACCAGTCTTTGATATTGTCCAACCAATGTTTGTAGGTATTTTTAAATTTCGGTGGAACCAAGGCAATTTCATCGTTCATTACCGCATCAAGTACTTGTGGGTTTTTCTCCATGAACTTTTTCATGTCCACAAACCACTGCATGCTTATGCGCGGCTCAACAACGGCTTTTGTTCTTTCGGAAAGATTTAGTTGAGAAGCATAGTCCTCAACCTTCACTAGGAAACCTTTTTCTTCAAGTTCCTTGGCAATATTCTTTCTCGCTACAAAACGATCTTGGCCTATAAATATTTGAGCTTTTTCGTTCAGGCTTGCGTCCGGATTGAGGATATCGATAATTTCCAGGTGGTGCTTTTTGCCGAGCTCAAAGTCATTCTTATCATGTGCCGGGGTTACTTTCAAGCAACCCGTACCAAATTCAATGCTTACATACTCATCTGGGATAATCGGAATCTCGCGATCGATAAGTGGAATGCGGACCTTCTTTCCATGAAGATGGAGATAACGTTCATCATCTGGATGCACACAAATTGCCACGTCGGCCATAATGGTTTCAGGTCGTGAAGTAGCAATAGTAACGGACTGTGCCGGATCATCCACCAAGGGGTAATTGAGATAATAAAGACGCAGGGTTTTTTCTTCAGGAATAACCTCTTCATCGGATAGCGCAGTGAGCCCTACTGGGTCCCAGTTCACCATACGTTCTCCACGGTATATCATCCCTTCTCTATGGAGATGAATGAAGGCATCGATAACAGCTTCACTCAATTTATCCTCCATAGTAAAGCGAGTGCGATCCCAATCACATGATGCGCCAAGCCGCTCCAACTGACTGAGTATGATACCACCATATTTATCCTTCCATTCGAAGGCATATTCGAGAAACTTCTCCCGACCAATTTCTTTTTTATTGAGTCCTTTGGATTTAAGCAGTTCTACCACCTTTGCTTCCGTGGCAATAGATGCATGGTCTGTTCCCGGAACCCAACATGCTTCAAATCCATTCATTCGCGCATGACGAATCAATACATCTTGAATGGTATTATTGAGCATATGGCCCATGTGCAAGACTCCCGTGACATTGGGTGGAGGAATGACAATGCTGTACTTCGGTTTTGGGCTATTTGCATCTGCTTTAAAATAGCCGTTTTCTTTCCAGTAAGAATACCATTTGTTCTCTACCTCCTTCGGGAGATATGTCTTTGCAATTTCCATTGCGGCGAAATTAACCAAAATCGCTTGGAAGATTATAAGAAAAAAGCCCCGACAACCAGAAGGCGCCGGGGCTCTTAAGCCAGAGATTTATTATGATTACTTATTCAGTGTAATCCGCGCTGTATAAACTCCAGATTCTGTGTGAACTTTTACAAGATACACACCAGCTGCTGCCGTGCTCAGATCTAATTGAGCTGCATTGCCTGCGATGTTTACATTACCATTGATCAATTGACCATTGGCTGAATAAACTTCCACCTGGATATTTTCGGTATTCAAATCTGACAAATCAAGATTGAAAACACCATTACTTGGGTTAGGATATACATTTAATGAACCATTCGAAATATTCATCAATCCCGTACGTGTTACATTTGCACTTTGGTCACAGCTTTTAAGCAAGCAACCATTGCTTTCTAAATTAATGCATACGGTATATTTACCATCTGTAAGATAGGTATAGGTTTCCGCGATGCTTCCACCTACTGCTGTAGCAACTGATCTTCCTCCATCTCCCCAGAACACGACATAATTCGCATTGGCTGGTGTTACATCTGCCGTTACAAGGTAGGTTCCATCTCCTTTAACTCCAGAGGTCACAATAGTATTCGATACTGTTGGATTTGCTTTAACATTAACAGTTCTAGTCATTGTAGACTCACAACCTGATGGCGTAGTCACTACCAATGTTACATCTGTTGCTCCTACTGGAAGGCTTACCGTTGGGTTCATGTCTGTGCTCGTTCCAGCAGTTCCAAAATCCCAAGCATTGCTAAAGTTGCCCATATTACCGGTAGACGCATTCATCAACTTCATATCATTTCCTTCACAAATATCATTTGCATAGAATTGAGCAGAAGGCAATTCATCCACCGAAATGGTCATCTTCACTTCGTCTGAACAACCATTGTCCGAGAAAGCCTTCATGGTTACATTATAGGTACCTAAGCTTGGAAAACTACGTGAAACATCCATTGTAGTATACGTTGGACCATCACTAAACTTCCACTCATAGCTAGTGTTTGTTCCAGCTGGCTCGAAGCTTGAATTCGTGAAGTCCACATCATTCTTATCACAAAGTAAACCTGTAGCGAAAGATGCAATAGGTGCCTCTGTCAAGGTAATTTGTTTGCTGATGGTGTTTATACAACCCAAATCGGTCGTAACAGTCAATACAATATTAATGGTTCCTGATGCAGTATAGCGGTGAGAAGGACTAAGAGCTGTACCTGTAGTATTATCTCCAAAATCCCAAGAATAGCCCATATTTCCAGCGCTCAATGTTGATGAATTGGTAAATACGACATCCTCACTATTGCATGTTGCTGCACTTGGAGTAAAGTTTGGAACTGCACGTGGAGCATAGGTTACGAAGTTTTTAGATTCGCTGCTACATCCGTTAGCTGTAACAATCATAGAAACTTCATACACGCCTGTTTTGGTATATTGATGCGTAGGATTTGCTCCTGTGGCTATTGCAGAACCATCACCGAAATTCCATTGGTAGCTAGGTGTTCCTGCAGGAATTATAGATCCATCAGAGAAGGTAGACACGCTGCCTTCGCAAACATTATTTGATCCAAACTCTGCCTGAGGATTCTCATATACTGTAACCGTATGCGAAACCGTACTTACATAGCCATAGTTTGAGGTAGCTGTTAGTTTTGCTGTATAGGTTCCGTATGTTGGGTAAACATGTGTTGGGTTAATCAATACGCTTGTTGTTCCATCACCAAATTCCCACAGATATTTAACCGATCCTGTGGTTAAAACTGAGGTATTTACAAATTGGACTCCTGACTTATCGCAAGATGCAGGTGCATTGAAGGTGGCTACTGGACGAGGGGCAAAAAACATGGATCGGTAGAATACAGTGTCACAACCTTGTGCAGCTACGGTTACTGCTAGAGTCATGCTACTATCTGTAAATCCTGCAGGAGGATTGATAGAATATTTACCAGCTCCACTTCCTGAAGGGTTGGTAAGCGTAATATTTGCACCAGGAAGATTGGCACCCCCTGAAGAAATTATACTGGTATTTGTAATCGTCCAACTCGTTCCGTATTGACTATTGGTATACCCAGTAGGAGGCACAATTTCGTATTCAATTACATCACCACTAGCGGTGATATCAGGATCTTGTTTGCTTCCGCTCAAGTAGGTACCATTGAATGTGGATCCTTTTTTAACTGTTGTTCCATTAGGCACTGGTTTAATCGTTACGTTCACTGGCGTACGGTTTCCAATACACATAGTGGTATAGTCCCACTGAACATCAATACAATAATTATTGACAACACCTGTAAAGTTACCGTAGAGGTAATTTCCATTTTCCATCAACATATCATCATTCGACTCAAAATAGTTTGGCGATGGATTATAGCGAACCCAGAAATCATCGCCTACGCATTGTATATAAATACCATAGGTAACTCCCTCATCAAGAACAAACCCGCCGATATTGATAGGAATCATCGTACCAGCACCACCTGTTACTCCATTTTTTGAACCCACTAATGTCCAAGCACTTGGAGTAGATTCATATCCTTGATACTTTCCTTTACGAATGAAGACTTTGTAGTTGGCCGTATTTCCATAATATTTACGAATTCTAATATTATCGATCATCATGGTTTTGGTAGGTGTGATATTCATCATCCCCCCTTGTTCGTTCGTAGTACCTCCCCAATAAACCGTGGTTCCGCTGGTAGAAGGAGCAAAACTACTTGATGCACCATTGCGACTTGGCTGGGCATAAACTGTGGTAGAGTTCACATAGAATGGAGAGGTAATTGATGTACCTGCTCCCAAGAAACTACCGCCAGATGCAGCGTCATACCAACGGATGGCATCGGCAGCATTTTGTTTGGTACAAGTTAATGGAACCGTTCCTACACCACATCGATCCACATTGGAGGCGGAAGGAGCATTTGGTGTTCCAAAATATGACTTACTAATTTTCAGTGTATCATTTGCATGGTCGCCATCAGTTGCTAATCCGGTATAAACCGAATAATTCAATGTGCCAACTTGGTTGGTATTAACCGGAGTAGAAAATGCTAATCTGTATTGACCCAAAACATTAATGGGACCGGTGATATTTGCATTTAAAGTTTGATTAACCGGGTTCCCACTCATGGTACCGGTGATTTTGCATGTAACGGGCAAGTTGTTGATTGTCGCGTTTCCATAATTGTTAACCATAACAACTACAGAATCTGAATTGGCACCACATGGTGAAATTGGACTAATAAATTCGCCGATAGAAGCATCTGGATAGGTTGCTTGCTCAATTTCTACGTCGAAGTCAATTGTTTCTCCATAGCCCTGGGTTACTGTTCCGCAGTACTCTGTAGAATAGATCACCGTATAATAGGCACAACGAACACGCATCCTTGTTACTCCAGGAGTAGCATTTCCTGGAACCGTGAAGGTATAGGACAAGGTTGGAGCATTTGAGCTCAGTTGTGCGCCCAAAAATTCATTGCTTTGAGCAAAACTTTTATCGCCACTGAAGTCAATCCATCCGGCTGAACTGGTTGGATAAACAGTAGAAGCAGTTTGAACCTTTAAGGTATACGTTACCCCTCTTTTTAGTTTGGTGAAGTTGGAGGTATTATAATACCTATAAACTGTTCCGGTATTGCATGAAAAGTTGCTTGTGGCACCATTAAGTTCAACTTTCAAAATATTGAACCCATAATTCCCCTGACAGCCATTATTTGCCATGCTAGTGTGGGAGGTGGAACAATACGGAGAAGGGTTAGTAGATTGTGCTTTCGCGCTTGTGCTGGAAAGCAACCCGAATGCGCCGATTAGAAAGGCGGCAGTCCATTGAGTCAAATACTTTTTGCTCAAAATGCAGTAGGTGTTTTTCATGATTTTTGGTTTAAGAACGTGACTAATTCATAATGAATTGATGACGGCTTTGGTTGGTTTTACAAAACGAATGTAAATAACTAGGTTTAAATATTCGCTAATATTTTTTTTTACATCGACGAAACTCATCGTTAAAGTACCTGAATATCAAGCATAAAAAAAAGCCCCGACAACCAGAAGGCGTCGGGGCTTACAAGCCAGAGATTTATAG
>CAZUIT010000053.1:0-24708 GCA_964620355.1 uncultured Burkholderiales bacterium | reverse complement strand
AGAATTATCCACTTTGTTCATCGAACGCATAAAACCTAATTCGATATGACTATCAAACTGGGCCAATCCTGGTGAAGCCATCAACAGGGAGGCAATGATGAATATGAATTTGAATTTCACAGTTTGAGTTTATGGATACAAAACACTATTGTCTGCGGAAAGTCATCATCATCGATGTATCTTCTAATTCATTTGTAGAAAAGTTGATGTTATATCCGCGAAGTTCAAAGCTATCGTTTGCATATTTTCTTCCTGCTAAGAATCGGTTATACGTGACGCCATCGATTTTATAATAATGATACCAAAACCTCATATAAACAGTATCGTAGTCGCCCATGAAGTACTTTTTACCGCCATACTCCTCTCTGAAACCTCCAGTTCTTGCAGTATAGTCTGCTGCAAATTTCACCCAGTATTCATGATGTTTTGTAAAGTCATTATAACCCAAGTATTCAAGAATGACCGGATCGGGCCAAAAAGCAGTATCCGGATTTCGACAAATAAAAACGGCCGTATCTTTCTTAATGCATTCGTTTTCAAATTTAAAACTAACTGAGGTGTCGCAGTCGCAATAACCCTGCACGCAGGTGGTGAGTTTAGGGCAATCCCCGCAAACAGTCGGGTCGAAGTTTCCCTTATTGCAGCTTAAAAATAGTGCGATACCCATAACAAAGACGAGCACATAGTTCTTCGTAGTCATTCTAAACAAGTTTACGCGGATGTAGGGGATTTTGCAAGTGGAAAATCTCAAGGGAAAGGAGCAGGTCGGTGAGACACCGACTTGCTTGATGAAATTATTGTCTGGCTGTCTTGTAGTCTGAATGTCTGGTAGTCTATGTTTCTCGAAAACTCGTCTAGTTCGTACTGAGCAGGTCGGCGGGACACCGACCTGCTTGCTGAATCTCTTTTTGTCTGTTGATCTGGAAATCTGAATGTCTGGTAGTCTACGTTTCTCGAAAACTCGTCTAGTTCGTACTGAGCAAGTCGGCGGGACACCGACCCGCTTGATGAATCTCTTTTTGTCTGTTGGTCTCTCGTCTCACGGTCTCTTGTCTTACTGTCTCTTGTCTTACTGTCTCTTGTCTCACGGTCTTATTGTATCTCGTCTCATTATCTCAATAGTCTCTTTATTCTTTTATATTCGCAGCAACTTAAGACATGAATTATCTAGCAGAACGGGTATCCTGGATCAATGAATCACAAACAATCGCCATGGCAAAGGCCGGCCGCGAGTTGAAAGCAAAGGGTTTTGATGTTATTAACCTCAGCTTTGGTGAGCCAGATTTCGATACTCCAAACCATATTAGAAATGCCGCAAAACAAGCCATTGATGATGGTTATACTTTTTATAGTCCTGTAGCTGGATATCCAGAACTTCGGGAGGCGGTAATTAATAAACTTAAACGCGATAACGACTTGGATTTTAGTATGAACCAAGTAGTTGTGAGTACCGGTGCCAAGCATTCTATCATGAATGTGATCATGGCCATCATCAATCCAGGAGACGAGGTAATCATTCCCACACCTTATTGGGTGAGTTATTCTGAAATGGTGAAGCTGGTAGGTGGAATTCCCGTTTTTGTGGAGGCGGATGTAAGCACCGATTTTAAAATTACCCCAGCACAATTAGAAGCGGCAATTGGTCCGAAAACCAAGGCCTTTTTATTCTCCTCTCCATGCAATCCTTCTGGGACTGTCTACGACAAAGAGGAATTAGCTGGATTGAAAGATGTTTTTGTCAAGCATCCTGAAGTGGTGATACTCTCTGATGAAATTTATGAATACATCAATTTCGTGGGGCAGCATGAAAGCATCGCACAATTTGAAGAAATTCAAGACCGTACAGTAGTAATAAACGGCGTATCCAAGGGTTTTGCTATGACCGGCTGGCGTATTGGCTATATCGCAGCACCATTGGAAATAGCCGTGGCTTGTGAGAAGCTGCAAGGACAGTTTACCTCTGGCGCATCCTCGATATCACAAAGAGCAGCTTTGGCGGCTTTGACCTCTCCCTTAACAGCCACCCACCAAATGCGGGAAGCTTTTCACCGCAGACGAGATTTGGTACTTGAATTATTGAAAGAGATTCCTGGTGTGATTTGTAATGTTCCTGATGGTGCATTCTATGTCTTCCCAGATATCTCAGCTTATTTTGGTAAAAAACATGAAAAAGGGAGCATTGAAAATTCCAATGACCTTTGCCTCTATATCCTCAATACATGCTTTGTATCGCTAGTGCCGGGCGAAGCCTTTGGTGCTCCGAACTGCCTGCGATTGAGTTATGCTGCGAGCGACGAAACCTTAAAAGATGCCTTAAAGAGAATCTCTGAGGCCCTTAAAGCCTTGAAGTAATGGAAAAGTGGACCTCCTATTTTGAGAAGTTTGATACCCTAAAGGCGCTTGTTATTGGCGACTTGATGGTGGATTCTTATCTTTTTGGGAAGGTCGATCGTATTTCTCCGGAGGCGCCGGTTCCTGTCGTTTTATTGGATAAGCGCGATTACCGGTTGGGTGGCGCTGCGAATGTGGCTTTGAACCTCAGAGCCTTAGGCGCCCAAGTAGCGATTGCTTCGGTGGTTGGTCAGGATGAAATGGGGGATAAGTTGGGCGAATTGCTCCGTGCGGATGGAATTTCTACAGAAGGTTTGGTACAAAGCAATGAGCGCAAAACCACTGTCAAACACCGTATTATTGGCAATAACCACCAAATGCTTCGTGTGGATGATGAAGATCTTCATGATTTGAGTGAGCGCGAAAGAACTGCGGTATTTGCTTGGATTAAAAATGAAATCAGCAAGTATGATGTGCTGGTATTTGAAGATTATGATAAGGGCGTGCTTGGAGAAGCACTCATTCAATCCATCATTGAAATTGCAAAATCTGCCGGAATACCCACCGTAGTTGACCCCAAAAAGAATAATTTTCTCTCCTATTCTGGAGCCACTTTATTTAAGCCCAACCTAAAAGAAATTCGGGAAGGCTTAAAATTAGATGATGCGCTTAAAACAGAAGAGGAAGTAAGGCAGGCCGTGATTCGTTTGCAAGGATTGCTTAATACCGACATGATTATGGTGACTCTATCTGAAAGAGGGGTATTGATAAGCGATAGGAAAAGTTGGGAACACCTGCCTGCTCATCTTCGTAATATTTCTGACGTATCGGGTGCAGGAGATACCGTAGTTAGTGTTGCTGCTCTTTGTCTTGCACTTGGAGCGTCCATTCGTGATATTGCTTTCTTGGCGAATTTGGCTGGCGGACTTGTGTGTGAAAAAGTTGGGGTAGTTCCAATAGAAAAAACGAAATTGCTGGAAGAGGCAATTAAACTCGGATAGGGCTCATGTTCGGACTGAGACAAAAAGTTAACTTATTCATCTTTGAGAATAAATACCTCATCCTCCGATTGATGGGTTGGATTGTAGCGATTAGTTCGGTCGTTACCATCGCCTCACTCGTATATTATCATGGATTTCCTCATACTCCAGAAGAACAAAAGGTCTTATTGGATATCAACCGATCCTTCTTTGCGGTTTTTATTTTGAACTTTATTATTCGGCTATTTTTTACGCTCGAACGCAAGGCCTTTATACGATCCAATAGTATTGAATTTATACTGTTAAGTTTAGTGGTGGCCAATTTTATTTCATACCAGCTTTTTCATTTTCCAATAATTGCTAAACTTTTTGAGGGTTTAGGTTGGCAAGGGTTCGAGCCCTATTACGTCTTTTTTATTCAATGTTATCTGCTGGTATTGATAGTATTAGAAGTTGTGAAATCTGTGCAGGAATTAGGCCGATTAAAACTTCGACCAACCACCATATTCCTTATTTCATTTGTCTTACTCATACTCATTGGTACTTTCTTACTTCAGTTGCCGGCCTTGAATAATGGCATTGGTGAGTTGAGTTGGCTTGACGCCTTATTTACAGCAACAAGTGCCTCCTGCGTTACAGGGTTGATTGTGGTGGACACCGCCACATTTTTCAACACAAAAGGACAACTTATTATTCTCTTGCTTTTTCAAATTGGGGGTTTGGGGATTATCTCCTTTGCTACCTTTTTTGCCACCTTTATGAAAAAAGGAATGGGCCTGAAGCAGCAGAGTATGTTGAAGGAATTATTTGATAATGAGTCATTATTGGGAACGGTTTCTCTGCTGAGGAAGGTGGTGTTTTATACCGTATTTATCGAATTGGTTAGTACGGTGCTTATCTATAATTTCTGGGGCGATTATGCTTTCAAAAGTGAAGGGGAGAAAGTCTTTTTTAGCGTTTTCCATGGAATATCAGCCTTTTGTAATGCTGGATTTTCACTGTTCACAAATGGGTTGGCAGAAGTAGGGATTCAATCAAATTATTTACTTCATATGTGCATAGCCATTACCATTTTCTTTGGTGGAATTGGGTTTCCTGCACTTCGCGATATTTTTGAGGTGAAGAACGTGCGTGAACGCCTGAGCAAGCCCTGGAAGAAATGGAAGCTGAGTACACAAATTGCCTTCTACGGTTCCTTGATTTTAATCGCTTTTGGAACCTTGATGTTCTTTCTGCTCGAACAGAAAGGTGTGCTAGAAGGACAAGGTACTTTGCCAGCCTTGCTCACGTCGCTATTTCAATCGGTTACCACACGAACCGCAGGATTTAATACAGTAGACATTTCCTTACTCTCCTCTCCAATATTGATCATTTTTATCTTCCTTATGTTCATTGGAGCTTCTTCAGGTGGAACGGGTGGAGGTATTAAGACCTCAACCTTCGTGGTGATATTCTCAGCCATTTTGGCCACTGTAACCGGGCGTAAGGAAGTTACCCTTGGGCGAAGAACTATTTCTCAGGAATTGATTTATAAAGCATTCTCGGTGTTCATCTTTTCGGCTACATTCATCTTCGTGGCCGTGATTTTATTGACTATCGCAGAACCAGGTATTGAGGTTACGCGATTGGTTTTTGAAGAAGTATCGGCCTTTGCTACTGTTGGACTTTCCACTGGAATTACTGCAGAATTATCGAGTTTCAGTAAAATTGTGCTCATAGTTTCCATGTTCGTGGGGCGAATTGGAGTTTTATCGCTTGCATTCTCGCTGAGTGTTCCGGTACGTTCGAACTCCTTTCACTATCCTAAATCACATATTATGATTGGCTAGTCAAATGAGTTCGGCCAACTCATCCCCCAAATGATTGCTTCCATCGATTTCGTAGATCTGTCTGAGGTGAAGGGTGCAACAGCGCATGGTAATTTTAATACCTTTGGTTCATGCAGCGCATAGGCCTCTTTTTTCAGTTGACCATGGAAAGTTTCTCCATGGCCATGCAAGCCCTTTGGGTGAATAAATTGCGGTCCGTCTTATCTCTCGCTGGAATTTCTATTGGTATTTTTTGCATAGTCCTGGTTTGGACTTTTGTCGACTCTATGGAGGCGAATATTAATAAGAGCTTTGAGTCCTTGGGGCAAAATGTTGTATATGTGCAAAAATGGCCATGGGAATTTACACAAGATTATCCGTGGTGGAAATACATGAACCGGCCAAAGGCCACACTGAAAGAATCGGATCTTCTTAAGGAACGTCTTGCCGAAAATGCCATCGTCAAGGAAGTGTCTTATATGTTCCGAATCTATGGAAAAACGATTAAGGCAGAAGGAATAAACATCGAACGTGTCAGCGGAATTGCAGTAGGGCACACGTATGATGAAATTAATCCGGTGAATATTGAAACTGGCCGTTTTTTTACTGAAAGTGAGTCGCGCCTAGGTAAGCCGGTTATTATCCTTGGGAATAATTTAGCCATGAACCTTTTTGGAAGTGTCGATGTGGTGGGCAAAGAACTTCAGTTTTTTGGTAGGAAGCTTACCGTTGCTGGGGTTGTGCAGCGCAAAGGGAAGTCTTTATTAGGGAGTTCGGAGGATGATTCGGTGATTCTGCCGGTTGAGTTTTTGCGTAAGGTGGCCAATCTCAATCGAGGTGGTGAGCCAAGCATTTTAGTGAAGGGCATTGATGATGCAGAGATTGAAGATCTTCAACTAACCATTCAAGGCGCCATGCGAAGCATTCGTCGGCTGAGTCCTAAAGACGACGATAATTTCGCTATGAATCGGATTACCATGCTAACTAAGATAATATCAGGAGTATTTAGCGTCTTGCATATGGGAGGGAGCATCATCGGCGCGTTCTCCATTCTTGTTGGCGGTTTTGGGATTGCTAATATTATGTTTGTTTCGGTGAAAGAACGCACGTCACAAATCGGAATTCAAAAAGCCTTAGGAGCCACGAATGCATTTATCCTTTTTCAATTTCTTATCGAAGCCGTTGTACTTTCTCTTATTGGCGGACTAATCGGTGTATTCTTTGTCTATTTAGGCAGCAAAGGAATCTCTTCCGCTATGGATATCGATGTATTTATCTCTTCCACGAATTTTATTTACAGCAATTTAATATCAGCATCTATAGGTTTATTGGCCGGTATGATCCCCGCGATATCAGCAGCAAGAATGGATCCTGTTGAAGCCATGCGATCAAAGTAAACTCCATCGTTAATAGTCGGAACGCATTATATTTGTGAACAATGAAGATTTCCAATGAATCCAAGGTGGGCATTTTTGCAGCCATCTCCATTACTATCTTAATTCTAGGGTATAATTATCTTAAAGGTCGTGATTTGTTTACGCGTACTAAGACATACTATGCCGTTTTTAATACTGTGGATGGCTTAATTGCTTCCAATCCGGTATTGATTAATGGATATAGAATAGGACAGGTAAGTCGTGTGCAATTGCTCCCAAAGGATAGCCTAAAACTATTGGTAGAAATTGAGGTTCAAAGCACCATTTTGGTTCCGATGAACTCAACCATCAAAGTGTTTAGTTCTGATTTTTTCGGAAGCAAATCAGTAGAGCTCGTTCTAGGCGACGACCCACGTCATGCTCAAAATAAAGATACCTTGCTGCCTTTCATGGAGCCTGGGTTTACTGATAACCTAAATCAAATAACCGCTCCTCTGCGTGAAAAAGTCAAGAGTATTCTCGAAGGCTTGGATAGTACGTTTAACGGTGAATCTGGTGCAGCACTTCGGACGGCGATGGAGAAGCTTCCAAAAACTATCGATAACTTGAATGGCACGATGCTATCTGTTCAGAATACAGTGGATACCAAAGTAGCGACAATTTTGGATCATGCCATTGGAATCGAACGCATGATTTTAGACAATGAAAAAGTCATAAAAGGGGCGCTAACCAATTTGAAAAATTTTACGGATACCTTGAATGCATTGCAATTACAAAATACCATGCAGCGCGCAAATGCAGTCTTGGCAAGTTTAGATACTACCTTAAATAATATCAATCAAGGAAAAGGAACCCTGGGTCAACTGGCACAAAATAGAGAACTTTATGACCAAATGGAGAATGTGAGCAGAGATCTGGATGCCTTATTGAAAGACTTGAAAGAACACCCAGGTCGCTATGTAAGGATTTCTATATTTGGAAAAAAAGATAAATAGAACGTAGCAGCGTACTCCATGAAAAAATCACTCTTTGCTTGCTGCTTAATTGCGGGTCTCATTTTTAGCTCTTGCAGCAAAACGGATGATACACCGTCCAAAGAACCAGTTGATAATTCACCCAATTATTATATTGGACTTAGCAATAATACGGATGATAATGTTTCCTGTAAAACGCGTCAATTGGTGCGGATAGAGCTCATCCTGTCAGATGGAGGTATGAGCAGTCTTGAATCAAAATTCACACTGAACCCTGCTGATGTAGGCATGTATTCCTTTCATATTCCAGATATGGCGTCTTATGATATAAAGGTGTATACCAATGATGGACAATTTGTGAAATGGAAACATATTTCTTTGGCTCCAAACGACCAAAACAGCGCTAGCATTATTCAAATTGGCACCAAGAACAGCGACTACCTTAAAGGAAGTATGATGTCGGGTTTGGTACCGGATGAAAGCACGGTAGACTGCAATTAAATGGAACGAGTCTAACTCGTAGCCTGAGTTTCAATTCTATTCCCCATTTAGCGATAAGTCGATTTCAGTTTCAATAATCACAGGATATTACGTATTATTGATTGATGATATTACGATGCGTTTTCCTTAGTGTTGTTTTTGTTCTAGTATCGATTGGAAATCGGGCTCAAGCTCAAAACTCCAGTGTCAATCAATTTGTCTTGAACAAAGGTCAGGTCCGATTTGCAGGTGCCGCAAAGGCCGATAAAGTGCTTTGTACTTTAGCCTTCCCCTCTGGATATGCTCATTTTTTAAATGAAGGGATTGATTATTACTTTATTAAAAATGATCAAGATGATTCATTAAATCAATTGGTTGAACGTATTTCATTGCGTTACCAGGATGTGAGTAAGCGCGCTCAGTTTGAAGTGGGCAAGTATTCGGGATACCAAGAACATTTTTACCAAGGAGCTCAAACAGAAAATGCAATTCATACCAAAGGAATTTTAGATTTTTGGATCAGAGAAATCTATGCTGGAATTGATCTTCATTATTACTGGAAGGATGGCGCACTGAAGTATGATTTTGTGGTCGCTCAAGGTGCTAAAATCAATCAGATTAAATGGACTTATGCAGGAAGGCAAAGTTCGACCATTCAAAATGGGAGTATTCATATAAAAGGTGAATGGGGAGAAATTATAGAAACGAAGCCTTATTCGTTTACTACTAAAAATAACGAGGTACTTGACATTGAGTATGCAGGAAATAGCACCTATTCATTCAATTCTTCAGAGACAAGCTTCAAAGAGGAGTTAATTATTGATCCGGCAGTTCTATGGTCTACCTATTACGGCGGTTCGGGAAATGAGACAGCAAGTTCTATAACGTATCATAGCGATGGCGGTTTTTTTGGAACTGGAATTACCACAAGCTCTACAAACATTGCGTACAATGGCTATATTTCTAATTTGACAAATCAATCTGGTTTTTTTGTGACAAAGTTTGATTCTGTAGGGACCATTGAGTGGGCTTCCTATTACTTTTCATCTAATACACTGAGTGGAGGAGGAGCTACTTATGATTCATCTGGATGCTTGTATTTGGTTGGCGCTTCAAAAGATTCAACTTTAGCTACGCGCGGAAACCGAAAGCCAAGTGGGCATATTGATGATCATGATGCTTTTATAATGAAAGTCAGATGGGATGGTATTCCCTGTTGGAGCAAGTTTTTTGGTGGCGATTCTCTCGATAGGTTTTCTGTTGTTCGAACAATTAATTCAACTGAGATCATAGCATCAGGCCATACCCGAAGTAATGTTGCAGATGTTAATTCGTTGGGAATTAATACATTGATTAGCTATGATCCATTTATTACGAAAATGGATAGCGCTGGTAATGTTATTTGGTCTAGGATTTTTACAGTGGATAACACAACATTGATTACTGATTTTCAGATTCTACCGAATAATAAGCTGATACTTAGTTTACTTTCTAAATCTGAGAATTTGGCAACAAATGGTGCTTTTATGACAAATAGGCCCAATAAGGGCCAGTCAATCAATGATTGCATGTTAATGAAAATATCCTCTATAGGAAGTATCGAATGGGCAACATATTTTGGAGGAAATGGGGATGAAGGAGATATGAACCTTGAATTAGGGACGCATGGTGAGGTTTATTGTGCAGGATTTACTTATTCGGGAAATGGATACGATTATCCACCAGGCAATTCCTCTTACCACGGGAGTCAAGATGGAATTCTGATGAAATGGGATACTTCTGGAAACCTTATTTGGAGCAAGTATTATGGGTCAAATGGAAGTGATATATTTTGGACCTTCAAAATGAATGAAAAAGGAGATTTGGTAATCGCTGGTTCAGGTGCAGGTCCTGCTTTTATTCAGAATGGGGCCTTGCAGGATACGCTTGGTTCTCTGATTGATGGATTTGTTCTTAAGCTTGATACGGCTGGACAAGTTATTTGGGGTTCATATTTTGGAACAGCTTTTACAGAGTGGCCAGACCGAATAGATGTGAGAGAAAACGAATTTATTATAGCTGGGCATACCAATGGTGGAACCTATTTTTCCAAGTCAAATCATCAAAAAACATTTGGTGGAGGGACCCGAGATATTTTTATTATTCGGATTGTAGAAAATCAGATAGTGCTCCATGCTAACACATCTGTAGCGTATTGTCCTGGCTCTTCATTTAAGATACCCATAGAAATACTAGATTCAGTGGGTTATAACAATCAAATCGTTATTCAGCTTGTTGATTCTAGTGGGACTTATACTACGCTAATTGGTTCAAAAGTATCGAACCAATTAGTTAGAGATAGCATTCCTTGCACTATTCCATCGAATATGGCAGCTGGATCTTATCGAGTTAAATACACCTCGACAGCCCCTGCACAAACATTTTGGCTAGAATCTGAGCTGCGAATAAATCATTCACCAAGTCGAAATTTTGTGAGGCAACTAAGTCCAAAGTATTGTTCCACTGATTCGGTATTATTGGAATCGGATAATCCTGCAGAATTCAATTTTACCTGGTATAAGGATGGCGCAATTTTTAATACAGATACGAATAGTGTATTGCTTGATACATCGGGTACCTATTGGGTGAAAATAAGCGAATCGAATGGATGTATCCGTGAATCTTCTCATGTATCCATCCTCTTTGAATATCCAAGGGCGGCTGTAGACTGGAATAAGGATTCCCTTCAGTGCAGGAATACATTCGTTTTAAATGTACAGGACAATTCAGATACAATTTATTCCTATACAAGAAATTGGCTTTGGAATGGCACTGTGGTGGATACCGCTCTCAATTATGTCCAATCCTCCGCAGATACCGGAAATGGTGTACTCACACTTCGGATTGAAACAGCGAATGGTTGTAGTGATTCAACGGTTCTTCATTTCACAGTATTTCCTGAGCCCATTCCAAGTTGGACGATTTCAGACACAATATTTTGCTTGAATAATCAGTTTTTGAGCATTAAGCGGAATCAGGATTCTAGCTGGGATTCTGCTCAAATCTACTTTGGAGATGGTGTATCCAGTCCTGCAATAAACGCGGTACATAGCTACCAATACTCAGGAGCCTTTGACATGGTTTATAAGGTTATTGATGCCCATGGATGTCAAGATTCAATTATCCAGGTCATGCTGATTCATCCTTCACCAGCTGCAGAATTTGTGCTTTATGACAGTATTCTATGTGACCGAAAGAGTCCAGTTCAATTTTTGAATAAATCAACCGGATTCACTCAATCATCCTGGGATTTTGGCGATTCAAGCTTTAGTCAAATACAAGATCCAAATAAAGCTTACCAAGTAGGAACTTATCTTGTTTCTTTGGTTGCCTCTAATATGGATAACTGTTCTGATACCTTCAGGAAGCAACTAACAATTCATCAAACAGAATCAGCTCAAGTTACACCTGCTTCGGCCCAGTTTTGCGCTGGAGATAGCGTCCAAGTCCAGGTAAATTGCACCAATGCTCAAGGTTTGTTCTGGATGATGAATAATCAACTTCTTGATACAGCTTGCACGATTTGGGTTAAAGATAGCATGGAAAGAACACTGATAAGATTAGGATCCAACTATTGTCCGGACACCCTTCAGCTTAAATATGGACTGTTTCCTCAAGTGGCAGTGCCACAAGTAACCCGCACGAATGACACGCTTCGGAGCTCCGGATCCTATTTTGGTTATCAATGGTTCAAAGATGGCCAGATGATAACAGGAGCTACAGGGAATGAATTGGTGATAACACAAAATGGCACTTACAAACTTGATGTCAATGACTCAAATGGGTGTAAATCACCCAGCAGTTCAATGCAAATTCAAAATGTGGGGTTCGAGGAAATTCATATGGGCAGCATTCATGTTTATCCAAATCCAGCTTCGCATTCATTCGATATTGTTTGGGAGGCCACGGAAAATCAGATCCATCAATTTTATGTGTATAATCCACTGGGTCAAGAGGTGTATCACTTGGCATCGCCAGAAGGCAATGGATTGCAAGTTGATGTCACTAATTGGAATGATGGCGTGTATACGATTTGTATAATGACTAGATCAGGCGAGATGTTTTCACAAATGGTTGTGGTGCAACATGGATGTAAATGACCAATTCCTAATATTCCTCACTTTTTCCATTTGTTTGCTGCACCTATCTTCGCGGCAATGAAACATTGGAAGAAATTAACGCAGACAGAAATCAGGGATAGGGTATTTACTGCGTTGGATCAAAACGTAAATTTTTTTGATGAAGCGATTGTTGGAGTGCCAGCTAGTCATCTTGATAGTAAGGTGTTTTTCTCAGACGCAGGCTTTTTAAAAGATGCTCCCTTCCTTTCTTCCTTGATCCATAATCCCAACCATATTGGCTGCCATACACTTGGGAAATCGGAATCCTTTTTCTCAGGCACCCAGGAGATTGAGCGGGATTTAATCTCCATCTGTGCGCATGATATTTTGAGAGGCGAAGGGGAATTCGATGGCTATGTTGCCTCTGGCGGAACCGAAGCCAATATGCAAGCTGCCTGGATATACCGCAACTATTTTATGGAAGAAATGGGCTTGAAGTCGCAAGAGGTTGCCTTACTTGCTTCATCTGATGGGCACTATTCCATGGCGAAGGCCTGTAATGTTTTGGGCTTGAGCCTGTATTCTGTTCCCGTTTCCAATGCATACCGCAAAGTTGAGGCAGAAGCCATCGCATCATCCATACAAAAGTTGAAAGAGGATGGATGCAAGGCAGTAGTTGTGGTGGTAAATATGATGACGACCATGTTCGGGTCAGTGGATAATCCAGCTCTTTATATTGATGCACTAAAGTCAGCAGATCTTCCCTTTAAAATGCATGTGGACGGTGCCTATGGTGGATTTTTCTATCCATTTTCTGGTGAAAAGAATATTCCAGATTTTACGGTGCCAGAAATCTGTTCCGTTACATTAGATGCGCATAAAATGGTACAAGCTCCTTATGGCACGGGCATATTCATCATACGCAAAGGATGGATGAACTATGCCTCCACTAAAGAAGCCAGCTATGTGGAAGGGGAGGATTCAACCTTGATAGGATCCCGTTCAGGAGCAAATGCGGTGGCGATATGGATGATTTTAACTACCTACGGACCCTTCGCTTGGCGAGAGAAAATCTTTGTTCTTCAAAAGCGCGCGGACTGGTTGGAGGAACAATTACAGTTGAAGAATATTGGCTATTTCCGTCAGCCTTCTTCGAATATCATCACCATCCGCGCAAAGCATGTACCGCATGAATTGGCCGAGAAATATGTGCTCGTACCGGATAATCATCATGCACCAAAGTGGTTTAAAATCGTGGTGATGGAGCATGTTACCATTGAGCGGCTAATGCCGGTGGTGGAAGGGTTGATTTAGGAGATGGACACCCATAAACGGGGACGCTTAATACCAAGTCTCAAGTTCTTCCGGAAGGTCCATCAAGATTCTCCATTCTTTTGGGTATTGACTATTGCTTCGGTTTCCCAAATTTTTCACGAAGCCTAAACCTTGATTTAAATAGGTGAGTTTTAGCCAGCCAATTGGTGAGTCCGGGAATTTAAGTTCATCACGACGAAGAAAATGTAGGGCGTCTTTTTGACTTAACTCGATGGATGGGAAACTACTGGGATTTGCTATAACAGATAAGGCTAGTTCTGCACTTGGCTTCCAGTCACGTCCGGCTTGTTCGGCTACTTTTGTCCCGAGATACTGCAAGGGAAATCCATAGAATAAGGTACTTGCTAGTTCACTGATAGATTCAGGTACAGCATAGATGCCATCATACCATTCAAAGAGTTGGACGTCATCCTTGAGCCATGTTTTGCAATCGGCATCGGTTTTTTTTCCAAGCTTCTTGGCTCCTGCATATTTCTTCTCTTTTTTGCTCGACTTAACGCTGACTTTCTGAGTTTGACTGCCATCCATTTCCTTCTGCATCAATGCAATGAAAAAACCTTCGCCTCGCGTTTTGTGAGGAAAGAAGGAATATCCCAAGCAGCCATTTTTTTCTTTCCTGTTGATATTCCATTCTTCTGGGAAATCGATGGATAACGAACTCATGCCTTGTTCTTGTGCCAGCCAGTTCAGGTTTGCTTCGTTTTCCTCCTCAGAAAAAGTACAGGTAGAATAAAGGAGATAGCCTTCTTCTTTGAGGTTGGGGAGTATATCCGAGAGAATACGTTTTTGTCGTGCCGCACACATGCTCACATGTTCAGGCGACCATTCATTGCGGGCGGCTTCATCCTTTCGGAACATGCCTTCACCTGAACAGGGTGCATCTACTAAGATTAAATCGAATAGGACTTTACTCTTGGCAAAATGTTTTGGGTCGAGATTGGACACGGCCATGTTCGGTAGTCCCCATTTGATGATGTTCTCCTTGAGTGTATTGGCTCGCGCTCGGATTACTTCATTGGCTAGGACCATTCCTCCTTTTGGGTAGAGGTGGGTGCCGAGTAAGGTGCTTTTTCCGCCAGGCGCTCCGCAAAGATCGAGCGCCAATGCACCTTCTAAGTCCAGCTGATTCAATACAAAGTCGATACTCATCGAGCTAGCTTCTTGCACATAGTACATGCCAGCATGAAAAGCTGGGTCTAGCGTGAAGGAAGGGCGTTCTTGGAGAAAGCGTCCATTCTCGTTCCAAGGTGTTTTGGGTAACGTGGGAAGGCTAGTAAAAGCTTTAAAAGGGTTTAGCCGAATGCTCGTGGGTGCTTCTTCAGAAAGTGCGCTAAAAAGAAGGTCAGCCTCTTGGGGAAGCTGACCTTTAATTCTTTCTTGAAAAGCAGATGGGAAATCCATCCTTATATAATCAACAAGGCATCCCCGTAGCAGAGGAACTTGTATTTTTCTTTCATGGCTACTTTGTAGGCTTCCATCAAGAAGTCATACCCTGCAAAGGCTGCAGATTGCATCATCAAGGTAGACATCGGTGAGTGGAAATTGGTAACAAAGGCATTGGCAATAGAAAACTCATGTGGTGGGAAGATAAATTTATCACTCCAGCCTTCAGATGAGTTTAAGGTAGCCATTGAACTAACAGAAGATTCCAAGGCACGCATTACAGAAGAACCAATAGCGACTACGCGTTTTTTATCTTCCAGGGCTTTGTTTACTGCATTTGCTGTATGATCAGGAATTTTATAATGTTCGCTGTCCATCTTATGTTTGGTCAAATCCTCAACTTCTACGTCGCGGAATGTTCCTAAACCAGTATGCAGGGTTACTTCTGAGAATTCTACCCCTTTAATTTCGAGGCGCATTTTTAACTCACGTGAAAAGTGCAACCCAGCAGTTGGAGGAGCTACAGCACCTTCTTCTTTGGCGAAGATTGTTTGGTAGCGTTCTTTGTCGTCTTCCTCAACCGGACGATCAATGTATTTAGGTAGGGGAGTTTCTCCAAGTTTCTCGATGATATTGCGGAATTCTTGCGGCGTACCATCAAATAGGAAACGGATGGTTCTTCCACGAGAAGTCGTATTGTCTACCACTTCAGCTACGAGGTCGTCGTTTCCGAAATAGAGCTTATTGCCCACACGAATTTTTCTTGCAGGGTCAACAAGTACATCCCAAAGACGGAGTTCTTCGTTGAGTTCACGAAGCATAAATACTTCGATCTTCGCTCCCGTTTTTTCCTTATTACCGAATAGGCGTGCAGGAAAAACTTTGGTATTATTATACACCATCACATCCTGATCATTGAAATAATCGAGAATATCATGGAAAGTTTTGTGTTCAATAGTTCCTTTCTCACGGTTCAATACCATCATGCGCGATTCATGGCGCTGCTTGGCAGGGTGCTGTGCGATAAGGTTTTCTGGAAGATCAAATTTAAATTGGGAAAGCTTCATGAGCAGTATAAATGAAGGGCGCAAAAGTATGGTATTTCTCGACGAAAATCAAGAGAAAAAAGGAGGAAGTAATAGGGCAGCATTTATACCCCATTTGTGTGACGAGGTCCTATTTTTCGATATCCGACTTATAGGTTTTGAAAGCAGTAAAGATAGATTCGGCCAATTCGGTATGCCCGGCATTACTTTTAAGATAAGTTCTTTCACTACTATTGGTCATGAAGCCTGTTTCGATAAGCACACTTGGCATAGCCGTTTTCCATAATACCAGGAAGCCGGCTTGTTTTACACCACGACTGCGGTTAATTTTTTTCCTTTTTGCCAGTTCTTTTTCAATTTCAGAGGCGAAAAGAATACTTTGTTCCATGAAAGCATTTTGATAAAAAGAGAAGATAATATGTCCTTCAGGCGAATTGGGGTCAAATCCTTCATAGTCTGATTCGTAATCATCTTCCAAGAGGACTGCAGAGTTCTCTCTTTTGGCTACTTCCAAATTTCCGTCGTTTTTATGGGTTCCCATCACATAGGTTTCAGAACCATGAGCAGAAGAATTTGAACTATGATTCACGTGGATGGAAATAAAAAGATCCGCCTTATTTCGGTTAGCAATATTTGAACGTTCGTTGAGCTCGATAAAATTATCGCTCAGTCGGGTATAATAAACTTTTATTTCTGGGAAGGCTTCTTTGATGGCTGCGCCTAATTTTTTAGCTACCGCCAGTGTCACTTCTTTTTCAATCAAACCGTGTGATACTGCGCCAGGATCCTTTCCTCCGTGGCCTGCATCAATCACAATCACTCGGATTTTGCTGTCGACAAAATTCAAGGTTTGGAAGGAACTTACCAAGAAGGCAAGTAGAGTTAGCGATACAAGTATTGGAGTTCTCACTTTTGTGCTGTTTTTTTGAAGCGGTATAAAGTTTGCCAAACAAAGCTAATCACAGCATCCGACACTTGAATACGATTCGCCCAGTACTTATCCCATGTCTATTGTTAATTGCCAGCCTGTTCGGGCTGCAAGTCGCTCAGGCACAGGTTTCTGGGGATTCCACTATAGTGAACACTGAAGCAAATGCCGATTCTACGAAAGGCGGCCGACGCAAATTTTATAAGTCCGCTATCGATAGTGAAGTCAAGTACAGTGCCAGAGATTCCATCAAAATACGCGTTAAGGATAAGGAAATCTACTTATATGGTGATGCTATTGTCCAATATAAAGGCATGGAAATTAAGGCCGCCATTATCACTATAAATTTTGAAACGAACGTGATGTTCGGGGTGCATATTGTGGACTCAAATGGCGTGAAGATATGCATTCCACACTTTAAAGACGATAAGGACGAGATGACCACCGACTCCTTGCGGTATAATTTTAAGTCTAAAAAAGGAATCATCTATGGACTAATTACTGAACAGGCTGATGGATTGGTATATGGGGAAGTGGTGAAAAAAGACACAGCTGATAATATGTATATCAGCAATGCGCGTTATACCACCTGCACCGATACCTCTCATCCTCACTTCTATATCAAAGCCAATAGGATGAAGATTATCCCTGGGAAGAAAATTGTTTCTGGTCCGGCATTTTTCTATGTTGGCGATGTTCCCACACCGGCAGTTTTACCTTTTGGTTTTTTCCCAATCACAAAGGGTCAGAGCTCAGGTATAATGATGCCAAATTATGGCTATTCAGGTGATAGGGGATACTTCTTAAGGAATGGCGGCTATTATTTTGGCCTTTCAGATCGCTTCGATTTTGCCTTGACTGGAGATATTTATGCCAATGGGAGTTGGCGCGGACAGGCCACTTCCTTCTACGCCAAGCGGTATAAATACAGCGGAAATTTGAATTTGAGTTATGCGGTAAATAAAAATAATGAGCCAGAGGACCCAGATTTCTTCAAATCGAATGATGTGCTCTTTAACTGGACCCATCAGATGGATAATCGAGCAAAGCCAAAAACGAATTTTAGTGCTAATGTGCAATTGGGTAGCAGCAGTTACCTGAGAACAAACTCCTATAACCCGAATGATATCGTTACCAATACCATGAATTCAAGTGTGAACTATTCGCGGGCATTCAATTTTGGAAACTTAAACTTGACTGGCCGTCATACACAGAATACGAATACAGGCGCAGTGGATGTGACTTTGCCAGACTTGAATTTTGACGTCTACCGCTTTTTTCCGTTCCGAGGCAAGAATTACAGCAGCGCAACAAGCAAGTTTTACCAAGACATTGGAGTTACCTATTCCACTGCTTTTAGAAATCAGATTAGTACGGGCGATAGCACCTTCTTCACTCCACAAACATTTGCCAATATGCAATACGGAATGAATCACCGTGTTGGAGCAAGTGGAAACTTTAAGGTCTTGAAATTTCTAGCATTCTCCCCTTCTGCAAACTATACGGAATATTGGTATTTCCAGTCTACGAGTAAGTTCTTCGATAAAACAAACAACGAGATTAAGGTCGATACCAATTATGGATATGTGCGTGGCTATGAGTATAATTTTTCTGCAAGCTTGAGTACCATTGTCTATGGAATGTATCAGTTCAAAGGGAAAAAGGTAAGCGCTATTCGTCATGTAATGAACCCTTTGATTTCTCTCAGCTACCGTCCTGATTTTTCCCAGGATAAATTCGGGTTTTATAATGAATTCGCAACAGATGCGAGCGATACCAATTTTCAGAAGTACAGCGTCTTTGAAAAGGGGATTTTTGGAGGTCCGGGACAAGGAAAATCGGGCTTGGTGAATTTCAGCTTGGGAAATAATTTGGAGATGAAGGTTCGGGATGAAAAAGACACGGCAACAGGGTACAGAAAAGTGAAGATATTAGATGTATTCAATCTGGCATCTTCCTATAATCTCTTGGCAGATTCTCTAAACCTTGCTCCGTTGGTCGTTGAGCTAAGAACAACATTATTCAAATATGTGAATCTCCAGTTTAATACCACCATGAATTTCTACAGCTATGATTCGGCAGGTACGAGTCAGAAAGAATTCTTGTACAAGCAAACGGGCAAGCTTGCTCGCATGACGTCAAGTCGTATTTACCTCACCACCTCCTTAAACTCGGAAACCTTGAAGGGTAAAGCTACGCCTGGTAGACTGCGACCCTATGTTCATCCTTATATGACTTCCCAAGAGCTGATCATGCTGAATTCGGCCGATCAGTTCGTTGACTTTAATATTCCCTGGAATTTTAATTTCAACTATGTGTATAATGTCACCAAATCACCTGTTTCTAGAACAGAAGTACAAACACTGAACTTTTCTGGAGATTTTAGTCTGACACAAAAATGGAAAATAGGCTTTAATAGTGGGTATGATATTTCGAACAAACAATTGTCGATGACCACCTTAAACCTGTATCGTGACTTACATTGTTGGGAATTCCGTTTTGATTGGATGCCATTCGGAGATCGCCAGTATTTCGCCTTTGCTATGAATGCTAAGAGTTCTGTTCTCCAAGACTTGAAGCTGAATCGGCGCAGGGATTGGTATGATAGGTAGAGGTTTTGGCCCTATTGCACGCTACTCCTTCGCCGAAAAGGCTCAGACCTTCACCTACACTAAGGCGCACACATTTGGATGACGAATTTATGGTTCGAGGTTTTAGGCTTATGAAGTTGACTTCATTGAAGTGAATTTGCGCTATCTTTGTGCCCTAGCATGGACGCAGAGAAACCGAAAGAAATACAAGCGAATAACCCACTTCACGGGGTCAAACTGGCCGACATGCTCGAATACTTGGTAGAACGTTACGGTTGGGAAGATTTGAGCGAACGTATTCGCATCAATAGCTTCAAAAGCAATCCATCTATCAAATCTAGCTTAACCTTTTTGCGCAAAACCCCTTGGGCAAGAGAGAAAGTTGAAAACCTTTACCTCTATGCCAAAAGAAGGCGTTAGAGTCCATTATTATCCTCATGAAGAAAAGAAATCAACCGCCGATCAAGGCTGCATTGCACCCGAGAAATAAGCACCGTAGTCGCTATAATTTTAAAGCTTTGGTAGAGACCTTGCCTGAATTGGCCGAGTTTGTTATCGTCAATAAATACAAGGATGAGTCGATTCATTTTGCCAGTCCACAAGCGGTGAAGATGCTGAATAAGGCCTTGTTGAAGCATTATTATCAAATTGAATCATGGGATATTCCAGAAGGGTATCTCTGTCCGCCAATACCAGGACGTGCAGATTATATCCACTATATCGCAGACCTCATGGCAGAAACCAATTTGGGGTATTTTCCAAGCAATAAGCCAGTCTCTGTATTGGATATTGGTGTTGGAGCCAACAGTGTATACCCCATTATTGGAGCACAGGAATATGGTATGAATTTCATTGGTTCAGACATTGATGAAAAAGCAATTGAGTCTGCGCAACAAATCATCGATCAAAACGCCGTGTTGGAAGGCAAGGTTGAATTGCGTCTTCAATCGAACAAAAAACAATTTTTTGAAGGAGTGATTGGGAAGGATGAAAAAATTGACCTGAGTATTTGTAACCCACCTTTCCATCTATCACCAGAAGAAGCGGATGCCGGCACTCAGCGCAAGAATAAAAATCTACACAAGTCGGTAAGGGCAGAGGTGCTTCGTAATTTCGGCGGACAAAATGCTGAGCTCTGGTGTGAAGGCGGTGAGTTCCGTTTTGTATCTGATATGATCAGCGAAAGTGCCAAGTTTGGAAAGCAGGTGTATTGGTTTAGCAGCTTAATCGCCAAAGAGGCGCACCTGAAAGGCCTGTATGCTCAACTAAAAAGAGAAGGAGCCCGAGAAGTGCGCACCATCCCAATGGGACAAGGCAATAAAATCAGTCGGATTATTGTATGGACCTTCCTCGATAAGAACGCTCAAGCCGAGTGGCGCAAAAGCCGCTGGACCTAATCCATTTATGAATTATGAATTGTGAATTGTGATTTAAACTGTTAACAGAACAATAAAACCTACGGTCTATCTCACAGTTTAATTCTCCAATGGTCTCATTGTCGCCTAGTCGAACAGTCGACTACTCGATAACAGCTGAAAGACCTTTGTCAAGAAGACCTTCACACATAATACGCAGCTTATCTTCTTCTGCTTCTTTAACGATGGCTTTTCCTTTGTAATGCACGAGTGTGGCGCATTGTTCTGCCTGATGTACCTCATGTTTGCAGATATCTATCAAGCAATCAATTACATGATCAAAAGTATTCACATCATCGTTATACAAAACCAGCTTACGGGTTTCTGTTAATAGCTCATCGAGGAGCAGGTCTTCTTCGTATTCTATTTGTCCGCCAAAACGAATCATAGCACAAAATTAACGAAAAGGAAATTGGAAATGCAATTGCGAGATTGAGAGATTGAGAGGTTGAGAGATTGAGAGGTTGAGAGATTGAGAGGTTGAGAGATTTCGAGGTTCCCTCGTTCCTCCGCTACGGAACTCCTGCGCCAAGGGCTCCGGCGAACGCGGTCGGGATGACGGGAAATAAACTTTTTAATTAATTCGGAATTTTCTCACCTCCTCTCCCGATTGCTTTCGGGACTTCATCTTTAAGCTGCGGAACAATACTACCGGTCTCTATACTTCAAGATATTCGCCTTATTCTCGGTGCCTCTGACTAGTTTCTTGATATTCTTTTGATGAGTCAAAACCACCAACAATGCGGCTGAGATTGCAAAGGCAACAAAAAGTGGCGTCTTCTCATGGAAGATATAAACCAAGCCAAGAGGGAAGGAGATGGCAGCCAAGATAGAGCCAAGGGATACGTAGCGGGTGGTATAAAGCACCAACAGAAAGAATCCTAAGCAGAGGAGGGCGGATGGGTAATGAATGGCTAGAATCATCCCGAAGAGGGTAGCAATTCCTTTGCCGCCTCTGAACTGAGCGAAAATGGGAAAAAGATGTCCTATTACCGCCAGAAACCCAAACAACAATTGCAGGTTGACATATTGAAAACTTTCTTTCTCTACCTGGTCACCTAAGAATAAAATTAGGGAGGCAGCGGCAAGTCCTTTGAGGATATCCATGGCCATCACGATAATTCCAGCCTTCTTGCCCAGCACTCGAAAGGTATTCGTAGCACCGGCGTTTCCGCTTCCGTGATCGCGCACATCGACACCATGCAATAGCTTACCTACCCACACAGCACTAGGGATAGAGCCAAGTAAGTATGCCATAGCAGCGAGTCCAATTATTACTAGAATAAATTCAAACAAGATTATTCGTCTCCTTCTTTTACAGGTTCAAAACTATTCAAAAATTTAATTTTAGCACGTGGTGAAGCCAATTTCAAGGTATAACCATCTTTGCTAACTTCAGAATATTTCTCACGGACTAGATTGTTGAAGTCTGATTCTGAGGAGTATATATAGAGGTTATTTCTGAGATAATTTATAAAATACCAATGATTATCATCCGTTTGGAAATAGAAAGTGATTTCATCTCCGCTTCGTTTGCGCTCAATCATCATTTTCCCTTCCACCTTTTTCTCAAACTTGGTGTTTCCTATGCTCGTAATTCCAATCGGACCTTCAGATACATAGGCCTTTCTGTCTTGGTCCCAAACCATCTTGATTTCCGAAATAAAAATTAAGCCTTCCAAACTTTTGCTGAGTGGAATACCCCCAAGCTTCACGGCTTCCATGGCCTCTTTATATTCTTTTTCATCCAAGAGCTCTGCCAAAGCATTTTTTACCATAGGACGGTCATTGTAGGTGGCATTTAGTCCAATGCCGTTTTCTACCATCTTATCGGTAAAAAACTTGACATTATCCTTGGGCAATGCAAAGTCGAGCACCATCATAAGGTCCAGTGTCATGCTGCTGTCTTTGTGTAAGAACGTAGCATTTCCAGCCGTATTCATACTTACAAAACCGGTATTGACACCAAGGTCGGTTTTCCCCTCTGCGTATACGGTTCCGGTTTTATCATTCAGGCTTATGATGTTTCCCTTGACCGCACCGCCTTTTAGTTTCATTGAATCACCAGCATAAAAGGTTTCGTCTGTTTCATTGAAATAAACAATACCTTCTCTCACCTTTACAATGGCACTATCTGAGTAGTTCCGACCTAGGGTAAAGAAGCTTGGGTAAGTATGGATAGAGTCAAGCGTGATCCACATTCCGAGTTTCATGGGTTTTTTGTCCTCATTATACGGGTCTTCGATATGGAATAGCACGGAATCAGGGACAAAAGAACGGTTCTCTCTCCACCAACCGGATGAGGGTCTCGTTAAGACTTGAACCGGATGAACATACCCATCGAACTTAGCTCCTCGGTAATTTCCTTTTAAGGTAAGGTCTCCTTTAAATTCAAAGCGTGTCGTCATGGTAAAGTGCATGGTATCATACACATGGGCAAAGGCTAGGGCTGTTTTAGCAACATAGTCAACCTTGATTTCGTGAGCATTGATGGTATTCTTTTTTCCGTCTTTGCTTATATAGTCGTAGAAGCCATTTGCCCCCATATTGAGTCGTCCGAAAACAGTGGTATTGCATTCATAAAACTCATGCCATTTATTTACCGTATCCATCACAATGCGAGAATGTAGGAGTGGGTCCATTGCAGCATTTGCACGAATCACCACTTTTCCGCTGTCTGGAAATACGCGAGAATCGGCTACGTTGATATGGGGTACCTCATTGGCAAATAGGGTAAATGTATTCAGGTCGTATAAGGCTTTTCTTGAGCTGAATTTTAGACTGTCTTGATCCGGATGTGTACTCACAAAGAAAGTGCTTTCAATAGGACGATCTTCCGGGGTGTTAAATTTCAAGTGTTTCTTTTTAATATCCCACTTGAATTCATTGAGGGAGCTTTTGTATTGATTGTAAGGAAATTCTGAGTTAGCGCCATTCACATTTGATTTGAAGTCACCAAAACGCTTGGTGAAGTCTACATCCGATTTCACATTAACGGCTCTAAAGGCAAATTTATTGGTATCAATCGAGCGAATGGTTAGCGTTGAAGTGTCTGCCCACATGCGTTTTCTATCAAAATGCATGTTATCGGATATAATTTCTGCATCATTGAAATCAAGATTTCCATCTCCCTCTGAGCCTTTCTGTCGATGGATATATTCTCCTTTAAGCTTCACATCTCCAAACATTAGAATAGGCGCATCTGTACTTCGCTGGACGAACTTATCGTTATAAGGTTCCCAATGGGTAATTACATTTATCCCCTCCACTTTGGGGTAGTTTGCACTTTCGGGTACATTGAATGATTCCGAAACCGCATTCATGGAATCGGGGAAGAATACAATGTCTTGCGATTGGTTCTTAAGGGTGGCAAATTCAATCTCTCCTTTACCGAGTAAACCTTGGTTGGATAAGGACATGCTCACTCGGGCTTGTCCTGTTCCTTGGTATGTCGGCATATCAATCACCTTTTTAAAACCAAGCGAGTAGTCCTCCTGTACGGTGAGCTCTTCGGCAAAGTCTGGGAAGATATCGGCAGAGATAAAGTTTCCACCAAAGCGAAGCCCTTCCTTGGTAAAATTGTCTAATGAATCGATAATAAAGGGATCGGTCGCAAAATAGAATCGTTCACGATCGTATACGCCATTATAAATATAAGGGTAATCGTAATACACCTTGGATCCTTTGGTGGCCTTGAATATGGGGTATTCAGGGAAATCCTTTCTCCCGGACTTATTGCTTGGGTTATCGATATATAAGGTACCGGTGATGTCTTGAAGTACCGAGTTGATGCGGTGCAAACTACCATCGCTATCTGGGAAATAAAAGCGCATGGAATCAATATCATCCATGTCAACCGTAAAGCTGTTGTAGTTAAAGCGCATTCGCCGCCCAAAAAATTCAAAACGACCTGCGCGAACCTTTCCATCGAAGACCAATTCTCGGTTTCGTAAAATAGTGA